>NZ_CP134771.1:2180625-2907500 GCF_031880315.1 Pseudomonas baltica | reverse complement strand
TCACACCATGGGAGTGGGTTGCACCAGAAGTAGCTAGTCTAACCTTCGGGAGGACGGTTACCACGGTGTGATTCATGACTGGGGTGAAGTCGTAACAAGGTAGCCGTAGGGGAACCTGCGGCTGGATCACCTCCTTAATCGACGACATCAGCTGTCTCATGAGCTCCCACACGAATTGCTTGATTCATTGAAGAAGACGATAGAAGCAGCCCGAAATTGGGTCTGTAGCTCAGTTGGTTAGAGCGCACCCCTGATAAGGGTGAGGTCGGCAGTTCGAATCTGCCCAGACCCACCAATTTTGTGTGGGAAACGCCTGTAGAAATACGGGGCCATAGCTCAGCTGGGAGAGCGCCTGCCTTGCACGCAGGAGGTCAACGGTTCGATCCCGTTTGGCTCCACCACTTACTGCTTCGTTGCCAAAGCTTAGAAATGAGCACTCCATCAATTGATGGTTGAGTGTTGATTTCTGATCTTTTTCAGAATCGTTCTTTAAAAATTTGGGTATGTGATAGAAAGATAGACTGGATGACACTTTCACTGGTGTTCATTCAGGCTAAGGTAAAATTTGTGAGTGACTCTTAAGAGTTTTGCGAATTTTCGGCGAATGTCGTCTTCACAGTATAACCAGATTGCTTGGGGTTATATGGTCAAGTGAAGAAGCGCATACGGTGGATGCCTTGGCAGTCAGAGGCGATGAAAGACGTGGTAGCCTGCGAAAAGCTTCGGGAAGTCGGCAAACAGACTGTGATCCGGAGATGTCTGAATGGGGGAACCCAGCTGTCATAAGACAGTTATCCTGCACTGAATACATAGGTGCTGGAAGCGAACCAGGGGAACTGAAACATCTAAGTACCCTGAGGAAAAGAAATCAACCGAGATTCCCTTAGTAGTGGCGAGCGAACGGGGACCAGCCCTTAAGTGGCTTTGAGATTAGCGGAACGCTCTGGAAAGTGCGGCCATAGTGGGTGATAGCCCTGTACGCGAAAATCTCTTGGTCATGAAATCGAGTAGGACGGGGCACGAGAAACCTTGTCTGAATATGGGGGGACCATCCTCCAAGGCTAAATACTACTGACTGACCGATAGTGAACTAGTACCGTGAGGGAAAGGCGAAAAGAACCCCGGAGAGGGGAGTGAAATAGATCCTGAAACCGTATGCGTACAAGCAGTGGGAGCAGACTTTGTTCTGTGACTGCGTACCTTTTGTATAATGGGTCAGCGACTTATTTTCAGTGGCGAGCTTAACCGAATAGGGGAGGCGTAGCGAAAGCGAGTGTTAATAGCGCGTTTAGTCGCTGGGAATAGACCCGAAACCGGGCGATCTATCCATGGGCAGGTTGAAGGTTGGGTAACACTAACTGGAGGACCGAACCGACTACCGTTGAAAAGTTAGCGGATGACCTGTGGATCGGAGTGAAAGGCTAATCAAGCTCGGAGATAGCTGGTTCTCCTCGAAAGCTATTTAGGTAGCGCCTCATGTATCACTGTAGGGGGTAGAGCACTGTTTCGGCTAGGGGGTCATCCCGACTTACCAAACCGATGCAAACTCCGAATACCTACAAGTGCCGAGCATGGGAGACACACGGCGGGTGCTAACGTCCGTCGTGAAAAGGGAAACAACCCAGACCGTCAGCTAAGGTCCCAAAATCCTGGTTAAGTGGGAAACGATGTGGGAAGGCTTAGACAGCTAGGAGGTTGGCTTAGAAGCAGCCACCCTTTAAAGAAAGCGTAATAGCTCACTAGTCGAGTCGGCCTGCGCGGAAGATGTAACGGGGCTCAAACCAGGTACCGAAGCTACGGGTATCACCTTCTGGTGATGCGGTAGAGGAGCGTTCTGTAAGCCTGTGAAGGTGAGTTGAGAAGCTTGCTGGAGGTATCAGAAGTGCGAATGCTGACATGAGTAACGACAATGGGTGTGAAAAACACCCACGCCGAAAGACCAAGGTTTCCTGCGCAACGTTAATCGACGCAGGGTTAGTCGGTCCCTAAGGCGAGGCTGAAAAGCGTAGTCGATGGAAAACAGGTTAATATTCCTGTACTTCTGGTTACTGCGATGGAGGGACGGAGAAGGCTAGGCCAGCTTGGCGTTGGTTGTCCAAGTTTAAGGTGGTAGGCTGAGATCTTAGGTAAATCCGGGATCTTAAGGCCGAGAGCTGATGACGAGTGCTCATTAGAGCGCGAAGTGGTTGATGCCATGCTTCCAAGAAAAGCTTCTAAGCTTCAGGTAACCAGGAACCGTACCCCAAACCGACACAGGTGGTTGGGTAGAGAATACCAAGGCGCTTGAGAGAACTCGGGTGAAGGAACTAGGCAAAATGGCACCGTAACTTCGGGAGAAGGTGCGCCGGTGAGGGTGAAGGACTTGCTCCGTAAGCTCATGCCGGTCGAAGATACCAGGCCGCTGCGACTGTTTATTAAAAACACAGCACTCTGCAAACACGAAAGTGGACGTATAGGGTGTGACGCCTGCCCGGTGCCGGAAGGTTAATTGATGGGGTTAGCTCACGCGAAGCTCTTGATCGAAGCCCCGGTAAACGGCGGCCGTAACTATAACGGTCCTAAGGTAGCGAAATTCCTTGTCGGGTAAGTTCCGACCTGCACGAATGGCGTAACGATGGCGGCGCTGTCTCCACCCGAGACTCAGTGAAATTGAAATCGCTGTGAAGATGCAGTGTATCCGCGGCTAGACGGAAAGACCCCGTGAACCTTTACTATAGCTTTGCACTGGACTTTGAATTTGCTTGTGTAGGATAGGTGGGAGGCTTTGAAGCGAGGACGCCAGTTCTTGTGGAGCCAACCTTGAAATACCACCCTGGCAACTTTGAGGTTCTAACTCAGGTCCGTTATCCGGATCGAGGACAGTGTATGGTGGGTAGTTTGACTGGGGCGGTCTCCTCCTAAAGAGTAACGGAGGAGTACGAAGGTGCGCTCAGACCGGTCGGAAATCGGTCGTAGAGTATAAAGGCAAAAGCGCGCTTGACTGCGAGACAGACACGTCGAGCAGGTACGAAAGTAGGTCTTAGTGATCCGGTGGTTCTGTATGGAAGGGCCATCGCTCAACGGATAAAAGGTACTCCGGGGATAACAGGCTGATACCGCCCAAGAGTTCATATCGACGGCGGTGTTTGGCACCTCGATGTCGGCTCATCACATCCTGGGGCTGAAGCCGGTCCCAAGGGTATGGCTGTTCGCCATTTAAAGTGGTACGCGAGCTGGGTTTAGAACGTCGTGAGACAGTTCGGTCCCTATCTGCCGTGGACGTTTGAGATTTGAGAGGGGCTGCTCCTAGTACGAGAGGACCGGAGTGGACGAACCTCTGGTGTTCCGGTTGTCACGCCAGTGGCATTGCCGGGTAGCTATGTTCGGGAAAGATAACCGCTGAAAGCATCTAAGCGGGAAACTTGCCTCAAGATGAGATCTCACTGGAACCTTGAGTTCCCTAAAGGGCCGTCGAAGACTACGACGTTGATAGGTTGGGTGTGTAAGCGCTGTGAGGCGTTGAGCTAACCAATACTAATTGCCCGTGAGGCTTGACCATATAACACCCAAGCAATTTGCGACTCGAAAGAGCATCAGATTGCGGTGACTGTGGAGATGACACGAACCGAAAGTTCGTCGACTCTGAAGCGACACCCACAAATTATCACATACCCGATTCGCTGGAAGACCGCCCAAACGGTCTGCTGGCAAACAGAATTTCTTGACGACCATAGAGCATTGGAACCACCTGATCCCATCCCGAACTCAGCAGTGAAACGATGCATCGCCGATGGTAGTGTGGGGTTTCCCCATGTGAGAGTAGGTCATCGTCAAGATTCAATTCCGAAACCCCCATCTGCGAAGGCAGGTGGGGGTTTTGTCTTTGTGGTGCCTGGCAAAATCAACAGCTTCGCGGGCAAGCCTTGCTCCCACAGTATGCACAGCACCTGCGTCACGCAACTGTGGGGTAGGCCCTGCCCGCGTGTAGTGGTCAACTGATCCCGGACAGTGAATTGAGTTTTTCCTCAGCGACCGCAGGCGCTAGCCCTTCGTTGAACTGATGCGGTCGCCGCCAGTTGTACCGGTCCATCAGGAACCGGCCAATATCCTGTTGCGCCAGCGAAGCGCTCATGTAGCCCACCGTCGGTATCCATTCAGTTTTCAGGCTGCGAAATAGCCGCTCCATTGGCGCGTTATCGTGGCAGTTGCCGCGACGACTCATGCTCTGTGTGAAGCGGTATCGCCATAGTCTCTGGCGGAAACTCCGGCTGCCGTATTGGCTGCCCTGATCGCTGTGAAACAGCACATTTTGAGGCCGGCCACGCTGCTCATAGGCCATGTCCAGCGCTTTGATCACCAGGTCGGCGTCGGGCTTGGCTGAGAACGCCCAGCCCACAACCCGGCGCGCATAAAGATCGATTACGGCCGCTAGATAGTGCCATCGACCTTCGGCCCAAACGTACGTGATGTCACTGCACCAGACCTTGTTCGGGGATTCCACGCTGAACTCACGATCAAGTACGTTCGGGATATCAGGTCGCTCCACGGTGGCCTTCTTGTAGGCATGGGAGCCCGGTTGTTTGCTGATCAAGTTCAGCTCGCGCATCAACTTACGTACCTTGAATCGCCCGATTTGCATGCCGTCCTCTTTCATCATCAGCATGATGCTTCGACTGCCCGCAGCGCTTCGGCTTTGCGTAAACAGCTCGTTCACGCGGCTGCGCAAAACCACCCGTTCGGCATCTGGATACCGACGTTTCCGGCAGTACGCGTAGTAGCACGATCGGGTTACTTCAAATACCGAGCACAACAGATCAATCGGCTCTTGAGCCCGCAGTTGATCGATTAACGCGAACGCTCGTGTTCCTCGGCCATCAAGAGCGCGGTGGCCTTTTTTAAGATGGATTTTTCCCGTTCCAGCCGATTGATGCGGGCTTCGAGTTCCTGGATTTTTTGCTGCTCAGGCGTCAGGGCTTTGCTGGTCGGAGTAACACCGCCACGTTCTTGCTGGAGCTGGTTCACCCAACGACGCAAGGCCGACTCAACAAAAAGCCCAAGCGAACGGGCTGCTTCGGTATGACTGTAGCCTTGGTCGAGCACCAGGCACGCCGCCTCGCGCTTGAACTCAGGGGTAAAGGTACGACGTTGCTTGGTCATCAGACACCTCTCTGTGGCGAGCATTCTCGCCTAAATGGGTGTCCGGTTTCATTAGACCACTACAGCGCGAAGCTTCAGTTCAGTTACCGCACACTTTGTCTGCGGTTTTCTATGCAACTGTCATGTGCATGGCTATCATGCCTGCCTCATTGTGAGGCGAGATTGGCATGCTGACGTTGTTGAAACTCCTCAAGGATGGTCGATTCCATTCCGGGCAAGCGCTAGGGGCCACCCTGGGGGTGAGCCGTAGCGCCATATGGAAACAGCTGCAGCAATTGGAAGCTGAGTTCGGCGTATCGATCCACAAGGTGCGCGGCCGCGGCTATCAGCTTGCCAGTCCTCTTTCGTTCCTCGACGCTGAGGCTATTGTCGCTGCGACGACGGATGATCGCTGGCAGGTGCATGTACACGACAGCATCGACTCCACTAACGCCGAAGCCCTGCGCATGATCGAGGCAGGTGCGCATGCGCCCTTCCTGGTAACGGCAGAGCGGCAAACGGCGGGGAGAGGTCGGCGTGGCCGCAAATGGATCAGTCCGTTTGCACAGAACCTCTATTACAGTCTGGTCTTGCGTATCGATGGTGGCATGCGCCAGATCGAGGGGCTGAGTCTGGTGGTCGGTCTCGCCGTGATGCATGCCTTGCGTGAGTCAGGTGTATCCACCGCAGGGCTTAAATGGCCCAATGATGTTCTGGTCGGGCGACAGAAGATTGCCGGGATCCTGCTAGAGCTGGTGGGCGACCCTGCCGATGTCTGTCATGTGGTGATCGGGGTGGGTATCAACGTCAACATGCAGGCGAGTCATGAGGTCGATCAGCAATGGACTTCCATGCAGCTGCAGACAGGCAAGGCGGTCGACAGAAACACCCTGGCAGCATCCCTCAACAACAACCTGCGACCGCTGCTTGCGCGCCATCGTAGCGGTGGCTTCAATGCGCTCAAAGGGGAGTGGGAGCAATATCACTTGTGGCAGGGTAAGGCGGCGTCTCTCGTTGCGGGAAGTACCATCATAGAAGGTACAGTCCTGGGAGTGGATGCCCAAGGCGCGCTACGCTTGAAAGTGGGCAACGAAGAAAAGATCTACAGCGGTGGCGAGCTAAGCCTGAGGTTGCGTGATGATTCTTGAGCTCGACTGCGGTAACAGCTTTATCAAGTGGCGTATCACCCGAATCAGCGGTGCGCAGGTAGTCGCAGGCGGTGTGGTAGGGTCCGATCAGGACCTGCTTGATGCTGTAGCTGCGGTCCAAGGGGGGACCCTGGCGCATTGCCGGCTGGTCAGCGTCCGTACCGAGGAAGAGACCGCGAAGCTCGTCGAAGCCATTGCTCGCGGTTTTGCCGTGCAAGCGGTGTGCGCTGTGCCCGCCAAGGAGCTGGGCGGCGTTCGCAACGGCTATGAAGAGTACCAGCGCCTGGGGCTCGATCGCTGGCTGGCGGTGCTGGGGGCGTTTCATCTGGCGCAGTCCGCGTGTGTGGTCATTGACTTGGGAACTGCCGCAACCTCTGATTTCGTGACTGCGGCCGGCGAGCACCTGGGCGGTTTCATCTGCCCTGGAATGCCGTTGATGCGCGGTCAGCTCCGTACCCATACTCGGCGCATTCGCTATGACGATCTGTCCGCGGAAAAGGCGGTGAGCGAGATGTCGCCCGGAAGAAATACTGTCGAAGCTGTAGAGCGTGGATGCACCCTGATGCTGCGTGGCTTCGTGCTGACCCAGGTCGAGCAGGCTCGTTCGCAACTGGGGGAAGATGTCCGCGTCTTCCTCACCGGTGGCGACGCCGAGCTGGTGCGCGAAGTGGCGCCCACCGCTCAGGTTGTGCCTGACCTTGTATTCATCGGCCTGGCCATGGCCTGTCCTTTGCCGTGAGGTGACTATGCGCTGGTTGTTCCTGCTGTTATTGGTACTGAATGTGTTTTATGCCGGGTGGCATCAGCAGGAGGCGCCCCAACAGCCTGTCGAGATCCGCGCATTGTCCTTGTACAAAGGTAACCAGCAGGACATTCGCCTCCTCAGCGAGACCGATCGAGGCGCGCCGGCTCCGACACAAGCACTGGCTCCTGTTCCGGGCGCAAGAGATTGCCTTTATGTAGGCGGATACCCGCAACTCGAAGCCTTGTTGCCTCTTGAGCAGCGTTTGGCTCAGATGGGCGTGAAGGCGCAGGCGCAAGTGATAAATGGCGATCAGGGCGCCGTGCACTGGCTGCGAATTGATGCGAAAAGCCAGCGTTTGCTGGATGAATCGGCTCTGAGCGGGCTCTCTCGCGAATTCAATAACTCAAAACATCAAATAATGCCGTGTGAAGGCATTGCAACCGCCGAATAGTTTGCATAGAATGGCGCCCGCTTCACAGGGATAGCGTCTAGTACGAGCCTTGTGAAAGCACTGTCGGAATCGCTAACCTCAAGATTTAATTGAGAAAAAGCTTGACAGGGTGGTGGCAAGAGTTGAAAATGCCGCCACGAAATAGGAGGGGTTCCCGAGCGGCCAAAGGGATCAGACTGTAAATCTGACGTCTACGACTTCGAAGGTTCGAATCCTTCTCCCTCCACCATTTTTAGCGAGAGTAGTAAATCTCGCGGGTATAGTTTAGTGGTAGAACCTCAGCCTTCCAAGCTGATGATGCGGGTTCGATTCCCGCTACCCGCTCCATGTTTGCTGCTAATGCACAGTGTTTTGCTCTTGTAGCTCAGTTGGTAGAGCACACCCTTGGTAAGGGTGAGGTCAGCGGTTCAAATCCGCTCAAGAGCTCCATTTTACAAGGCGGATATGTAAATATCCGCCTTTGTTTTAATGGTTGGGTTGTCTCTGTGGATAGAGATGATCCCCGTTTCGAGGTTCGTGGTTGCTGTTGGTCTTGCTGACGGTGGTTGTACGCGAAGGTTGTCGAAAGCAGTTGTAAAGCGTTCTTCAGGCCTGCATAATGGTCGGCCTGATTTTGTTTTAGGTCAGTAGCTCAATTGGCAGAGCGACGGTCTCCAAAACCGTAGGTTGGGGGTTCGATTCCCTCCTGACCTGCCAGATTCACTCAACGTGTCTGGCTTTCTTTTCACAGGATCCTCCTAGATGACTCCCAAGGCTGAAGCCCAAGACTCTCGCTTCGATCTGCTCAAGTGGCTTGTTGTGGTCGCTTTGGTGGTGGTAGGTGTTGTCGGAAATCAGTATTTCTCCGCATCGCCAATCCTGTATCGCGTTCTGGCTCTGATCGTCATTGCTGCTGTTGCTGCCTTCACGGCCTTGCAAACAGCTAAAGGCAAGTCGTTCTTTGTCCTGGCGAAGGAAGCTCGCGGCGAGATTCGTAAAGTCGTTTGGCCTACCCGCCAAGAGACTACGCAGACCACACTGATTGTAGTGGCGGTCGTTCTGGTCATGGCTTTGCTGTTGTGGGGGCTAGATTCCCTGCTCGGCTGGCTTGTTTCCCTGATTGTAGGCTAAGGGTGTCCCGTGGCTAAGCGTTGGTACGTTGTGCATGCTTACTCGGGTTACGAGAAGCATGTTATGCGCTCTTTGGTAGAGCGTGTAAAGCTGGCTGGCATGGAAGACGGCTTTGGCGAAATTCTGGTCCCCACTGAAGAAGTGGTGGAAATGCGTAATGGCCAGAAGCGCAAAAGCGAGCGCAAGTTCTTCCCAGGTTACGTGCTGGTGCAGATGGATATGAACGAGGGTACTTGGCACTTGGTCAAGGATACTCCTCGGGTGATGGGTTTCATCGGCGGTACTGCGGATAAGCCTGCACCGATCACTGACAAGGAAGCAGAAGCTATCCTTCGTCGCGTTGCCGATGGCAGCGACAAGCCGAAGCCCAAGACGCTGTTCGAGCCGGGTGAAGTGGTTCGTGTCACCGATGGTCCGTTCGCTGATTTCAACGGCACTGTCGAAGAAGTTAACTACGAAAAGAGCCGGATCCAAGTGGCGGTGCTCATTTTCGGTCGCTCTACTCCGGTAGAGCTCGAGTTCAGTCAGGTCGAAAAGGTCTGATTGGAAACGGATCCCATGCCCCGCAGGCGTAAGCTGCGGGGTTTTGTCGTCTCTGGGATAAAACGCAAGCAACTGGGGAGCCGCAAGGCGCCTGTACCCAATAGTGGAGTAGCTCATGGCTAAGAAAATCACGGCTTACATCAAGCTGCAAGTAAAGGCCGGCCAGGCCAACCCAAGCCCGCCCGTCGGCCCGGCTCTGGGTCAACATGGCGTGAACATCATGGAGTTCTGCAAGGCCTTCAACGCCCGTACCCTGGGTCAAGAAGCCGGCCTGCCGACCCCAGTGATCATCACTGTCTACAGCGACCGTAGCTTCACCTTTGAAACCAAAAGCACCCCTGCTTCGGTTCTGTTGAAGAAAGCAGCTGGCCTGACCAGCGGTTCTGCACGTCCGAACACCGTTAAAGTTGGCACCGTCACCCGTGCTCAGCTGGAAGATATCGCCAACGCTAAAAAGGCTGATCTGACTGCTGCTGACCTGGATGCTGCCGTGCGTACTATCGCCGGTTCTGCTCGCAGCATGGGCCTCAACGTGGAGGGTGTGTAATGGCTAAGCTGACTAAGCGCCAAAAAGCTATTGCTTCCAAAATCGAAGCTGGCAAGTTCTACAACTTCGAAGAAGCCGCCGGCCTGCTGGCTGAGCTGTCGACCGTCAAGTTCAGCGAGTCTTTCGACATCGCCGTGAACCTGGGCGTTGACCCGCGTAAATCCGACCAGGTCGTTCGTAGCGCTACTGTGCTGCCACACGGCACTGGCAAGACCGTACGCGTTGCTGTTTTCACCCAGGGCCCAGCTGCTGAAGCAGCTCTGGCTGCCGGCGCCGATCGCGTTGGCATGGACGACCTGGCTGCCGAAATGAAAGGCGGCGACCTGAACTACGACGTCGTTATCGCCTCCCCGGACGCGATGCGTGTTGTAGGTCAACTGGGTCAGATCCTCGGTCCGCGTGGCCTGATGCCTAACCCTAAAGTCGGCACCGTAACCCCAGACGTCGCCACCGCGGTCAAGAACGCGAAGGCTGGTCAGGTTCGTTATCGCACCGACAAGAACGGCATCATCCACACTTCCGTTGGCAAAGTCGGTTTCGACGCCGTCAAGCTGAAGGAAAACGTTGAAGCCCTGATCGCTGATCTGAAGCGTATCAAGCCAGCTTCTTCGAAAGGTATCTATGTCAAGCGCGTTACCCTGAGCACCACTATGGGCCCAGGTCTGGTTATCGATCAGAGCTCGCTGACTGCGTAACACTGCTTGTCGGGGCGGGTTACTGCCCTGGCAACATGAAAGATTGGGGTCCCTGCCTGGCGGGGGCTATCCAAGACCGTAGGCGACGCGAGTCTTAAAACACAAGCCTACGCAGATGGTGCTCCCGGTTCCTTACCGAATCAGACACCAAAACGACATCCGGCCTCGGCCAGATGAAACGGTAACAAGCAGGAGTTAACCCGTGGCAATTTATCTCGAAGACAAGAAGGCCATCGTCGCTGAAGTCAACGAGGCTGCCAAAGTCGCTCTGTCCGCTGTTGTGGCTGATGCCCGTGGCGTTACAGTAGGCGCAATGACCGGACTCCGTAAAGAGGCTCGTGAAGCTGGCGTTTACGTACGTGTTGTACGTAACACCCTGCTCAAGCGCGCTGTTGCCGACACTCAATACAGTGTCCTCAACGACGTGTTCACCGGCCCGACCTTGATCGCTTTCTCCAACGAACATCCTGGCGCTGCTGCCCGTCTGTTCAAGGAATTCGCGAAAGGTCAGGACAAGTTCGAGATCAAGGCAGCTGCGTTCGAGGGCAAGTTCCTCGCAGCAAACGAAATCGACGTACTGGCAACACTGCCGACCCGTAACGAAGCTATTTCTCAGCTGATGAGCGTGATTCAAGGCGCTACCAGCAAGTTGGCTCGTACTCTGGCCGCAGTTCGCGAGCAAAAAGAAGCTGCCGCAGCCTAAGGCTGAGCAGTCTCCCTCGCGTATTTTTGTTTATTTAGATGGCCCCATAGGCCGTCCCCCAATTCAGGAATTACAGCAATGTCTATCTCCCAAGACGATATCCTCAACGCCGTAGCTGAAATGTCGGTTCTGCAGGTTGTTGAGCTGATCAAAGCTTTCGAAGAAAAATTCGGCGTTAGCGCCGCTGCTGCTTCGGCCGGCCCAGCTGCTGCTGCCGCTGTCGTTGAAGAGCAAACTGAATTCAACGTTAAACTGGTTGAGTCGGGCGAGAAGAAAGTAAACGTCATCAAAGCTGTACGTGAAATCACCGGTCTGGGCCTGAAAGAAGCCAAGGCTGTCGTTGATGACCTGGGCATGGTCAAAGAAGGCGCTTCGAAAGAAGAAGCCGACAAGATCAAGGCTGCTCTGGAAGAAGCAGGCGCCAAAGTCGAAGTCAAGTAACTCGACCTTGCGTCTCCAGCCCGAGCGTCAAGCGAAAGGCTGATGGCTGGTGGCTCATGCCACCGGCCTTTTTCCGTTACTGCCAGCCGACTGGGTCGGTGTCAGTAACGCGCTGTAACCACCTCGAGGGGTGGGCAAACCATGGGGTTTGCAAGATTTTCTGGCTGCTCCGTCGGGAGGGGCCAAACAAGCAGGTGACCAAGCTGGGGAACGCTGATGGCTTACTCATACACTGAGAAAAAACGTATCCGCAAGGACTTTAGCAAGTTGCCGGACGTCATGGATGTGCCTTACCTCCTGGCCATCCAGCTGGATTCGTATCGTGAATTCTTGCAGGCGGGAGCGAACAAGGATCAGTTCCGCGACGTGGGCCTGCATGCGGCCTTCAAATCTGTTTTCCCGATCATCAGCTACTCCGGCAACGCCGCCTTGGAGTACGTTGGCTATCGTCTGGGCGAACCGGCCTTTGATGTCAAAGAATGTGTCCTGCGTGGCGTGACCTTTGCGGTCCCGTTGCGAGTAAAAGTGCGCCTGATCATTTTCGACAAAGAATCGTCGAACAAAGCGATCAAGGACATCAAAGAGCAAGAAGTCTACATGGGCGAAATCCCATTGATGACTGAGAACGGTACCTTCGTAATCAACGGTACCGAGCGTGTGATTGTTTCCCAGCTGCACCGTTCCCCTGGCGTGTTCTTCGACCACGACCGTGGCAAGACGCACAGCTCGGGCAAGCTGCTGTACTCCGCTCGCATCATTCCTTACCGCGGTTCGTGGCTGGACTTCGAGTTCGATCCGAAAGACTGTGTATTCGTCCGGATCGACCGTCGTCGCAAGCTGCCTGCCTCGGTACTGTTGCGCGCGTTGGGCTACACCACTGAAGAAGTCCTGGACTCCTTCTATACCACCAACGTATTCCACGTAGAGGGCGAAACCCTCAACCTGGAGCTGGTGCCTCAGCGCCTGCGTGGTGAAATCGCTGCTCTGGATATCCTCGATACCGCTGGCAAGGTCATCGTCGAGGCTGGCCGTCGGATCACGGCTCGCCACATCAACCAGATCGAAAAAGCCAACATCAAGACGCTGGCCGTGCCTATCGACTACGTTCTTGGCCGTACTACTGCCAAGGCGATCGTGCACCCGGCTACCGGCGAAATCCTGGCTGAATGCAACACCGAACTGACCACCGACATCCTGGCGAAAGTCGTCAAGGGCCAGGTCGTGCGCATCGAAACGTTGTACACCAACGACATCGACTGCGGTCCGTTCATCTCCGATACCCTGAAGATCGACTCCACCAGCAATCAGCTGGAAGCCCTGGTCGAAATCTATCGGATGATGCGACCTGGCGAGCCACCTACCAAGGATGCTGCCGAGACCCTGTTCAACAACCTGTTCTTCAGCCCTGAGCGCTACGATCTGTCCGCTGTAGGCCGCATGAAGTTCAACCGTCGTATCGGTCGTACCGAGATCGAAGGTTCGGGCGTGCTGAGCAAGGACGATATCGTTGCCGTACTGAAGACTCTGGTCGACATCCGCAACGGTAAAGGTATCGTCGATGACATCGACCACCTCGGTAACCGTCGCGTGCGTTGCGTCGGCGAAATGGCCGAGAACCAGTTCCGTGTTGGCCTGGTGCGCGTAGAGCGTGCGGTCAAGGAACGTCTGTCGATGGCCGAAAGCGAAGGCCTGATGCCTCAGGACCTGATCAACGCCAAGCCAGTCGCGGCCGCGGTCAAGGAGTTCTTCGGTTCCAGCCAGCTCTCGCAGTTCATGGACCAGAACAACCCGCTGTCCGAGATCACCCACAAGCGCCGTGTCTCTGCACTCGGCCCTGGTGGTCTGACCCGTGAGCGTGCAGGCTTCGAAGTTCGTGACGTACACCCGACGCACTACGGTCGTGTTTGCCCGATCGAAACGCCGGAAGGTCCGAACATCGGTCTGATCAACTCCCTGGCTGCCTATGCTCGCACCAACCAGTACGGTTTCCTCGAGAGCCCGTACCGTGTGGTGAAAGACGGTCTGGTCACCGACGAGATCGTGTTCCTGTCTGCCATCGAAGAAGCTGATCACGTGATCGCTCAGGCTTCGGCCACGATGAACGACAAGAAAATGCTGATCGACGAGCTGGTAGCCGTTCGTCACCTGAACGAGTTCACCGTCAAGGCGCCGGAAGACGTCACCTTGATGGACGTCTCGCCGAAGCAGGTCGTTTCGGTCGCCGCGTCGCTGATCCCGTTCCTCGAGCACGATGACGCCAACCGTGCGTTGATGGGTTCGAACATGCAGCGTCAAGCTGTACCTACCCTGCGTGCCGACAAGCCGCTGGTCGGTACCGGCATGGAGCGTAACGTAGCCCGTGACTCCGGCGTTTGCGTCGTGGCTCGTCGTGGTGGCGTGATCGATTCCGTCGATGCCAGCCGTATCGTGGTACGTGTCAACGATGACGAAGTTGAAACTGGCGAAGCCGGTGTCGACATCTACAACCTGACCAAGTACACCCGCTCCAACCAGAACACCTGCATCAACCAGCGTCCGCTGGTTCGCAAGGGTGATCAGGTAGAGCGCAGCGACATCATGGCCGATGGTCCGTCCACCGACATGGGCGAGTTGGCACTGGGTCAGAACATGCGCATCGCGTTCATGGCCTGGAACGGTTACAACTTCGAAGACTCCATCTGCCTGTCCGAGCGTGTGGTACAGGAAGACCGCTTCACCACGATCCACATCCAGGAACTGACCTGTGTGGCGCGTGATACCAAGCTGGGGCCAGAGGAAATCACTGCCGACATCCCGAACGTGGGTGAAGCGGCGCTGAACAAGCTGGACGAAGCCGGTATCGTTTACGTAGGTGCCGAAGTCGGCGCCGGCGACATCCTGGTCGGCAAGGTCACTCCGAAAGGCGAGACCCAACTGACTCCGGAAGAAAAACTGCTGCGTGCGATCTTCGGCGAGAAGGCCAGCGACGTCAAAGACACCTCTCTGCGTGTGCCTACTGGCACCAAAGGTACTGTCATCGATGTACAGGTCTTCACCCGTGATGGTGTCGAGCGTGATGCCCGTGCGCTGTCGATTGAAAAATCGCAGCTGGACGAAATCCGCAAGGACCTCAACGAAGAGTTCCGCATTGTCGAAGGCGCAACCTTCGAACGTCTGCGTTCGGCTCTGGTAGGTCAGATCGTCGAAGGTGGTGCCGGCCTGAAGAAAGGTCTGGAAATCACCAACGAAGTTCTCGACGGTCTCGAGCATGGCCAGTGGTTCAAACTGCGCATGGCTGAAGACGCGCTGAACGAGCAACTCGAGAAGGCTCAAGCCTACATCGTTGACCGTCGCCGTCTGCTGGACGACAAGTTCGAAGACAAGAAGCGCAAGCTGCAACAGGGCGATGACCTGGCGCCGGGCGTGCTGAAGATCGTCAAGGTCTACCTTGCCATTCGTCGTCGCATTCAGCCGGGCGACAAGATGGCCGGTCGTCACGGTAACAAAGGTGTAGTCTCGGTGATCATGCCGGTCGAAGACATGCCGCACGACGAATACGGTACTCCGGTCGACGTCGTCTTGAACCCGTTGGGCGTACCTTCGCGTATGAACGTCGGTCAGATCCTTGAAACCCACCTGGGCCTCGCGGCCAAAGGCCTGGGCGAGAAGATCAACCGCATGCTCGAAGAGCAGCGCAAAGTGATCGAGCTGCGCAAGTTCCTCACCGAGATCTACAACGAGATCGGTGGCCGTCAAGAAAACCTGGAAAGCTTCAGCGACCAGGAAATTCTCGACCTGGCGAAGAACCTGCGTGCCGGCGTACCGATGGCCACTCCGGTGTTCGACGGTGCCAAGGAAAGCGAAATCAAGGCCATGCTGAAACTGGCAGACCTGCCGGAAAGCGGCCAGATGCAGCTGTTCGACGGCCGTACCGGCAACAAGTTCGAGCGTCATGTCACCGTTGGCTACATGTACATGCTGAAACTGAACCACTTGGTGGACGACAAGATGCACGCGCGTTCCACTGGTTCTTACAGCCTGGTTACCCAGCAGCCGCTGGGTGGTAAGGCTCAGTTCGGTGGTCAGCGTTTCGGGGAGATGGAGGTCTGGGCACTGGAAGCATACGGCGCCGCCTACACTCTGCAGGAAATGCTCACAGTGAAGTCGGACGATGTGAACGGTCGTACCAAGATGTACAAGAACATCGTGGACGGCGATCACCGTATGGAGCCGGGCATGCCCGAGTCCTTCAACGTGTTGATCAAAGAGATTCGTTCTCTCGGTATCGATATCGATCTGGAAACCGAATAACACGCGACGCGAATCGAGAGCGGTGCTGAATCATCAGCCCGCTCTCTGCTCCGCCAGGAGGAAAGGCCTTGAAAGACCTACTGAATTTGCTGAAAAACCAGGGTCAAGTCGAAGAGTTTGATGCTATCCGTATCGGGTTGGCATCGCCTGAGATGATCCGTTCGTGGTCGTTCGGTGAAGTTAAAAAGCCGGAAACCATCAACTACCGTACGTTCAAACCAGAACGTGACGGCTTGTTCTGCGCCAAGATCTTTGGCCCAGTCAAGGACTACGAGTGCCTGTGCGGCAAGTACAAGCGCCTCAAGCACCGTGGCGTGATCTGCGAGAAGTGCGGCGTTGAAGTTGCACTGGCCAAGGTCCGTCGCGAGCGTATGGCTCACATCGAGCTGGCCTCGCCGGTTGCTCACATCTGGTTCCTGAAGTCGCTGCCGTCCCGTATCGGCCTGCTGATGGACATGACCCTGCGTGATATCGAGCGCGTTCTCTACTTCGAGAGCTATGTCGTTATCGACCCGGGCATGACCACCCTTGAAAAAGGCCAGCTGCTGAACGACGAGCAGTACTTCGAAGCCCTCGAAGAGTTCGGTGACGACTTTGACGCCCGCATGGGTGCCGAAGCTGTCCGCGAACTGCTGCACGCTATCGATCTGGAACACGAGATTGGCCGTCTGCGTGAAGAAATTCCGCAAACCAACTCCGAAACCAAGATCAAGAAGCTGTCCAAGCGCCTCAAGTTGATGGAAGCCTTCCAGGGTTCCGGCAACCTGCCTGAGTGGATGGTGTTGACCGTTCTGCCGGTTCTGCCGCCAGATCTGCGTCCACTGGTTCCGCTGGATGGCGGTCGTTTCGCGACTTCCGACCTCAACGATCTGTATCGTCGAGTGATCAACCGTAACAACCGTCTGAAGCGTCTTCTGGACCTCTCGGCCCCTGACATCATCGTGCGCAACGAAAAGCGCATGCTGCAGGAAGCGGTCGATGCCCTGCTCGACAACGGTCGCCGCGGTCGTGCCATTACCGGTTCGAACAAGCGTCCTCTGAAATCCCTGGCTGACATGATCAAGGGTAAGCAGGGTCGTTTCCGTCAGAACTTGCTCGGCAAGCGCGTTGACTACTCGGGTCGTTCGGTAATTACCGTAGGCCCGACCCTGCGCCTGCATCAGTGCGGTCTGCCGAAGAAGATGGCTCTGGAACTGTTCAAGCCGTTCATCTTCGGCAAGCTTGAAGTGCGTGGCCTGGCCACCACCATCAAAGCCGCCAAGAAGATGGTCGAGCGCGAGCTGCCGGAAGTGTGGGACGTTCTCGCTGAAGTGATTCGCGAACACCCCGTACTGCTCAACCGTGCACCGACCCTTCACCGTCTGGGTATCCAGGCGTTTGAACCGGTACTGATCGAAGGCAAGGCTATCCAGCTGCACCCTCTGGTCTGCGCTGCGTACAACGCCGACTTCGACGGCGACCAGATGGCGGTCCACGTACCGCTGACCCTGGAAGCCCAGCTCGAAGCGCGTGCGCTGATGATGTCGACCAACAACATCCTGTCGCCAGCCAACGGTGAGCCAATCATCGTTCCGTCGCAGGACGTTGTACTGGGTCTGTACTACATGACCCGTGAAGCGATCAACGCCAAGGGCGAAGGCCGCGTGTTTGCAGACCTGCAGGAAGTCGACCGCGTATTCCGCGCCGGCGAAGCAGCGCTGCACGCCAAGATCAAGGTCCGCATCAACGAAACGGTCAACGACCGTGACGGCGGTAGCGTGAGCGGTACTCGTATCGTCGACACCACTGTCGGCCGTGCGCTGCTGTTCCAGGTCGTGCCTAAGGGTCTGTCGTACGACGTCGTCAACTTGCCGATGAAGAAAAAGGCCATCTCCAAGCTGATCAACCAGTGCTACCGCGTGGTTGGTCTGAAAGAGACCGTTATCTTCGCTGACCAGTTGATGTACACCGGTTTTGCCTACTCGACGATTTCGGGTGTTTCCATCGGCGTTAACGATTTCGTTATCCCGGATGAGAAAGCGCGCATCATCAGTGCTGCAACCGACGAAGTGAAAGAGATCGAAAGCCAGTACGCATCGGGCCTGGTTACCCAGGGCGAGAAGTACAACAAGGTGATCGACCTTTGGTCCAAGGCCAACGATGAAGTGTCCAAGGCGATGATGTCGAACCTCTCGAAAGAGAAGGTCATCGACCGCCATGGCAATGAAGTTGACCAGGAATCCTTCAACTCGATGTACATGATGGCTGACTCCGGTGCCCGTGGTTCGGCCGCTCAGATTCGTCAGTTGGCGGGTATGCGTGGTCTGATGGCCAAGCCGGACGGCTCGATCATCGAGACGCCGATCACCGCGAACTTCCGTGAAGGTCTGAGCGTACTGCAGTACTTCATCTCGACTCACGGTGCTCGTAAGGGTCTCGCGGATACCGCGTTGAAAACTGCTAACTCCGGTTACCTGACTCGCCGTCTGGTAGACGTCGCACAAGACTTGGTCGTGACCGAAGTCGACTGCGGCACCGAGCATGGCTTGCTGATGACGCCGCACATTGAAGGCGGTGACGTTGTAGAGCCGCTGGGTGAGCGTGTACTGGGTCGTGTGATCGCCCGTGACGTGTTCAAGCCGGGTACCGATGATGTCATCGTTCCTGCTGGCACCCTGGTCGACGAGAAGTGGGTTGAATTCATCGAGCTGAACAGCATCGACGAAGTCATCGTACGTTCGCCGATCAGCTGCGAAACCCGTTATGGCATCTGCGCCAAGTGCTATGGCCGTGATCTGGCGCGTGGTCACCAGGTGAACATCGGTGAAGCGGTCGGCGTTATCGCTGCCCAGTCCATCGGTGAGCCGGGTACCCAGCTGACCATGCGTACGTTCCACATCGGTGGTGCGGCAAGCCGGACTTCCGCTGCCGACAGCGTTCAGGTGAAGAATGGCGGTACCGTCCGTCTGCACAACCTGAAACACGTCGAGCGTCTGGATGGCAACCTGGTTGCTGTGTCGCGTTCCGGTGAGTTGGCGATTGCCGACGAGTTCGGTCGTGAGCGTGAGCGCTACAAGCTGCCGTACGGTGCTGTGATTTCGGTGAAGGAAGGCGACAAGGTCGACGCTGGCGCAATCGTGGCCAAGTGGGATCCGCACACTCACCCAATCGTTACCGAGATGAAAGGTACCGTGACCTACGTGGGCATGGAAGAAGGCATCACGATCAAGCGTCAGACAGACGAATTGACCGGCCTGACCAACATCGAAGTACTCGACGCCAAAGACCGTCCTGCTGCCGGCAAAGAAATTCGCCCAGCGGTCAAGATGGTTGGTGTGGATGGCAAGGATCTGCTGCTGCCAGGTACCGACGTACCGGCTCAGTACTTCCTGCCAGCCAACGCCCTCGTCGGTGTGGCGGATGGTGTGCAAGTGGGTGTCGGTGACGTTATTGCCCGTATCCCGCAGGAAACTTCGAAGACTCGCGACATCACCGGTGGTCTGCCGCGTGTTGCCGACTTGTTCGAAGCGCGTCGTCCGAAAGAAGCTTCGATTCTGGCTGAAGTCAGCGGCACCATCGCGTTCGGTAAAGAGACCAAGGGCAAGCGCCGTCTGGTCATTACCCCGAACGACGGTACCGATCCGTACGAAGAGCTGATTCCGAAGTGGCGTCACCTGAACGTCTTCGAAGGCGAGCAAGTGAACCGCGGCGAAGTCATCTCCGACGGTCCTAGCGATCCGCACGACATCCTGCGTCTGCTGGGTGTGAGCGCGCTCGCCAAGTACATCGTCAACGAGATCCAGGACGTTTACCGTCTGCAAGGCGTCAAGATCAACGATAAGCACATCGAGACCATTCTGCGTCAGATGCTGCGTAAAGTTGAGATTGCCGAGTCGGGCGATTCGACCTTCATCAAGGGCGACCAGATGGAGCTCACCCACGTACTGGGCGAGAACGAGCGTCTGGCTGGCGACGAGAAATTCGTCTCCAAATACACTCGTGTATTGCTCGGTATTACCAAGGCGTCGTTGTCGACCGAATCGTTCATCTCGGCGGCCTCCTTCCAGGAGACCACCCGCGTACTGACCGAAGCGGCTGTGACCGGCAAGCGTGATTACCTGCGCGGCCTGAAAGAAAACGTTGTCGTGGGTCGTTTGATCCCGGCAGGTACCGGCCTGGCGTACCACAGCGAGCGCAAGCGCCGCCGTGAAGCCGACAAGCCGTTGCGCGTAAGCGCCAGTGAAGTGGAAGCTGCACTGACCGAAGCGCTGAACTCTAGCGGTAACTGAGTCGGCGGTAGTACAAGCGCGGCCCTGGTGACCTCGATCGGCAAGCTCTGACATCTTTTGTTGGGGTCTGTCGGGCGAGGAAGCCGGGGCCTTGCCTTGACTGGGGACGAGATCCTCTTTAGACTCTTGTACCCCTAAATCTGGCGGGACGTGTGTCCTGCCATTTTGCTTTTCTTGTAAGACAATAGCGTCGCAAGACAACAGTGGAGCTAGTAGATGGCAACTATCAACCAGCTGGTACGTCAGCCGCGTAAGCGTATCGTCGAGAAATCCGACGTACCTGCGCTGCAGAACTGCCCGCAACGTCGTGGCGTGTGCACCCGTGTGTACACCACCACGCCGAAAAAACCTAACTCGGCATTGCGTAAAGTATGCCGTGTGCGCCTGACCAACGGTTTCGAGGTTTCCTCGTACATCGGCGGTGAAGGCCACAACCTGCAGGAACACAGCGTCGTACTGATTCGTGGCGGCCGTGTAAAAGACTTGCCAGGTGTTCGTTACCACACCGTTCGCGGCTCCCTGGATACTTCCGGCGTCAAAGGTCGTAACCAAGGTCGTTCGAAGTACGGTACCAAGAAGCCTAAGTAGTAGCGGCTTTTTGCAAAAAACTGATGTATCTATTTTTCTGAGTCGATAAGAGTAAGGTCGGAGGCGTGCCCAAAGGCACCGATTCCGAGCGAACCTGAAGACCGTTTGAGGGCTTATCCATGCCAAGAAGACGCGTAGCAGCCAAGCGCGAAGTGCTTGACGATCCAAAATACGGAAGCCAGATCCTGGCCAAGTTCATGAACCACGTGATGGAAAGCGGCAAGAAAGCCGTTGCCGAGCGTATCGTTTATGGCGCGCTGGAAAAGGTTAAAGAACGCAAGAACAGCGATCCCCTGGAAATCTTCGAGAAAGCTCTCGACGCCATCGCTCCGCTGGTCGAAGTAAAGTCGCGCCGTGTAGGCGGTGCCACTTACCAGGTTCCGGTCGAAGTTCGCCCGTCCCGTCGTAACGCTCTGGCAATGCGCTGGTTGGTAGACTTCGCACGCAAGCGCGGCGAAAAGTCTATGGCTCTGCGTTTGGCTGGTGAGCTGTTGGATGCTGCTGAAGGCAAAGGTGCTGCTGTTAAGAAGCGTGAAGACGTGCACCGTATGGCAGAAGCTAACAAGGCTTTCTCGCACTACCGCTTCTAATTTTAGCTTCACTAATTTTGCGAGGGCTTTATGGCTCGTACTACTCCGATTAGCCGCTACCGTAACATTGGTATCGTTGCTCACGTGGATGCTGGTAAAACCACCACCACCGAGCGCGTCCTTTTTTACACCGGCAAAAGCCACAAAATGGGCGAGGTGCATGACGGCGCCGCGACCACAGACTGGATGGTTCAGGAGCAGGAGCGTGGTATTACCATTACTTCTGCTGCTATTACCGCCTTCTGGCAGGGTTCCGAGAAGCAACACAAGGACCAGTACCGCTTCAACGTCATCGATACTCCGGGCCACGTAGACTTCACCATTGAAGTTGAGCGTTCCCTGCGGGTACTCGACGGCGCTGTCGTTGTGTTCTGCGGTACCTCGGGTGTTGAGCCTCAGTCGGAAACCGTATGGCGTCAAGCCAACAAATACGGTGTTCCACGTCTTGTTTACGTCAACAAGATGGACCGTGCCGGTGCAAACTTCCTGCGCGTGATCGGTCAGATCAAGCAGCGTCTGGGTCACACTCCGGTGCCGATTCAGTTGGCCATCGGTGCAGAAGACAATTTCCAGGGTCAGATCGATCTGATCAACATGGAAGCTGTCTACTGGAACGACTCCGATAAAGGTATGGTTCCTGTTCGCAAGGCCATCCCTGCCGAGCTGCAAGAGCTTGCTGAAGAGTGGCGCAACAACATGGTAGAGGCTGCTGCCGAAGCCAACGAAGAACTGATGAACAAGTACCTCGAAGGTGAAGAACTCACCAACGACGAAATCAAGGCCGCTCTACGTCAGCGTACCATCGCTGGTGAGATCGTCTTGGCTGTTTGCGGTTCGTCGTTCAAGAACAAGGGTGTTCCCCTGGTTCTCGATGCTGTGATCGACTTCCTGCCTGCTCCAACCGACATTCCTGCTATCAAGGGTTCCAACCCTGATAACGAGGAAGAAGAGATGGAGCGTCACGCAGACGACAGCGAGCCGTTCTCGGCCCTGGCGTTCAAGATCGCTACCGACCCATTCGTGGGTACCTTGACCTTCGTCCGTGTTTACTCGGGCGTGTTGGCCTCTGGCGACGGCGTGATCAACTCGGTCAAAGGCAAGAAAGAGCGCGTGGGTCGTATGGTGCAAATGCACGCAAACGCTCGCGAAGAGATCAAGGAAGTACGCGCTGGTGACATCGCGGCCCTGATCGGCATGAAGGACGTCACCACTGGTGAGACCTTGTGCGACGCTGCCAAGCCAATCATCCTGGTTCGCATGGACTTCCCGGAGCCGGTTATTTCGGTTGCCGTAGAGCCCAAGACCAAGGATGACCAGGAAAAAATGGGTATCGCTCTGGGCAAACTCGCTCAGGAAGATCCATCTTTCCGCGTCAAGACTGATGAAGAGACTGGTCAAACGATCATCTCCGGCATGGGCGAGCTTCACTTGGACATCCTGGTTGACCGGATGCGCCGTGAGTTCAACGTCGAAGCCAACATCGGTAAGCCTCAGGTTTCCTATCGTGAGCGCATCACGAAGAACTGCGAAATCGAAGGCAAATTCGTTCGTCAATCCGGCGGTCGTGGCCAGTTCGGCCATTGCTGGATCCGTTTTGCCCCTGCTGATGAAGGTCAGGAAGGTTTGCAATTCGTGAACGAAGTAGTGGGCGGTGTTGTTCCTAAGGAATACATCCCGGCTATCCAGAAGGGTATCGAAGAGCAGATGAAGAACGGTGTTGTTGCCGGCTATCCGCTCATCGGCTTGAAGGCGACCGTTTTTGACGGTTCTTACCACGACGTCGACTCCAACGAGATGGCGTTCAAGGTAGCTGCCTCCATGGCAACCAAGCAGCTGGCCCAGAAGGGCGGTGGTGAGCTGCTTGAGCCTATCATGGCGGTAGAAGTCGTTACGCCTGAAGACTACATGGGTGACGTGATGGGCGACCTCAACCGTCGTCGCGGCATGATCTTGGGTATGGAAGATACGGTTTCCGGCAAAGTGATTCGTGCCGAGGTTCCGTTGGGTGAGATGTTCGGTTATGCGACCGACGTTCGCTCCATGTCTCAGGGTCGCGCAAGCTACTCTATGGAATTCAAAAAATACAACACAGCTCCGGCGCATATCGCTGAAACTGTATCCAAAAAACAAGGCTGATTCAGTCCTTTAGGCTAGGAGTTAATTGTCGTGGCTAAAGAAAAATTTGATCGTTCCCTTCCGCACGTCAACGTTGGCACCATCGGTCACGTCGACCACGGTAAAACCACGCTGACTGCTGCACTGACTCGCGTTTGCTCCGAAGTTTTCGGTTCCGCAATCGTTGACTTCGACAAGATCGACAGCGCACCAGAAGAGAAAGCTCGCGGTATCACCATCAACACCGCACACGTTGAATACAACTCGGCGATCCGTCACTACGCTCACGTTGACTGCCCAGGTCACGCTGACTATGTGAAGAACATGATCACCGGTGCTGCTCAGATGGACGGCGCTATCCTGGTTTGCTCGGCCGCTGATGGTCCGATGCCACAAACCCGTGAGCACATCCTGCTGTCCCGTCAGGTTGGCGTTCCGTACATCGTGGTCTTCCTGAACAAGGCTGACCTGGTAGACGACGCTGAGCTGCTGGAACTGGTCGAGATGGAAGTTCGTGACCTGCTGTCCACCTACGACTTCCCAGGCGACGACACTCCGATCATCATCGGTTCTGCTCGTATGGCTCTGGAAGGCAAAGACGAGAACGAGATGGGCACCACTGCCGTCAAGAAACTGGTTGAGACTCTGGACAGCTACATCCCAGATCCAGTTCGCGTTATCGACAAGCCGTTCCTGATGCCAATCGAAGACGTATTCTCGATCTCCGGTCGCGGTACTGTTGTTACCGGTCGTATCGAGCGCGGTATCGTCAAGGTTCAAGATCCACTGGAAATCGTTGGTCTGCGTGATACTACCGTCACCACCTGCACCGGTGTTGAAATGTTCCGTAAACTGCTCGACGAAGGTCGTGCTGGCGAGAACTGCGGCGTGCTGCTGCGCGGCACCAAGCGTGACGACGTTGAGCGTGGCCAGGTTCTGGTCAAGCCAGGTTCGGTCAAGCCACACACTACCTTCGAAGCCGAAGTGTACGTGCTGAGCAAAGAAGAAGGCGGTCGCCACACTCCGTTCTTCAAAGGCTACCGTCCACAGTTCTACTTCCGGACCACTGACGTGACCGGTAACTGCGAACTGCCGGAAGGCGTTGAAATGGTAATGCCAGGCGACAACATCAAAATGGTTGTCACCCTGATCAAGACCATCGCAATGGAAGACGGTCTGCGTTTCGCTATCCGTGAAGGCGGTCGTACCGTCGGCGCTGGCGTCGTAGCCAAAATCATCGCGTAATTTTGCGAAGATTTGAAAGAGCCCCCGCTTAGCGGGGGCTTTTTTATTGAGTTGACACCAGGGTGAGGCGTCTATAAAATCACGCCTCCTTTTAACGGGCGTCTTGCGCCCGCGGGGAAAGCAGCCGGAGTCTGAAATCCAATGCAAAATCAGCAAATCCGTATCAGGTTGAAGGCTTTTGACCATCGCCTGATCGACCAATCCACCCAGGAAATCGTGGAAACCGCGAAACGTACTGGTGCACAGGTGCGTGGTCCAATTCCACTCCCTACCCGCAAAGAGCGGTTCACCGTTCTGGTTTCCCCGCACGTCAACAAAGACGCGCGCGACCAGTACGAGATCCGTACTCACAAGCGTGTTCTGGACATCGTCCAGCCGACGGATAAAACCGTTGACGCGCTGATGAAGCTTGATCTTGCGGCTGGTGTAGAAGTGCAGATCAGCCTCGGCTAAGACTTGGGTCTTAGTCGTGTAACGCTCTGAAATGGGCGGCCATAGCGGGTGAAAGCCCCGTACACTCATGAGGTTACAACATGACTATTGGTGTAGTCGGTCGTAAGTGCGGTATGACCCGCATTTTTACCGAAGAAGGTGTCTCTATTCCGGTTACGGTCATTGAGATCGAGCCGAATCGCGTCACCCAGTTCAAAAATGAAGAAACTGATGGCTATCGTGCAGTGCAAGTCACTGTCGGCGAGCGTCGTGCTTCGCGCGTGACTGCTGCTCAAGCAGGTCACTTCGCCAAGGCGAACGTTGCTGCGGGTCGCGGTGTCTGGGAATTCCGTCTTGAAGAAGGCGAGTACCAGGCTGGCGACTTGATCAATGCTGAAATCTTCGCTGCAGGCCAACTGGTAGACGTTACCGGTCAGTCCAAGGGTAAAGGCTTTGCCGGTACCATCAAGCGTTGGAATTTCCGCGGTCAAGACAATACCCACGGTAACTCCGTCTCCCACCGCGTCCCTGGCTCTATCGGCCAGTGCCAGACTCCTGGTCGTGTTTTCAAGGGCAAAAAAATGTCCGGTCATATGGGCGCAGAGCGCGTGACCGTTCAGTCCCTGGAAGTTGTGCGCGTCGACGCTGAACGCAATCTGCTGCTGGTCAAGGGTGCTGTTCCTGGCGCTACCGGCGGCAACCTGGTTGTGCGTCCGGCAGCCAAGGCTCGCGGTTAAGGGGAAGCGAAAATGCAATTGAATGTAAATGACGCTCAAGCGATCGAAGTTTCCGAACTGACTTTCGGCGGCGAGTTCAACGAGACGCTGGTGCACCAAGCAGTCGTGGCCTACATGGCCGGCGGCCGTCAGGGTACTGCTCAGCAAAAAACCCGTTCCGACGTTCGTGGTGGCGGTAAGCGCCCGTGGCGTCAGAAAGGTACTGGCCGTGCTCGTGCCGGTACTATCCGCAGCCCAATCTGGCGCGGCGGCGGCACCACCTTTGCAGCTCGTCCACAGGATCACAGCCAAAAGCTCAACAAGAAGATGTATCGCGCAGCACTGCGCTCCATCCTCGCTGAGCTGGTCCGCACTGATCGTCTGGTCGTGGTTCAGGATTTCGTTGTTGACGCACCGAAAACCAAAGACCTGCTGAACAAACTGAATGGCATGGGCCTGACCGACGTACTGATTGTCTCCGACTCCGTCGACGAGAATCTGTACCTGGCTGCTCGCAACCTGCCACACGTTGATGTCCGTGACGTGCAAGGTTCCGATCCAGTTAGTCTGATCGCCTACGACAAAGTGTTGATCACTGTGTCTGCCGTGAAGAAATTCGAGGAGCTGCTGGGATGAACCAGGAACGCGTATTTAAAGTTCTGCTTGGCCCGCACGTTTCCGAGAAGGCCACGGGTCTGGCTGACAAGAAAGGTCAGTTCGTTTTCAAGGTTGCTACTGACGCAACCAAGCTTGAAATCAAGAAGGCCGTCGAAAGCCTGTTCAGCGTGAAAGTAGAGCGTGTTACTACCCTGAACGTTCTGGGTAAAAGCAAGCGCACTGCTCGCGGTCTGGGCAAGCGTAATGACTGGAAGAAGGCAGTTATCTCCCTTCAGCCAGGCCAAGATCTCGATTTCAGCAGCAGTGCTGAGTAAGGAAGGGGTGCATCATGGCAATCGTTAAATGCAAACCGACTTCCCCTGGCCGCCGTCATGTGGTCAAGGTGGTCAACAAGGAGCTCCATAAAGGCGCTCCTCACGCACCGCTGCTCGAGAAAAAATCGAAGTCTGGTGGTCGTAACAACAATGGCCGTATCACTACTCGTCACATCGGTGGCGGTCATAAGCAGCACTACCGTCTGGTCGATTTCCGTCGCAACGACAAAGATGGCATCGCTGCCACTGTCGAGCGTATCGAATACGATCCAAACCGTACTGCTCACATCGCACTGGTTCTGTACGCAGACGGCGAGCGTCGTTACATCCTCGCACCTAAAGGTGTGAGCGCTGGCGACCAGCTGATCTCTGGTGCATTGGCACCGATCAAGCCGGGTAACACCCTGCAGCTGCGCAACATCCCAGTGGGTAGCACCATTCACGGCATCGAACTGAAGCCGGGCAAAGGTGCTCAAATCGCTCGTTCCGCTGGTGCTTCGGCTCAGTTGATCGCTCGCGAAGGTGTCTACGTGACCCTGCGTCTGCGCTCTGGTGAAATGCGTAAAGTCCTGGCTGAATGCCGTGCGACCCTGGGCGAAGTCTCGAACTCCGAGCATAGCCTGCGTTCGCTGGGTAAAGCTGGTGCCAAACGCTGGCGTGGCGTTCGCCCAACCGTTCGTGGTGTTGCCATGAACCCGGTTGACCACCCACATGGTGGTGGTGAAGGTCGTACCTCCGGTGGTCGTCATCCGGTATCGCCATGGGGCTTCCCGACTAAGGGTGCCAAGACTCGTGGTAATAAGCGTACCGACAAAATGATCGTCCGTCGTCGCAAGTAAATAGAGGGATACGACAGTGCCACGTTCTTTGAAAAAAGGTCCTTTTATTGATCTTCACCTACTGAAGAAGATCGAAGTGGCGGCGGAAAAGAATGATCGCAAGCCGGTGAAAACCTGGTCGCGTCGTTCGATGATCCTGCCACAAATGGTCGGTCTGACCATCGCTGTACACAACGGTCGTCAACACGTCCCCGTTCTCGTGAACGAAGACATGGTCGGTCATAAACTGGGCGAGTTCGCCGGTACCCGCACTTATCGCGGGCACGTGGCTGACAAGAAAGCCAAGCGTTAAGGGGTCTGGAAATGGAAGTAGCCGCTAAGTTGTCGGGCGCTCGAATCTCCGCCCAAAAAGCCCGCTTGGTCGCCGACCAAATCCGCGGGAAAAAGGTGGGCGAAGCGCTCAATCTGTTGGCTTTCAGCAGCAAGAAAGCAGCAGAAATCATCAAGAAAGTGCTGGAGTCGGCCGTAGCCAACGCCGAGCACAACGAAGGCGCAGACGTTGATGACCTGAAGGTCAGCACCGTTTTCGTCAACGAAGGGCGTTCGCTGAAGCGCATCATGCCACGTGCCAAAGGCCGTGCTGATCGCATCGTCAAGCGGTCTTGCCATATCACTGTCAAGGTTGCTGACAAGTAACGGAGTAGATCAGATGGGTCAGAAAGTACATCCCATTGGCATACGCCTGGGAATCGTCAAGGAGCACACCTCCGTCTGGTACGCAGACGGTCGGACTTATGCGGACTATTTGCTCGCAGATCTGAAGGTGCGTGAGTATCTCCAAGACAAACTAAAAAGCGCGTCCGTGAGCCGTATCGATATCCATCGTCCGGCTCAAACTGCACGCATCACCATCCACACCGCTCGTCCAGGTATCGTTATCGGGAAGAAAGGTGAAGATGTTGAGAAACTGCGTCAGGACCTGACCAAGCAAATGGGTGTGCCTGTGCACATCAATATCGAAGAGATCCGCAAGCCGGAGCTCGACGGTATGCTGGTTGCGCAGAGCGTAGCTCAGCAGCTGGAGCGTCGTGTGATGTTCCGTCGCGCCATGAAGCGCGCCGTACAGAACGCCATGCGCATTGGTGCCAAAGGCATCAAGATCCAAGTGAGCGGTCGTCTCGGCGGTGCTGAAATCGCACGTACTGAATGGTACCGCGAGGGTCGTGTGCCACTGCACACCCTGCGTGCCGATATCGACTACGCAAACTACGAAGCTCACACCACTTATGGTGTGATCGGTGTCAAGGTTTGGATCTTCAAAGGCGAAGTAATTGGTGGTCGCCAGGAAGAGCTGAAGCCTCAAGCACCAGCGCCTCGTAAAAAAGCTGCTAAATAAGGGGTACGCGTAATGTTGCAACCAAAGCGTACGAAGTTCCGCAAGCAGATGACTGGCCACAACCGTGGTCTGGCACTGCGCGGTAGCAAAGTCAGCTTCGGCGAATTCGCCTTGAAAGCTGTTGCCCGCGGTCGTCTCACCGCCCGTCAGATCGAGTCGGCACGTCGTGCTTTGACCCGTCACGTAAAACGTGGCGGCAAGATCTGGATCCGTGTATTCCCGGACAAACCGATCTCCAAGAAGCCTCTCGAAGTGCGGATGGGTAAAGGTAAAGGTTCGGTAGAATATTGGGTTGCCCAGATTCAGCCAGGCAAAGTCCTGTATGAAATCGAGGGTGTTACTGAAGAGCTGGCGCGTGAGGCTTTCGCCTTGGCAGCTGCAAAGCTGCCTCTCGCCACCTCCTTTGTTAAGCGGACGGTGATGTGATGAAAGCGAATGAACTTCGTGAAAAATCAGCACAGCAACTGAACGAGCAACTGCTCGGCTTGCTGCGCGACCAGTTCAATCTGCGCATGCAGAAAGCAACTGGCCAGTTGGGGCAGTCTCACCTGCTCTCGCAAGTGAAGCGCGACATTGCTCGCGTGAAAACTGTGCTCAACCAGCAGGCAGGTAAGTGATCATGGCTGAAGCCGAAAAAACCGTCCGTACGCTGACTGGCCGTGTGGTCAGCGACAAGATGGACAAAACCATCACCGTTCTGATCGAGCGTCGCGTTAAGCACCCGATCTACGGTAAATACGTTAAGCGTTCGACTAAGCTGCACGCTCACGACGAATCCAATCAGTGCAAGATCGGCGACAAGGTCACTATTCGTGAAACCCGTCCGCTGGCCAAGACCAAGTCCTGGGCACTGGTTGACGTTCTCGAACGCGCTGTTGAAGTCTAAGGGCTAAGGGTCGGAGAAATTTTATGATTCAGACTCAATCCATGCTCGATGTGGCCGATAACAGTGGCGCTCGTCGCGTTATGTGCATCAAGGTACTCGGCGGTTCGCACCGTCGTTACGCTGGTATCGGTGACATCATCAAGGTGACCGTGAAGGAAGCAATTCCTCGCGGCAAGGTGAAGAAAGGTCAAGTGATGACTGCTGTTGTAGTCCGCACTCGCCACGGCGTTCGTCGTGCTGACGGCTCTATCATCCGCTTCGATGGCAACGCTGCTGTTCTGTTGAACAACAAGCAAGAGCCAATCGGTACCCGTATCTTTGGGCCAGTGACCCGTGAACTTCGTACTGAGAAGTTCATGAAGATCGTCTCGCTCGCCCCAGAAGTTCTGTAAGGAGATCCGACATGCAAAAGATTCGTCGTGACGACGAGATCATCGTGATCGCCGGCAAAGACAAAGGTAAGCGCGGTAAGGTGCTGAAGGTTCTCGCTGACGACCGTCTGGTCGTTGGTGGTGTAAACCTGGTCAAGCGTCATACCAAGCCTAACCCGATGTCGGGCGTACAGGGCGGTATCGTCGAGAAAGAAGCGCCATTGCACGCTTCTAACGTCGCCATTTTCAACGGCGAAACCAACAAGGCTGACCGCGTTGGTTTCAAAGTAGAAGAAGGCAAAAAAATTCGTGTCTTCAAGTCGACCCAAAAAGCGGTTGATGCTTGAACACTGCTAGGTAGAAGACCATGGCACGACTCAAAGAGATTTATCGGAAGGAAATCGCCCCCAAGCTTAAGGAAGAACTTAAGCTTGCGAACGTGATGGAAGTTCCGCGCGTTACCAAGATCACCCTGAACATGGGTGTTGGCGAAGCAATCGGCGACAAAAAAGTCATCGAGCATGCTGTTGCCGACCTCGAGAAAATCACCGGCCAAAAAGCCGTCGTGACTTTTGCTCGTAAATCCATCGCGGGCTTCAAAGTCCGTGAGGGCTGGCCGATTGGCGTCAAAGTCACTCTGCGCCGTGATCGTATGTACGAATTCCTGGACCGCCTGCTGGCGATCTCCCTGCCTCGGGTTCGCGACTTCCGCGGCCTGAATGCCAAGTCCTTCGATGGTCGTGGCAACTACAGCATGGGCGTGAAAGAGCAGATCATTTTCCCGGAAATCGATTACGACAAGATCGATGCTCTTCGCGGTCTGGACATCACCCTGACCACTACTGCACGTTCGGATGAAGAAGGTCGCGCTCTGCTGCGTGCTTTCAAATTCCCGTTCCGCAACTGATTGGAGACGGAATAATGGCCAAGACGAGCATGAAAAACCGTGAGCTGAAGCGTCAGCAAACGGTCGCAAAATACGCCAAGAAGCGCGCTGCACTGAAAGCTATCATCGTTGATCTGAACGCAAGTCCAGAAGCACGTTGGGAAGCGACCGTTGCACTGCAAAAGCAACCACGTGACGCCAGCGCTTCGCGCATGCGTAACCGTTGCCGCCTGACTGGCCGTCCACACGGCGTTTACCGCAAATTCGGCCTCGGCCGTAACATGCTGCGTCAAGCAGCCATGCGCGGTGACGTACCAGGTCTGGTCAAAGCCAGCTGGTAAGCCGTTGCGGCAGAGGCACGGCGGGTGGTTGAGAAATCAACCGACCGCCGGTGACCTCGCACTTGAATCAAGCCCCTTATGGGGCTTGATTCATTTCTGGGGTACGTTTAGAATTGCCGGCTCGCCTGAGCCCGGGTTTTTGGACCGGATCAAATGCTCGGCGACGTGTAGCAGCCGCAAGGCTCATTTTTTTTGTATCAGGAGCGTCTAGCCCATGAGTATGCAGGACCCGTTAGCGGACATGCTAACTCGAATCCGTAATGCCCAGATGGCTGAAAAGGCCGTTGTGAGCATGCCGTCTTCCACGTTGAAGGTAGCTGTAGCTAAAGTTCTGAAGGACGAAGGCTATATCGCGGGTTTCCAGGTAAGCAGCGAAGTAAAACCGTCGCTTTCCATCGAGCTCAAGTACTTCGAAGGCCGTCCGGTCATCGAAGAAGTCAAACGCGTAAGTCGTCCAGGCCTGCGTCAGTACAAGTCCGTCGATGATCTGCCTAAAGTTCGTGGCGGTCTCGGTGTGTCTATCGTCTCCACCAACAAAGGTGTGATGACGGATCGTGCTGCGCGCGCTGCCGGTGTCGGCGGCGAAGTTCTTTGCACAGTGTTCTAAGGGGGGATAAGCATGTCTCGCGTCGCTAAGAACCCCGTAAAGCTGCCATCGGGCGTCGAAGTAAAATTCGTCGGTCAGCAGCTTTCGGTGAAGGGTGCCAAGGGCACTCTCGAACTGAACGTTCACTCGTCGGTTGAAATCGTTGAAGAGGCTGGCGAACTGCGTTTCGCTGCCAAAAACGGCGATCAACAGACCCGTGCAATGGCAGGTACTACCCGTGCTCTGGTTAACAACATGGTCCAAGGCGTAAGCCAAGGCTTCGAGCGCAAGCTCCAGCTGGTCGGTGTTGGTTACAAAGCACAAGCAAAAGGCACAGTGCTGAACCTGGCTCTCGGCTTCTCGCACCCGGTGGATTACGAACTGCCGGAAGGCATCACCGCTGAGACTCCTAGCCAGACCGATATCCTGATCAAGGGCATCGACAAGCAGCTGGTGGGTCAAGTGGCCGCCGAAATCCGCGATTTCCGTCCACCAGAGCCTTACAAAGGTAAAGGTGTGCGTTACGCGGACGAAGTCGTCCGTCGTAAAGAAGCCAAGAAGAAGTAGGGCCTAGCAAATGACCGACAAAAAAGTTACTCGTCTGCGTCGCGCTCGCAAAGCACGCCTGAAAATGCACGAACTCGAAGTCGTGCGTCTCTGCGTGTTCCGCTCGTCGCAACACATCTATGCCCAGGTCATCTCGGCCGACGGCAACAAAGTCTTGGCAAGTGCCTCGACTTTGGACAAAGAACTGCGTGATGGTGCCACTGGCAACATCGACGCGGCCACTAAGGTTGGCCAGCTGGTCGCTACGCGTGCTAAGGCCGCTGGCGTCTCGCAGGTGGCTTTCGACCGCTCTGGCTTCAAGTACCATGGTCGCGTGAAAGCGCTGGCTGATGCTGCTCGTGAAGCTGGGCTGGAGTTCTAAGTTATGTCAAATAACGACCAAAAGCGCGACGAAGGCTACATCGAGAAGCTGGTTCAAGTGAACCGCGTTGCAAAAACCGTTAAAGGCGGCCGTATCTTCACCTTCACCGCGTTGACCGTGGTAGGTGATGGCAAGGGCCGTGTAGGCTTCGGCCGTGGCAAGTCGCGTGAAGTGCCTGCTGCAATCCAGAAGGCTATGGAAGCTGCTCGCCGCAACATGATCCAGGTGGACCTGAACGGTACCACTCTGCAGTACGCCATGAAGTCCGCCCACGGCGCTTCGAAGGTTTACATGCAGCCTGCTTCCGAAGGTACCGGCATCATCGCCGGCGGCGCAATGCGTGCCGTACTGGAAGTTGCCGGTGTTCAGAACGTTCTGGCCAAGTGCTACGGCTCGACCAACCCTGTGAACGTGGTTCATGCCACTTTCAAAGGTCTGAAGTCGATGCAGTCCCCATCGTCGATTGCTGCTAAACGCGGCAAGAGCGTAGAGGAGATCATCTGATCATGGCTACCGTTAAAGTAACGCTGATCAAAAGCATGACCGGTCGCATCCCTAACCACAAATTGTGCGTTAAGGGTCTGGGGCTGCGTCGCATCGGTCACACTGTAGAAGTCCAGGATACTCCCGAGAATCGCGGGATGATCAACAAGGCTTACTACATGCTGCGAGTCGAGGGTTAATCGATGAAACTCAATGATCTGAGTCCAGCGCCGGGTTCCCGTCGTGAAAAGCATCGTCCGGGCCGTGGTATCGGTAGCGGTTTGGGTAAGACTGGTGGCCGCGGCCACAAAGGTCAAACCTCCCGTTCCGGTGGCACCATTGCTCCAGGCTTCGAAGGCGGTCAACAGCCGCTGCATCGTCGCCTGCCGAAGTTCGGTTTCGTTTCCCTGAAAGCCATGGACCGCGCAGAAGTGCGTTTGTCCGAGCTGGCCAAAGTGGAAGGCGACATCGTCTCCGTGCAGTCCTTGAAGGATGCCAACGTGATCAACCAAAGCGTACAGCGTGTGAAAATCATGCTGTCCGGTGAAGTGACTCGCGCTGTCACCATCAAGGGAATCGCCGCCACCAAAGGTGCGCGCGCGGCTATCGAAGCAGCTGGCGGCAAGTTCGAGGAATAAATGGCTAAGCAAGGTGCTCTCTCAGCGCTCAGCAAAGGCGGGTTATCGGAGCTTTGGGCTCGTCTGCGTTTTCTATTCCTGGCGATTATCGTCTACCGAATAGGCGCACACATCCCAGTGCCCGGTATCAACCCGGACCGGCTGGCCGATCTGTTCAAACAGAATGAGGGGACCATTCTTAGCTTGTTCAACATGTTTTCCGGCGGCGCGCTGGAACGGATGAGCATCTTTGCACTGGGGATCATGCCGTATATTTCGGCATCGATCATCATGCAGCTGATGACCGCCGTTAGCCCGCAGCTGGAGCAGTTGAAGAAGGAAGGTGAAGCTGGCCGTCGCAAGATCAGCCAGTACACCCGCTATGGCACCGTTATCCTGGCCTTGGTTCAAGCAATTGGCATGTCCATTGGTTTGGCCAACCAGGGTGTAGCGTTCGCTGGTGGTCTCAGCTTCTATTTCGTTGCGGTGTCCACTTTTGTGGCCGGTGCAATGTTCATGATGTGGCTGGGCGAGCAGATTACCGAGCGTGGTGTCGGTAACGGTATCTCGATGCTGATTTTTTCGGGTATCGTCGCCGGTCTTCCGAGAGCAGTAGGGCAGTCTTTCGAGTCTGCGCGTCAGGGCGATATCAATATTTTCGCGCTGGTTGCGATCGGTGTGTTGGCAGTAGCGATCATCGGTTTTGTGGTATTCATCGAGCGTGGTCAGCGGCGTATCGCCGTTCACTATGCGAAGCGTCAGCAGGGCCGCAAGGTTTTTGCAGCGCAGACGAGCCACTTGCCGCTGAAAGTGAACATGGCTGGTGTGATTCCGGCTATTTTCGCGAGCAGCATCCTGTTGTTCCCTGCGTCTCTGGGGCAATGGTTCGGTCAGTCTGCGGGTATGGGCTGGCTGCAGGATCTCTCGCAGTCGATCGCTCCTGGTCAGCCGTTGAATATTCTGCTGTTTAGTGCAGGGATTATTTTCTTCTGCTTCTTCTATACGGCGTTGATGTTCAATCCGAAAGACGTAGCGGAAAACCTGAAGAAGTCCGGTGCCTTTATTCCGGGTATTCGTCCAGGCGAGCAGTCGGCACGCTACATTGATGGCGTCCTGACTCGTTTGACCATGTTCGGTGCTCTGTACATGATGTGCGTCTGCCTGCTTCCCCAGTTCCTGGTGGTGGCTGCAAACGTTCCGTTCTACCTTGGCGGGACTTCGCTGCTGATTGTGGTAGTGGTTGTGATGGACTTCATGTCCCAAGTACAATCGCACCTCGTTTCGCACCAGTACGAATCCCTGATGAAAAAAGCCAACCTGAAAGGCTACGGTGGCAGCGGTCTGCTGCGCTGAGAGTCCCTTAAGGTTCGAGGAGTTGGCAATGAAAGTTCGTGCATCGGTGAAAAAGCTGTGCCGTAACTGCAAAATCATTCGTCGCGAAGGCGTCGTTCGAGTCATTTGCAGCGCGGAACCGCGTCACAAGCAGCGCCAAGGCTGAGTGTGATGTGCTACAAGCCCAGCAGCTAGTGCGCTGCTGGGTTGATTATTTGTTATTACAGCGATATCATCTTGCGCCCTATTTCTTGGCTTCCGGGGCGTAGGTAGCTGTCAATTGGAGTCCCACTGAATGGCCCGTATTGCAGGCGTTAACATTCCAGATAACAAGCACACTGTTATCTCGCTGACCTACATCTATGGTGTTGGTCGCACAACTGCACAGAAAATCTGTGCAGACACTGGGGTAAACCCAGCTGCGAAGATCAAGGATCTGAGCGACGAGCAGATTGAACAGCTGCGTGGCGAAGTGGCGAAGTTCACCACTGAAGGTGACCTGCGTCGCGAAATCAACATGAAAATCAAGCGCTTGATGGATCTGGGCTGCTATCGCGGTCTTCGTCATCGTCGTGGTCTGCCAGTACGCGGTCAGCGTACCAAGACCAACGCGCGGACCCGTAAAGGTCCTCGTAAGCCGATCCGCAAGTAATCGCACCAGCGAATCGACAGGAATTTAGTCATGGCAAAACCTGCTGCTCGTCCTCGTAAAAAAGTCAAAAAGACAGTGGTTGATGGCATCGCCCACATCCACGCGTCTTTCAACAACACCATCGTGACCATTACCGATCGTCAAGGTAACGCCCTGTCCTGGGCAACCTCCGGCGGTTCGGGTTTCCGCGGTTCTCGCAAGTCCACCCCGTTCGCTGCTCAAGTAGCTGCTGAACGTGCTGGTCAAGCTGCGCTGGAATATGGCCTGAAAAACCTTGACGTCAACGTCAAAGGTCCAGGTCCAGGTCGTGAGTCCGCTGTCCGTGCATTGAACGGCTGTGGCTATAAGATCGCCAGCATCACCGACGTGACGCCAATCCCGCACAACGGGTGCCGTCCGCCGAAGAAGCGCCGCGTGTAATCAGGAGACGATAGATAATGGCTCGTTACATTGGTCCAAAATGCAAACTGGCGCGTCGTGAAGGCACTGACCTGTTCCTGAAAAGCGGCGTTCGCGCCCTGGAATCGAAGTGCAACATCGAAGCAGCCCCAGGTATCCACGGCCAGCGCCGTGGTCGCCAGTCCGACTACGGTACTCAACTGCGTGAAAAGCAGAAAGTCCGTCGTATCTACGGCGTTCTCGAGCGTCAGTTCAGCGGCTACTACAAAGAAGCTGCTGGCAAGAAAGGTGCAACCGGTGAAAACCTGCTGCAACTGCTCGAATGCCGTCTGGACAACGTTGTATATCGTATGGGCTTTGGTTCGACTCGTGCCGAATCCCGTCAGCTGGTATCGCACAAGTCGATCAGCGTTAACGGCAAAACCGTAAACGTTCCGTCCTACCAGGTTCGTGCTGGTGACGTGGTCGCGATTCGCGAGAAAGCAAAGAACCAGCTTCGCATTGTCCAAGCTCTCGATCTGTGTGCCCAGCGTGGCCGCGTAGAATGGGTAGAAGTAGACACTGAGAAAAAATCTGGCGTCTTCAAAAGCGTTCCAGCTCGCAGTGATCTGTCCGCCGACATCAACGAAAGCCTGATTGTCGAGCTCTACTCCAAGTAAGGGCTAGAAAATAGGTGCATCCATGCAGATTTCGGTAAATGAGTTCCTGACACCTCGCCACATTGATGTGCAAGTTGTCAGTCCAACCCGCGCTAAAATCACCCTCGAGCCTCTCGAGCGTGGTTTTGGCCATACCCTGGGCAACGCGCTGCGCCGCATCCTGTTGTCCTCCATGCCTGGCTGTGCAGTAGTCGAGGCCGAGATTGACGGTGTACTCCATGAGTACAGCGCCATCGAAGGTGTACAGGAAGATGTCATTGAAATCCTGTTGAACCTTAAAGGTCTCGCCATCAAGCTGCACGGTCGTGACGAAGTTACGCTGACCTTGTCGAAAAAGGGTTCGGGGGTGGTTACCGCTGCCGATATTCAGCTGGATCATGATGTCGAGATCGTTAACCCCGATCACGTAATCGCTAACCTGGCGTCTAACGGCGCCCTGAACATGAAGCTCGTTGTAGCTCGTGGTCGTGGTTATGAACCGGCCGACTCGCGTCAAAGCGATGAAGACGAAAGCCGCAGCATCGGTCGCTTGCAGCTTGACTCTTCGTTCAGCCCGGTACGCCGTATCGCATACGTGGTGGAAAACGCCCGTGTCGAGCAGCGCACCAACCTGGACAAGCTGGTTATTGATCTGGAAACCAACGGTACTCTGGATCCCGAAGAGGCTATCCGTCGCGCTGCAACCATCCTGCAACAGCAGTTGGCTGCGTTCGTGGACCTCAAGGGTGAAGCCGAGGCACCAGTGGTTGAACCGGAAGACGAGATCGATCCGATCCTGCTTCGTCCGGTTGACGATTTGGAACTGACCGTACGTTCGGCCAACTGCCTTAAGGCGGAGAACATTTACTACATTGGTGACCTGATTCAGCGCACCGAAGTAGAACTGTTGAAGACTCCGAACCTGGGCAAGAAATCCTTGACTGAAATCAAGGATGTATTGGCCTCGCGTGGTCTGTCTCTCGGCATGCGCCTCGACAGCTGGCCGCCTGCAAGTCTTAAGAAGGACGACAAGGCGACTGCCTGATCGTCGTAATCACCGAACGTCGTGTTTGGTAAGGAATGAACCATGCGTCATCGTAAAAGTGGTCGCCACCTGAGCCGTACCAGCTCGCACCGTAAGGCTATGTTCCAGAACATGGCGGTGTCGCTGTTCGAGCACGAGCTGATCAAAACTACATTGCCAAAAGCCAAGGAACTGCGTCGCGTTGCCGAGCCGCTGATCACCCTGGCCAAGATCGACAGCGTTTCCAACCGTCGTCTGGCTTTCGACCGTACTCGTTCGAAAGCTATCGTTGGTAAACTGTTCAACGATCTGGGCAAGCGTTATGCAACCCGTGAGGGTGGCTACCTGCGCATCCTCAAGTGCGGTTTCCGCGCTGGCGACAACGCGCCTATGGCGTACGTCGAACTGGTTGATCGTCCTGTCGGTGGCGTTGTAGAAGCTGCTGAATAAGACGAAAAGTCTGTTCAAGAAAACCGGGCCTAGCGCCCGGTTTTTTTGTGCGTGCGATTTTTGCAGTGGATGATTCATTGTTTAAAACTATCGCGCACAAAATATCTATAAATTAGAGGTCGCTGTCGTTTTCAATGATACTGGCCACCAGCCGTTTAGCCCGGCACTACAAGGCCTGATAGAGGACGACATCATATGAGCCAGAAGACCCTTACCACCGCCAGCGGCGCTCCAGTCGCCGACAACCAGAACTCTCGGTCTGCCGGCCCACGCGGTCCGTTGCTGCTCGACGACTTTCACCTCATTGAAAAACTCGCGCATTTCAACCGTGAGAACATCCCAGAGCGTCGTGTGCACGCCAAGGGCTCGGGCGCTTACGGTACCTTCACGGTGACCCGTGACATTAGCCAATACAGCAGCGCCAAACTGTTCGACACCGTCGGCAAGCAGACCCCGACCTTTCTGCGCTTCTCCACGGTCGGCGGTGAGCGCGGCTCTGCGGACACTGAGCGCGATCCACGCGGCTTCGCACTCAAGTTCTACACCGAAGAAGGCAACTGGGACATCGTCGGTAACAACACGCCCGTGTTCTTCATCCGTGACCCGTTGAAATTCCCCGATTTCATCCACACTCAAAAGCGCCTGCCTCAAAGCAATCTGAAAAGCGCGCAGATGATGTGGGATTTCTGGTCGCACTCCCCTGAGGCGACGCACCAGGTCACTATCCTCTTTTCCGATCGGGGCATTCCGGACGGCTACCGTTTCATGCACGGCTTCGGCAGCCACACTTACAGCCTGCTCAACGCTGCAGGTGAGCGTCACTGGGTAAAGTGGCACTACAAAACCCAGCAAGGCATCAAGAACCTTGCGCCGGCCGATGCTGCGCGTATTGCCGGGACCGACCCCGACTACGCTCAGCGCGACCTGTTCCAGGCCATCGAGCGCGGCGATTTCCCCAAGTGGACCGTTTGCGTGCAGATCATGACCGAGCAGCAAGCGCACCAGCACCATGAGAACCCCTTCGACGTGACCAAGACCTGGTCGCAGAAGGAATACCCGTTGATCGAAGTGGGTGTGCTCGAGCTCAACCGTAACCCGCTCAACTATTTCGCCGAGGTCGAGCAGGCCGCGTTCGGTCCTAGCAACATGGTGCCCGGTGTGGGGCTGTCGCCTGATCGCATGCTGCAGGGCCGCGTGTTCGCGTACGCCGATGCTCATCGCTATCGCGTGGGTACCAATCACCAGCAGCTGCCGGTCAATGCCCCGCGTAGCCCGGTCAACAGCTACCAACGTGATGGTTCAATGGCGTTTGGCAGCAATGGTGGGGCAGCGCCGAACTACGAGCCGAACAGCTATAGCGACGCGCCTAAGCAGGCCCCGCAATACGCGGAACCTTCGCTGGCTCTGAGCGGCGCGGCCGATCGTTACGATCATCGCGAAGATACCGATTATTACAGCCATGCGGGCGCGCTGTTCCGTTTGATGGATGCCGAGCAAAAGGCACTGTTGATCAGCAACATCGCGGGTGCTATGGCAGGCGTGAGCAGCGATGTGGTGCAGCGTCAGTTGCAGCACTTTTTCAAGGCTGATCCCGCCTATGGCCAAGGCGTCGCGAATGCGCTGGGCGTGCAACTGGGCTAAATTTTGAACGTAGTCTAAATGCGAAGCAGAACCGCCCTCAGATGGGCGGTTTTTGCTGTTAATAGTTCGCGTTTCGCCGAATATCGGCAATTTTTAGCTACTTTTTGTCGACCTGTGCGACGGCTTGGTTCAAACTACAGCCTTTACAGCAGGGAGATTCAGGGCGATGCAAGGTCACCCGGACGTTATTGATTACCTCAACACGCTTTTGACCGGTGAGCTGGCCGCGCGTGATCAGTACTTCATCCATTCGCGGATGTATGAAGATTGGGGTTTCACCAAGCTCTACGAGCGAATCAACCACGAGATGGAAGAAGAGGCGGGTCATGCCGACGCCTTGATGCGCCGCATCCTGATGCTCGAAGGCACGCCGCGCATGCGCCCGGACGATCTCGAAGTCGGTACCACGGTGCCGGAAATGATCGCGGCCGACCTGCGCCTGGAATACAAAGTGCGCGCCGCGCTGTGCAAAGGGATCGCGTTGTGTGAGCAGCACCGCGACTACGTCACCCGCGATATCCTGCGCGTGCAGTTGTCGGACACTGAAGAAGATCACACCTATTGGCTGGAGAAGCAGCAGGGTCTGATCAAGAACATCGGCCTGGAAAACTACCTGCAATCGCAGTTCTGATTTCCACGCGGATAAAAAAAGCCCCGGCCACTTATGTGTCCGGGGCTTTTTGTTGTTGCAGTGCACAATGTTGCAATTGGGCACGCTCCTTTGGGGGCAAGCTTTGCTCCTAGACTATGGGCAAAACTTGCACGCGAAAGTGATCATGAGATCGCCATCGCCACAATGGATTGGCATCAAGCCTTGTCCCGCTCCAGCAGCGGCTTGAGATAATGCCCGGTATACGACTGCTTCATCGCCGCGACCTGCTCGGGCGTCCCGCAGCCAATGATCATGCCGCCCTTGGAGCCACCCTCAGGCCCCAGGTCAACGATCCAGTCGGCGGTCTTGATCACGTCCAGGTTGTGCTCGATGACTACCACGGTGTTGCCATGGTCGCGCAAACGATGCAGTACATCGAGTAGTTGCTGGATATCCGCGAAGTGCAGACCAGTGGTCGGCTCATCGAGGATGTACAGGGTCTTGCCGGTGTCGCGCTTGGACAGCTCGCGGGACAGCTTGACCCGCTGCGCCTCGCCCCCCGACAGGGTCGTTGCCGATTGCCCGACCTTGATGTAAGACAGCCCCACATCCATCAGCGTCTGCAGCTTGCGCGCCAATGCTGGCACGGCATCGAAGAACACGCGCGCCTCCTCGACCGTCATCTGCAGCACTTCGTCGATGCTCTTGCCCTTGTAGCGGATCTCCAGAGTTTCGCGGTTGTAGCGCTTGCTCTTGCACACATCGCAAGGCACGTAAATGTCCGGCAGGAAGTGCATCTCCACCTTGATCAAGCCATCGCCCTGGCACGCCTCGCAGCGCCCGCCCTTGACGTTGAACGAGAAACGCCCCGGCCCGTAACCGCGCGAACGTGCCTCGGGTACACCGGCGAAAAGCTCGCGAATCGGTGTGAACAAACCGGTGTAGGTTGCCGGGTTCGAACGCGGCGTACGACCGATCGGGCTCTGGTCGATATCCACGACCTTGTCCAGATGCTGCAGGCCGTCGATGCTGTCGTGCGCGGCGGCTTCCAGGGTCGTCGCGCCATTAAGTGCAGTAGCGGCCAGTGGGAACAGCGTGTTGTTGATCAGCGTCGACTTGCCTGAGCCGGACACACCGGTCACACAGGTCAAAAGACCTATCGGGATTTCCAGGTCGACATTGCGCAGGTTGTTCCCGCGAGCACCCTTGACGGTCAGCGACAGCTTCTTGTTGCGTGGGGTGCGCTTTGCCGGATAGACGATCTTCATCCGTCCGGACAGATATTTGCCGGTCAGCGAATCTGGGTGATCCATGACCTCCTGTGCAGTCCCTTCGGCAACGATATGACCGCCATGCACGCCGGCGCCAGGGCCGATGTCGACCACATAGTCGGCGATGCGAATAGCGTCTTCGTCGTGCTCGACCACGATCACCGTGTTGCCGATGTCGCGCAGATGCTTGAGAGTGCCCAGCAGCCGGTCGTTGTCGCGCTGGTGCAGGCCGATGGAAGGCTCGTCGAGGATATACATGACCCCCACCAGGCCCGCGCCGATCTGGCTGGCCAGGCGGATACGCTGTGCTTCACCGCCCGACAGCGTGTCGGCACTGCGGTCCAGCGTCAGGTAGTCGAGGCCGACGTTGACCAGAAACTGCAGGCGCTCGCGGATTTCCTTGAGAATCTTGTCGGCGATCTCGCCGCGGCGACCGGTCAGGGTGAGGCCAGCGAAGTATTCAGTGGCATCGCCGATTGGCAGGCCCGTCACCGCAGGCAGGGTTTTTTCACCTACCCACACGTGACGTGCTTCACGGCGCAAACGCGTACCGCGGCAATCCGGGCACGGCTGGGTGCTGAGAAACTTCGCCAGCTCCTCGCGCACCGTGGCCGACTCGGTCTCGCGGTAGCGCCGCTCGAGATTGGGCACGATGCCTTCGAACGGATGCGAGCGCTTGACGATATCACCGCGGTCGTTCAGGTATTTGAAGTCGACGTTGTCCTTGCCGCTGCCGTACAGCAGCAGCTTCTGGCGCTCCGCCGGCAACTCGCCGAAGGGCTCTTCAAGGCTGAAACCGAAATGCGAGGCCAGTGAGCCGAGCATCTGGAAGTAATAGACATTGCGCCGGTCCCAACCGCGTATCGCGCCTTCGGCCAGGGTCAGCTCGCCGTTGACCAGGCGCTTGGCGTCGAAGAACTGCTTCACGCCCAGGCCGTCGCAGGTAGGGCAGGCGCCGGCCGGGTTGTTGAAGGAAAACAGCTTGGGCTCAAGCTCGCTGATGGCATGGCCGCAGATCGGGCAAGCGAAGCGCGCCGAGAAGATAATCTCTTCGCCGGGCTCGTCGTCCATCGGTGCGACCAGCGCGATGCCGTCAGCCAGCTTCAAGGCGGTCTCGAACGACTCGGCCAGACGCTGCTGCAAGTCGGCACGGACTTTGAAACGGTCGACCACGACTTCGATGGTGTGCTTCTTCTGCTTTTCGAGCTTCGGCAATTCGTCGAGCTCGTGCAGCTTGCCGTTGATGCGAGCACGGACGAACCCCTGCGCGCGCAACTCTTCGAACACCGACAGGTGCTCGCCCTTGCGCTCGCGGATCACCGGCGCCAGGAGCATTAGTTTACTGCCTTCAGGCTGGGCCAATACCAAGTCGACCATCTGGCTGACCGTCTGGGCTTCCAGTGGAATGTCATGATCCGGGCAGCGCGGTTGACCCACGCGAGCGTACAGCAGACGCAAGTAGTCGTAGATCTCGGTGATGGTGCCGACTGTGGACCGCGGGTTGTGCGACGTGGATTTCTGCTCGATGGAAATCGCCGGCGACAGGCCCTCGATGGTGTCGACGTCGGGTTTTTCCATCATCGACAGGAACTGCCGGGCGTAGGCCGACAGCGACTCGACGTAGCGGCGCTGGCCCTCGGCGTAGAGCGTATCGAATGCCAGAGAAGATTTGCCCGACCCCGACAGGCCGGTAATCACTATCAGCTTGTCGCGTGGCAGGGTCAGATCGATGTTTTTCAAATTGTGGGTTCGAGCCCCACGTACCAGAATCTTGTCCAAGGCGGCCTCGCGCGGCAGGCGGTAAACAGAAGAGTATACGGGGCTAGACCCGCTCACTGCACTTCAAGGTGGCATCGGATGAACATGAAGGAACATGAACATGCGCGGCATAGCGTCGCCGTGTGTGCCGTAAAACTGTGGGACTGGTAGAATCGCCGCCGGTTCACACGAGGTTTATCCATGCACGATTCACAGAGCGATCGCATGAGTGGCAGTGAAACCCGCGCGGCGGGTGGGCTGGCCCTGGTGTTCGCATTTCGTATGCTGGGCATGTTCATGGTGTTGCCGGTCCTGGCCACCTACGGCATGGACCTGGCCGGTGCTACGCCAGCGCTCATTGGCCTGGCCATTGGTGCTTACGGCTTGACCCAGGCCGTGCTGCAGATTCCCTTCGGGATCATCTCCGACCGCATCGGCCGCCGGCCGGTGATCTATGTCGGGCTGGTGATCTTCGCCCTGGGCAGCGTGCTCGCCGCTCAGGCCGACTCCATATGGGGTGTGATCGCGGGGCGTATCCTGCAGGGCGCAGGGGCCATCTCGGCCGCGGTCATGGCCTTGCTGTCGGACCTGACCCGCGAGCAGCACCGCACCAAGGCCATGGCCACCATCGGCATGAGCATTGGCGTGTCCTTTGCCGTGGCCATGGTGGTCGGCCCGCTGGTGACCCGTGCGTTCGGCTTGTCGGGCCTGTTCATCGCCACGGCGGTGCTGGCCATGGTTGGGGTATTGCTGATTCGCTTCGTGGTGCCTTCGGCTTCCCAGCATTTCACTCACCGTGAGTCGGGAGTGGCCAAGCAGGCTTTGGGGGCCACCTTGCGGCATCCCGATCTGCTGCGCCTGGATATTGGTATCTTCGTGTTGCACTCGGTACTGATGGCCAGCTTCGTGGCGCTGCCGCTAGCCCTTGTGCAGCGGGCCGGTTTGCCCAAGGAACAGCATTGGTGGGTCTATCTGACCGCGCTGGTGATTTCGTTTTTTGCAATGATTCCGTTCATTATCTACAGCGAAAAAAAGCGCAAGATGAAGCAAGTCCTCTCCGGGGCGATCGCTGTCCTCATGCTTACAGAGCTGTTTTTCTGGGAGTGGGGCTACAGCCTGGCGGAACTGGTGGTCGGTACGGTGGTCTTTTTCACCGCCTTCAACCTGCTCGAGGCCTCGCTGCCTTCACTCATCAGCAAGGTGTCTCCGGCTGGCGGCAAGGGCACGGCCATGGGCGTGTACTCCACCAGTCAGTTTCTGGGCGCGGCGATGGGCGGTATTCTCGGTGGTTTCCTGTTTCAGCACGGCGGTTTGAGCGTTGTATTTCTGGGATGCGCCGGGCTGCTGGCGATTTGGTTGGCCATAGCTGTTACTATGCGCGAACCACCATACGTCACGAGCCTGCGTCTGCCGTTGTCGCCCGAGGCGCTGCGTGAAACCGGCCTGAGCGAACGCCTCAAGGCAGTTCCGGGAGTGACGGATGCCGTAGTGGTGGCAGAAGAAGCTGCCATCTACATCAAATTGGACACAGAAATTTTGGATCGCCCGTCTCTGGAGCGCCTGGTCAATCCGGCCTCGGCGGCGAGCGAAGCCTAGGAGAACGTTATGGCCCGTGGGGTTAACAAAGTCATATTGGTCGGTACCTGCGGTCAGGATCCTGAAGTTCGTTACCTGCCTAACGGCAACGCGGTGACCAACCTGAGCCTGGCCACCAGCGAGCAGTGGACCGACAAGCAGTCGGGTCAGAAGGTCGAGAAGACCGAGTGGCACCGCGTATCGATGTTCGGCAAGGTTGCCGAGATCGCCGGCGAATACCTGCGCAAAGGTTCGCAGGTCTATATCGAAGGCAAGCTGCAGACGCGCGAGTGGGAAAAAGACGGCATCAAGCGCTACACCACTGAAATCGTCGTCGACATGCAAGGCACCATGCAGCTGCTGGGCGGCCGTCCGCAGGGCGACCAGAACGCTCAAGGTGGCGGCGGCAACAACTACCAGCAATCGGCCCCTCGTCAGCAGGCCCCGCGTCCGCAGCAATCGTCCGCACCGCAGCAGTCGCGTTCGGCACCTGCGCCACAGCAGTCCGCGCCGCAACCGGCTCCGGATTTTGACAGCTTTGATGATGATATTCCGTTCTAACGGCTATCTGATCCTGCTGTTACAAGAAGCCGCGTCCTCAGTGTCGCGGTTTTTTTTTGCGCTGCTGTAGCCGAGCTTTATAAAATCAGAGGCTGCCGTATAGGTGTGTAGAACTATAAGTCTCAAGAATTTAGCTACTTTATCCATGAGTGCTGTCCGCATCTTGTAGGAAAGCTAATTTCATATTACTCGGCGCCGCTTCACTAGTAGCTCAGTCGAAGAAGCCTGATTGTTTGTGGTTTTAGTCGTCCTGATGGCGGGCCAGGTTTTTGACCCTGTGCCCGCTGAACAGATGTATATATCAAATTGCTTTGTAGACCTGCTTATCAATGCGTTTAAATCGCAGGCAGTATCATGCCCCTCCGACCTTGATCTTCAACACATCATAAGGCGCCGCCCGCAAATCCTTCCCACCATTCAACCCTGGCGCCCGCTGCCACTGTCCGATCGTCACATACAGATACCCATCGCGGTAATACAGCCCATCCGGCCAGATCAGCCGCGGGTCCTGAGCCACGAGGCTGAATTGCCCCTGGGTATCTTTGGCGACGATCGCATGGTGCGAAGCATCACCGTAATACAGGGTGCCGTGCTCATCTACCGTAATACCGCCGTTCGACGCCGCCTGCCCCTCGAAGTGCACGGCCTTGGCCAGTTGCGCCTCGCTTTGTTTGGGGTCGCTCAGCAGCGCGGTGGGCAGGCTGTAGGTGTTGGCGTTGGTTGGGATAGTCCAGTACAGGGTTTTGCCATCCGGCGACAGCTCGATACCGTTCACGCCACCTTGAGGCATGGTGGCGTGGTCCACGCTGTAGGCGTGAGGTTTGCCCTCGACCCAGGTCATGTAGCCAGGGGCAGGCGATACCTGGGGCTGGTCCTTGAACAGCTCGCGTACCTTGCCGCTGGCGATGTCGACCACCAGCAGCGAGCTGTCGGGCTTGGAGAACCCGTTATTGGAGATGTACACGGTGCCTTGGGCGCCGTGCTGCATGTCGACCCGCAGATCGTTGAGCTGCTCGGTGTCGCGCAGTTGGGGCTTGTTGATCAGGATCGTCTTGCGCACCGTGCGGGTGGGGATATCGATGGCCACCAGCTTGGCGCTGTCGCGGGGGATGGCATCGATGCCCGCGCGCTTGCCTTCGTCCAGCACCCACAGGGTGTTGCCACTCAGGGTCAGCCCTAACGGTGAAACTAGCCAGTCAGCCAGGGGTTTATCCGATGGCACGGTGTAGGCGGTGTCCGGGAAGGCCACTGGCTGGCCGTTGACGATTTCCACCAGCGACGGGTCGCTGTGGTTGACTCCGGCTCGCGGGATGGTCAAGAACATCCGGCCGTCGGGGGTGACCACCACGCCTGAAGCTTCATTCTTTTGCAACGATACGGCGACTTGCACATTTGCCGCCGGGGCGCTGGGCGTAGCGAATACCGGGGTGGCGGCACAGGCGATAGCCAGTGCCAAGGCGCGCAGGCGATTGGGGCTGAAGGGCCGTTCCTGGGTGTTGCGCATAGCGGTGCCTCCTAGGCAGATATAAACCGTCACCGAGACTGAAACCGGTTTCAGTCCGGGTTTCAAAAAAAACCCGTAGAGGGCTGATCAGCGTATGGAAACATCCCGCGACGGCTTTGTTCCGTGAAAGATCGTTTAGCCAGCGTTACATTTAATGTCAGCGAGCTTAATCAGGTTGTCGTATCAGAACGTTCAGCGTTCAGCTCTTCCAGGGCCGAATGTTGTAATTCGAACAGCTTTTCCCGCACTCGCATCAGCGTGAACCCCAGCAGATTCAACCCCTGCCACGCCTCTGGCGACTCGGCCCGAGGATCGTCCATCGCCAGGCCGATACCCCAGATGCTGTCTACTGGGCTGGCCTCTACCAGCACGCGATCGCGGCTCGCCAGCAGGAACGCCCGGCATCCCAGGTTCTGTTCGAATTTGGCCAGGTTGGCGGCGAAAACGATCTCGCAACGTGCCTCTTCCCAACGTTGCTGATCGAAGCCTTCAACCTCGCGACCGAGCTTTTTCGCTTGCGCGGGCGTCTCTATCCGGATGATTCGCTCGGCCAGTTCAGGGTCGCCAAAGAAGCGCGCCTTCTCGGCCATCATGTAATGTTCGGCCGTGACGTACTCGTGGCCGTCCAGTGTGAAGGCCGCCGGATACCACTGGCTCAGGCAGCTACGGTCCACGGCATGGGGGTGGCGGGGCGTGTGGCCCCAGAAAAACAGATAGTCTGGATGGACGCCACCTGCAATGGACGCCTGTAGCGAACGAATATCGTTGACCCCTTGCATGTACTGCTCCTGAGGTGTGGCAATGGCGAAATTCCTGAAGCTTAGCAAGCCTGGTCGCGAATGAGCGCGACCAAGGAATCCCTGATACCTCACTCGTCCAGCGCCAACCCCTCCAACTCGACCCCACACATCTGTGCCAATACCTCCACCACCAGCGCGTGATCTTCACGCTGTGGCAGCCCGGAAACCGTCACCGCACCGATAAACCCACCCTTGCGCAACGCAATGGGAAAGCACCCGCCATGGGGCGCAAAATCGATCATGGGCAATCCCGAAGGATCCTGCAGTGTCTGTCCGTCACGCTCCAATGTCAGGCCGACTGCATAGGAACTCTGTTCCAGTAATTCGGTAACATTGCGCTTGCGCCGCGCCCACTCGGCATTGACCGCTACGGTGCCCGGCATGGCATACAAAAACACCGTGTCACGCGCGATCCGCACTTCGATAGTGGCTGCAGCTTCCCGCGCCTCACACGCCAGCTTCAGTCGATTGCCCAGATCCCAGGCGGTGGCCTTGTCGAAATGCTCGAACCTGATGGTCTGCTCCTGCAGGGCGATACGTCTCAGGTCTTCTGTTATATCCATTGTTGTCGCTCCGAGTCGTGATGTTGTTCAGCCGGAGAGTGTAGGGCACAGAGACGAATCTGCTCAGTCCAATAGCAATCCATGCCAGAGGCCCCCAGGCGCCAATAACAGCTTGCCTGCCATCAGGCAGCACACGCCGATCAACAAGGGTTTGATCAGTCGCGGACCAAAGCGCACCGCACATCGCGCACCCAGTTGTGCGCCCACGAAAGCGCCCCCGGCCATCGCCAGCGCCAATGGCAACAGAATGTTGCCCATCATTGCGAACACCGCCAGCGAGCCCAGGTTACAAGAGGCATTGAGCAGCTTGCTGTTGCACACTGCGCGCAGTATGCCTTGGCCCATCACCAATACGAACGCAACCATGAAGAACGACCCGACACCTGGGCCGAACACGCCATCGTAGAAGCCGATCAATGGCGCCAAGGTCAAGCAGAAAACTACGGCTGGCAGCTTGGCACGGCGTTCGTCGTTACTGAGTTTGGGGCTGAGCGCGAAGTAGATCGCGACGCCGATCAAAAGCACCGGTACCAGCGCTTCCAGTACAGCCCGGGGGATCAGGTTGACCGACAACGCTCCGAGTGCCCCGCCGACAAACGCCATGGCTGCCATGGGCAAGCCGCTGCGCCACTCGATCATCCCCTTGCGGGCAAAGGCAGCGGTAGCCGACACCGTCGCCGAGGCCGCTTGGAATTTGTTGGTGGCGATGGCAACCAACGGGTCAATGCCGCCCAGGAGCAGTGCGGGCAGGGTGATCAGACCACCGCCGCCGGCGATTGCGTCGAAGAAGCCGGCCAGCAGCGCGACGCCGGCCATGATCAGGATCAGCGAGAGTTCGATTTCCAACAGCGGATTTCCTTGCGTGAGTCCTCAGCCCTGGACCTTCAAAGGGTCTGCATTGAGGACAATGGGGGAGACGAAGCGCGAGTAACCGAACAGGCGAATCAGCAGACGCCGGTTGTCACGGATGATGTCTCGGCAGTGCAGCGCTCGATAATTGTTGATCAATAGGGCATTGCTCGCGGTCAAGGCGATCTTGATGACTTCACTGCCGCGCACCTGAGTGTTCAACGCTTGAAAGGCGGCAATCGCCGCTGGGCTAGCGTTTTCGTTCAGCGAGTAGCGATAACTGTTGTAGCGCAGCGCATAGCCGCCGTTGACGTCGAACTGCAGGATCGAGACGGCTTGCCCGCTGGAACCGCTACCGGTAACGAAGGAGTCGCTGCGGGTGTAATCGAAGGACGCGGAAGTCAACGCGAGTGCGGCTCTGGCACCGATGCGGTCGATGACCGGCGTCATGGGGATGATGCAGGTGGGCTCGCCCAATGGGTTCCAGCGCGCCGTCAGGATGAGTGTGGACGGCGCTGGAGAATGCCCGTCGAGCGGTTCAATCGCGCAGTGGTACGGCGCCTCGGTGTGAGGGCCGAGCGGCAGGCCTGCATGTGAACTGAGTTCAAGGCTGCTGTCCGGGGGTTCGTCGGCGCGGGGTAGCAGGCCACCGCCGCAAAAATTGCCGACAAAACGAATCAGTCGGGCGTTGTTGTCCATGTCGTAGGCAAACGCCCGATGTTTTACCAAATGCAGCAGTATCTGATTGCGTGCCGCCAGGTGCAGGCATTCAGGGGCGTTTTCCAGCACATGCAGCGGCGGTAAATCACTTGGGGGTGGATCCTGCCGAGGCGGCAGCAGCCCCGAGCACTCCAGCACGGCGAGATGACCGTCTGAATAGCGCCGCACAATATCGCGCTGGCCAGCGTTGAAGCTTCGATATAACCGTAGTGCCGCTGCGCTGGCGCAAGCAATGGCCCCGGGCAACTCGGGGCCTCCCGCAGCGGCAATGCGGTCGGCACTCTCGGCCAGCAGCGCGGTTTGAGTGGGCGAGAAAGACAGTTGTTCATATTCAAGATCGACGGTTGTCGACGCGTTTTTATGCGCGTGCATAGGGAGGATTCCATTCTAGGTGTTGTTCTTGTTGTCCTGAAACGCCCCTAGAATCGATTCCCCTGCAATCGATGTACAGAGGGAAATGCTGCCTGATAACTGCCTTTCTATTTGAAAATGTAACGACGTAAAAATTTGTTTCTGTATCAGTCAATCAACCCCTGCGCATCGTAAAACGGATACGGCCCTGGATAGTCACCGAGCACACCGGTATGGGTCACCAGCCCCTCCTGCGGATGCCACCAGTGCAACAGATACCCCGCCGGTTCCAGGCCGAAATGCGCTGGGGCATCTTGTTGCAGATCCAGCACGATTTGATGCGACGTCCCGGGGCACACATTCACCAGGCTGCCGCCAAAACGCTTTTGAATCGGCCGATGCAGATGCCCGCAGAGCAAGCGCTCGACCTGCTGGTGACGCGCCACTACGCGCTCGAATGCCGCCGCGTTGGCGAAGGGTTCGCGGTCCATGTGGCCGATGCCGGTGATGAAGGGCGGGTGATGGAGAATCAATACAGTCGGTACATCGGGCCGTGCGCCGAGGCGCTGATCGAGCCAGGCCAGTTGTGCATCGCTCAGTTGGCCGCCATGGGCGCCGGGGACGGTGGAATCCAGCCCGATCAGGCGCACCGGCCAGGCCTCATCAACCCAGTCGAGCGTGCCTCCGGTGACGGGCAGGCATGACTGCCCGCCAAACGCCGCGAGCATCTCCCCGCGATCATCATGGTTGCCCGGCACCAGGTAGAACGGCATGGCCAGTTCAGCCAGTAGCGGTGCGAGTACTGCATATTCATCGGCCCGGCCGAAATCCACCAGGTCACCGCTCACGACCACCACATCAGGGCGCGGCACACAGGCGTTCAAATGCGCCACCATGCGCTTCAAGGCGCCGAGGGTATCGACCACGCCATAGCTGAACTTGCCGCCGGCCTTGAGGTGGGGATCGCTGATCTGGGCTATCAGGAACGGCCGGCTCATGCCACGACCTCGCTGCGACCCGAGCCGTTGTTGAGTCGAAACAGATGCCGAGGCGCGATGCCCAGCGCGATGGCATCGCCGACTTGAAGGTTGGCGGCCTCATCGCAGTCGACCAGTAGCGGCTGCGCTGCGCCGATATCGACCAGCAAACGGCTATGGGCACCCTGAAAGAACTGCGCCACCAAGCGCCCATGCAAATGGCCATTGCCGCTCGCGACCTGCAGGTGCTCAGGGCGGCAATACAGGGTGTCGGGAAAATCACCAGCGCTCCAGGGCAGCTCGCCACCCTGCACCTTGAGCCCGGCCTGGCTGCGCTCCAGCACGGTGAAGGCGTTGAGGTTGCCGACAAAACCCGCAACAAAGCTGTTGGCCGGTTGCTGATAGATGGTCTGCGGCGTAGCGAGCTGTGCGACACGCCCCTGTTCCATCACCAGGATTCGATGCCCGAGCGCCATGGCTTCGCCCTGGTCGTGAGTGACGAATACCGCGGTGATACCGAGGTGGCGCAGCAGTTGGTCGAGCTCGCTGCGCAGGCGTTCGCGCAGTTGCGCATCGAGGGCGGCGAGCGGTTCGTCGAGCAGCAGCACCCGAGGGCGTGGCGCCAAGGCGCGGGCGAGCGCGACACGCTGGCGCTGGCCGCCGGACAATTCGTGAATGGCGCGCCGGCCGAGGTCCTTGAGGCCGACCAGCTCCAGCAGTTCGGCGCAACGGGCGTGGCGTTCGGCCTTGGGAATGCCGCGGATCTTCAGGCCATAGACGATATTGCCGGCGACATCCAGATTGGGGAACAGTGCGTAGTTCTGGAACACCATGCCCACGTCACGGCGCTCGATGGGCAGGGCGGTGACGTCCTCCTCGCCGAACAGCACGCGGCCGCTGTCGGGGCGCTCGAGGCCCGCAATCAGGCGCAAGGTAGTGGTCTTGCCGCAGCCCGACGGACCGAGAATGGCCAAGGTCTCGCCGGGGTGGATATCCAGGTCCAGCGAATGCAAGGCGACGGTGCCGTTGGTGAAGGTCTTGCGGCAACCTTCGAGGCGGATAGGGGTGCCGGTCATCGACGGTCTCCACGGGCAAGGTGGTTGCTGACGGCTTGCAGGGCAATGAGCAGCGGCACGATCAGCAACAGGAAAATCAGGGTGTAGGCGCTGGCGACTTCGAGCCGCGCCGAGGCGTAACTGTCTGCAAGGCCCACGGGCAGGGTCTTGGTCAGCGGGGTATGGAGCATCCAGGTCAGGTTGAACTCGCCCAGCGATAGGGTCACCACCATCAGCACACCGGCGACGATGCCGGTGCGGCAGTTAGGTACCACGATGGTGAAAAAGCGTTCCAGCGGGCCGGCGCCGAGGCTGGCGGCGGCTTCTTCGAGGAAGGGCAATTGCTGGCGCTGCATCACTGCCATCACCGGGCGTACCAGAAACGGCAGGGTGAAAATCACATGGCCGACCAGAATGAACAGCCAACTGCCCCGAAAGGCGCCGTACTGGCCATAGGTGAGCAACAACGCCAGCGCACTGGCCAGGCCGGGCATGGCCACGGGCAGCACCATCAATTCCTCGAAGGCGCGGCTATAGCGGTTGTTCATGCGCACCAAGGCATAGGCCGCCGGCACACCGATCACCACCACGCAAAGGGCGCAGGCAACGGCCAGTTGCAGCGACAGCCAGACCGTATCGGCATAGGCGTTCCATACCTGCGCCAGCCAATCCAGGGTCAAGCCGCTGGCGACCACGCCCTGGAAGTAATTGCGCGTCACACCGGCCAGCAGCGACATCAGCACCGGCACCAACATGAAGCTGCACACCAGCACCACGAACGTCAGCTGACTGTAGAACCACGCGCCACGTTTCATAGGTTGGCTCCCGTTTGACGAATCAAGCGCCGGGCCAGCAGCAGGGCGATCCAAGTGATCGCGCCGAGCACGACCGACAAGGCCGCCGCCATGGCGAAGTTGGCGTAATTGGTGAAGGTGTTGTAGATCGCCACCGGGGTGACGTTCAGTTGTGTGCCCAAGGTAAAAGCCGTGCCGAACGCACCCATGGCAGTGGCGAAGCAGATGGCCCCGCAAGACACCAGCGCCGGCGCCAGCCCCGGCACGATCACATCCAGCACCACGCGCCAAGGTTTCGCGCCCAGTGAGCGGGCGGCTTCTTCAAGGCTGCGGTCGAGGGTGTCGCACGCGGCCATGACCGTCAGGATGACCCGCGGAATGGAGAAATACAGATAGCCCACAAACAGCCCGATCAATGAATACGCGAACACCCAGTGCTGGCCGAACAGGCTGGCGGCGAGGCCCTGGCGACCGCCCAGCAGAATCACCAGAAACCCCACCACCACACCGGGGAAGGCCAGGGGAAAGGTCAGCAGCGCCACCAGGGCCGAGCGCCCGAAGAAGCGCTGGCGAGCGAGAAAGCATCCCACCACCGCCCCGATCAGGAGCGCGGCAGCGGTGACGACAACGGCCAGCGCGCAGGTCTGCGCCAGGCTGCTCAGGTATTGCGCGCTGCTCAGCACCTGCCAGTAGGCGGTGTCATGGCCGTCGCGGCGTTGCAGGCCGAGGGCGATCAAGTGCACCAATGGCAGCAGCCAGAACGCGCTCAATACCGCCAGCGCGGGAGCCAGTGCCAACGCTGCCGGCACCGGCAAGCGCCACGGTCGACGCGTCGCAGCCATGACTGGCAGAGCTCGCGCGCTCATCATTTGACCTCACGCAGATACTGCGCGCTGAAGGCTTCCTGCGCGGCAGCCATCTGCCCGTAATCCACGGTACCGGCGCGGGCATAATCGGCCTCGGGCAAGAAACGCTTGGCGACCTCATCGGGCATCTGCACCGGGCGCACCGGGCGCAGATAGGCATTGGCCCACAGCGCCTGGCCCTTGTCCGAGAGCACGTAGTCGAGGACCTTTTCGGCATTGGCGCGGTGCGGCGCATTCTTGGCCAGGCTCATCACGTAAGGCACTGACACCGTACCTTCGCTAGGAATCACGAACGCCACATTGGCCTTGTCCTTGTAACGAGCGCGGTAAGCGTTGAAGTCGTAGTCCACGAGAATCGGCAACTCGCCCGACAGCACTCGCGCATAGGCGGTCTGTTTGGGCACGATCGGCGAGTTTTTCGCCAGCTTGCGGAAGTAGTCCAGGGCCGGCTCGAAGTTGTCGAGGGTGCCGCCCATGGCGCGGTTGATTGCCACTGCGGTCACGTAGCCGACAAAGGCGCTGGACGGATCGAGGTAGCCGACCATGCCCTGATACTCCGGCTTGAGCAGATCAGCCCAGCTTTTTGGTACTGGCTTGCCGCCCAAGGCGTCGACGTTGACCATCAGGCCGAGGGTGCCGGAGTGGATCGCGAACCAGTGACCTTGCGGGTCCTTCAGGCCCGCAGGAATATCATCCCAGCCCTTGGGTTTGTAAGCGTCGAGCACCCCGGCCTTCTGCGCCTGCAGGCCGAAGGTCACGCCGTAATAGACCACATCGTCCACCGGTGCAGCCTGTTCGGCCACCAGTTGTGCGAGCGCCTGGCCGGAGTTCTTGTTATCCAATGGCACGTGCACGCCGGTGTCGGCGGCGATGGCCTGCAACTGGGTGCCCCAATCGGCCCACTCGGGCGGGCAGTTGTAGCAGATGGCGGTTTCGGCGGCCGGGGCGAGGCGGGCGATGCCCAGCAACAGCACGGCGGCCAGGGTACTAGCGGACCTTTTCATGGGGGATGCTCCAAGTGAGGGCGATGCTGTCGCCGGGGCGGATATGACAGGGCAAGCAAATAGAGGCAGGGGCACCGCCGCCGATCAGGGCGAGCAACTGGTCGATCACGGCCTGGGCCAGCGCCTCGATGGGCTGCACCACGGAACACAGCGAGGGATGAATCTGAGTGCCGAGGGCGATGCCGTCGAAACCGATCACCGACAGGTGCCGAGGTACCTGGCGACCGCCGCGACGCAGTTCGGCGATGACGCTGATGGCCAGTAGATCGTTGGAGCACACCAGTGCCGTCGGCGCTTCAAGGCCACGCAGCCAGGGCGCTAGCACGATAAGGTCGGCGCGGGTGTGGGCGGGCATTTCGATTACCGGCATCGGCTTCAGGCCGCGAGCCTGCAGGGCGTCGCAATAACCCTGATAACGCAGGCGGGCGCGGTCCGATTGCAGCGCGGGGCCGGCGACCATGCCGATATGGGTGTGGCCCAGCTGCAGCAGGTGCTCGGTTGCCAGTTGCATGCCGGCGCGGTTGTCCACCGACACGGCGCTGAAGTCGGCACGTGTCGGTTGGTGATAGGCGAGCACGAACGGCGTGGCTTCGCGGCTCAGGGCATCGAGCAGCGGATTGTCCTGGGCATCGGTGACAGTCAGTACCAGGCCGTCGACGCGCTGGCGCAGCAGGTCCTCGACCACTTCGGCCTCGCGAGCGCTGTCGTAGTCGGTGGTGGCCAGCAGCAAGTTGTAGCCGTGCACGCGGGCGACCCGCTCCATCGCCTGAAACTGCTCGGCGAACACCGGGTTGAGCAGGTTGGGTACGACCACGCCGATCATGTGCGTGGCTTGCAGGCGGAACTGGCGACCCAGCCGATTGGGGCGAAAATTCAGCGTCCGCGCGGCGGCGAATACCAATTCACGCGTCGCCTCGCGGACCACATCCGGTGTGGCGAACGCGCGAGCGGCAGTGGCGCGGGAAACCCCCGCCAGTTGTGCAACATCTTTCAAATCGGTCATGGGCGCCTGTTTGAGATCGATCTCATTGGCGCCGATTGTGGCGTGGGGATGTGGCAGAAAAAGGGCTGGGGTATTGCAGTTGTGTGACGGATGGAGCCCGTGTTTACGGGGTCAAACGGAGTTTATTGGCTATCGGTTCAGCACAACTCTGCAAAATGCAATAATATCCGCCTTCTGCCTCGCGCGTGGCCTGGTCTGTCGGCCACCGTGAGCCATCATTGTCAACAGACCGTGCTGCACGGTCTCAACCACACTGGACCTGCTGACTCTATGCGAATGCGCCTTATGCTGTTGGGCGGTGGGAATGCCCTGGGGCAAGCGCTGATTCGCCTCGGAGCGGAAGAGGACATCGGCTTCCTCGCCCCGCGCCCCCCGCAGGACGGTTGGGATGTAGCGAGCCTGACTCAGCTGCTCGATGACACCCGCCCCGATGCGTTGATCAACCTGGCTTACTACTTCGATTGGTTCCAGGCCGAAAGCGTCAGCGAAGCGCGCCTGACTGCGCAGGAGCGCTCGGTCGAGCGTCTGGCCGAGCTGTGCCAGCACCACCAGATCGTGCTGGTGCAGCCGTCCAGCTACCGGGTGTTCGACGGCTCGCGGGCCACCGCCTATAGCGAAAAAGACGAACCGGTACCCTTGGGCCTGCGCGGCCAGGCGCTGTGGCGCATGGAACAAAGCGTGCGCGCGGCCTGCCCGCAGCACGTGTTGCTGCGTTTCGGCTGGCTGCTCGATGACAGCATCGACGGCGTGCTGGGGCGTTTCCTGAGCAGTGCCGAGCAACCACGCGAATTGATGCTGGCCGATGACCGTCGTGGCAATCCGACGCCAGTGGATGACGCCGCACGGGTGATCATTTCGGTGCTCAAGCAGCTCGACTGCGAGGCGCCGCTGTGGGGCACCTATCACTACGCCGGCAACGAGGCGACCACGCCGCTGGCGCTGGGGCAGGCGATTCTCACCGAAGCCGCCCATCTGCACCCGCTGGCGGTCGAGTCGCCGACCGCCCAGGCCCACGCTGCGCGGCCTGATGCCGCCGACGAGCCGCAGCACGCGGTGCTGACTTGCAAGAAAATTCTCCACACTTTCGGGATCAAGCCACGCGCCTGGCGGGCCGGGCTCCCGAGCCTACTGGATCGATATTATCGTCATGGCTGATGCTCCTGTCCTGATCACCGGCGGCGCCGGTTTCATTGGTTCCCATCTTGTGGACGCGCTGTTGGCCGAGGGCTACGCGGTGCGGATCCTCGATGACCTGTCGTTCGGCAAGCGCAGCAACTTGCCGCTGCACAACCCCAGGGTCGAGCTGTTGGTGGGCAGCGTTGCCGATGCCGCTCTGGTCTCCCGCGCGGTTGCCGGCTGTCAGGCGGTGGTGCATCTGGCCGCAGTCGCTTCGGTACAGGCCTCGGTCGATGATCCGGTGAGCACGCACCAGAGCAATTTCATCGGCAGCCTGAATGTCTGCGAAGCCATGCGCGAGCACGCGGTGCGCCGCGTGGTGTTTGCCTCCAGTGCCGCGGTGTATGGCAACAACGGCGAAGGCCAGGCGATCGACGAAGACACGCCCAAGGCGCCCTTGACCCCGTACGCGTCGGACAAACTGGCCAGCGAGTACTACTTCGATTTTTACCGCCGTCAGCACGCGCTGGAGCCGGTGATCTTTCGCTTCTTCAACATCTACGGCCCGCGCCAGGATCCCTCCTCGCCGTATTCCGGGGTGATCAGCATCTTCACCGAACGTGCGCAGCAAGGCGTGCCGATCAGTCTGTTCGGCGATGGCGAGCAGACCCGGGATTTCTTCTACGTGGAAGACCTGGTAGCGCTGCTGGTGCAGGCGCTGGAAAAACCGCAGGTGGAGGTGGGTGCGATCAATGTCGGCCTTAATGGCGTGACCAGCCTCAATCAGTTGCTCGAAGCGCTGGGCACGGTGGTGGGCAATCTGCCTGCCGTGACCTACGGCCCGGCGCGCGCGGGCGATATCAAACACTCACGCGCCAACAATGCCCGTTTGCTGCAACACTTCGAACTCCCCGCTATCACCCCGTTGACCGAAGGCCTGCGGCGCTTGATTGCCGGTTAACGGCGCTGTCTGGGCGGACGTCTTCGCGGGCAAGCCCTGCTCCCACAGGTGTACGACATACCACTGTGGGAGTTGGGCGTGCCCGCGAAGAGGCCGGCAGGATCAGCGAAAATTCCGCATCAGAACCTATACCCAACCCCCACCATATACACCCACGGATCGACATCCACCTTGACCTTGGTTTCCTGCGCGCCCAGTGCTGTGGGGCCATCCACGGTGGCCTTGGTGTTGATGTCCACGTACCACACCGCGGCGTTGAGCATGATGTTGTCGGTGAGCATGTAGTCGGCGCCGATCTGCCCGGCGAAACCCACCGAATCCTGCATGCGCAGGTTGCTGAAGCCCTGGGCCTTGCGTTCGCTGGTGAGGTCTTCGTCGTAGAACTTGGTGTAGTTGATCCCCACCCCGGCGTAGGGCTGGAAGCGTGAATCCTTGTCCAGTGGGTAGTACTGCAGCGACAGGGTCGGCGGTAATTGCTTGATGTCCGCCAGCTTGCCGCCCAGTCCGGCACCTTTGACCCCGACGCTATGTTGGAACGGGGTCGCCAGCAGCAACTCGACGCCCCAGTGATCATCGAGCATGTAGGCGAAGGCCAGGCCCAGTTGCGTGTCGCTGTCCAGGGTCGCCTTGGTGCCGGAAACGCGCGCGCCGTCGACCTTGAGGTTGCCGCTGTCCTCATTGGGTGCCGTGGTGGCGGCGCCAGCACGAACGATGATGTCCCCGGCCTGGTGAGCCTGGGCGAGGGGTGTGGCAAGCGCTAGCGCGAGGATCGAAGCGCTGAGCAGGGACTTGTTCATGGGGGCTCCATTGGCAGTTCATATAAGGATGGCGCCAATGGTAGGGAGTGCTAACCCATGATCTGTTGACCTGGCTCAATGCCAGGGCGATTAATCAGTTGGGCAGTTCATACACGTAGATTTTCTGCGCATCGAGCTGATAACCGGCCTCGGCCAGATCGCTGGTGGTGGCCTTGACCTGCATCGGACCCTCGATCCAATAGGGTTGATACAACTCCTCGACCTTGACCCCCAGTTCGCTGGTCACGTGCACGATCTGGTTGGAGGGTGGCGGTGGCACGTGGATGCAGGCGCCGTAGTAGGGCACCAGCAAAAAGTCGGTGGTGCGGCCTTCCTCGTTGACCTCCAGCGGCACGATATAGCCCGGGATCTTCACCTGCTGCCCATCCAGCGCCTGCACCACCGGCGCATGGGGCGCCTGCTGCTGGGCTGCGGGTGCCGACTCGATGGCGCTGCCCAGCTTGGCCAGGTCATGCAGCGGTGTCATCTGCGGCTTGAGGTGCGGCGCGTCGGGCGGGATCAGCGCGTCCCAGGTCAACTCGTGGATCGGCGCCGCCCAGGCGGGCCCTGCGCAAGCCAGCAGCCAGCACAACAACAGGCGTTCAACACGCATCGATCAGACTCATAAATGGATGGACAGGCCGTCGGCCAACGACTGACGGTACGCCCGCCAGGCTGGCACGGTGCCCATCAACAGGGCCGCACCGAGGATGATTGCGAGCAGGCTCCATTCATACTCGCTGGGCAGCGACAATGGCAAGTACAGCCCGTAATTGGCTTGCACATAACCTTGCGCCCCGGCGATACAGGCATACAGCAGCGCCACCCCGGTGACGATGCCGGCGAGCGCCAGGCCCAGCGCTTCGAGAATCAATAGCCCGGCGATGTGCAGCGGCCTGGCGCCCACCGAACGCAGGATAGCCATCTCCCGGCGGCGCTCGTTGAGGCTGGTGAGGATCGCGGTGAGCATGCCGATCAAGCCGGTCAGCACCACGAACAGCGAGACCACGAACAGGGCTTTTTCGGCCGTGCCCATCAGGCTCCAGAGCTCCTGCAAGGCCACGCCCGGCAAGATCGCCATCAGCGGTTCGCCACGGAAATCATTGATGTCGCGCTGCAGGGCGAAGGTCTGCACCTTGCTGTTGAGCCCCAGCAACACGGCGGTGATGGCGGTGGGCGTGAGGTCCATGTTGCGCGCCTGATCGGCGCTGATGCGCTCGGCGCCGCGAGCCGGCACGCCGTTGTGCCAGTCGATGTGGATGGCTTCCATGCCGCCCAGGCTGATATGCAGCGTGCGGTCCACCGGGGTGCCGGTACGTTCGAGGATGCCCACCACGGTGAAGGGTTTGTCGTCGTGCTTGACCAGGCTGATGGCGGCCACGCCGTGGACCAGCACCAGCTTGTCGCCGAGCTGATAGTGCAGCGCCTCGGCCACTTCGGCGCCGAGCACGACCTCGAACGGGTCGACCTTGAACGCTCGCCCTTGGGCCAGCTCGAGGTTCTGCCGGTGACCGTACTGGTAATGCTCGAAATAGCTGGCGTCGGTGCCCATCACCCGGTAACCGCGGTGCGAGTCGCCGAGGGAGATGGGGATGGCCCACTTGACCTTGGGGTCGCTGGCGTAACGCTGGAAGCTGTCCCAGCGGATGTTGTTGGTGGCGTTGCCGATGCGAAATACCGAATACAGCAGCAGGTTGACCGACCCCGAGCGGGCGCCGACGATCAAGTCGGTACCGCTGATGGTGGCGGCAAAGCTGGCGCGGGCTTCGGTACGCACGCGCTCCACGGCCAGCAGCAGACACACCGACAGGGCGATGGCGAAGGCCGTCAGGAAAGCGGTAAAGCGACGATTGGCCAGGCTGGCCAGGGCGAGACGCAGTAGATACATCACACGCCTCCGGTGCGCGCGGCGCGGTTGAGATCGGCCAGCGACAGGCTGCGATCGAACAGCGGCGCCAGGCTCTGATCGTGGCTGACGAACAGCAAGCTGGCGCCGGCGGCGCGGCATTCGGCGAACAGCAATTGGATGAAGGCCTGGCGGGCATCGGTGTCGAGCGCCGAGGTCGGCTCGTCGGCGATCACCAGCGCCGGTTGGCCGATCAGGGCACGGGCAGCGGCGACCCGTTGCTGCTGGCCGATCGACAGCGTATCCGCACGGCGGGCGATCAGGGCGCGGTCCGTGAGGCCAAGCTGGGCCAACAGGGCCATTGCCGCCTGTTCGACGCTGCCATGCCGCTCGCTGGCGCGTTGGGCGCGGGCCGTGGAAAAGCGGCAGGGCAGTTCGACGTTCTCGCGCACCGAGAGGAACGGCAGCAGATTGAACTGCTGGAAGATGTAGCCGGTGTGATCGACTCGGAAGCGATCGCGCTGGCCCTGCTTGAGGGTGGAGATCTCTTGGCCCAGCAGGCGGATGCTGCCGCGGTCGGGCGTCTGCACGCCGCCGAGCAGGCCCAGCAGGGTGGTCTTGCCACTGCCGCTGGGGCCTTTGAGAAACAGGCTTTGCCCTTTGTGCAGGGTGAATTCCGGGATGTCCAGCAACGGCGGTTGGCCGGGCCAGGCGAAACGTACATCGGCCAGTTCGATCAGGGCTTCGGGCATGGTCAGTAGGTCAGCACGCTGTTGTCCGGGGTGGCGTCCACGCCTTCCTGGCCATTGGGTGCTATCAGCTGGACCTGCACCTTGTGAGTGGCCGGGAAGGTCTTGAACAAGCGGGTCAGATCGAGGGTCTTGAGGACGGCGGCGTTGTCGCACTGGAGTTGATAGTGGGCGTGGATTTCGCTGTGATCGTGGTGGTGTTCGGCGCCGTCGGCGTCATGCTCGTCAGCATCTTCATCGTGGTCATGCTCGTCGGCAGCGGGCTTGTCGCCGAACAGCGGGCTGTTGAGGGTTTGCTTGGCGACGATGCACTTGGCAGCGGCGGGCACGGCGAACAGGGTCAGCGGTTGCGCCAGCAGTTGGCGGACGTTGTTCACGGCAGCCTTGTCAGCATCGCTGGTGGCGGGGTGTTCAAAGCCGACCAGGTTCATGGCCGGGCTGTCGAGCTCCAGCTCCAGGGTTTCGTCGTCCAGTGCCGCATTCAGCCGCGCGGTGCCGTGTTCATGGGCGCCGAGGCTGGCGTGCTCGACCTCGTGGGCGGCGTCGGCAGCGTGGGCGATGGCGAGTGGCAGCAGGGCGAAGGGCAAAGCGAGCAGCAGACGGCGCATGGGATCTCCGGCAGGGGTGGAAATGTGTGATGTTATAACGATATGGGTTGCGCCCGCAATCTCGATCCCAGCTTGTAGCGAGGAGGCTTGCCCCCGAAAAGGGTCGAATAATCGAGATGGCGCGGGCACGACTCATCGCGGGCGAGCCCCCTTCCTGCAGTGTCGGTGTGAAGTTCGGGTTGATGCGCCCTCTTTCAGCTGTTACAAAACCGGCCTATCGAAGGAGCACAGCATGTTGAGAATTCGCGGCACCGTGGGCGATCTGCCGGTTGACCTGACCATCGAGATGGACCCAGCAGACTGGGCGTTGCTGGGCAACCAGTTGAACATCTCGGCGCCCAGCGACGCGCCAACCCCGACCCCGACCAGCAAGCCAAAGAACCAGGACGATGCCTTGTGGCGCAATGCCTTGGCGTTGGTGGAATCGAGTGGGCAGATCAGCGGCCCGTCCCTGCTGGAACAGCTCGAGGGCCTGGCGGGCAGCACGGCGGGAGCCAAGCGCCTGCTGGTGCGGCTGCGCCATAGCGCGTTGATTCAGGTGCAGAGCGGCGCGGATGCGCCGTTGTATTGCTGGGCGGGCTGATATTCGGGTTATGCGGTGTCAGTGCCGGCCTCTTCGCAGGCGGGCCTTGCTGCCACAGTCATACACCGGTGGGAGCAAGGTTGCGCGTTCGGCGGCAAAGGGGCCTGTACAGCCCGCCCACAATCAACCCCTAGTACAACGCCGCAAACAACTTGCGCCGGTACGCGGTCACCAAGGGGTGCTCATTGCCCAGCAGCTCGAACACCTGCAGCAGCGTCTTGTGCGGCAGGCCCTCGCTGTAGCTGCGGTTGCGCACGAACAGTTTCAGCAGGGCTTCGAGTGCCGCTTCGTATTGCTGGCGTGCCAGTTGCTGGATCGCCAGCTGATACACCGCCTCGTCATCGCCAGGGTCCTTGGCCAGGCGTGCTTTCAAATCCGCGGCATCGGGCAGGTCGGCGACTTGGCTGAGGAAGGTCAGCTGCGCCTTGGCACCGGCCAGCGCGGCCTTGTGCTCATCGGTCTTGACCGCGTCCAGCACCGTGCGAGCCTCACTCAGCTCGCCACGCTCGGCCAGGCATCGGGCGTAAAGAATCAGCGCCTTGGCGTTGCTGTTGTCCTCGGCCAAAATGCTTTGCAGGATGGCCTCGGCCTCGGCGAAATGGCTTTCAGCGAAGGCCGCTTCGGCCTGTTCCAGCGGGTCGGCAGCGGCGGGCGGCGGCATCTGCACATGGGGTTCGAGCAGGGCGCGCACAGCGGACTCGGGTTGGGCGCCGGCAAAGCCATCCACCGGCTGGCCGTCCTTGAACAGCACCACGGTGGGCAGGCTGCGAATGCCGAAGCGGGCGACGATGTCCTGTTCGGCATCGCAATCGACCTTGGCCAGCAGCAGCTCACCCTGATAACTCTCGGTGATCTGCTGCAGCATCGGCATCAGCACCTTGCACGGCGCGCACCATTCAGCCCAGAAATCCACCAGCACCGGCTTGTGAAAAGAGTTCTCGATTACCAGCTGGTCGAAGTTGGCCGTGGTGGCGTCGAAGATGTACGGAGTAGCCTGGCTCATCGCGAATCTCGAAAAAATCGGTAATGACGGCCACTATAAAGCCTGCGTCGACCGGCTGAAAGTCATGGCCGCCTTGGTGAAACCCCAGGGGCAATCAAGGCGCGGGAACGAACTGCAACTGGCCGAGGGACTGCGTGGTCGGCTGTTCGATGCGTACCGGCGACAGATGCAGCAACAATTGCCCGGACTGGCTTACCCGACCGCGCAACTCGACCCGAGCACCCTGCGGGAAGGCATCCGGATTGAAGCGCAGTTGCAGGGGCAGATTCTTGCCATCACCCGTGATCTTGGCGCTGGTCAACAGTTTTTGCGGGCGATCCTGAGCATCGATCACCAGCACGGCCAGCTCGACCTCAGCGCCGTTCGGCACGCCCAGCAACAGGCCGGTCAGCTCACGCTGATACACCGGCAGCGGGCCAAGCGGCACTGGCGGCGCGGTGATGGTCTTGCTGCTGACCGCCGTGGTAGCCGGGGCAACAGGGCTGGCCGGTTTGGGGGCCTCACTGCTGCAAGCGGCAAGCAGGGCGGCCAGGACGACAAAAAACAAAGGACGAGACGACATGGGCAGATCCAGAAAAACCGAGATCGTCTGTATACCGCAAAGCCTTTGACTTGTCTTGCCGCAGGGATGCGCTACCATGGCCCTCCCCATTTTTTGTTGCCTGCCACCATGCACTGTCCCTTCTGCGGTGCCAACGACACCAAGGTCATCGACTCTCGACTGGTCGCCGAGGGCGAGCAAGTGCGTCGTCGACGCGAATGCCTGGCCTGTGGTGAGCGTTTCACCACCTTTGAAACCGCCGAACTGGTACTGCCCCGGCTGATCAAGCAAGACGGCAGCCGCCAGCCTTTCGACGAAGAAAAACTCCGTGCCGGCATGCTGCGCGCGTTGGAAAAGCGCCCGGTCAGCGTCGAGCGCGTTGAGGCTGCGCTGGTGCACATCAAGCACCGGCTGCGGGCCACCGGCGAGCGAGAAGTCAAATCGCTGATCGTCGGCGAACTGGTGATGAAAGAGCTGCAAAAGCTCGATGAAGTCGCCTATATCCGTTTTGCCTCGGTGTATCGCCGCTTCCAGGATCTCGACGAGTTCCGCGAAGAGATCGATCGCCTGGCCCGCGAGCCGTCGGAAAAATGAACGAACAGGCCATTCTCGACCGCCACTACATGGCTCGCGCGCTGCAACTGGCGCGTAACGGGCTGTACACCACCCATCCCAATCCCCGGGTCGGCTGCGTCATCGTCCGCGAGGGCGAGGTAGTCGGCGAGGGCTGGCATGTGCGTGCCGGCGAACCCCATGCCGAGGTGCACGCGTTGCGCCACGCCGGTGAGCTGGCCCGCGGCGCGACGGCCTATGTGACCCTCGAGCCCTGCAGCCACCATGGCCGAACGCCGCCCTGTGCCGACGCGCTGGTCAAGGCCGGCGTCGCCCGGGTGGTCGCGGCCATGCAGGACCCTAATCCCCAGGTAGCAGGCAACGGCCTGCTCCGGTTGCAGCAGGCCGGCATCGTGGTGGTCTCGGGTGTGCTGGAGGCCGAAGCGCGGGCGATCAACCCCGGCTTCATCAAGCGCATGGAGCACGGCTTGCCGTTTGTACGGGTCAAGCTGGCGATGAGCCTGGACGGGCGCACCGCCATGGCCAGCGGCGAAAGCCAATGGATCACCGGCGCACCGGCTCGCAGTGCCGTGCAGCGCTTGCGGGCGCGCTCCAGCGTGGTGCTGACCGGCGCCGACAGCGTGCTGATGGACGGCGCGCGGATGACCGTGCGTGCCGCCGAGCTTGGCCTGGATGCCGCGACCACCGAACTGATCGAAGCCCGCTCGATGCTGCGCCTGTTGATCGACGGCAGCCTGCGGGTGCCCCTCGACGCTCCGTTCTTCACCGTCGGCCCCGCGTTGGTGGTGACTTGCGACGCCGCCCAGCAGGCGAGTTACGCCGCAGCTGGCCATGAACTGCTGGCACTGCCGGGCGCCGATGGCCATGTCGACCTGCCCGCCCTCTTGAGGGAACTCGCCAGTCGGGGCGTCAATGAGGTGCTGGTCGAAGCCGGCGCCCGACTGGCCGGGGCCTTTGCCCGCCAGGGCCTGGTGGACGAATACCAGATTTTCATCGCCGCCAGGTTCCTCGGTTCCCAGGCGCGGCCCTTGCTTGAATGGCCGCTGACCCTCATGAGTGAGGCGCCAGCGCTTAAAATCACCGAAATGCGCGCTGTGGGCGATGACTGGCGGGTCACTGCCATTCCTGCGCCTGCAGCAGGCGTATAATTCGCCGCCTGCGCCTTGCGCTGACCCGGCTCTGAGGAGATCCCATGTTCACCGGCATTATCGAATCGATTGGCAGCATCCGCGCGCTCACCCCTAAAGGCGGCGATGTCCGGGTTTACGTAGCGACCGGTAAACTCGACCTGAGCGACGTCAAGCTCGGCGACAGCATCGCCGTCAGTGGTGTTTGCCTGACTGCAGTAGAGCTGCCAGGCGATGGTTTCTGGGCCGACGTCAGCCGCGAGACCCTGGACGTCACCGCGTTCAATCAGCTCAAGGTCGGCAGCCCGGTCAACCTCGAAAAGGCCCTGACGCCGACCACCCGCCTGGGTGGTCATCTGGTCAGCGGCCATGTCGATGGCGTCGGCGAAGTGGTCGCCCGCGAAGAAAACGCCCGCGCGATCCAGTTCCGCATCCGCGCCCCCAAAGAGCTGGCCAAGTACATCGCTCACAAGGGCTCGATCACCGTCGACGGCACCAGCCTGACCGTCAATGCGGTCAACGGCGCCGAATTCGAGCTGACCATCGTCCCGCACACGCTGGCCGAAACCATCATGGACAGCTACCACCCTGGGCGTCGGGTCAATCTTGAGGTCGACCTGCTGGCGCGTTATCTCGAGCGCCTGCTGCTCGGTGACAAGGCCGCCGAGGCTGTGGGTCAGGGCGGCATCACCGAAAGCTTTCTTGCCAGCAATGGCTACCTCAAATCCTGATTGAAAGGGGGTGCCGCGTGGCGCTCAACAGTATCGAAGAGCTGGTCGAAGACATTCGCCAGGGCAAGATGGTCATCCTGATGGATGACGAAGACCGCGAGAACGAAGGCGATCTGATCATGGCTGCCGAGTGCTGCCAGGCCGAGCACATCAACTTCATGGCGCGTTTCGCCCGCGGCCTGATCTGCATGCCCATGACCCGCGAGCACTGCGAGACCCTCAAGCTGCCACTGATGGCGCCGCGTAACGGCTCCGGCTTTGGCACCAAGTTCACCGTATCCATCGAGGCCGCTACGGGTGTCACCACCGGCATCTCGGCTGCGGACCGCGCGCGTACCGTGCAGGCCGCCGCCGCTCGTGATGCCAGGGCTGAGGACATCGTCAGCCCCGGCCATATCTTCCCGCTGATGGCCCAGGCCGGCGGTACCCTGGCTCGCGCTGGCCATACCGAAGCGGCCTGCGACCTGGCGCGCATGGCCGGGTTCGAGCCCAGCGGCGTGATCTGCGAAGTGATGAACGACGATGGCACCATGTCCCGTCGCGCCGAACTCGAAGCCTTCGCGGCGGAGCACGACATCAAGATCGGCACCATCGCCGATCTGATTCATTACCGCATGATTCACGAGCGCACCGTTCAACGGATCGCCGAGCAGCCGCTGGACAGCGAACTGGGCCAGTTCAATCTGGTGACCTACCGCGACTCGGTAGAAGGCGACGTGCACATGGCCCTGACGATGGGCACCGTGCACGGCGACGAACCGATCCTGGTGCGCGTGCACAACATGGATCCGCTACGCGACCTGCTGATGGTCAAGCAACCTGGGCGCTGGAGCCTGCGCGCGGCCATGAGCGCGGTGGCCGAGGCTGGCTGCGGCGTTGTATTGCTGCTGGGTCACCCGGTGGATGGCGACGTACTGCTGGCGCATATCCGCGATTGCGCCGAGCATACCGAGCCGAAAAAACCGACCACCTACAGCATCGTCGGGGCCGGTTCGCAGATTCTGCGTGACCTTGGCGTGCGCAAGATGCGTCTGCTCAGCGCGCCAATGAAATTCAACGCGATATCCGGATTCGATCTGGAAGTAGTAGAATACGTGCCCTCCGAATAATCAGCGGCCGCAAAGTCGCAGGAAGGCCAGCCTCGGGCTATGGTTTCCTGCGCCTGCGTCCGTTTTGCTTCGTGACACAACCCATTTCCACAGGTCGCCGTACCTCGGCAGCCTGGCTCTTTAAAATGAGAACGCTCGAATGACCCTGAAGACCATCGAAGGTACCTTCATTGCCCCCAAAGGTCGCTACGCCCTGGTGGTCGGCCGCTTTAACAGCTTCGTTGTGGAAAGCCTGGTAAGCGGCGCGATCGACGCCCTGGTTCGCCACGGTGTCAGCGAAAGCGACATCACCATCATCCGTGCCCCGGGCGCGTTTGAAATCCCGCTGGTGGCACAGAAAGTCGCCCAGCAAAGCGAATACGCCGCCATCATCGCGCTGGGCGCCGTCATTCGTGGCGGTACGCCGCACTTCGAATACGTCGCTGGCGAGTGCGTCAAGGGCCTGTCCCAGGTCTCCATGGAGTTCGGCGTACCGGTGGCCTTCGGTGTATTGACCGTCGATTCCATCGAACAGGCCATCGAGCGTTCCGGCACCAAGGCCGGCAACAAGGGCGCTGAAGCTGCCCTGTCGGCCCTGGAAATGGTCAGCCTGCTGTCGCAGTTGGAGGCCAAGTGATCAACGACGACAGCGATCAGTTCAATCCGCGCGAGCCGAAAGCGGCCGATGCTGGCAAACCGTCCAAGAGTGCCAAGCGCCGCGAAGCGCGTCAGCTGGCGACTCAGGCCCTGTACCAATGGCACATGGCCAAGCAATCGCTGAACGAAATCGAAGCGCAGTTTCGCGTCGATAATGACTTCACCGACGTCGACAGCGCCTACTTCCGCGAGATTCTCCACGGTGTGCCGGCCAGCAAGACCGAGATCGACACCGCCCTGGCGCCTTGCCTGGACATCACCATCGACGAGCTCGATCCGGTTGAACTGGCCGTGCTGCGCCTGTCCACCTGGGAATTGCTCAAACGCGTCGACGTGCCGTATCGCGTCGTGATCAACGAAGGTATCGAGCTGGCCAAAGTGTTTGGTTCGACCGACGGTCACAAGTTTGTCAACGGCGTGCTCGACAAGCTGGCACCGCGCCTGCGCGAAGCCGAAGTGAAGGCATTCAAGCGCTGATTGGCGAGCGAGCCGTTCATGGGCGAATTTGAGCTGATCCGCCAATTCTTCGCGGCCGCGCAGTGTGCGCGTGCCGGGGAGGGAGTGGCGCTGGGCATCGGCGACGACTGCGCTTTGCTGCAGGTGACTGCGGGCGAGCAGTTGGCGGTGTCCACCGATACGCTGGTTGAAGGCGTGCATTTTCCGTTCGCGGCTGATCCGTTATTGCTCGGCCAGCGCGCTTTGGCGGTAGCAGTCAGCGACCTGGCGGCCATGGGCGCCGCGCCGTTGGCATTCACCCTTGCATTGACCCTGCCGAGCGTTTCCGCGCCGTGGCTGCGGGCCTTCGCCCAAGGCCTGGACAGCATGGCCGAGGCCTGTTCGGTGCGCCTGGTGGGCGGCGATACCACCTGCGGGCCCTTGAGCCTGACGGTGACGGTGTTCGGCAGCGTGCCTGCCGGCCTGGCGCTGACCCGTGCTGGCGCGCGAGTCGGGGACCTGCTGTGTGTCGGCGGGCCGTTGGGCGATGCCGCGGGGGCCTTGCCGCTGGTGCTCGGCGAGCGCGCTGCGGCCGAGTCGATTGGCCAGCCACTGCTAGACCGCTACTGGTCGCCGCAGCCGCAACTGGCGCTCGGCCGGGCGTTGCGCGGGCGAGCGACGGCGGCACTGGATATCTCCGACGGCCTGCTTGCCGACTGCGGACACATCGCCCTGGCGAGCGGGGTGGCATTGCAAATCGAACAATCACGCCTGCCGTTGTCAGATGCCTTGCAGCAGTGGCTAGGCGAAGCCGATGCTCGCCATGCCGCACTGACTGGCGGTGACGATTACATCCTGGCCTTCACCCTGCCACCCTTTCACCTGGCGCCGCTGCTTGGCGCAGGCTGGCCGGTTCACGTCATTGGCAGCGTTCACGCCGGTAGCGGCGTGAGCCTGGTGGACGCGCAGGGCCAGGACATCACCCCCTTGATCCGGGGCTATCAACATTTTCGGGAGACACCGTGACAGACCATCCCAAGCAGGTGCCGGTGGAGTTCGTACCACCGTCGGTCTGGAAAAATCCTTGGCACTTTCTCGCGTTCGGCTTCGGCTCCGGCACTTTGCCCAAGGCGCCCGGCACCTGGGGCTCGATGGTCGCCATCCCGTTCATCCCTTTGTGGCAGATGCTGCCGGACTGGGGCTATTGGTTGATGCTGGGCATCACCATGCTGTTCGGCTTCTGGCTGTGCGGCAAGGTGGCTGATGATCTGCGCGTGCACGACCACGAAGGTATCGTCTGGGACGAAATGGTCGGCATGTGGATTACCCTCTGGCTGGTGCCGGATGGCTGGTACTGGATTCTGGCGGGTTTCTTGATGTTTCGCTTCTTCGACATTCTCAAGCCCTGGCCGATTCGCTGGATCGATCGCCACGTCCATGGCGGCGTAGGGATCATGCTCGACGATGTACTGGCCGGGGTGTTTGCGTGGTTGGCGATGCAGGGGTTGGTGTGGTGCGTGACCTGAAACGCAGGATCTCAAGGATGAGTATGGGCGGCTTGAATCGCCTCTGGCCGGTGGTGCTGGCGGTGCTGCTGTTCGGCTCGAGCGCGCAGGCGGCTCCCGTGTTGCATCCTCTGCTGATCGTCAGCGAGGAATGGGTCGACTACACCAACGCCGACGGCACAGGCCTGGCCTGGGACCTGATGCGCAAGGTCTTCGAGCCGGCGGGCTACAAGGTCAGCACACGCCAGGAGCCTTACACTCGCGCGGTTGGCCTGGTACAGCGGGGCGAAGCGGACATATGGGTGGGCTCCTACAAGGACGAAGCCGATTCGCTGTACCCCCGCTGGAATTTCGACGTCGATCACGTCTATGCCCTGGGTTTGTCGTCCCGCGCATCGCCCGACGTCAATCTGCTGGGTCAGTACTCGCTGGCTTGGGTGCGGGGCTATGAATACCAGCGCTATCTGCCCAATATCAAGCATTACACCGAGGTGCAGCGGCGCAGCAGCATTCTGTCGATGCTCGATGCCGGGCGCGCGGATTACTACATCGATGCGCTGAATGAAATCCAGGCGCTGTTGCGCCGTTCTCCTCGGCAGTCGAGCTACAAGGTGACTCATGTCGCTGAATTGCCGCTGTACATCGGCTTTACCGATAACCCCAAGGGGCGGCGTTTGCGCGAGCTGTTCGATCAACGGATGGACGAGCTGGTCCCCAGCGGCCAGTTGCGCGAAATTTTCGCTAAGTGGCATCAGCCCTATCCCTTCGATGCGCAGACGAGCGTGAAGGCCCGATAATCGAACTTTTCGATACTGACACTCGATAATTCGGCCTAAGCACACTCTGAAAGCTGCTGATACAATGCTGCACTTGCATATCGTCCAGACTGATCAGGAGCACACGGTGCCCGTCGTTTTCGTCGCTGCTTCCAAGCTGCCAACCCCATTCGCCCAATTCACCATGCATGGCTTCCTTGAGGAGGCCACCGGCCGCGAGCACGTTGTGCTGACGCTGGGAGCGGTCGGCGATGGAGCGCCGGTATTGGGTCGTGTTCATTCCGAGTGTCTGACGGGCGACGCGCTGTTCAGTCAGCGTTGCGACTGTGGCTCGCAACTGGAGGCGGCGCTGCAGGCCATCGCCCAGGAAGGCCGTGGCGTGCTGCTGTATCTGCGTCAGGAAGGCCGCGGGATCGGTTTGATGAACAAGATCCGCGCCTACGAACTGCAGGACGGTGGTGCCGATACGGTCGAGGCCAACGAGCGCCTGGGCTTCAAGGCCGACCAGCGCGATTACGCGATCTGCCTGCCAATGCTCGAGCATCTGGGCATCACGGCGCTGAAGTTGATGACCAACAACCCGCGCAAGGTCAAGGCCCTGACCGGCATGGGGATCAATATCGCCGAGCGCGTGCCGCTGCACACCGGCCATAACCCCCACAACAAGCACTACCTGGCCACCAAGGCCGGCAAGCTGGGGCATATGATGGGTAATGAGCATCAGGGCGAAGTGGATCGCGTGTGATCCGGATTCTTTAGACGTTTTGAAAATCAATGTGGGACCGGGCATAGCCCGGTCCCACATTTTTTTGACCTGCCCGTTAGATTAGGCCAACCGCTGCCGAATCGCCGCTTCGATCCCCGCCTCATCCAGCCCGCACTCGCTCAGCATTTGCGCAGGCTTGGCGTGCTCGACATAGACATCCGGCAAGCCCAGGTGCAGCACCGAGCGCAGGATGTCCTCCCGTGCCAGAAATTCGCTGACCGCCGAACCGGCGCCGCCCATGATGGCGTTCTCTTCGATCGTCACCAACAGTTCGTGGCGGCTGGCAATGTCGCGCACCAGCGCCTCGTCCAGCGGTTTGACGAAGCGCATGTCAACCACGGTCGCGTCGAGCTTGTCAGCCACCTTGAGCGCCTCGGCCAATTGCACGCCGAACACCAGCAGGGCGATCTTGCTGCCTTCGCGGCGGACCACGCCCTTGCCGATTTCGATAGGTTCGAGGGCCTGAGTGATCACTGCGTTGGGGCCAGTGCCGCGTGGATAGCGTACCGCCGCCGGCCCGTTGAACTGATGGCCGGTAGTGAGCATGCTGCGCAGTTCGTTCTCATCGCTCGGCGTCATGATCAGCATGCCGGGGATGCAGCGCAGGTAGGACAGGTCGAAGCTGCCGGCGTGGGTCGGGCCGTCTTCGCCCACCAGACCGGCGCGGTCGATGGCGAACAATACGTCGAGGTTCTGCACGGCAACGTCGTGGATCAGTTGGTCATAGGCGCGTTGCAGGAAGGTCGAATAGATCGCCACCACCGGTTTGGCACCTTCACAGGCCATGCCAGCCGCAAAGGTCACGGCATGCTGCTCGGCGATCGCCACGTCGAAATACCGCTCCGGGAAGCGCTCGCTGAACTCGACCAGATCCGAGCCTTCCTTCATCGCCGGGGTAATCCCTACCAGGCGCGGGTCAGCTTCGGCCATGTCGCATAGCCACTGGCCGAACACGCCGGAGTATTTCGGACCGCTGGCCTTTTTGACCACCGCCGTGGTGGTCGGCGCCGCAACGGGCTCGAGCTTGGTGATGGCGTGATAGCCGATCGGGTCGACCTCGGCCGGCGCGAAGCCTTTGCCCTTTTTGGTGACCACATGGAGGAACTGCGGGCCCTTGAGATCACGCATGTTGCGCAGCGTGGCGATCAGGGTCGGCAGGTCGTGGCCGTCGATCGGACCGATGTAGTTCCAGCCCAGCTCTTCGAACAGGGTTCCGGGGACCAGCATGCCCTTGGCGTACTCTTCGGTGCGCCGGGCGATTTCCCAGGCACCGGGCAGGCGCGAGAGGACCTTTTTGCTGCCCTCGCGCATGCTCGCGTAGGTGCGGCTGGAGAGGATCTTGGCCAGATAGTTGGACAGCCCACCGACGTTGCGCGAGATCGACATGTCGTTGTCGTTGAGGATCACCAGCATGTTGGCGTTGACCTCGGGCGCGTGGTTCAGCGCTTCGAAGGCCATGCCGGCGGTCAGCGCGCCATCACCGATGACCGCGATCGACTTGCGCTCGCTACCCTGCAGGCGGGCGGCGATGGCCATGCCCAGGGCGGCGCTGATCGAGGTACTCGAATGACCGACGCCAAAGGTGTCGTACTCGCTCTCGGCACGGCGCGGAAAGGCGGCGAGGCCTTCCTTCTGGCGCAGCGTGGCCATGCGCTGGCGGCGATCGGTGAGGATCTTGTGCGGGTAGGCCTGATGGCCCACATCCCACACCAGACGGTCGTCGGGGGTGTCGAACACGTAGTGCAGCGCGATCGTCAGTTCGATCACGCCCAGGCCGGCGCCGAAGTGACCGCCGGTCTGGCCTACCGTGTACAGCAGCTCCGAGCGCAGCTCGTCGGCCAGGGTCTCGAGTTCGGCTTCGCCAAGACGGCGCAGGCCGGCCGGTGTCGCGGCGCTGTCGAGCAGCGGCGTCATCGGGCGTTCGCGGGGAAACTCTTGAAACGTCGTTGGCATCAGGCGAATCGTTATAGGTGTGAAGAGGCGGCAGTTTACCTTATGCAGCGCTGACTGCCCACGCAGTGGACGGCCTGCAGCTAGCAAAAGGTGGCTTAGCTGCGACGGTCGACGATATAGCGTGCCAGGTCGCGCAGCGGCTCGGCAGCGGCGCCAAAAGGGCGCAGCGCGTGCAAAGCCTGGTCGCGCAGCTCCAGGGCGTAGGCTTTGGCAGCCTCCATCCCGAGCAACGCAGGGTAGGTCGGTTTGTCGCGGGCGATATCGGCGCCCTGGCGTTTGCCCAGGGTCTCGGTATCGCTCTCGACGTCGAGAATGTCGTCCTGCACCTGGAACGCCAGGCCAACGGCCTGCGCGTACACCTGCAGGGCCTTGAGTTCGTCCTTTTCGGCGCGGCCACTGGCCAGGGCGCCGAGGCGCACGCTGGCTTCGATCAGCGCGCCGGTCTTGTGACGATGCATGTAGGCGAGGGCGGTCTGGTCGAGCTTGAGGCCCACGGAGCCAAGGTCGATCGCCTGGCCGCCGACCATCCCGGCAGGGCCGGCGGCCAGGGCCAGGGTACGGACCATTTCCAGGCGCGTGGCATCGCTGGCCTTGGGGCTCAGCTGGATGTCGAGCAAGGCGCTGAAGGCCATGCTCTGCAAGCCGTCGCCCGCCAGGATCGCGCAGGCTTCATCGAATGCCTTGTGCGTGGTTGGCTGGCCGCGGCGCAGATCGTCATCGTCCATGGCCGGCAAATCGTCATGCACCAGCGAATAGGCGTGGATCAGCTCCACGGCGCACGCGGCGCCGTTGGCGTCTTCGGCAGCGCTGCCAAAGGCCTCGCAGCTGGCGTACACCAGCAGGGGGCGCACACGCTTGCCGCCGTTCATCACGCTGTAGCGCATGGCCGCGTAAAGGCGTTCGAGCTGCGGCGCAGGTGCGGCGAACAGGGTGTCCAGCGCGGCATTGACGCGTTGCTGGCAGACGTCCTGATAGCGCTCGATCATTCGGCGGGGTCCTCGTCGAGGGCTTCTTCGACCAATTCTCCGTCGCGTTCGAGCAGCAGTTGCACTTTCTGTTCAGCCTGAGCCAATGCGCCTTGGCACTCGCGGGTCAGGCGGATGCCCTGTTCGAAGGCGGTCAGAGAGTCTTCCAGCGACAGCTCGCCGTTTTCCAGGCGCTCGACCAGCGTTTGCAGGTCCGTGAGCGATTGCTCGAAATCCACGGAAGCTTTTTTTCGGGCCATGGCGGCTATCTCGATAGGTTTTCAACCGGCGCGACACTAGCAGAGCGGGGGCTCGCGGGCAAATGCACGGCGCATGAAAACGGATTTTCGACCAGTATTCTGGCCATTCAAGAGCGGTCGAGATATTCCCCGATCATCACTTCTCCACTACCACCGATACCGCGCAGGACCAACGACAACTCGATGTGCTGAGCACACGGCTCTTTACGGCCCAGTCATTCGAGGAAATGGTAGCACCCGCCTAACGCGGTTCCCGATCCGGTCGCTCAGCGTTTTTCCCCTCGAAACTGTGATGCCCTGCTGTCAGTATTCGTCAAGACTGCTAACCCCCGCTGCCGTCGGGGACTGACGACAGGGCCTTTCATGCAAACGCTGTTGAACGAGATTCTCGACGAAGTGCGTCCTTTGATCGGACAGGGCAAAGTGGCCGATTACATCCCCGCGCTGGCCGACGTGCCGGCGCAGCAACTGGGTATTGCCGTGTATGGCAATGACGGGACTTACTATTGCGCAGGTGACGCGCAAACGCTGTTCTCGGTGCAGAGTATTTCCAAGGTGTTCAGCCTGGTGCAGGCCATCGGACATTCCGGGGAGGCCATTTGGGAGCGCCTCGGGCACGAACCTTCGGGGCAGCCATTCAACTCGCTGGTGCAGCTGGAATTCGAGCGCGGACGGCCGCGCAATCCCTTCATCAATGCCGGCGCCTTGGTGATTTGCGACATCAACCAGTCACGTTTTGCCGCGCCGACCTTGTCGATGCGTGATTTTGTGCGGCGGCTGTCGGGCAACCCGCAGGTATTGATCGACAGCAAAGTTGCCGACTCCGAATATCAATTCCGCTCGCGCAATGCCGCCATGGCGTACTTGATGAAGTCGTTCGGCAACTTCCATAACGAAGTAGAAGCTGTGCTGCGCAGTTACTTCAGTTATTGCGCACTGCAGATGAGTTGCCTGGACTTGGCCAAAGCTTTTTGCTTCCTCGCCAACGAGGGCTTCTGCAAGCACAGCGGTGAGCAGATATTGACGGCGCGCCAGACCAAGCAGGTCAACTCGATCATGGCCACCAGCGGTCTGTATGACGAGGCCGGCAATTTCGCCTACCGGGTCGGCTTGCCGGGCAAGAGTGGCGTAGGCGGCGGGATCGTCGCGGTGGTCCCGGGGCGCTTCACCGTGTGCGTATGGTCACCGGAGCTCAATGCCGCTGGCAACTCCCTGGCCGGTATGGCTGCGCTGGAACTGCTCAGTGAGCGGATCGGCTGGTCGGTGTTCTGACCTGCCCGAGGCGGGGCGGTAAAACTCCCGTATAGGTTACATTTTGTAATGGATCGGCGTATAACGCCGCCTGCGCGACCCGTCGCGCAGGCACGCAGAAGCCTTCGGGCCTCTGTCAAATGGAGTCTGTGCTCGCTAAGGACAGCCAGCGGCGATGCACTTGTCGGTCCCTGCTTATGAAAACCTTGAAGCTTATTGCTGTACTGATTCTGCTGCCCGTCGCCCTCGGCTTGTTCGGCACCTGGGAGCTGCAGCGCAGTGCGGATCGTGCCGCTGAGTTGGCCGAAACCCAATCCGCCCTGCAGGAAATCCGCCCGCAACTCGAAGCCTTGGCCGCCAAGCGGGGTGCTGTCGCGGTCGTCGATCTCGACGGTGAAAGCGTGGGCGTCATGGTGGCGCTGTCTCGCGTCGCGCAGGCTGAAGGTGATCTGCGCACCCTTGGGCCGCTTAGCGAAGTCATGCGCGGCCTGGCCAAGGGTGTCATTGTGCTCGGTGCGCTGGCCACGCTGGTCGGCGTCCTTGGCTTGCTCGGCCTCGGTATCGCGGGATCCCGCGCGCGGCAATCGCGCGATCAGCTGCTGCGCACCTTTACCCGCGTCAGCCGTGTCCTGCCCTACGTGTTGGTCGGCCATATCATCGCGATGGGTGCGGCGGTGGCGGCGATCCTTGCCTACGAAGCGCTGGGCATCTGGCATGCCGGGCGTATTTCTGCCGGTGAAATCAAGTTGATGCTCGCGGCACTGGTAGTGGTGCTGGTATGCCTGTACTCGATCTGGGAGATGGGCAAGCAGCTGCGCGTCATGCTGCGCATGTTCGAACCGACAGCCATGGATGTTCTCGGCCGCGCCATCACTGTTGAGCAAGCGCCGGTGCTCTGGGCGTACGTCGACGACCTGGCCAAACAGCTGGGGGCCCTCGCTCCGGAGCACATTGTGCTGGGCATGACCGAAGGCTTTTACGTGACGTCCAGCGACCTCCAGCTGATACCGTCAAATACCGTGCTCAAGGGCCGCACCTTGCATATCCCGCTGATGTATCTGGGCGTGCTCGACAGCGCAGAGACCAGCGCCGTGATCGGCCACGAACTGGCGCACTTCGCCGGCGCCGATACCGAGTACAGCCTGCGTTTTTTGCCAATCTATGACGGAATTGGCCGCAGCCTCGGGGTGATAGCCGAGACCATGAACGCCAGCGACCTGTTGCAGCGCACGATCCTGCGCCCGGCGTTCATGCTCGGCATCTACTTCATGGAAAGCTTCCATCACGCGGTCAATCACTGGAGCCGCAGCCGCGAACTCGCCGCCGATGCCGCCGGTGCGAGGCTGGCCGGCAATGCCGCTGCCGCCTCGGCGCTGGTGCGAATCTCCGCAGTCGATCCACTGCTGCATGAGCGCATCGGCGAGCACCTCGGTCGGGCGACCCGGCCCACGGCAGACCGGCTGGTGCCCCATGATCTGGCCACCAGCGTGCTTCACGAACTGGCCGCGCAAACCTTCAGCCTGCCCGCCGAAGAACTGGCCGCGCAGTTGCCGCACCCCTCCGACACACACCCCTCCAACGGCGAGCGCGTCGCTGCCTTGCAGATCAGCGCTGACGAAGCGGTACGCCGTGGCACCCGGGCCATGGACGCACTGCATGCGTGCGCCGCAATGGATTACTACTTCAGCGATCCGCAAGCGTTGCGCCTAGGTCTCACCCAGGATTTTCTAGAGCATTACGTCGCGCGTGATGCCGAAGTCGTCGACGAACTGCGCACCTACGCCAGCACGGCGGTGGACGATGTCAAATTGCACGAAGGCGCCCGCACACGGGGCATCTTCTCGATGGTGTTCTTGAGTGTGTTCCTGCTGCTGGGCATTGGCCTGCTGGCTTTCACAGTGGCCCGACCGGACCTGGTGCAAGATAAAAAGCCGCTGTTGATGCTATGTGGCCTGGGCCTGATCGGCCTTATGTCGATTCTGATGGTGATCTCGCTGCGTATGATCAAGCGCGCGGACATGCCGGCACTGTTGCTGACGCCTGAGCACCTGGTCTTCAACAACTTCAAGGCACCGATAGCCATTCGGCACATCGCCGACTTCGGGATTACCGATGGTCAGGGCGTGGTGCTGACCCTCTACCTGGAAGGCGACGCACCGCTACCAGAGCGCGTATCCAGCTCGTACTTCGCCCCGAATGCCAAGCTGCTGAAGCGAAAGCGCGCGGTGCAGTTGCAGTTGATGCAGGTGCGTCGTGACGGCAAGAAGCTCAAGGCGCAAGCACTGGCAGAACTGATTGGCACCTACCTGAACGCCGGCAACGCCCGGCACCTGTTGCAACAGCGGTTCGAAGGGGGCGTTTGACGCCCCCGGGCGAGTCAGAGCGAATAGCGTTCGATCACTTGATGATGGGGCTGGGTATCCACCTGGCAGTGCTCGGCCAAATGCAGCCAGCACAGCTGATGGGGCCACTGCGCCGTAGCGGCCCGCAAGGTCTCGTGCAGGTCGGCGGCGGGCAAGTGCGCGGGAATCGCTACCGTGAAATACATCCCCGGTAGCGGCGCCTGATCAGTCTGCTCGCCGTCGCTGAGCTGATAGTCGCTGTTGCTGTGCACCCACAATTGCCAGCCTTTCGCTTCGATCTGCTCGCGCAATGCCCCGAACGCGGCATCGCCGGGATGCACTCCGTCTACCAGCCAGCTCGGGCCAAAGCCGCCTTTTTCAAGCACGTGAACCATCAGATAGGTGGGCACGAAACGCTCGCGCTCCTGCTCATCCTCAGGCGGCTGAAACAGCATCGAGGCATCGAACACGACCCGATCACCCACGTGCTGCGCATGCTTGTGGTAAGCGTTTTCGACGATCCGCGCGGTCACCGGGCCGGTACGGCGGGCGTAGTAGTCGACCGCCTCGCCGTTCTCGACAAAGCGCACGATGGCCCAGCCCCAGTCTTCTTCGATCGGCCCCTGCTGGCTCGACAGCTCCATCTCCAGCCGCTGTGCCACCTCGCGTACGCTGGCCCAGTCTTCGGCGCAACTGGCCGCAGTCATCAGGTCCCACAGCGTCGGGCCCGGTTGCTCGAGCACTTCGACCAATTGGTGGTAGCACAGCGTGGCCTCGGCGAAACGCTCTTGCTTCATCAAGGCACGGGCGAGCATGTCGCGGGCACCATGACGCTCGGGGTCCAGTGCCAGCACCCCACGACAGGCGCGTTCCAGTTCCGGCCAATCGCTCAAGCGCTCGGCCATCCGGGCCTCGCACCACAGCGCGGTCAGCGGTACGGTGGGGCGATAGAGCTGGATCAGGCGTTTGACCTGTTCATGCTCGCCGCTGTCCAGCAGTTGGCCGAGCAGGTAATAGGCCATGCGGTCTTCCTGCTCGGTGTGTTCGCGCACGTAATCCCACAGCAGCGCGATGCCTTGTTCTTCCGCCGAACAGGCCTGCAACGCACTCGCGGTGTTTTCCAGCAGGGCGACATCATCGGGGCGTTGTTGCAGGGCGCGCAGCAACCATTGGACTTCGACTTCCGGGTCGCGCGGTGGGCGCTCAGGGTCTTCGCGGTCGAGCCAGGTCAACAGCTCGTCAGCCGGCACTGGCAAGGTGTCCTGATCGGGCATGGCGTCCACCAAGGCCGAGAGTTCAGCCAGCAGGGCGCTGGCGCCGCAGTCGGCCTTGAGCTTGTCCACGTGGGGCAGGGCCAGCGCCAGATGGCGCCGAGCGCTCCAGGCCGAGCCCCGTTGCACCGCCAGGCGCACCGCCGGTTCAGTCAGGTCGATGACCAACCGGTGGGTGCCCTGGCGCGAGTACTGCAGCAGCGTGCGGTAGACCGTGCTGCCCAGGCCCCAGGTATTGCGCTCCGGCGCGCGCTGCACCAGCTCGTAGACGATACGTACCCAGTTCTTGCGATAGCGCGGGGCGATCTCGTTGTACGCCGGAACCAGCTCCATGGCTTCGTCGTCCCGACCCAGGCCGACCAGTGCCAGTGCCTTGGCCAAGTCCCGCGGCTGGGTGGTGTTCTTCCATTCCGGGCCGTCGGCCTTGGCCTCCAGCGCCTCGATCAGCAACAAGGCATCGGCCGGGCGCCCCATGGCCAAGAGGGCGTGGACGCGGACTTCCGCCAGGCCGCCAAAGTCCTCTTCGCCGGCATCGATGATCTTTTGTTCCTGCTCGTCCATGTAGGCCAGCACGTCGTCGTAGCGCTTGGCATCGAGCAAGGCCTCGCCTTTTTCCACCGAAAGGCACTGGTAGCAGGCCCAGCTCGGATCGATGCGGGTCATGGTCTCTTCGCACACTTCAATGCGCTCCGGCACCCAGCCCGGGCCGTCGATGTTGGCGTAGCAGGTTGCCAGATCCTGGGTCACGCACACCGATTGCGGACAATCGATGGTGTTCTCGCGGTGCGCGGCCTCGAACAGCGACACGGCGTCCGCCAGGGCAGTTTCGCCCTCCATCTGGTTGCCCAGGCGGTTGCGCATTTCCCAGTGCCGGGTAAATACGTCCAGCCACGGATTGGCCAGCGTCTTGTTGATCGCCTTGACCTCGGGCAGCAGCGCCTCGGCGCGTTCGACCTCAAGTTCGGAGACGTAATTGGTCAACTGGTTGATGCTGTCTGCGCTTTGCCCTTGGCCTGCGTCACGCAGATCGTCCTGAAGTTTTTCTACCCAGGCCCAAATGTTCATGATGGTTCTTCCCTGTCTCTTGGCTGATCGCGGTTATTTATGCAGCAGTTGTTGCACCGTCTCGGCCAGGTCTATCAGTGCCTGGTTCAACGAGGGGCCGGCCGGGCCATTGCCTTGCCCGGCGATAATCACCTTGAAGGCCTTGAGCAACTGGGCGGCGTGCCCGGCGCGTGGATTGTCATTCTGTGCGGCCTGGATCAACGCCTGAATGGCCGGGTTGTCGAGGTTCAAGTACAGCTTGGTCAGGTACGTGGCGTCGACTTTCTGGGTGAACTGCCGCGCCAGGCGCAGGGCCGAGGTCGAGACCCGCTTGTCGTTCTGGTCCTGCTCCAGGCGTTGCTTGAGCTGCGCCTCGTGATCGGGCACCACCACCAACGGCAATTCGGCCGGGCTGAAACGGGCGATCACCAGGCGTTCTTCGTTGGCCAGATGGTCGTGCAGCCATTGACGGGCGGGCTCGTCGAGCTCGGCCAGTTGGAACAGCTGACGGTTACCCTGCTCGGTACCCAGTTCGATCAAGCGCACCTTGCGCGCCTCCGCCCAACGCCGCAAGAACGGCACCACCGCATAACGATTGCCCAAGGCCACCGGTGCGCCCATGGCACGGAACAGCATCTCTTCGAAGCCGCTTTCGTTGTCGAGGATCACGTACAGCGCGCCTTTGAACAGCAACTCGCTGGCCGGCAGATCGCCTTGCGAGGTCGGTACTTTGACGCTGTCCATCAGCAAGCCGAACAGCCGCTCGTCGCTCAAACAGGCGCCCAGCAGCGCCTCGTTGTGACGCACGAGCACGCGGCGCCAGGCTTGTGGTTGGGTCTTGCCCAACGCCACCAGGCCGTCGATCAGTGCTTCGCTCAAGGTGTGCTGGATGGCGTGGTAATGGGTGTCGCGCTGCAAGTCCTCGCGGCTGGCGGTCGGCGTCAGGCGGTTGGATTCGATCACTCCGCCGATAAAGCCAGCCCAAGGCGGCAGCAGGTCGCGGGCATCGTCGTCGAGCAACATGCCACGCAGGAACACCGACAGATTGCGGTTGTCGGTGGTGCCATAGGTGCCGCCGTCCTGCACCCACAGCAGGCCCACCGCATCGCTGGCCCCCTCGGGGCGCACGGGCATGCAGCAGATCGGCTCGAAGTTGTGCTCGAAACGCGCGGCGAACTCCAGGTTGCGGCGCACCTGCAACTGCGGCATCAGCGTTGCAGCAGTCTCGTCTCGCCATGGCGGCGGTGCCGGGTTGATCGCCTTGCCGTCCTCGCCGACATGAATCGGTTCGCGCAGCAGCACGCAATAGCGCTCGAGGATTTCCCGAAGGTGGGCGGTGCGCGTCAGCATGCCGAAATCATCCTGCAGTTCGAGGATGATCTCGGTACCGACTGGCCGTGCCGGCATGGCGCTGACGCTGTATTGCTCGGCGTTGGTCGAGACGTAGACGAAACCCAGATCGGGCGTCTGGTACGACGTTGTGCGCACGGTGACGCGCTTGGCCAGCACGAAGGCCGACAGAAAGCCCAGGCCGAACATGCCGATCAGGCCGCTGTCGTCCGGGCCGTCCTGGCGCAGCGTGCGGGTATAGCTGACGCCCACGGTGGCGAGGAAGTTGTGGATCTCGGACTCGGTCAGCCCGGCCCCGGTATCAATGATCCGCACCGTGTTGGCGCTGCTGTCGCCAAGCACCTCGATGCGGCTCTGGCCTTGCCAGCCGGGTTGCTCGTGGCGGCGGCGCAGGATCGAGTCGTGGGCGTTCTGCACCAGCTCGCGCAGCGCCACCATGGGCGTGGAGTAGAGGTGTTTGCTGAGCACCGACATGACGCCGGAGAGGTCGACGCCTGCGCGACGGATTTGCGCGGGCTCGGAAGGGGTCGGGTCAATAGGGTTCATGTCGATCCTGACGTTATTGACGGGTGCGCTTTGCTCGGGGCACGGCCCAGGCAAGCGGATTGAGGAGGGGGATTTTGCCACAGAAGTGCAGAGGTGGGCTGCGCCCGGAAGGGAGACGCGGGTCCGATAAACTGTCGGACCCGCCTCGATACACGCTGGCTTACAATTTGAAGCGGCCGACCAACTGGTTGAACGACACGGCCAGACGCGACAGGTCCTGGGTCGAGGCCGACGTTTGATGGGCGCCTGCGGCGGTCTGCGTCGACAAGTCCTGAATGTTGACCAGGTTGCGATCCACTTCACGGGCCACGTGGGCTTGCTCTTCGCAGGCGCTGGCGATGACCAGATTGCGATCGTTGATCTGGCCGATGCCCTCGGCGATCATTTCCAGCGCGTCGCCGGTCGCCATGGCGAGTGTCTGAGTGTTGGTCACCAACGATTGACTCTTGCCCATCGCCACTACCGCTTGATCGGCGCGCGATTGCACGGCGCCGATCATGCTTTCGATCTCGCCCGTGGACGATTGAGTGCGCGCCGCCAGTGCCCGCACCTCGTCCGCGACCACGGCAAAGCCGCGGCCCTGTTCACCTGCACGCGCCGCCTCGATAGCTGCGTTAAGGGCCAGCAGGTTGGTCTGTTCGGCGATGCCACGGATCACGTCCAGCACCTTGCCGATATCACGGACCTGTACCGCCAGGTCCTCGACGATGTCGGTCGACGCCTTGATTTCGACGGTCGCGCTGTTCACCGCCTTGACGGCGTCGCGGGCCTGGCCAAGGCCGCTGCTGGCCTGGGTGCTCGCGGTCTTGGACGCCTCGGAAGTCGACATCGCGTTGCGTGCGACTTCTTCCACCGCCGATGTCATCTCGGTGACGGCCGTGGCCGCCTGCTGGATCTCGTCGTTCTGACGCAGCAAACCGCGGCTGCCGTCTTCGGTCACGGCGTTGAGTTCCTCGGCAGCAGAGGCAAGCTGGCTAGAGGCTTCGGCGATCTGATTGATGGTGGATTTGAGGCTGCCTTGCATGTCGCCCAAGGCGTTCAACAGTTGCCCGGTTTCATCCTTGGCTGGACTACTGACCTTGTGGGTCAAGTCGCCGCCGGCGATACGCTTGGCGCTCTCCACGGCCACAGCGATCGGGCCGCTGATCATGCGGTTGATCAGCATGCCCAGCGCCAGCGCCGCGAGGAACGCGATGGCGATACCGATATACAGCGCCGTCCTGGCCGAACTGGCTTGGGCCGCAGCATCGCTGGCGCCCTCACCGATCTGACGGTTGTTGGACTCGACCATGATGGTCAGCTCGTCCATGATCACTCGGTAGCCTTGTTGTACCTCCCCGGAAATCAGCGCGCGAGCACCGACCAGGTCGCCTGCCTGCAATGCGGTAATCACCTTTTGCACCGAGTTTTGATAGGCCGGCCAGTCTTTCTCCATCTTGTCGCCGGCTGCGCGCTCGTCGTCAGCCAACGGGGTGGCGCGATAGATCGCGAAGGCCTTTTCGCTGGCGGCGCGGTTGCCCTGCATGCTTTGCAGAATCGCGTCCTTAGTGCTTTGCGGTGCTTCGCCAGCGGTAGCGGCGATGAGGCTGTATAGGTCGCGCTGCTGGGCGATCGCGTTGCTCTTGGCTTCCGCCGTTTTCGCCACCGACACCAGATTGTTGGCGAACACTAAATTGAGGTTGTCAGACAGTTGCGATATGCCGCGGCTGCCGAGTATGCCGACACCCAAGGTGATGAGCGCACACAGCCCGAAAGCCGCGATCAGTTTGCTGGAGAGTTTTGCATCGCGAAGCCAATTCATCGGACATGTCCTGGGAGGTTGCTCGCAGCGAGGGCAGGTGCGAGCAATGTATGAAAGTGGGGGTCTGGTAGCTGGGTATCGGCTTGAACGGGCGTGGCTTGAACGCCGGTTGTCTGGGGAATGTCGGTGTTGCCCGATGTGCTGGGAGATCCCTCTTCACCCAAGGATCCCTTGATTGCTGATCAGCTAGGGTTTTCGATTCTGCGCGTTATCCACTCGCGACTATATTCCAGGACCCTGCCCGCCATGGCTGTCGGGAAATGGATGAACCCGTGCGGCGATTCCGGCAATACATACACCTCCACATCTGCCGACGCTTTCCAGCGATCAGCGAGATTGACGGTGTCGTCCAGCAGCGGGTCAATCTCACCGGCAAACATCAGTGCCGGCGGGAAGTCCGCTAGGTCGCCATAGAGCGGTGACAACGGTGGCTGCCGACGTTCTTCATCGCTTGATCCGGGTGTGAGCGTGCGCAACGCCTCGACCATGCCAGGGCCGTCCAATACCAGCGTTTCGGGCCCGGCGGCATGCACACTAGGTGTGCCAGCCATGTCGTAGACACCATAGAACAGCACCGTGCCGCTTATGCGCCGCAGCAATTCTGGCCAGGTCTTGAGCGCCGATAATGTGGCAGCTGCCAAGTGCCCCCCAGCAGATTCGCCAACGATAATGACCGGCACGTCAGCGAATTCTTTACAGCTGTCGCTCAGGAAGTAGCGCGTGGCCGTCAGACAGTCGTCCATCATTCCTTGGATCGGTGTTGATGTCGCAAGCCGGTAATCAACCGATACAACCGTGACGCCGCATTCCTGGACCATCGCCACGTTGCGATCATCATCCATCTGCGCATTGCCGATCACCCAGCCGCCACCGTGTATATCGATTACCAGCCCTTTGGCTTTACCGGCGGGCCTGATGATTCTCACGGCCACGGGTACGCAGCCGTCCAGGAAAACCGAACTGGTTTCGATGCGCAGCCCGTGCTTGGCGGTTTCGATCAGGCTACCGAACTGGCTGGCGCGTAGTAGCGCCTGGATCGCGAGCGGCGTAACGCGGTTGCGGACTCGAAACCGTGGCACCCATGCGAGCGCTTTGTTGATCCTGCGTATTTGAGCCAGTTCCCGTTCGCCGCGACACCAGCCTTGTTCGATATCCATTGTTCTTGTCCTGTGGTGAGGATGAGATCTATAGATATGGAGGATGGATCAAGCTGCTAGGTTCCGGCTGATGCTGCTGGCAGTCCAAGTCCGGCACTCGAACAGGATACAGCTCGTATCTACAAGCCAGAATTTGCCGGCTCCATAGTATGTTTGTGGACAATGGCTATTTTTCTGTAGGTAAGGATTTTTTATTTACAGCCCGCTGGAGCTTTACCATGAGGCCATCAGCCAGGTAGACATAGGTGCGAGAGGTGTCGTCGTCTTCAAGTACCAGGTGAGCATCGTCAGTGCTTAATAACATGTGCGCGTTCCCAGAGTACTCCCCCATCCGCAAGAATACCTTGTCCTCGCCAAGTATTTTGTCATACCGTAACATGCCCGTATAAAAGCATACCGCCAAGCCTATGCCAGCTAATAGGTAAGTGTAGTCTCGGAATAGCAGTTTTCTGAGTGCAATCCTTTGTTTGTCTACTATTCGGCGAATTTGTTTCGGTCCTCTGATCAGGATACCGGATTTGAAAATGATAGCAGCTAGAATGCTGAAGAAAAGTGTTTTGGTTAGGCCTCCGATTTCTTCATTTTCAAATTTCAGGTATGAGAAATTTAGTAAAAACGGAAGTATGAATAAAAAGGCGGCCCAATAAATTATTTTTTCAGTAGGGCGAGTCTCTCTGTGTATACGTCTTGCCCCGTTTTTTAGACGCTTGGGTAGCCACTTACTGGCGGCGATGCTGAACCCAGCAAGAGGCGCGCTGGCTGAATAGTAAAGCTGTGATATCCCAAATGAAAAAATCCGAGCGGTCAAATAGCAAAGTGTTAGATAGAAAGAGCATGTTGCTACAAATTGCGGCAAGAATTTTATCGAGACTATAGATAAAATTTCAAATGGTATGTGTATCAAGAAGCCGACATAATGGGCTGTGCCTAGCGATAATAGTGTGACAGCTGCTTTTGCTATGGAAAGGAGGCTGCCTCGGTCTTGTGGTAGCTTTATCTGGCTGATAGCGGCCTTTAACATGGGTATTCCCTTCCCTTGGTTAGTTCTAAAGATCCAGTGTTTCAGGCATTAAAAAGCCGGCTTGTGGCCGGCTTCTCGGGGACGGTCTTGGTCTGTTTTTGGCAAACCGCAACCGTCTTCAACAGGTAGTCCACCAGTACAGGGACTGTAGTGGAGGGCGTGCACGAAAAAGTCATCCGTGGCGCCGGGCAAATGCACTTCCTGGGGAAGGATTGCCTTAGGTGGGGCAGAGGATACTGAAATTGGGTGCGGTTGCCCAGCAGAAACGAAAAACCCCAGCACATCGGCTGGGGTTTTGGGTCACGCGCAGTGCGGATCAGCCTTTGTAGGCAGCCACCGACTTGGTGATTTCAGCGCGGGCAGCGTCAGCATCGCCCCAGCCTTCGATCTTCACCCATTTGCCTTTCTCGAGATCCTTGTAGTTCTCGAAGAAGTGCTTGATCTGCTCGAGCAGCAGCGGCGGCAGGTCGGTGTATTCCTTCACGTCGACGTACAGCTGCGACAGTTTGTCGTGCGGTACGGCGATGACTTTGGCGTCGCCGCCACCGTCGTCGGTCATGTGCAGGATGCCGACCGGACGGGCACGGATGACCGAGCCTGGGGCCACTGGGTACGGGGTCACGACCAGCACGTCGAGGGGGTCACCGTCGTCGGCCAGGGTGTTGGGGATGAAGCCGTAGTTGGCCGGGTAGAACATCGGGGTGGCCATGAAGCGGTCGACGAACAGAGTGTCGCTGTCTTTGTCGATTTCGTACTTGATGGGCGCGTGGTTGGCCGGGATTTCGATCGCGACGTAGATGTCGTTCGGCAGATCTTTGCCAGCCGGAATCTTGCTGTAGCTCATTGGGCGTTGCCCCCGTTGTCAGGCCTGATGGATTGGCCGATTTAGCCAAAAAGTGGTCCGGATTATAGGCATATTCGCAGCGGCTTGCCATGGTCGGCGGGCGAGAGCGCTCGCGGAGTAAGGCATACAGGCAATGACGACAGTCAGGCCGCCTTCGCCAGCGAGCTGTGCTCCCACAGGTATACGGCTCGGGATTGGCGACAGGTGGGGGCATGGCGTGCCCGCGAAGAGGCCGGCACAGCTTGTGCAAAACCATAGATCCCGCACGGGTCTGGATTGAATGGTGCTCAGGCCGGCTGGGGCTGCTGGTATTGCGGGTCGCTACTTTGGAGTTGTTGCAGGCGCGTCAGTGGATCCTGGCGGTAGAAGAGTTTCAGCTGTTCGTAAACCTGCGGGTAGGCATCGTGAAGCAGGTCAGGTGCGCTGAAAAAATATTCGCTGGTGACGGCAAAGAATTCCCCGGGATTTTCGGCGGCATAGGGATCGATGGCCGTTTCCGCGTCCGGATCAGCTTCGAGCTTGCGATTGAGGTCGTCATAGGCGCTTTGCATGGCGCTGGCCCAGGCGGCGACACGCATGTTGTTGTGCAGAGGCGGCAGGCCGTTGACGTCGCCGGTGAGCATGTCGAGTTTGTGCGCGAGCTCGTGAATGACCAGGTTGTAGCCTTCCCAGCCGCCGCTGGCTTGCACGCCGGGCCAAGCGAGGATGATCGGGCCTTGTTGCCAGGCTTCGCCGCTGCGCTCGTCCTCCCATACGTGTTCGACGCCGCTGGCGTCGCGGTGGCGTTGCGGGCTGAGGAAATCGTCGGGGTAGAGGACAATCTCGTGGAAGCCGCGGTACCAATCGGCCTCGGGCAGTTCCAGTAGCGGCAATTGGGCTTGGGCGGCGAGGAGCAGCCGACCATGGTCGTCGAGATTGACGCCGGGCAGGGCGGTCAGGCGTTTATCCCGCAGGAACAGGATGCACAGTGCCTGCAGGCGTTGATCCTGGACGCTGTCGAGGCCGTCGAGCATCGACAGCGCCTGGCGCACGCCGGCCCAGAGTTCAGGCGCCAGCGCGTGCCTGTCGAGGGTTTTGCGCCTGCGCCAGGCGCGCCAGGACCACATGACGTCAGGCTTTGGCGGTAGGGCTGACGCGGCTGCGGATGAAGCCGATGATCATGGGCAGGGCCGAGATGAGGATGATGACGACAATCATCAAGGTGAGGTTTTTCTTGATGAAAGGCACGTTGCCGAAGAAATAGCCCAGGGCAACCAAGCCGCATACCCAGAAAACCGTGCCGAGCACACTGAAACCGAGGAAGCGCGGATAGGACATTTTGCCGACCCCGGCCACAAACGGCGCGAAGGTACGGATGATCGGCAGGAAGCGCGCAAGGGTGACGGTCTTGCCGCCGTGGCGCTCGTAGAAGGCGTGCGTCTGATCGAGATAGTCGCGACGGAAGATTTTCGAGTTGGGGTTCTGGAACAATTTGTCGCCGGCAAATCGGCCGATCAGGTAATTGGTGCTGTCGCCGAGGATCGCAGCCGCCATCAGCAGTACCGCCAGCAGGATCGGGTCCATACCGCCGCCTGCGGCTACGGCGCCGGCGATGAATAACAGGGAGTCGCCAGGCAGGAATGGCGTTACCACCAGGCCCGTCTCGCAGAAAATCACCAGGAAGAGAATGGCGTAGATCCAGACGCCGTACTGGTTGACCAACTCATTGAGGAACACATCGAGATGCAAAATGATGTTGAGTAGGCTGAGTTCCATGCGCGTTACCTGTGTGTGGGTCCGAAACTACGGATCAAGAGGGTAGAAGTGGGCGGCATTATAGAGCGAGAAAATGGGGAAAAGCGTCAAAAGCGTTACCGAAGGATTCATATGACGCGTCATTGGCGCAGATCGCTCCCTCAAGGGTGCCAGGTAAGCGGTCGATGGAGGCATCAGGTCAATCCTGGGAAATCGGCAGCACGTAGTTCTTGAACTCGGCATCTTCCCGAAAGCCGATCGACTCGTACACCTTCTGCGCTACATCGTTATTGCTGCTGGTGGACACGCGCATACGTACTGCCTGGGTCTCTTTGGCCATCTTTTTCGCGGTGCGCATCAGGTGATCGGCCACCAGCATGCGCCGCGCATCTTCTGCCACGTAGATGTCATTGAGGATCCACACACGTTTGAGCGATAGCGAGGAGAAACTAGGGTAAAGCTGACAGAAGCCGAGGATTTTGCTGTCATCGTTGTCGGCCAAGGCCAGGTAGATGACCGATTCCTTGCGGCGCAGGCGTTTTTCTAGGAACGCGCGGGAAGAGTCCGGGAAGGGCAGCTCACCGTAGAACTCGCGGTATTTGACGAAAAGCGGGGTAATCATGTCCAGGTGTTCGAGAGACGCTTGGATAATTCGCATAACAAACCTCGCGATGTCATCGGTATTGGCCGGTACCGGGCAGTAAGGGATATCTCTGCAGGTGGATTGGCAATTAATACCGCATTGGGGCGAGGAGTGCCATGGGTGGCGATCTGGGGGATTTGCTTTGCCTGGTAGTGCGTCTTCGCGGGCAAGCCTTGCTCTCACAGGTGAACTGTAGGAGTAAGGCTTGCCCGCGAAGGGACAGTAAGCGCAACACATCTACCGAGGCCGCCCCAGAGGCATTGGCGGCCTCCGGTCGATATTAGAAGAACCCCAACGGATTGACGTCGTAGCTCACCAGCAGGTTTTTGGTCTGCTGGTAATGATCGAGCATCATCTTATGGGTTTCGCGGCCGACACCGGACTTTTTGTAACCGCCAAACGCCGCATGGGCGGGGTAGAGGTGGTAGCAGTTGGTCCAGACACGGCCGGCCTTGATGCCGCGGCCCATCCGCCAGGCGCGGTTGATATCGCGGGTCCACACCCCGGCGCCGAGGCCGAACTCGGTGTCGTTGGCGATGGCCAGCGCTTCGGCTTCGTCCTTGAAGGTGGTGACGCTGACCACCGGGCCGAAGATCTCTTCCTGGAACACGCGCATCTTGTTGTGGCCCTTGAGCAGGGTCGGCTGGATGTAATAGCCGGTCGACAGGCTGCCTTCGAGTTTTTGCACCTTGCCACCGGTCAGCAACTCGGCGCCCTCGTTCTTGGCGATCTCGAGGTACGAGAGGATCTTGTCAAACTGCTGCTCGGAGGCCTGGGCGCCGACCATGGTCTCGGTATCGAGCGGGTCGCCGCGCTTGATCTGCTCGACCTTTTTCATCACTTCTTTCATGAAGGCTGGGTAGATGGACTCCTGCACCAGCGCGCGGGATGGACAAGTGCAGACTTCACCCTGGTTGAAGAACGCCAGCACCAGGCCTTCCGCGGCCTTTTCGATAAAGCTTTGTTCAGCGTTCATGATGTCTTCGAAGAAGATGTTCGGCGACTTGCCGCCCAATTCCACGGTCGACGGGATAATGTTTTCCGCCGCGCACTTCATGATGTGCGAGCCCACCGGGGTAGAGCCGGTGAAGGCGATCTTGGCGATACGCTTGCTGGTGGCGAGGGCCTCACCGGCTTCTTTGCCGAAGCCTTGCACCACGTTGAGCACGCCGGGCGGCAGCAGGTCGCCGATCACTTCCATCAGCACGGTGATGCCCAGCGGTGTTTGTTCGGCGGGCTTGAGCACCACGCAGTTGCCAGCAGCCAGGGCGGGTGCGAGTTTCCAGGCGGCCATGAGAATAGGGAAGTTCCACGGGATGATCTGCCCGACTACGCCGAGCGGTTCGTGGATATGGTAAGCCACGGTGTTGCCGTCGATTTCGGCGGCACTGCCTTCCTGAGCGCGCAGACAGCCGGCAAAGTAGCGGAAGTGATCAGCGGCCAGGGGGATGTCGGCGTTGAGGGTTTCGCGGATGGCCTTGCCGTTGTCCCAGGTCTCGGTGATGGCCAGCAGTTCGAGATTCTGTTCGATACGGTCGGCGATTTTCAACAGGGTCAGGGAGCGTGCCTGCACCGAGGTGCTGCCCCACGCGTCAGCCGCGGCGTGGGCGGCGTCGAGGGCTTTGTCGATGTCTTCGGCAGTGGAACGAGGGAATTCGGCGATAGGCTGGCCGTTGACGGGCGAGCTGTTGGTGAAATATTGACCTTTGACCGGGGCAACGAATTCGCCGCCGATGTAATTGCCATAGCGGCTTTTGTAGGCGACCTTGGCGCCTTCGGTACCAGGATGGGCGTAACGCATAGGGTATCTCCTGACTATTAGTTATTGGGGGAGAGCTCGCGTGGGGCGGCCAATTGAGCTTAGAGCAAAGGCAGGGGGCGTGCTCGCGTCTACGCCTAAAGCATAGGTTGCCGGGTATTACGGTTGAATCAGGGAGGGCTTTTTAACCGTCGCACGCGCAGCTTCCTCGCTACAAAGTCGAACTGATGTAGCGAGGTCTGGCGCCGAAAAGGGATGCTCGAATACAAGACGTGAGATTTTTCCCACGCTGGGCTAACCTGCCCCGATGTTTTACGAGGTCAATCATGCATATTCACGTTCTAGGTATTTGCGGCACGTTCATGGGCTCGCTGGCGGTGTTGGCCAAGGAGCTGGGTCACCGTGTGACGGGCTCGGACGCCAATGTCTATCCGCCGATGAGCACTCAGTTGCAGGCTCAGGGCATCGAGTTGACTCAGGGCTATGACGCTGCACAGCTCGATCCGGCGCCCGATCTGGTGGTGATCGGCAACGCCTTGTCGCGGGGCAATCCGGCCGTGGAGTATGTGCTCGACAAAGGCTTGCCGTATGTGTCCGGGCCGCAATGGTTGGCCGACCATGTGTTGCAAGGCCGCTGGGTGCTGGCCGTGGCTGGCACTCACGGCAAGACCTCCACCAGCAGCATGCTGGCCTGGGTGCTGGAGCATGCCGGCATGAGCCCGGGTTTTCTGATCGGCGGCGTGCCGCAGAACTTCGCGGTGTCGGCGCGTCTGGGCAGTACGCCGTTTTTCGTGGTCGAGGCCGACGAGTACGACAGTGCGTTCTTCGACAAACGCTCGAAATTCGTCCACTACCGTCCGCGCACCGCGATCCTCAACAATCTCGAATACGACCATGCGGATATCTTCCCTGATCTGGCGGCGATCGAGCGGCAGTTCCATCATTTGGTGCGGACCATTCCGAGCCAGGGCTTGATCATCCACCCGACCACCGAGCCAGCGCTGCAGCGGGTGATCGGCATGGGCTGCTGGACGCCTGTGCAGACCACAGGTTCGGGTGGCCAGTGGCAGGCGCGATTGCTTAGTGAAGATGGCTCGCGCTTCGAAGTGTTGTTCGAGGGTAGCAGCCAGGGCATCGTCGACTGGCCGCTGACAGGCCAGCATAACGTCGCCAACGCGTTGGCCACGCTGGCCGCGGCGCGGCATGTGGGCGTAGTGCCTGCGATGGCGATCGAAGGCCTGGGGGCATTCAAGAACGTCAAGCGGCGAATGGAACGGGTCGCCGAAGTGCGCGGTATCACTATTTATGATGACTTCGCTCATCACCCGACCGCGATCGCGACCACCCTGGATGGCCTGCGCAAGCGTATCGGCGATGCGCCGTTGATCGCGGTGATCGAGCCGCGATCCAATTCAATGAAACTCGGCGCTCACCGCGACGGCTTGCCGGGCAGCGTGACCGATGCCGATGAAGTGATCTGGTATGCGCCACCGAATCTGGGCTGGGACTTGGCCGCGACCGTGGCACAGAGCACAGTGCCGACCTTGGTAGCCGATAGCCTCGAAGCGATCATTGCCCGGGTCAAGGCCCAGGCGCAGCCGGGTACCCACGTGGTGATCATGAGCAATGGCGGCTTCGGCGGCTTGCATGTGAAGCTGGCGGAGGCGTTGCGATGATGGTTGTAGGTGTGGCTGCTGGCCTGACAGGAGCCAGCCGATGAGCGGCCCGGAACGCATCACCCTGGCCATGACCGGCGCCTCGGGCGCGCAATATGGCCTGCGCCTGCTCGACTGTCTGGTACGTGAAGACCGCGAAGTGCATTTTCTCATCTCCAAAGCCGCACAACTGGTGTTGGCTACCGAGACCGACGTGCTGCTGCCGGCCAAGCCGCAGAGCATGCAGGCGTTCCTTACCGAATACACCGGCGCCTCGGCGGGGCAGATTCGTGTGTATGGCAAAGAGGACTGGATGTCCCCCGTGGCTTCCGGTTCCGGCGCACCTGCGGCAATGGTGGTGGTGCCATGCTCCACGGGGACGTTGTCGGCGATCGCTACAGGCGCCTGCAACAACCTGATCGAGCGCGCGGCAGACGTGACCCTTAAAGAGCGTCGACAGCTGATCCTGGTGCCCCGCGAGGCGCCGTACTCGACTATCCATCTGGAGAACATGCTCAAGCTGTCGCAGATGGGCGCGGTGATCCTGCCTGCATCGCCGGGGTTTTACCACCAGCCGCAGACGCTGGACGACTTGATCGATTTCGTCGTAGCGCGCGTGCTCAATCTGCTGGACATACCTCAGGACATGTTGCCGCGCTGGGGTGAGCATCATTTTGGTGGGGAGGAGTGACAGTCGCCCCTGTAGCGAGGGGGCTCGCCCCCGAAAAGCCGTCGTGCCAGGCCCGCCGAATCGTGGGTAAGCCCGCTCGCTACAGGAATGTTCACGGATTGATGGTCAGTGCACTTATCGCGAGTCTCACCGGCTGCGCGACCGTCAGCACGCTGGATGCCAACAAGCCCGGCGCGCCGGTGGTGTATGCCGGCACGCGATTGGATTTCTACCTGATGCAGGGCGGGTGCTGCCCTCAGGACCGCTTCGGCACTGAAGGGCCGAAATACCCCGCCTGGGACATGCCAGGCAGCATGCTGCTCGATACGTTGTTGTTGCCGCTGTCGCTGCTGACTGCTGCGGGTATTGGGTTTAGCGCTCAAGGCGGGTTGTAGGCTTTCGGACCTCTTCGCGAGCAAGCTGTGCTCCCACATCAGACTTGAGTCGTACGACTGTGGGAACGGGGCTTGCCCGCGAAGGCGCCATTAGCCACGGCTCACAAGCCGGCTATTTACCCAGCCGCCGCAGCTCATCCGACTCGACCACCCTTACCCCATCCTGCTCTTCGAGCGCCAGGCGCCACAGCGCGCGGGCCAGTTGCGTGGCTTCGATGCCATGGTATTTGCCGGGAATCAGTCGTGACAGCGGCCCTGCCAGCTGTTCGCTCAAGCGTGGCTCGGTACGGGCACCGAGCAGAATCGATGGGCGGGCGATGGTCAACTGCGGCCAGTTTTGCGCGATCAGCGATTTTTCCGTCTGGCCCTTCACGCGGTTATAGAAGATCGACGATGTTTCGTCGGCATTGACGGCGCTGATCACTAGCAGATGGCGCGCGCCCAAGTCTCGGGCGCGCTGCGCATAGGCCACCACCAGATCGTGATCGATGGCCCGAAAGGCATCCTCCGAGCCCGCCTGTTTGATGGTGCTGCCCAGGCAGCAATAGGCGATGTCGACGCGGCCTTCGAGTTGCGGCAGCAGATCGGCGAGGTTACCTACCGGGTTTTCCAGGTGCGGATGCTCGGCCAACTGGCGCCGGGTCGGGGCCAGTACACGGCTGACCGTCGGCTCGTTGAGCAAGCGGTCGAGCAGGTGTTCGCCGGTCAGCCCGGTGGCGCCGGCGAGGAGGATATGCTGCGGGGTCAGGTACATGGTGCTACTCCTTGCGACACGCGCCAGCCGGGTGATGGCTACTGTAAAGCTTAGTCTTGGGCGACAACTCCCGCTTCCTTGCGCGCTGCCTTGGCTGCGGCCGCCGCACTCTGCAAGGCCTTTTGCGCTTGCTGCTGGCGCAACCGTTGCCAGTGCGCGATCACGCCTTTGGGGGCCCAGATCTGCGGCTCGGAGGCTTCGTAGTTGTCGGCTATCTCCCTTTCGGCAACGTGAGCGCGCGCTTGTTCAAATGCCTGTTGCAAGTCGTCGGTGGCGTTCAGCGCCTGGGCGAACAAGGCATCGCCGAAATAGGTGAAGTCGGCCTCTTCCGAGCATCCGAACGACACGCGATCAGCCCGTGAGGCGGTCATGATCAGTGTACGGGCGTCCTTGAGGGCCGGGATGAAACCTCCGGAATAGCAAGATGAAATCACCACCACCTTGTCGCGGTCCTTGAGCGGCGCGAGCACGCTCGCCAGTTCGTCGGCAGGCAGGTCAGCGAGCTCCATGCGCGGCTGTTCCAGCACCAGTTCATGATTCTGGGTGCCGTGACTGGTCAGGTAGATGAAGATCAAATCTTCCGGGCCACTGCGCTCGGCCAGGGTCTTGACCGCGCGGCTGAGGGTTTCGCGGCTGGCCATGGGGCGGTCAGCGAGGTGATCGCGATGATTGACCAGAGTGATCTGGCCTACGGCGCCGAAGCGGCTGGCGAGCATGGCGCTGACGTAGTCGGCTTCACGCAGGAACACGCTCTGGTTGCCATCACCGCCCAGCACCAGGCTGTACAGTTCGGTCGCGGGCGTCGAATGCGGCACTGCGGCCAGTGCTTTGTCCAGCAGCGCGCCTTGGTTGAGCAGGCCTTGCTCCAGGCTGTCGGGCAGCAAGCGGCCACTGCCATCGCGCACGCGCTGGCCGTTGACCCAGTAGCCGCTTTGTGTGGCGCCGCTCTTGACGGTCAGCACGCCCTGACCCTGATAGGCGTCGTCGGCGAAGCCACCTTCGAATGTGCTGCCATCGGCCATGGTCAGCTTGCCCTGACCAGAAAAGTGCCAGTCGGCAAAACCGCCTACGTAGTGACTGCCATCGCTGCCCAGCAGTTCGCCTTGGCCGGTGAGGGCGCCGGCTTTGAAGTCGCCGATCCACACATCGCCGTCGCTGTTTTCAAAGCGCCCACGGCCTTGCAGCTGGTTCTGATGGAAATTGCCGATGTATTGATCGCCGTCGGCATTGCTGTAGTTGCCGTGGCCCTCCAGTTGGCCGTTGACGAACTTGCCGCTGAACTGATTGCCACTGGCGTCGCTGCGTACGCCTTCGCCGTTGGGCTTGCCTTGATCGAACAGGCCCTGGTAGGTGCTGCCGTCCTCGAGCTCAAGATGGCCGGCGCCGGAATACTGGTCGTTCTTGAAGTTGCCGCGGTAGGTCTGGCTTTTTTCCTTGAGGGTGCCTTCGCCGTCGCGGCGACCGAGCTTGAAGCCGCCGCTGTAGCTGCTTTTCGGGGTGCTCAGGCTGCCTTGGCCGTCGAACAGGCCTTTTTCGAAATGGCCGCGATAGACCTCGCCGTTGCTGCCATGCCATTCGCCGTCACCGTGCCACTGGCCGTTGACGAAATTGCCCTTGTACCAGCTGCCGTTGGGGTAATCGATGCGACCTGCGCCTTGCAAAACGCCGTTGACCACTTCGCCGCGATAACGGCCGCCATCGGGCAGTCGCGCGTCGGGCGGCAATAGGGATTCGCCATCACCGCAGGCAACGAGCAGTAGCGAAAGCGCAAGAGGAGCGAGTGGGCGCATGACGGGATCCGGGCAATTGAGGCGCCGAGTATGCCGTAATCCGGTGGCGAGGAAATAGCCGTTAGCAGGCTTTCATTTCCTCTCAACTGTTACCAGATTCGCCGCGACAGCTCTGGCCCGCAGCTAAAGGAAGCACAGCGACAACGGTTCAGCGATGTACGCGGGTTTGGATTCGCCTTCTATTTCAAGAGTGGCGAGGATTTTCATCAACCACTGGCCGGGCTTTTTCTCGCTGACTTCGGTCAGGTCGACCTTCAAGCGCACCTGGGAATCGACCTTGACTGGCTGGATGAACCGCACGCTGTCCATGCCGTAGTTGATAGCCATTTTCATGCCGGCGGGGAACACCATGACCTGGCTCATCAGGGAGGGGATCAGTGAGAGCGTCAGCAAGCCGTGGGCGATCGTGGTGCCAAAAGGCCCGGTGGCGGCGCGCTCCGGGTCCACATGAATGAACTGGTGATCGCCCGTGGCATCGGCGAAATCGTTGATGCGTCCTTGGTCGATGGTCAACCAGTCGGAGCGCCCCAGGCAAGTGCCCACGTATTCGTGCAGTTGATCGGCGGGAACGTCGCGCATGGGCAATACCTCCACGGGGGGGCAATGGGGGGTAACAATTTGTACGTTCGTGCCAGGGCGCTAGATCAACACGCTCGGGGCAGCGGGTCAAGCCTTGATCCAGACCGGTCGGCGGTTCTAAGCCAGGCGCTGGTCGTGCTTATAATGTCGGCTCGATGGAGAGGACCTTTATGGCGTTGCGTGGATTGACCTGGCTCGTGCTGTTCCAATTGTTGGGGACGGTGATCAATCATTTGCTGGTGCCGATCGTGCCCGGGCCGATCATCGGCCTGTTGCTGATGCTGGCGTACCTGATGCTACGCGGCGATGTGCCGGCGCCGGTGAGCGAGGCGGCCAGCAGCCTGCTGCGCTACCTGCCTTTGATGCTGGTGCCGCCAGCGGTCGGGGTGATGGTCTATGCCGGGCAGATTGCCGAGGATTTCTGGGCCATCGGCGGCGCCTTGCTGATCTCGGTGCTGGTCGCGATGGCCTTTGCCGGCTGGTTGATGCAGCGCCTGATCGGTCGTCGCCCGCCCAGCGATGAGGTTCAGCCATGACCCTGGACTGGCAGGGCACGCTGGACTCGGTCATCCATCACCCGCTGTTCGGCATCGGCATCACCTTGGGCGCCTACCAGTTGGCGGTGGGTGCCTATGAAAAGACCCGCTGGATCTTCCTCCAGCCGGTGCTGGTGTCGATGCTGATATTGATCGGCGTGCTGGTCGCCTGCGGGATCGACTACACCGAGTACCGTAAGAGCACCGACATCCTCAATACCCTGCTGGGCCCGGCCACCGTGGCCCTGGCGGTGCCGCTGTACCTGAATCTGCGGCGTATTCGTCAGCTGTTCTGGCCCACCTTGACTACGCTGGTGTTGGGTGGGGTGCTGGCTACGGGCTCATGCCTGCTGCTGGGCTGGCTGTTCGGCGCTGATCACATGATTCTCATGACCCTGGCTCCCAAGTCGGTGACCTCACCGATCGCCATGCTGGTGGCCGCGCAGATCGGCGGCGTGGCGGCGCTGGCAGCGGTATTCGTGTTGATCACTGGTGTCATCGGGGCCATCTTCGGCCCTGGGATGTTGTCTATGCTGGGAGTGGAGAACCCAGCTGCGCGCGGCATGGCCCTGGGGCTCACGGCGCACGCGGTGGGGACCTCAGTGGCGATCCAGGAAGGTGAGGAATGTGGGGCTTTCGCCGCATTGGCGATGAGCTTGATGGGGGTCTCGACCGCCGTATTGCTGCCATTGGCGGTCAGTCTGTTCGTTTAAGGAAATCCTATGATTTTGCCGCTGTTCCCGCTCAATACCGTGCTGTTTCCGGACTGCGTGCTCGATTTGCAAATATTCGAGGCGCGCTACCTGGACATGATTACCCGCTGCATGAAGCAGGGCACCGGATTCGGGGTGGTATGCCTGTTGGAGGGCGATGAGGCCGGCAATGGCGAAGTGCTGCACGCACCGGTGGGCTGCGAGGCGATGGTGGTCGACTTCAATCCGCAGAACAACGGCCTGCTGGGGATTCGCGTCAAAGGCACCCGGCGATTCGAAGTCAAAAGCTGCGAGACCCAGCGTGATCGGTTGCTTCTCGGCGAAGTGGAGTACCTGTATGAATTCCGCGAGGAGCCACTGAGTTCCGACGAGGACGACCTGTTGGCGCTGCTCAACGCCTTGGCGGAGCATCCGATGGTCGCCGCTCTGGGCATGCTTGATGGCGCAAGGACCCAGCAATCGTTGGCCAATCAGTTGGGTTATCTGCTGCCCTTCCTCAACGGCGACAAGCTGCGCTTGCTGTGCCTGGATGACCCCCGCGAGCGCCTGGATAATATCCAGACGCTGCTTGATGAGCTGCAGGGCGAGTTGTTCGACTGAAGCGGTTCTGGCCTTGCAACGAGGGGGGCTGGCCCCCGACAAGAGCAATCAGCCACTGCGGATGCGTTGTCGTTACCCGTTTTCGGGGACAAGCCCCTTGCTACAGGGTTTGAGCACCATACTGATAATGCGCCATGGCATGGGGCAGGGTGGTTGCCAGATGCCAGCCTAGAATGGCTGCAACCGCTGGCAGTATCCACCACCATACGCGCCCGGCCACGGCAGGCATCGACCCACCAAAGTGTCGGTTGGCCGCGAGGCTGACCGCACACAGGCAGCAGGCGAGCATGGCCCCGGCCAGCACGTCGGTCGGCCAGTGCACACCCAGGTAGATGCGCGATGCGGCGATCATCGTCGCCGGGATGCACGCCAACACCAGCCACATGATGCGCATCCGCGGCGCCTGGCCGAGGCCAGCCAGGAGCGCCAAAGTCAAAAACAGTGCAAACGACGCCGAAGCATGGCCGCTGGGCATGCTATAGGTGCTCAATGGATCGTTCAGTATCTCCGGGCGCCCGCGGGCGAAGAACATCTTCAGGCTGGCATTGCACAGTGCGGTGCCGAGCAGTGCGCCGACGGCAAAGAGGAAATGCCGCCACTGACGGTGGATTGCCAGGATCAGCACCACGGCGGCGGCCAGCATGAACTGTGTGCGGAAGTCGCCCATGGCCGTGGTCATCGCCACGAAGGGATCCATTGCCTCGCTGCGGTGCTCCTGCACCAGTTGCATGAGGCCATTGTCGAGATGGGTCAGGTAGGGCCAGCCGATCAGCAATGCCAGTAGCATGGCCAGGCTCATCAAGGCCACCCACAGGGTCGCGCGGGTATGGCGGCGCAGGCTGCTATTGATGCTCAGGCCGACGAGGATCGCCAGGCCACCGGCGACCGCCCCCGCCTCCGGCCAGAAACCGGGCGGCAGCGGCAAGCGGAAGGCCGCACCGGTGGCCCAGCCGGGGAGTAGATAAGCGATAGACCAGCCGGCCGCAGCCAGCACGCTGACCAGTGCGAAGCGGATCAGCGGCATTTCCAGCATGCCGGCGATCAGCGGCAGCATGGGCCGCAACGGGCCGATGAAACGGCCGATCAGCAAGCCCTCGACGCCATAGCGATGGAAATAGTTTTCGGCCCTCTCCATCCATTGCGGGTGGCGCGCCAGCAAGGGAATACGCTTGATGTCCTGATGATAGCGACGGCCGATGGCGTACGACAACGCGTCGCCCAGCAGGCCGCCGGCATAGCCCAGCAGTAATGTCTGGCCAAGCGACAGGGCGCCGTGACCGGCCAATACGGCAATAGCGAAGAGCACCACGGTGCCGGGCACGATCAGCCCGGCGATCGCCAGGCATTCGACGCAAGCCACTACGAAAATCGCCAGGCCCAGCCACTGTGGGTGAGCGGTCAGCCAGCCAGTAAGGCCGTCAAGCCAAGAGCCCATCTATCGGTTTCCTTTTATCGGTGCGGCGGTGGTCGGTGAGGGGTTGATCTGCAAAGCGTAGTCCTGCCCCTCTCGCTGCCCCCGACGCAGCGGATTGCGCGTGCAATGCCGAGCGTATTCAGGATCGACGAAGCGATAGGGCAGATGTTCATCGCGCCCGGCGGGGATGCCCAGGCGAGTGGTCTGGATGACCTGGGGGACGAGGATGCCGGTGTCCTCGACAAAAAAATGTTCGGGATCGAAGCGCTGGGCGTCCCATTGCGGCACTTTCAGGCCCAGTGCCTTGCACAGAAGCGTCTGCCCTGCGCACAGGCGCTCGGGCGGGCGCAGTTGGCCATTGGCGTCGGGATTGTTGAGCTGCATCTGCGCCAGCGCGTTGCTGTCGCTGACCTCATCGACCCAGGGATAGGCCGACTTGATCAGCACGGCATTGCCAGGCCCGGCAGCGCTGAAATTCAACGAATCGCCACCACGGGCGTAATACATATAGATGTGGCCGCCATCGAGGAACAGCGCTCGGCGTTTTTCGGTGTAGCCCAGCGAAGCATGGCTGCCTTTTTCTGCCGCGTAGTAGGCCTCGGTCTCGATGATGCGCGCTGACAACCAGTAAGGCCCTTGGCGATGCCGGATGATCTTGCCCAGCAGGTCGCGGGCAAGGACTTGCGCGTCGCGATGGAAAAACTCGTCGGGCAAATGCCGGCGGACGGCGGTGGCGGGCATGTCAACATCCAGATGGGTGTGCGGATTTGGGAGCGGCAGCCGGCAGATGATAGCAACCGGCACCTTAATCGGACCTGAATGACCGGCATTTGTTGCCCAATTTCGACCATCCGCCTGCCACCGCTGTGCGTGGCGCGGCGCGGCAGCTATAATCAGCCGCTTTCCCCTTTGCCAAGACCACAGAGACCATGACTGAGTCCGTGCTTGACTACATGACCCGCCTGGGTCGCGCTGCCCGCGAAGCCGCTCGCGTGATCGCTCGTGCCAGCACCGGTCAGAAGAACCGTGCCTTGCTGGCGACTGCCACGGCGCTGGACGCTGCCCGCGAACAACTGGTCGCTGCCAATGAGCTCGACCTGGCCGCCGGCCGCGCCAACAACCTGGAGCCAGCGTTGCTCGAGCGCCTGACCCTAACCCCGGCCCGTATCGACAGCATGATCGTCGGTTTGCGTCAGGTGGCAGCGCTGCCTGATCCGGTCGGCGCCATCCGTGACATGAGCTACCGCCCCTCGGGTATTCAGGTTGGCAAGATGCGCGTACCGCTGGGCGTAGTGGGGATCATCTACGAATCCCGCCCTAACGTGACCATCGATGCCGCCAGCCTGTGCCTCAAGTCCGGCAACGCCACTATCCTGCGCGGCGGCTCCGAGGCCATTCATTCCAACCGCGCCATCGCCACGTGCATCGCTCAGGGCCTGGAAGCGGCGCAACTGCCGGCCAGCGTCGTACAAGTGGTCGAGACCACTGACCGTGCGGCCGTGGGTGCATTGATCACCATGCCCGAGTACGTCGACATCATCGTCCCCCGCGGCGGCAAGGGCCTGATCGAGCGTGTCAGCCGCGATGCCCGCGTGCCGGTCATCAAGCACCTCGATGGCATCTGCCACGTCTATGTCAGCGCCAATGCCGAGCTCGACAAGGCCCAGCGCATCGCCTTCAATGCCAAGACCTATCGCTACGGCATCTGCGGTGCCATGGAGACCCTGCTGGTAGATGCCAGCGTCGCCGCACGATTCTTGCCGCCGATGGCTGCCCAGTTCCGCGAAAAAGGCGTCGAGCTGCGCGGCTGCCCGCGCACTCGCGACCTGATCGAGGCGCTGCCTGCCACCGAAGACGACTGGCACACCGAGTACCTGGCGCCGATCCTGTCGATTTGCGTGGTCGACAGCCTCGACGAGGCCATCGAGCACATCAATCACTATGGTTCCCACCACACTGATGCGATCGTCACCGAACATCAGGGTCAGGCCCGGCGCTTCATGGCCGAGGTCGACTCGGCGTCGGTGATGCTCAACGCCCCGACTTGCTTCGCCGACGGCTTCGAGTACGGCCTGGGTGCGGAAATCGGTATTTCCACGGACAAGATCCACGCCCGTGGCCCGGTCGGCCTCGAAGGCCTGACCTGCGAGAAATATGTAGTGGTCGGTGACGGCCAGTTGCGCGGCCAGGAGTCCATCTGATTGGCTGAAGTCGGCCAGTCCGGGGCACCTACCGTTCGACCGCAGCGCATTGGCGTACTGGGCGGCACCTTCGACCCGGTGCACATCGGTCACCTGCGCAGCGCCCTGGAAGTAGCCGATGCGCTGGCGCTCGACGACTTGCGCCTGACGCCGAACTTCCGGCCGCCGCATCGCGATACTCCGCAGGTGTCGCCCGAGCAGCGTCTGGCGATGGTGCGCAGCGCTGTCAGCGGGGCGGCGCCGTTGAGCGTCGATGACCGCGAACTGCGCCGCGATACGCCGTCGTACACCATCGACACCCTGGAATCGATGCGCGCCGAGCTGGCGCCTCAAGACCAACTGTTCTTGCTGCTGGGCTGGGATGCCTTTTGTGGCTTGCCCTCCTGGCACCGCTGGGAAGAATTGCTGCTGCATTGCCACATCGTGGTGTTGCAGCGCCCTGACGCGGACAGCGAGCCACCGGATGCCCTGCGCAACCTGTTGGCCGCCCGTTCCGTCAGTGACCCGCAGACCCTCAAGGGGCCGGCGGGTCAGATCGCGTTTGTCTGGCAGACACCCTTGTCGGTGTCCGCCACCCAGATCCGTCAACTGCTGGCCAGCGGTAAGTCGGTGCGTTACCTGGTGCCTGACGCTGTACTGGCCTACATCGAGGCGCACGGGCTGTACCGTACGTCGAACTGAATAGGCGCACTTGAAGGCACGAACAGTCCTGTATTCAAGCGCCCGAATATACGAGCAAAACGAGTTTTATATGACGAACAAAGACGTAAGCAAAGTTAAGCGCAAAGGCACGTTCAAGAGCGCTCCCCTCGCAGTGCCGGCCCACACCGGGCCTGAGCTCGCTGGCGAAGAGCTGGTGAAGGTGGCCGTTGCCGCTCTGGAAGACGTAAAGGCTCTGGATATTCAAATCCTGGACGTGCGCGACAAGCAGAGCATCACCGACTTCATGATCATCGCGACCGGTACCTCCAACCGCCAGATCGGCGCGATGCTGGACAAGGTTCGTGACGCCGTCAAAGCCCAAGGCGTCAAGCCGCTGGGTGAAGAAGGCAAGGGCGACAGCGACTGGGTGCTGTTGGACATGGACGACGTGATCGTGCACATGATGACCAGCAACGCTCGTCAGTTCTACGACCTGGAGCGCCTGTGGAAAGGTGCCGAGCAGAGCCGTGCCGTCGATGGCAAGCACCACAGCCCGGAAGTCGGTCACTCGCAGTTCGACAAGCTCAACAAAGACCAGGAATAAGGAACCGCTGTGCGCCTGCGTCTGATTGCTGTCGGTTCTCGCATGCCCAAGTGGGTGGAAGATGGCTGGCACGAGTATTCCAAGCGCCTGCCATCCGAATTGGCGCTCGAACTGGTGGAAATACCGCTCAACACCCGGGGCAAGAATGCTGACGTGGCGCGCTTTATCCGTCAGGAGGGCGAAGCCATGTTGGCCAAGGTCGGCCCCAACGAGCGGATTGTGACGCTCGAAGTGCATGGCAAGCCCTGGAGCACCGAGCAATTGGCGGTGGAGCTGGACAGCTGGCGGCTGGATTCGCGCACGGTGAACTTCATGGTCGGCGGCCCCGAGGGGCTGGCGCCGCAAGTGTGCGCGCGGGCGGATCAACGCTGGTCGCTGTCGGCCCTGACACTGCCGCACCCACTGGTAAGAATCCTGATCGGTGAACAGCTGTATCGTGCCTGGACAGTCCTGTCCGGACACCCTTACCACAAATAATCTGCGCCCAGCCCGATGACCCAGCCGATTCGCCTCAAGGACCACGAGAAAGACGCCCGCACCGTGCGCAGCCGCGTCGTGGTCGGTGCTGTGGTCGTGTGTGCGCTGCTGTTGGTGCTGATCGCGCGTTTGTATTTCCTGCAGGTCATCCAGTACGACTATCACTCCACGCTGTCGGAGAACAATCGGGTGCACGTGCAGCCGATCCCGCCGACCCGCGGGCTGATCTTCGACCGTAACGGCGTGGTCATCGCCGACAACCGCCCCAGCTTCAGCCTCAGCGTCACTCGCGAACGGGCGGGCGACTGGCAGCAGGTGCTCGACCTCATCGTCGAGGTGCTGAGCCTGACGCCCGATGATCGCGAGCTGTTCGAAAAGCGCATGAAGCAAGGGCGGCGGCCGTTCGAGCCGGTGCCGGTGCTGTTCGAACTCACCGAGGAGCAGATCGCGCGGATTGCGGTCAACCAGTTCCGCCTGCCGGGTGTCGAGGTGGTCGCGCAGTTGGTGCGCCATTACCCCCAGGGTGAGCATTTCGCTCACTCGGTGGGCTACATGGGGCGCATCAACGAGAAGGAGCTCAAGTCCCTGGATACTGTGGCCTACAGCGGCACGCATCATATTGGCAAGACCGGTATCGAGCGCTTCTACGAGCCCGAGCTGCATGGCCAGGTGGGCTACGAAGAAGTTGAGACCAACGCACGTGGCCGCGTGCTGCGGGTACTCAAGCGCACCGACCCGGTGCCGGGCAAGGACATTGTCCTGAGCCTCGACATCAAGTTGCAGCAAGCTGCCGAGCAGGCACTGGCGGGACGACGTGGCGCGCTGGTGGCCATGGACCCGAGCACTGGCGAGGTGCTGGCGATGGTCAGCCAGCCAAGCTTCGATCCCAACCTGTTCGTCACGGGTATCAGCTTCAAGGCCTACGCCGAGCTGCGCGATTCCATCGACCGTCCGCTGTTCAATCGGGTACTGCGGGGGCTTTACCCACCGGGTTCGACCATCAAGCCGGCAGTGGCCATCGCCGGCCTTGATACCGGGGTGGTCAATGCCGGTACGCGGGTGTTCGACCCAGGCTATTACCAGTTGCCCAATTTCGATCACAAATACCGCAACTGGAATCGTACCGGCGATGGCTGGGTCGATCTCGACACGGCCATCATGCGGTCCAACGACACCTACTTCTACGATCTGGCGCACAAGATGGGTATCGATCGCTTGTCGACCTACCTCAACCGGTTCGGCATCGGCCAGAAGGTCTCGCTGGACATGTTCGAGGAAGCGCCGGGCCTCATGCCTTCGCGGGAATGGAAACGCGTGGCCCGCAAGCAGGTCTGGTATCCCGGCGAAACCCTGATCCTCGGTATCGGCCAAGGCTACATGCAGGCCACGCCGCTGCAATTGGCGCAGTCCACAGCGCTGATCGCCAACAAGGGCAAGTGGAATCGGCCCCGGCTGGCCAAGACCATCGAAGGCGTGCCGCCGGTTGACGACAACCCCATGGACGATATTGTCCTGCGCGACCCGGCCGATTGGGCCAAGGTCACCCACGGCATGGAGCAGGTGATGCAGGGCGCCCGTGGTACCGCGCGCAAGGCTGCGGCCGGTGCGCAATACCGGATTGCCGGCAAGAGCGGCACCGCGCAGGTGGTCGCGATCAAGCAGGGCGAGAAATACGACCGCAGCAAAGTCCAGGAGCGCCATCGTGACCACGCCTTGTTCGTCGGCTTCGCCCCAGCGCAAAGCCCGAAAATCGTGGTGTCGGTGATGATCGAGAACGGTGAGGCCGGCTCCGGAGTGGCCGCCCCCGTGGTACGTCAGGTGATGGACGCCTGGCTGCTCGGTCCCGATGGCCAGCTCAAATCCGAATACGCCAGCACCCCAGGTGCGGAGATCACGGCACGTGAAGAGTAATTTCGATCGCATCCTCTCCAGTGAGGATGTGATGCGCCGTCGCGCGACCTTTTTGCAACGTATCCATGTCGATGGGCCCCTGCTCATCCTGCTGCTGACCCTGGCGGCCGGCAGCCTGTTCGTCCTGTACTCGGCCAGCGGCAAGAACTGGGACCTGCTGATCAAGCAGGCGACCTCGTTCGGTATCGGCCTGGTGTCGATGTTCATCATCGCTCAGGTCGAGCCGCGGTTCATGGCGCGCTGGGTGCCGCTGGGCTATGTGATCGGGGTGGGCTTGCTGGTGGTCACCGACGTCATGGGCCACAACGCCATGGGCGCGACGCGGTGGATCAACATTCCTGGGGTGATTCGCTTCCAGCCGTCGGAGTTCATGAAGATCCTGATGCCGGCCACCATCGCCTGGTATCTGTCCAAACGCACCTTGCCGCCCCATCTCATTCATGTGGTGGCCAGCCTGGCGCTGATCGGCGTGCCGTTCATTCTCATCGTCCGTCAGCCCGATCTGGGGACCTCGCTGCTGATTCTGGCGGGCGGCACCTTCGTGCTGTTCATGGCCGGGTTGCGCTGGCGCTGGATCATCAGCGTGCTCGCCGCTGCGGTGCCGGTGGCGGTGGCGATGTGGTTTTTCATCATGCACGACTATCAGAAACAGCGAATTCTGACCTTCCTCGACCCCGAGAGCGACCCGCTGGGTACCGGCTGGAACATCATCCAGTCGAAGGCGGCCATTGGTTCGGGCGGGGTGTTCGGCAAGGGCTGGCTGATGGGCACTCAGTCGCACCTGGATTTCCTGCCTGAAAGCCATACCGACTTCATCATTGCGGTGATGGGCGAAGAGTTCGGCCTGGTGGGCATCTGCGCCTTGCTGCTGATTTATCTGTTGCTGATCGGGCGCGGCCTGGTGATCACGGCCCAGGCGCAGACGTTGTATGGCAAATTGTTAGCAGGCAGCCTGACGATGACGTTTTTTGTTTACGTTTTCGTCAATATCGGTATGGTCAGTGGCCTGTTGCCGGTGGTGGGGGTACCGCTGCCCTTCATTAGTTACGGCGGAACTTCGCTGGTGACCTTGATGTCAGCGTTTGGCGTTTTAATGTCGATCCACACGCACCGCAAATGGATCGCACAGGTTTGAAAAAGGTGAGCCACTCAATGCAATCAATGCGTAACTGGGCTACTCGATACGTTCCATGGGTCGGCCTGGTGGGCATCCTCGGTTCGTCGCAACATGCGGCGGCCGGCGATTACGAAGGCTCGCCTCAAGTGGCGCAGTTCGTCGGAGAAATGACACGTGATTACGGCTTTGCCGGTGAGCAGCTGATGGGCGTTTTTCGCGAGGTCGAGCGCAAGCAATCGATCCTCGACGCCATCTCGCGCCCGGCCGAGAAGGTCAAGCCGTGGAAGGACTACCGGCCGATTTTCATCACCGATGCGCGTATCGCCAGGGGTGTGGATTTCTGGCGTCAGCACGAGGTGGCGCTGGCGCGGGCCGAGAAGGAATACGGCGTGCCGGCCTCGGTGATCGTCTCGATCATTGGCGTGGAGACGTTTTTTGGTCGCAATACCGGCAATTACCGGGTGATCGATGCCTTGTCGACCCTGGCGTTCGACTATCCGGCGCGCTCCGACTTCTTTCGCAAGGAGCTGCGTGAATTCCTGTTGATGTCCCGCGAGGAGCAACTCGATCCGTTGACGATCAAGGGCTCCTACGCCGGTGCCATGGGGCTGCCGCAGTTCATGCCCAGCAGCTTTCGGGCGTATGCAGTGGACTTCGACGGTGATGGCCACATCAATATCTGGAGTGACCCCGATGACGCCATCGGCAGCGTCGCCAGCTATTTCCAGCGCCATGGCTGGGTCGCCGGCGAGCCAGTGGTCAGTCAGGCGACGGTGCGTGGCGATCAAGCCGACAGCGGTTTGAGCCCGGGCATTGATCCGGTCAAGACCGTTGGGGAGTTGCGGGCGCTGGGCTGGTCGAGTCATGATGCGCTGCGCGACGATATGTCGGTGACGGCATTTCGCCTGGATGGCGCCAATGGCCCTGAGTACTGGATGGGGCTGAAGAATTTTTACGCGATCACGCGTTACAACCGCAGCGTGATGTACGCCATGGCCGTACATCAGCTGGCGGATTTGCTGGTTCAAGCACGGGGCAACAAGTAATGCGGGTTACGCCGACAAGCGCACCACTCAAGCTGCTGGGCTTTACAGCAATGGCACTGTTGATCGTCAGTTGTTCGAGCACCAGCAGCCGCTCGCCTGTGCAAGGCGGCACGGCTGTTCGCTCGATGCCGGGGCTGGACATCAACCGCGCCCACAAGGACGGTGCCCCTTGGTGGGACGTCGACGTGTCGAAGATCCCCGACGCGATACCGACCCTGCACAGCGGCCCGTACAAGGCCAACCCCTATACCGTACTGGGCAAGACCTACTTCCCGCTCAACGACTCGGCCAGTTATGTGGCCGTCGGCACCGCGTCCTGGTACGGCACCAAGTTCCATGGCCAGAACACCGCCAACGGCGAGGTCTATGACCTGTACGGCATGAGCGCGGCGCACAAGACCCTGCCGCTGCCCAGCTATGTGCGCGTGACCAACCTGGATAACAACCGATCGGTGATCCTGCGGGTCAACGACCGCGGGCCGTTCTATTCCGACCGCATCATCGACTTGTCCTATGCCGCCGCGAAAAAACTCGGTTATGCCGAAATCGGCACGGCGCGGGTCAAGGTCGAGGGCATCGATCCACAACAATGGTGGGCACAGCGTGGTCGTCCGGCACCGCTGATGCTTGATCAACCCCAAGTGGTCGCCGCTGAAACACCCAAGCTGACGGCGTCCACTGGCACCGTTGAACAATATACGCCACCGCCCCAGCAACACGCGGCCGCGATCATGCCAGTGGCAATCGACGCAAAAAAAAACGCTTCTGCGCCAGCAGCTGGCCAGTATCTCCAGGTGGGAGCCTTCGCCAACCCGGACGCTGCAGAGCTCCTGAGGTCGAAGCTCAGCTCGATGGTCAAGGCCCCGGCCTTCACCAGCCCGGTGGTGCGTAACCAGCAAACTCTGTACCGCGTGCGCCTGGGGCCGATTGGCAACCCGGCGGAAGTCCAGCAGGTACAGAACAGTGTTCGCTTGGCCAATCTGGGCTCGCCGAGTGTGGTCACGGAATAACCCTCCGGTACTGGCTCGGTCCGCCGAACCGCAACAACGCCAGGCCTTCAGGCCTGGGAAACGATTTGCCCATCTGGGCATCTGCCCATCAGTAATCTCGAGAGACGGATGAACATCACCACCTTTGCCAAACGCCTATGCCTGCTTGTACCCCTGATGATCGCTCCAACTGCATGGGCGGCTGATCAGATGGTGCCCGCGCCGCCGCAACTGGCGGCCAAAGCCTTCGTACTCATGGAAGCCTCCAGCGGTCAGGTGCTAGTCGAGGACAACGGCGATCAACGCCTGCCGCCTGCCAGCCTGACCAAGCTGATGACTGCCTATATCGCCACGCTGGAAATCCGTCGTGGGCAGATCGGCGAAAACGACCCGGTAACCATCAGCGAAAACGCCTGGCGCACCGGCGGTTCGCGGATGTTCCTCAAGGTCGGTTCGCAAGTGTCGGTCAGCGACTTGCTGCACGGCATCATCATCCAGTCGGGCAACGACTCCAGTGTCGCCCTGTCCGAGCACATCGCCGGTAGCGAAGACGCTTTCGCCGACATGATGAACACCACCGCCGGCAAGTTGGGCATGGCCAACAGCCACTTCATGAACCCGACCGGTCTGCCGAACCCGGAGCACTACTCCACCGCGCACGACATGGCGGTGCTGGCCCGGGCGATCATCCACGAAGATCCAGCTCACTACGCCATCTACTCGCAGAAAGAGTTCTTCTGGAACAACATCAAGCAGCCTAACCGCAACCTGCTGCTGTGGCGCGACAAGACGGTCGACGGTCTGAAGACGGGTCACACCGACGAAGCCGGTTACTGCATGGTAGCTTCGGCCGTACGTGACGGCATGCGCCTGATCGCCGTGGTATTCGGTACCACCAGCGAAGCCAACCGCGCCGCCGAGACGCAAAAGCTGCTGACTTATGGTTTCCGCTTCTATGAAACCCAGACCTTCTACAAAGCCGGTGCAGAGCTGGCACAGGCGCCTGTCTGGAAAGGCACCGCGAGCACCGTGCGTGCCGGCCTGGCTGAAGACCTGACCATGACTGTGCCCAAAGGCCAGCTGAAAAACCTCGCGGCTACCATGACCATGGTGCCGCAACTGGTCGCACCGATCGCCAAAGGCGCGGTGATCGGCAAGGTCGAAGTGAAGATGGGTGACAAAGTGCTGCAAAGCACCGACCTGATCGCACTGGATCAGGTTGATGAAGGTGGCTTCATCCGTCGCCTCTGGGATAGCATTCGGCTATTCTTCCACGGCTTGTTCAACTGATATCGTGACCTGCGCGCCCCTGGCTCTTACCTGAGCCGGGGGCGATGTTGTCGCCACGGCTTACGAGGCCGTTACTGCCATGACCGATCCCAAAGTCCCAGCTTCTGCCGACGCCAAGTCTGGCGAAGATATAAAGTCCCACGAAATCAAGTTCCCTTGCCCCGACTACCCCATCAAGGTGATCGGCGAAACGGGTGCAGGCTACAAGGCCCTGGTGCTTGAGGTCCTCGGCAAACACGCCGAAATCGACCTTGCGACCCTGGCCGAGCGCCAGAGCAGCAACGGCAAGTACACCACTTTGCAGGTGCACATCATCGCGACCGGCGAAGATCAACTGCGCGACATCAATAGCGCGTTGCGAGCCACCGGCCACGTGCACATGGTGCTCTGATGCCGAGCGCATCCAGCGTGCTGGGCTTCCGCGAGTTGGGCCTGATGGCCTACGAGCCTGCCTGGCATGCCATGCAACGCTTCACTGATCAACGTAGCAGCGACACCCCCGACGAAGTATGGTTGGTGCAGCACACGCCGGTGTTCACTCAAGGCCAGGCTGGCAAGGCCGAACACCTGCTGCTGCCGGGGGATATCCCGGTGGTGCAGGTCGATCGCGGCGGTCAGGTTACTTACCATGGCCCCGGCCAGTTGGTGGTGTACCTGCTGCTGGACGTGCGGCGCCTGGGTTTTGGAGTGCGCGAGCTGGTCAGTCGTATCGAAAATGCCCTGATCGATCTGCTCGCCAGTTTCGGCGTCAGCGCCGCGGCCAAGCCGGATGCACCCGGTGTTTACGTAGAAGGTGCTAAAATCGCGTCCCTGGGCCTGCGTATCCGTCGCGGCTGCTCGTTTCACGGGCTGGCGCTGAACGTCGACATGCAACTTGAACCGTTCCAACGTATCAACCCATGCGGATACGCCGGGCTGGCAATGACCCAGCTGTGCGATCATGCAGGCAGCATTGAATTTGCCGAGGTTAGTGCCCGGCTGCGCGTGCAGCTCGTCAAACACCTCGACTACGCTGAGCAGACGACCCTGACGGGCGGAATCGAATGATATGACTACTGCTTTTGACACCACCGTGGAAAACCTGATCCCGACCACCAGCTTGCCGGTCAAGGCCGCACCTCATAAAGTGGAGGCGGGCGTCAAGCTGCGCGGTGCTGAGAAGGTCGCGCGCATCCCGGTCAAGATTATCCCGACCGAAGAACTGCCGAAAAAACCCGACTGGATTCGCGTACGCATCCCGGTTTCACCGGAAGTCGACCGCATCAAGCAGCTGCTGCGCAAGCACAAACTGCACAGCGTCTGCGAAGAGGCTTCGTGCCCGAATCTGGGCGAGTGCTTCTCCGGTGGCACCGCGACCTTCATGATCATGGGTGACATCTGCACCCGTCGCTGCCCGTTCTGCGACGTCGGCCATGGCCGCCCGAAAGCGCTGGATGCCGACGAGCCGATGAACCTGGCAGTGGCCATTGCCGACCTTCGCCTCAAGTACGTGGTGATCACTTCGGTAGACCGCGACGACCTGCGTGACGGCGGTGCCCAGCACTTCGCCGACTGCCTGCGCGAGATCCGCAAGCTGTCGCCGGGCGTGCAGCTCGAAACCCTCGTCCCGGATTATCGCGGCCGCATGGATGTGGCGCTGGCCATCACCGCAGCCGAGCCGCCGGATGTGTTCAACCACAACCTCGAGACCGTGCCGCGTCTGTACAAGGCTGCGCGCCCTGGTTCCGACTACCAGTGGTCGCTGACCTTGCTGCAAAAATTCAAGGAGATGGTGCCTCACGTACCTACCAAGTCCGGCCTGATGCTCGGCCTGGGCGAGACGGACGAGGAGGTGATCGAGGTGATGCAGCGCATGCGCGAGCACAACATCGATATGCTGACCCTCGGCCAGTACCTGCAACCTTCGCGCAGCCACTTGCCGGTGCAGCGCTTCGTGCACCCGGACGTCTTCGCCTGGTTCGCCGAAGAAGGCTACAAGATGGGCTTCAAGAACGTCGCCTCCGGGCCGCTGGTACGTTCGTCGTACCATGCTGACCAACAGGCGCATGAGGCCAAGGCCAAGCTGTAAGCGCGTCGACTCGCCTTGCTCACACAGGTCTGTGAGTACGGGGGGCGTGCATTGCGGGAGCAAAGCTTGCCGCGAAGAGGCCGTAACAAGCGCCGCCGTATTTTCAAGTTGAGCGCAGCGCTGTAGAAAAAGCCGACAGTTTCTATCGCATAGAAGCTGTCGGCTTTTTTGTGCAAGCTGTTAAAGTCGTTGCCATCAGCCACGCAGTGAGGCCTCGGGATGAACGTCAATCAGCAAATCGCCGCCCAACCCCGCGAGCAGGGCATCGCCGTCCCCCGGCTGCGGCCTGAAGGTCGTATCGCGATTATCGCCCCCGCCGGGCCCAGGGAATTCGATGTTGCCACGGCCGAGCGCTGGATGGCGGCCAGGGGCTACAGTCTGAAAATCTTCCCCGGCGTGCTGCAGCAGTCCGGCTACCTGGCCGGCAGCGATCGGGTGCGCCTCAATGACTTGCACGATGCCTTCGCGGATGATCAGATCGACGCGATCATGTGCCTGCGTGGCGGCTACGGCAGCCCGCGCTTGCTGGACAAGATCGATTATGCGCTGCTGCGTCGACATGCCAAGCCATTCGTGGGCTACAGCGATATCACCGCGTTGCACCTGGCGATCGCCAAAGAGGCGGGATTCATCACGTTTCATGGCCCGATGCTGACGTCCGAGGTGCTGGCCGATCGTAAGCCACCCACCGAGACGTCATTGCGCAGGCTGGTACGCGGCCAGTTCAAAACTGGCTCGGAGCTGGCACATCCCGCCACCTTGCCGTTGGTTTCGATTGGCCATGGCATCAGCCGCGGGCGATTGATGGGTGGTAATCTGGCGATGATCTCGGCGCTGGAGGGCACGCCTTGGGCGCTGGAAGCGGACGGGATCATCTTGTTCATCGAGGACGTCAACGAACCCCTGTACCGGATCGACCGCTTTCTCACACAACTGAGGCTGAGCGGCAAACTGGCGAAGATCGCCGGCGTGCTGGTGGGAGACTTCGCGGGTATCAGCGTGGACGAAATGACGCCTCTGTTGCGTCAGATGTTCGAGCCGCTGGGAATTCCCGTGGTCGCTGGCTGGCGCAGCGGTCATTGTGACCCCAACCTGACCCTGCCTCTGGGCGCCATGGTGCGCCTGGACGGTGGCGAGTGCCGCTTGTGGCTGGAGCAGGATGTGGTTTGCTGACTGGCGGGCTCAATGATAGTTGTCCCGAAATTTCTGTGTGTGGTGCCGCCACAGGCGTGGGCGGTTTGCCTGAATTGAGTAATCCTTAGAGTGGGTAGTGCGCGACGTGCCAGTAAACCGGTCGCGCTTACTCAAGCCAAGGAATGACAACAATGACATACCCGAAAAACAGCATCGCGGTCTCCTTCATTGCAACGGCCCTGCTGGTTGCCGCCAGCCACGCATCTGCTGAAGTACGACCCGTTACCGAAGCCCACTGCCAAGTCATGCAAGACGCCAATACCTTTGACCCCAATGGCCCCGTTGGCTGTGATCGCCTGCGTCTGGTCAGCTTTCCTTTCACTTCACACCAGGGGCTCCCGGGTCGGGGATCGGTGGTAGTGCTTGATGCTTTCGCAGAAAACGTCGATATCATTTTCGCCAAGCTCGATGCACGGGGTTTCCCCTTGGAGCAGGCTTTAGGTCTGGAGCATTTCCAGGGTGACGACGCAGCGTCAATGGCAGCCAACAACACGTCCGCTTTCAACGGCCGGCCGATAACCGGCGGTGCTTCGTGGTCACTGCATGCCTATGGGGCTGCGATTGATTTGAATCCCGTGCAGAACCCGTTTCTCACTATCAATGCTGATGCCACCGCCACCATCGACCCAGTGGCTTCCGCCCGGGCTTACGTCAATCGCTCGGCCGTACGTGCTGAAAAGCCCGAGCGCCGGGGCATGGCGGAAGAGGTATTGGATATTTTTGCCGAGAATGGCTTTATCCATTGGGCGGGTATTGGAATGCGCCGGTGGATTACCAGCATTTCGAGGTAGCGCCACGCAGGTTTATCGAGCATCTGGCACGTGTCGAGCCGGATGTAGCGCGCAACGACTTCAATGCATACCTGGGAATGTACAACGCTTGCATGGCGGAACAGCAAGGGCTGGATCCCGCTCGTCAGCGAGCCTCTTGCGTGGGCCGGGTGCTGGATTTCTACCGGCAGTGGCCGTTGCCATCTTCGAGCATGGCAACGGCGGCTGAATAGCGGGTGGTCAAATGATCATGGAGAAGCGGCCTGGGTCGCAGCCCGAGATTTACCTCAGGCTTTCCAGCAGCTTGTGTGTGGGATAGCCGTCAGCCGGCCAGCTCTGAGCCGCCTGTGCGCTGCGGATCGCCTTGCGGGTGTTGGCGCCAATGATGCCATCGGGGTTGCCGGCATCGTAGCCCTTGGCGGTCAGCAGCGTTTGCAGCTCGATACGCTCGGTGCGGCTCAGCGGCAAGTCATCCTTCGGCCACTGCCCTTGCAGGTAACCACCACCACCAAAGCGCTGTGACAGCAGGCTCACGCCTAGGGCATAAGCCGACGAGTTGTTGTACTTGAGGATGGCGCGGAAGTTATCCAGCACCAGAAAGGCCGGCCCGCGATAACCCGCTGGCAACAGCAGCGCGGCCTGCAATTGGTCCGAGCCTGGGGGGATGGCACTGCCCGCCGGCAAGTTCACGCCCATGGCCAGCCACTGGGCCACCGATTTGCGCTGCGCGCCGTCGGCCAACAGGTAATCGAAGCCCTGTGGCAACTGCACCTCGAAGCCCCACGGCTGGCCCTTCTGCCAGCCGGAGCTTTGCAGGTAATTGGCGGTGGAGGCCAGCGCATCGGCGGCGTCGTTCCAGATATCGCGGCGCCCGTCGCCGTCGAAGTCAACCGCATGGGAGTTGTAGGTCGTCGGGATGAACTGCGTCTGGCCCATGGCGCCGGCCCAGGAGCCGAGCATCAGTTCTGGGGTGATATCGCCGTTTTGCAGAATCTGCAGCGCCGCAATCAGTTGATCCTGAGCGAAGCCGGGACGGCGGCCCTCATAGGCCAGGGTCGCCAATGAGCGAATCACTGACTTGTCGCCCTGGATCTGCCCGAAGCTGCTTTCCATGCCCCATACCGCGACCAGTGCCTGACGATCGACGCCGTAACGCTGCTCGATGCGCGTCAGCACGTCGCTGTACTGGCTGAGCAAGCCTTGCCCGCGGCGTACGCGGGTGGGCGAAATGGCGCCGTCCAGATATTCCCAGATCGGCCGGCTGAACTCCGGTTGGCTGCGATCGGCAGTGACCACACTTGGGTCCAGGGTCACGTTGGCGAACGCGCGGTCGAAGATGTCTGGCCTGATGCCGGCCTGCAGGGCCTGCGCGCGGAAACCGCTCTGCCATTCGGCAAAGGTCTCGGACGGCACGGCAATACCGTCGGCGCTCATCGGCGCAAGCGTGGTGATCGGTGCAACTGTCTTGGTTTGCTGGCTACCCGGCAAGGGCTGGGTCACAGGGAGCGTATCGGCGGCGGTAGGTTTTTCGGCGCAGGCGACAAGTGCGATGAGGCTGAAGGCAGCAATGATCTGGCGCAGTGGGCAGAGGCGGGGACGACGAAGAGACATGCAGGGGTCCAGATTTTTTTTAATCAGACCGTGACCATATCATGCCTGCGGTTGGAGCGGGTTCAGGCGGCCAAAAAGTAGGAAGCCTCCCAATCTCTCGATTGGAAGGCTTCGCGGCGGTAGCTGCCTTTGCCTTTGCCTGCGGGTTCCTGACGGCTGCGGAACAAGGGCTGGGCGACGATGGATTTGGCCTTGTTGGGGCGGGCCTTGCCGGTTTTTCGACTCATGAGCGACTCCTTGGAAGAGGGCAATATCATAAGTCAATCAGCGTGCACGTCAATCGGCCGGTAGTGACAAGCGTTGTCCGGCCATCAGCAGTGTCAGGCGTGAGAGGCTGACCCAGCTCGAGCCGGGCGCCTGGCCTTTGATCTGCGCATCGATGCGTTGCGCATCCTGCAGCAACTGCGCCCAGCGGCTCGCCGAATAGCGTTGCAGCGCCTTGCTCATCAGCGGCTTGCGTTTGTCCCAGATCGGCGGACGCGCCTGGCTGAAGGCCTTGTCCAGCGGCACGCCCTGGCTGTACTGCAATGCCAGGCCAGCCAGCACCCGCAACTCTCGGGCCAGGGCCCAGAGAATGACCGGTGGCTCGACCCCTTCACCGCGCAGGCCTTCGAGCATGCGCAGGGCATGCACCGGTTCGCCGTTGAGCACGGCGTCGACCAGGCCAAACACGTCATAGCGAGCGCTATCGGCCACGGCGCCTTGCACGGTCTCGAGGCTGATCTGCTGACCATCGGCCAGCAGCTTGAGCTTTTCGATCTCCTGGGCGGCGGCCAGCAGGTTGCCCTCGACCCTGGCGGCAATCAGCTCGATGGCATCGGGATGAGCCGCCAGGCCTGCCTGCGACAGGCGCTGCCGAATCCACTGCGGCAACTGCGCAGCATCGATGGGCCAGATCTGCACGAACTGCGTGCTTTGCCCCTCGACCAGCGCCTTGCCCCACTTGGTTTTCTGCGCACTGCCATCGAGCTTGGGCAGGCTGATCAGCAGCACGGTGTCTTCGGCCGGCCGAGCGCAATACTCGATCAGTGCCGCAGCACCCTTGTCACCCGGCTTGCCGGAGGGCAGGCGCAGCTCCAGCAGGCGTCGCTGGGCGAACAACGACAGGCTGGCGCCCGCCTGCAGCAGCGTGCCCCAATCAAAATTGGCGTCGGCGCTGAATACCTGGCGTTCGTCGAAACCTTGCTGGCGTGCAGCCAGGCGAATGGCATCCGCAGCTTCCTGAGCCAGCAGCGGATCGTCGCCGCTGATAACGTAAACGGGCGCGAGGCTGCCTTGCAGGTGTTTGGCGAGTTGGGCGGGGGCGAGTTTCATCGGCAACGATTCGGTGGGGCGGCCTGGTTTCAGGCCGCCCCGGGCCGATTACTTCGCTGGCACTTCGAGCGGCGATTGCTGCGGGGTGGCGTCTTCGAGGCGCTTGGCTTCGTCAGCAGCATCCTGCTCGGCCTTGGCGCGAGCGTCGGCTTTTTCCTGCAGCGCGTCGAGACGCTCAGGCGTCATCTGCTGCAGGCGCAGCATCAGGTTCTGCACCAACTGGCGGCGCATTTCGCCACGTACCTGGTCAGTAGCACTTTGCGAGCCGGCCAGGTTGCTGCCGTCGTGGGTGACGGAGCTGTTCACTTCAGCGCTGTCTTCCAGCAACACGCGCTTCTCGTGGCCGATCAGCTGATAGTTGACCGTGGTGGTCAGCTCGTATTCAGCAGAGCGCGCCGAACTGGTATAGCTGGTGGTGCGCTGGGTTTCGGCTTCGTTCACCAGATTCAACTGGTAAGGTGCACCCGCGTGAACCTTGACGCCGCTTTGCTCGAGGCTGCGAGTCAGTTCCTTGATGGTGTAGCCATAGGCATCACGAGCGGTGACGCTGATATCGGTCAGGGCCATTTTCGTGGTGCCCGTGCCACGCAGCTGGAAACCACAGGCGCTCAGCGCGACGGCCAGACCTATCACCAGCAGATTGCGTTTGATCATTGTTGTTGCTCCCTTCAAACCTTGTGAGCCGACTCTGTGAGAGACGCCCGGAGTGGTCCCGGGCGTGCGATCCAATCAGCTGGCGACGATATTGACCAATTTACCCGGCACGACGATGACCTTGCGGATCGTCAGGCCGTCGATGAAGCGCAGTACGTTTTCGTTGCTGCGCGCCTCGGCTTCGATTTCTTCCCGGCTGGCGCTCGCGGGCATGTCGATCTGGCCGCGCAGCTTGCCGTTGACCTGGATCACCAGAGTGAGGGTGTCCTGCACCAGGGCGCTGTCATCCAGTACCGGCCAGCCAGCGTCTATCACCGGTTGGCTGTGGCCCAATTGATGCCACAGCTCATGGCTGATGTGCGGTGTGATCGGCGCCAGCAGCAGGGTGACCGTTTCCAGGCCTTCCTGTACCAGGGCGCGATCCTGAACGCTCGCGTTAGGAGCTTTCTCCAGCACGTTCATCAGCGTCATCACCTGAGCAATGGCGGTGTTGAATTTATGGTGCTGGCCGACGTCCTGGCTGGCCTGCTTGATGGCCAGGTGGATGGCACGGCGGACGGCCTTTTGCTCGTCGTTCAGCGCGGCGACGTCGAGCTTGGCTGGCAAGCCCTGGCTGACGTGAGCCTGGGCCAGGCGCCAGACGCGCTTGAGGAAGCGGTGTGAGCCTTCGACGCCAGAATCGGACCACTCGGCGCTCATGTCCGGCGGCGAGGCGAACATCATGAACAGGCGGCAGGTATCGGCGCCGTACTGATCGATCATCGATTGTGGATCGACGCCGTTGTTCTTCGACTTGGCCATCTTCTCGGTGCCGCCGATTTCCACCGGCAGGCCGTCAGCCTTGAGCTTGGCGCTGATCACCTTGGCCTTGCTGTCGCGTTCGAGTTCGACGTCGGCCGGGTTGAACCAGGTGTAGGCACCGTTGGCTTCGCGACGGTAGTAGGTGTCGGCGATCACCATGCCTTGGGTCAGCAGGTTCTTGAACGGCTCGTTGGAGTTCACCAGGCCTTCGTCACGCATCAGCTTGTGGAAGAAGCGCGCATAGAGCAGGTGCAGAATGGCGTGTTCGATACCGCCGATGTATTGATCGACCGGCAACCAGTGATCGGCTGCGGATTTTTCTACCAGGCCGCCTTCATAGTGCGGCGACGCGTAACGAGCGTAGTACCACGACGACTCCACGAAGGTGTCCATGGTGTCGGTTTCACGCTTGGCCGGTGCACCGCATTTCGGGCAGTTGCACTCGTAGAACTCAGGCATGCGCGCCAGAGGCGAACCGGCGCCGTCCGGCACCACGTCTTCGGGCAGCACGACCGGCAGCTGGTTTTCAGGCACCGGCACGTCACCGCAGGCATCGCAGTGGATGATCGGGATCGGGCAGCCCCAGTAGCGTTGGCGGCTGATGCCCCAGTCGCGCAGGCGGAACTGGGTGCGCGAGGCACCCAGATTCTTTTTGATCAGGGCAACTTCGATGGCATCGAACGCGCCTTCGAAGTCCAGGCCGTCGAACTCGCCGGAGTTGATCAGCGTGCCGTGTTCATTGTAGGCCGCCATCCACGGTGCCGGGGTCAGGTCGCCGACGCTGGTACGCACGACGGGCTTGATCGGCAGGTTGTATTTGACCGCGAATTCGAAATCGCGCTCGTCGTGAGCCGGGACAGCCATCACGGCGCCGTCGCCGTAGTGCATCAGCACGTAGTTGGCGACCCACACCGGCAGTTTTTCACCGGTCAGCGGGTGCTCGACGAACAGCGAGGTCGGCAGGCCCTTTTTCTCCTGGGTGGCGACGTCGGCTTCGGCGACGCTGCCGCTCTTGCATTCATGGATGAACGCTTGCAACTCAGGATTGTTGACCGCTGCCAGGGTGGCCAGCGGGTGCTCGGCGGCCACAGCCACATAAGTGGCGCCCATCAGGGTGTCGGGGCGCGTGGTGAAGACCTTCAACGTACCGGCTTCACCGATGCTGGCCTGGTGGTACGGGAACTGCACCTCCATGCCCTTGGACTTGCCGATCCAGTTGCGCTGCATGGTCTTGACCTGTTCAGGCCAGCCCGGCAGGTCATCGAGGCTCGACAGCAGTTCATCCGCATAGGCGGTGATCTTGAAGTAGTACATCGGGATTTCGCGTTTTTCGATCACCGCGCCGGAGCGCCAGCCGCGGCCGTCGATCACTTGCTCGTTGGCCAGGACGGTCTGGTCGACCGGGTCCCAGTTGACGGTGCCGTTCTTGCGGTAGATCACGCCTTTTTCGAACAGACGGGTGAACAGCCACTGCTCCCAACGGTAGTAATCGGGCTTGCAGGTGGTCACTTCGCGCGACCAATCCACCGCCAGGCCCAGGCTGCGCAGCTGGGTTTTCATGTAGGCGATGTTTTCGTAGGTCCATTTGGCCGGCGCGACGTTGTTCTTCATCGCGGCGTTTTCCGCTGGCATGCCGAAGGCGTCCCAGCCCATGGGCTGCAGGACGTTCTTGCCGAGCATGCGCTGGTAGCGGGAGATCACGTCGCCGATGGTGTAGTTGCGCACGTGCCCCATGTGTAGCTTGCCGCTGGGGTAAGGGAACATCGACAGGCAGTAGAAGGTCTCCTTGCCTGGCTGTTCACTGACTTCAAAGGACTTTTGCTCGTCCCAGAAGGTCTGGGCGGCGGCTTCGATTTCGCGGGGCTGATAGAGTTCGTGCATGGCTACTTTTTGCTGAGAAATGGATGACCTTATCCAGGCTGCCAAAGAGACGCAGCGGCCGGCATTGCGGTGTCGATTATATAAACGCCGTAGCATACATGACCCCCCCTTATTGAGGGAAACGCTGATTGCGCCGCGCCTTCCGTTGGTCGCGGCACGAGGCTGGTTTCGCAGGTGACGCTAAGCTTGTGACTGGGGAGTCAGTCATGTCTGCAATGAGGTGAACGGATGGTAGATTCGCATCTGAAAGCAATGGAGCCGGAGCTGTGTGAACGTCTTATCGATCGTCTAGGATTGGCGCTGGATGTGGCCCGCACCGCAGTTCGACTGCGCAACGAGGAGCCTCGGGAGTTGGAGTTGCGCGGGTTGTCCCGTGCCGAATTCGATTGGATCAACGCGTACCTGCAACTCAGCGGTACCGGGGTGCACGCCGATTGCGCGGACATCGATCCCGTGCCGGTGCAACGCACTGCCAATGTGGTTTGGCTCAAGGACAAGCGCAAGCGCAAGGCGCCACCCCGAACACGCGTTTTCTGAATGATGCGGGGCAGGGCTGATGCCGCTTTCGCGGGCAAGCCATGCCCCCACAGGTGTACGACTCAAGATCGGCTAGCAGTCTGGGAACAAAGCTTTCCCGCGAAGAGCCCGGTTCAGGCGCAGCGTCCGCCAGCTGTTGTCCAAACTTGCGCGAGCCCTTAGGCTGCCCGGCATCTTTCAGGGAGATGCCCCATGCCACTTCGTTTCATCCTCAAACAACTGCTCATGCCGCCGGGGATTCTGTTCCTGCTGTTGCTGCTTGCCTGGTGCTGGCGTCGCTCCCGGCCGCGGTTGGCCACTGGCTGCTTCGTGCTTGGCCTGGGTGGCCTGTGGCTGATGAGCCTGCCGGTGGTCACGTTGCATGTAGCCCGCTGGATGGAAAGCCAGCCGCCATTGGCACTGGATCAGTGGGCCACCCTGGCGCAGCGCGCCGACGCAATCGTTATTCTGGGGGCTGGGCGCGAGCGCGGCGATCCGGCCTGGGGCGGCGTGGATCAATCCACCGGCCTGGCGCTGGAACGCGTGCGCTTCGCCGCCCGGCTGGCCAAGGCCTCTGGCTTGCCGGTGCTGACGTCGGGTGGTTTGCACTATGGGACGCCGCCGTCAGAGGCGTGGATCATGGCGCAGTCGCTGCACGATGATTTTGGCGTCACCGCCCGCTGGCAGGAAGAAGCAAGCCGCACGACTTGGGAGAACGCTCAATTCAGTGCGCGGATGCTCAAGGCCGAGGGTATCCAGCGGGTCGTGGTGGTCACCCAGGCATGGCATATGCCGCGAGCGGTATGGAGTTTCGAGCATGCCGGGTTGACCGTGGTGGCCGGTCCGGTGGGGTTCATGGGGGTGGATCAGGACACCCCGCTGGGGGGGTGGCTGCCGGAGAGTCGAGCGTTCTGGCGCAATGCGCAGTTGCTCAACGAGGCGGTAGGGGCGGTGGGGTATCGGGTGTTCTACCGGTAGGTGAGCGGTTGCCGACTTGCCCCTTCGCCGCCGAAGGGGCCGGTATGGCAAACATAGTTGCCGTGAACTCATCCACTCAGACCGTCTTCGCCATCCGCGATGCCAACAGCGCCCAGCCAAACAGTGCCAGGCAGACGAACAGCATCGGCCAGGACCTCCAGCGCAGATACGGCGTCAGGCCCTCCATCGGCGTGACGTCGCCGTACATGATGCCTTGCTTGAACTGCGGGATCTGCTCGGTGATCTGCCCGTGCGGGTCGATCAGCGCCGTGACGCCATTGTTGGTGGCGCGGATCATCCAGCGGCCGGCTTCCAGTGCGCGCATCTGAGCCATCTGCAAGTGCTGCAGCGGGCCGATCGAGGTGCCGAACCAAGTGTCGTTGCTGATGGTGAGCAACAGATCGCTGCGCGCCGACTGGCCAGCGGCGAACTCGGGATACACCACTTCATAGCAGATGAACGTCGCGATCGAATAACCCTTGGCGCGCAGCAACGTCTGATCGCTGGCGCCTCGGGCGAAGTCAGACATGGGCAGGTCGAAGAAGCTGATCAGCCCACGCAGCAGGTCCTGCAGCGGCACGTACTCACCGAATGGCACCAGTTTTTGCTTCAGGTAGGTGCCTTCGCCCTCGCCAGTCACCGTGATGCCGTTGTAGAAGCGTCGCTCGCCATTGGATTCCTGGCGGATCGGTACCCCGGTGATCAGCGCTGAATTTCGCTCGGCGGCAACTTTGCCCATCATGGCCAGATAGCCCGTGGCCTGATCCAGCAGGATCGGCACGGCAGTCTCCGGCCAGATCACCAGGTCAGTGCGCCGGGCGGTGAACGTCATGTCGCGGTACAACGCCAGCTGCGCATTGACCTGCTCCGGGTCCCACTTCATTTCCTGCTCGATGTTGCCTTGCATGGCGGCGATGCTTAGTGGTGCACCAGCGGGTCGGGTCCAGGCATGGCTCTTGAGCGCCACACTTGCCGCCCAAGGCGCCACCAGCAACACCACGCCGGCCGCCATGAAGGCTTTGCGCTGACGCAAGCGCTGCCCTGGCAGGTTGCATAGCAATGCCGCGCTCAAGGCCAGAACGAAGGAAATCAGCCACACGCCACCCACCGGGGCCAGCCCGGCCAGCGGGCCGTCAAGCTGACTGTAGCCGGAGTACATCCACGGGAAGCCGGTCAGGAACCAACCCCGGAAGGCTTCCTGAGCCATCCACAGTGCCGCGAAGGTCAAGGCATCTGCCAGGGGGGCTTCGTTGCGCCGTAGCCAGCGCGCCCACAGCCAGGTTGGCAGGGCGAAGAACCAGGCCACTGCGGCACAGAACAACAACATCAGGAAGCCGGCCAGCAGCACCGAGGCGCCGCCGAAGTTATGGATGCTGACGTAGATCCAGCTGGTCCCGGCGCCAAAGATGCCGAAGCCGTAGCACCAGCCGCGGCCCAGCGCTTGACGCGGGGTCAGATCGCGCAAACCGAGGTACAGCATCCCCAGCGATATCAGCGCCAATGGCCAGATATCGTAGGGCGCCAGGGCCAGGGTGGTCAGGGCGCCGGCCAGCACGGCCAGCAGGTTACCGGGCCAGCCGGGGCGGGTGATCCAGCGCATCATGATCCTTAAGGGTCAAACCTGGCGAGAGAGAGGGGAGATACGCAGCAAGTGAATGCGGCGGCTGTCGGCATTGAGGATGCGGAAGCGATAGTCACCGATTTCGGTGGTCTCGTTGCGCTTGGGCAGATGGCCGAAGGCGCTCATGACCAGGCCGCCGACGGTATCGAATTCATCGTCGGAGAACTCGGTGTCGAAGAACTCGTTGAAGTTCTCGATCGGCGTCAGCGCCTTGATCAGGAAGTCACCGCTGGGCAGTGGCTTGATGTAGCTGTCTTCTTCGACATCGTGTTCGTCTTCGATATCGCCAACGATCTGCTCCAGCACGTCTTCAATGGTCACCAGGCCCGCCACGCCGCCGTATTCGTCGATGACGATGGCCATGTGGTTATGGTTGGCGCGGAACTCGCGCAGCAGCACGTTGAGGCGCTTTGACTCCGGCACGAACGTGGCCGGGCGTAGCAGATCCTTGATGTTGAAGGTGTCGCCGTTCTCCTTGAGGATCAGCGGCAGCAAGTCCTTGGCCAGTAGCACGCCGAGGACTTCGTCGTGACTTTCGCCAATGACCGGATAGCGCGAGTGGGCCGCGTCGATGACGGCCGGGAGGAATTCGCGAGGGGTCTGCGTGGCGCGGATGCTCATGACCTGCGAGCGCGGCACCATGATGTCGCGCACTTGCAGGTCGGCGACCTGGATGGCGCCTTCGACGATGGTCAGCGCTTCGCTGTCCAGCAGCTTGTTCTGGTGCGCCTCGCGCAACAGCTCGAGGAGCTCTTGGCGGTTTTTCGGCTCATGGGCAAAAGCTTGGGTGAGTTTACCCAGCCAGGACTTTTGCCCGTTGCTCGATCGGTCTTCGCTCATGGCGCTTACTCGTGTTCCTTTGTCGTTGCGTGGGTAGGGAAATCGTCTTCGTCATCGGCATAAGGGTCCGGGTGACCCAATTGTGCAAGCAACGTCCGTTCCAGTGCTTCCATCTCGTCGGCTTCTTCGTCATCGATATGATCGTAGCCGAGTAAATGCAGGCAGCCATGAATCACCAGATGAGCCCAGTGGCTATCGAGCGCCTTGCCTTGCTCTTGAGCCTCGCGTTCGACCACCTGGACACAGATGACCAGATCGCCGAGCAGCGGGATATCGAGCATGTCGTCAGGGACGTCAGCCGGGAAGGAGAGGACGTTGGTGGCGTAATCCTTATGCCGATAGGTATGGTTCAGCTCGCGTCCTTCGGCCTCGTCGACCAGGCGAATGGTCAACTCCGAGTCGCCTTTGCGCTGGCGCAGGGCCAGTTCGCACCATTGGCGAAAGTCGGCATCGCTGGGGCCGGCGCTCTGGCTGGCCCGTTGCAGGTCAATTTCAACCATGTTTGGCTTTGCCGGCCTCGACGTCGCGATTCTCGAAGCGCTCGTAGGCCTCGACGATGCGTTGCACCAGCGGGTGACGCACCACATCCTTGGGCTTGAAATGGGTGAAGCTGATGCCAGGTACGCCGTCCAGTACCTCAATGACATGCGCCAGGCCGGACTTGGTGCCCTTGGGCAGATCGACCTGGGTGACGTCACCGGTGATCACGGCCGTGGAGCCGAAACCGATACGGGTGAGGAACATTTTCATCTGCTCGACGGTGGTGTTCTGGCTCTCGTCGAGAATGATGAAGCTGTTGTTGAGCGTGCGGCCGCGCATGTAGGCCAGCGGGGCGATCTCGATGATCTGGCGCTCGATCAACTTGGTTACGTGCTCGAAGCCGAACATTTCGTACAGGGCGTCATAGAGCGGGCGCAGGTACGGATCGATCTTCTGTGCCAGGTCGCCGGGCAGGAAGCCGAGCTTTTCGCCCGCTTCTACCGCCGGACGCACCAATAGGATGCGGCGCACTTGCTCGCGCTCCAGGGCATCGACGGCGCAGGCCACGGCCAGGTAGGTCTTGCCGGTGCCCGCTGGGCCGATACCGAAGTTGATATCGTTGCCGAGGATCTCCTTCACGTAGCGCTGTTGGTTCAGCCCGCGAGGGCGGATCATGCCTTTGCGCGTACGCAAGGCCACGGCGACTTCGTTCTGGGCGGGGTTGCTCAGCTCCTGAACGGCCGACTCCTGCAAGTACAGGTGCACGGTATCGGGCGACAGCTCGCTGCCTTTGGTTTCCCGGTACAGGCGACGCAGCAGTTGCTCGGCGGAGGCGGTGGTGGAGGGCTCGCCAATGAGCTCGAACTGGTTTCCGCGGTTGCGGATCTCGATGTCGAGGCGTTGTTCGATGAGGCGCAGGTGCTCGTCGAACTGTCCGCACAGGTTGGCGAATCGGCGAGCTTCAAAGGGCTCGAGGATGAAGCGATGAGGTTCTATGGGTGCGTTCAAGGTCGTTTATGGCCGCCCGACGGCAATTTAGATGGACTCAAGGATAAACCCTGCAGCTTGTGTGCGAAAGCGGTTAATTGATGGCTCGCTGCGGCAGGGGCAAAGTGTTCTGACCGTTCATTTGCGTGATATATCCGGGCCTCTTCGCCGCCGAACGCACAAGCCCGCTCTCACACTGGATAAGGTTGTCAGTGGGAGCAAGCTTTGCGCGCGAAGCGTTCAGCGCAACGAGCCGCGCAGCGAGTGCGGTTGGGCATCGTCGATATGCACGTCGACGAATTGGCCGATCAAACGGGCATCGTCGCAGGTGAAGTTGACGATCCGGTTGTTCTCGGTACGCCCTTGCAACTGGCCTGGGTCCTTGCGTGAATAGTCCGTGACCAGAATGCGCTGGGTGCTGCCAACCATCTGTCGGCTGATCTCGAAGCCCTGCTGGTTGAGGCGCTGTTGCAGTGCGTTGAGGCGCTGCTTTTTCACCTCTTCCGGGGTGTCGTCGGCAAGGTCGGCGGCCGGGGTGCCCGGGCGCTGGCTGTAGACGAACGAGTAGGAAAAATCGAAGCCGACATCCGCTACCAGCTTCATGGTCTGTTCGAAGTCTTTTTCGGTTTCGCCAGGGAAGCCGATGATGAAGTCCGAGCTGATGCAGATATCCGGTACCGCCGCGCGCAGCTTGCGAATCCGTGACTTGTACTCCAGCGCCGTGTGGTTGCGCTTCATGGCCGCCAGGATGCGGTCCGAGCCCGATTGCACTGGTAGATGCAGGTGCTTGACCAGTTGCGGGACTTCAGCGTGGGCCAGTATCAGGCTGTCGGAGAACTCCAGCGGGTGCGAAGTGGTGTAGCGGATGCGCTCGATACCCTCGATGGTGGCCACGGTGCGGATCAGCTCGGCGAGGTCGGCCAGGCGGCCATCGTGGGTCAGCCCGCGATAACCGTTGACGTTCTGCCCCAGCATCGTCACTTCACGCACGCCGTTGTCGGCCAGGTGGATGATTTCACCCAGCACGTCGTCGAACGGCCGGCTGACTTCTTCGCCGCGGGTATAGGGCACCACGCAGAAGGTGCAGTACTTGCTGCAGCCTTCCATGATCGATACATAGGCGGTGGGGCCATCGATGCGCGGTTCGGGCAGGTGGTCGAATTTTTCGATCTCGGGGAACGAGATGTCCACCTGTGGCAGCTTGGTGGTGCGCACGGCGTTGATCATTTCTGGCAGCCGGTGCAGCGTCTGCGGGCCGAATACTACGTCGACGTAGGGCGCGCGGTCGCGGATGGCCTGGCCTTCCTGGCTGGCGACGCAGCCACCGACGGCGATCACCATGTCGGGTTTTTCCAGTTTCAGTTCGCGCCAGCGGCCCAGTTGCGAGAACACGCGGTCCTGCGCCCGCTCGCGGATCGAGCAGGTGTTGAGCAGGATCACATCGGCGTCTTCAGCGCGGGCAGTGACTTCCAGGCCTTGATGTTCACCCAGCAGATCGACCATGCGCGAGCTGTCGTACTCGTTCATCTGGCAACCGTGGGTTTCGATATAAAGCTTCTTGGCCATGCTGGATCATCTGGTCATTCAAAGAACCGCGCATTATAGGGGTGTGGTCGCGCACTTGATAGGGGGCGGCAGTGCTATCGGGGATTGCCTGCCGGGCGGCTGTGCTATAGTTTGCGCCCTCTTTCCAGTCCTCATGCCGTTACCTGCCCACGATGACCAAACGCGAAGCTCCAATCTACAAAGTGATTTTCCTCAACCAGGGCCAAGTATTCGAGATGTATGCCAAGCAGATCTATCAAAGCGATCTGTGGGGCTTTCTCGAGGTCGAGGAGTTCGTGTTCGGCGAGCGCAGCCAACTGGTCGTCGACCCTAGCGAAGAGAAGCTCAAGGCGCAGTTCGAAGGGGTGGTGCGCAGTTTCGTGCCGATGCATTCGATCGTGCGCATCGACGAAGTCGAGCGACTGGGTACGCCGAAAATCAGTGAGGCGCGCGGCGTCAGCAATGTCATGCCGTTCCCGATGCCCATGCCTGAAAAGTAAATCCTGATAGCCTCTCGCAACGCCCACGGGGTAGAAACGCTATCCCTGTTGGCGCCGGCTCTGCCCGCGAAGCTCTCAGGGCAGCGGTGCGAACGGCGTACGCCCGTCAGCCGTTTGCAGCTCCAGCAGGTATTTGCGGAAGATCTGCCCCAGCACCTGAGTGGCCACTTCGAGTTCTTCGCGCTTCATTTGCGCCGACACCTGATCAGCGGTATCCAGCGCATCTTCCTGGCCATTGACGGCCGCCATCTTCAGCACGATATAGGCCTGAACGTTATTGGCCGGCACGCCTTCGCCGCGGAAGAACATGATCCCCAGATGATATTGCGCGTCGGCATGGCCCTGCAGCGAGGCCTGCTCGAAGTAGTTGAGCGCTTGGGTCAGGTCGCGCGGGCCATTTTTGCCGTCGTAATAGAACTCGCCCAGCTCATATTGCGCCTGCGCGTCTCCGGACTTCGCCGCTTGCTGACACGCGGAGAGCGCCTGCGGTAGGTTCTCGGGCTGAGTATTGAGGGTGCACCGGCCCGTCGCTGGTATCAGCAACGAGTTTCCCCCTGCCTGCGCCAGCAGGGGTTGAAGGAGCAACAGGCAGCCCAAAGCAAGGGCGCGGCCGGTGCGGTTCATGGGGATCGACTTACCTCTGCAAGGATGCGGGCTAGCCCGTCCTGTAAATACTGTAGGTACATTATGAAATAAGCCGGGGCCTGGTTACAAAGTCTTTGCGGTTTTTTCTGAAATGAAGCCCGCTCCCACAGGTGTTTCAAAGTCAGTCGTTGAGCTTGGCGAAGGCTCGCTCGGCAGCATCGAGGGTGATTTTCAGCTCGGCATCACCATGGGCGATCGACGTGAAGCCGGCCTCGAACGCGCTCGGCGCCAGGTACACACCGCCCTCGAGCATCAAGTGGAAAAAGCGCTTGAAGCGCTCGGCATCGCTGGCCATCACGTCGTCGAAGGTGACGATGTCGTCGGCACCGCTGAAGTACAGGCCGAACATGCCGCCCGCCTGGGTGGTCACGAACGGGATGCCAGCGGCGTCGGCACGTTGCTGCAGGCCATCGAGCATGCGCGTAGTGTAGTCGCTCAATTCAGCGTGAAAGCCCGGGCGGCTGATCAGTTCGAGAGTCTTCAAGCCGGCGGCCATCGCCAGCGGGTTACCCGACAGCGTCCCTGCCTGGTAGACCGGGCCCAGCGGCGCGATATGCGACATGATCTCGCGCTTGCCGCCAAAGCAGCCTACTGGCATGCCGCCTCCGATGATCTTGCCAAAAGTGCTCAGGTCCGGTGTCACGTTGTAATAAGCCTGAGCGCCGCCCAGGGCGACACGGAAACCAGTCATCACTTCATCGAAAATCAACACCACGCCGTGCTGGTCGCACAGGCGGCGCAGGCCCTCCAGGTAGCCCGGCGCAGGCGGCACGCAGTTCATGTTGCCGGCCACCGGCTCGACGATGATGCAGGCGACTTCTTCGCCGACTTCGCCCAGCATCTGCTCGAGGGCGCCGAGGTCGTTGAAGGGCAGGGTCAGGGTATGTTTGGCGAATGCCGCAGGCACGCCGGGCGAACTCGGCACGCCCAGGGTCAAAGCTCCCGAGCCCGCCTTGACCAACAGGCTGTCGGAGTGACCGTGGTAGCAGCCCTCGAACTTGATGATGCTGTCGCGGCCAGTAAAACCACGGGCCAGGCGGATCGCGCTCATGGTGGCTTCGGTGCCGGAGCTGACCATGCGCACCATTTCCATCGACGGCACGATGGCACAGACACGCTCGGCCATCAGCGTCTCCAGCTCGGTCGGGGCGCCGTAGGACAGGCCGTGTTCGAGCTGGCGGCGGACGGCGTCGAGGACATCCGGGTGGCTGTGGCCGAGGATCATCGGCCCCCACGAGCCGACGTAGTCGACATAACGCTTGTCGTCCTCGTCAGTCACATAGGCGCCTGCTGCATGCTTGAAAAACAGCGGCGTGCCGCCGACGCTCTTGAATGCACGGACCGGCGAGTTGACGCCACCGGGGATGTGTTTCTGGGCATTGGCGAACAGCGATTCGGAGCGGGACATGGCAATAACTCTCAGTAGACAGGTGGCTGATGGGCGCGAGGCCGTCAGGCAGACTTGTACAATTCATTGAAGGCGCGGGCGCGGCGGGTGACTTCAGCCGTTGTATCGACGCCGAACAGGTCGCTGATCACCGCCAGCAGGCTGGCACCGTTTTCCACCAGCTGCGGGGCGTTGGCGAGGGTGATGCCGCCGATCACGCAGATCGGCAGCTTCAGCTCGGCCCTGGCCTGGGCCAGTACGTCGAGGGGCACGACTTGGGCTTCCGGCTTGGTCGATGAGGCAAAAAATGCCCCGAAGGCCACGTAGCTCGCGCCTTCACGCGCGGCCTGGCGAGCCATCTCGAGGCTGCCGTGGCAGGTCGAACCGATGATCGACTGCGGGCGCAGCAGTGCACGGGCAGGTGTCAGCGGGCCGTCGGTCTGGCCCAGATGCACGCCGACGCCAAGACGCGCTGCCAGTTCGGCGTCGTCGTTGATGATCAGGCGGGTCTTGTAGGGCTCGCACAGCTTGAGCAGGGTCTCGGCCTCGCGCAGACGGCGGGCCTCATCCGTGCTTTTGTCGCGGTACTGCAGCAGCGTGACGCCGCCATCGAGCGCGGCCGTCACGTACTTGATGAATTTACCAGCCAGCAACTGGCCGTCGGTAATGGCATACAGGCCACGTAGTTTCATGCAGCAAGCCTCTTGCGTCGCGATCCGATCGGGGTAGGGTCCAGCGGCGCTGGACTCAGGGCGGGGAGCACCGGTGGGTGCTCCGATCAGGAACAGAAGTCTAAAGGCAGCCGGCGCGGCACGAACTGGCCTTTGCCCAGCTGTTCGGCATCGCGCAGCGTGCGCCAAGTATAGTCGAGCGCCGTTTTGACCGCGCTGCCCAGTTGCTCGCCCAATGCCAGGCGGCCGGCCAGGGCACTGGCCAAGGTGCAGCCCGAGCCGTGATAGCTGCCGGGCAGGCGCTCGCAGGTGTAGGTCTGGCAGCTGCCATCGCGGCTGTACAAACGGTTATGGATCTGTTGCTCGTCGCCATGGCCGCCGGTGATCAACAGATGCCGCACATAGGGCAGCAGTTTATCGGCGCACTCGTCGGCGCTGCCTTGCGGCAATTCCGCGAGGATGCGCGCTTCGGGCAGATTGGGCGTCGCGATGGTCGCGAGTGGCAACAGCCGTTCGCGCATGGCGTATCCGACCTCATCCTTGCCCAGCCGACCGCCGCCACCGGCGCGCAGCACAGGGTCGCAGACCATCGGCAGATGCGCATTGGCCAGCAGCAGCTCGACCACCGTGTCGACCATCTCCAGCGAGCCGAGCATGCCCAGCTTGACGGCTGCCACCGTGGAATCGTTGAGCACGGCGTTGGCCTGGGCCAGCACCCACTCGCGATCAAGCACGCGAAAATCGCTGACATTGACGGTGTCCTGCACCGTCAGCGCAGTTACAGCGGGCGCTGCGTGACAGCCCTGGGCGATGAGCGCTTCGATATCGGCCTGCAGACCGGCGCCACCACTGGGATCGTGGCCGGAGAGGCAAAGAACTACGGGGCGTGAGCTATAAATATTCATGGTGGGCGAGCTTATCACGAGCGGGGGTCGATGGAGGAGGGTGCGCGCTTGATGGCATATAGCCAGTTACTTCGTCGGAAAGTCTATGTGGCGACTCGTGTATTATCGGCTGAAAGGTCCGGAATAGAGCCTTGGAATCGATATTTTCATTCGCGTCCTACACAACCTTATAGCTATGCTAGGATGCAGCCATATTGAATAACAGGCACTGCGGGTGACGTCGTCTCAAAGGGAATGGGGGCTTCCCGACGTACCTGACAGGCTTCCCCGGGGCTGTATGCGCTATTTGCTGATATTACTTTTTACCTGGCTGCCCATGCTGGCCAGCGCCGTCGATTTCGACGAGTCCACTCGTAGCCTGCCCCTGGGGCGCACGATGCAGGTCCTCGAGGACAGCAGTGGCGAGGCGACCATCGATGAGGTTAGTGCGCCTGAAGCCCAGGCGCGATTTCATCGCAACACGGATGAGGTCCTCAACGCCGGCTATTCCAAGTCGGCATTCTGGATCCGCCTCGATCTGCGCTATGCGCCCCGGCAAAGCGGGGTAGCGCGCAACTGGCTGCTTGAACTGGCCTATCCGCCGATGGACCACGTCGAGCTCTATCAGGCCGATGCCGACGGGCACTTTTATCGTTCGCAAGTCACCGGCGACACCTTGCCCTACTCGAACCGGGTGATCCGCCAGAACAACTTCGTGTTCGACATCCCCTTTGTGCCGCAACAGGCGCAGACCCTCTACCTGCGCGTGCAGAGCGAAGGCTCTGTGCAGGTACCGCTGACCCTGTGGTCAAGCAACGCCTACCTCGAGGCCCAGCCCGAGCGCCTTTACGTATTGGGGATGATCTACGGCGTGTTACTGGGGATGCTGGTCTACAACCTGTTCATCTACCTCAGCGTGCGTGACACCAGCTACCTCTATTACATCCTCTACATCGCCTCGTTCGGCCTTTATCAGGTGTCGGTCAATGGTGCCGGCGTCGAGTTCCTGTGGCCCGAGAATCCTTGGTGGGCCAACGCCGCGACCCCGTTGCTGATTGGCGCTGCGGCGTTTTTCGGCTGCCAGTTCTCGCGCAGCTTTTTGCAGACCCGCGAGCACAGCCGCGTCTTCGATTGGCTGCTCAAGGGGCTGATGGTCTACGGTCTCGTAGTGATGGTGATGTCGCTGGGTGCCAGTTATGGTCTGGCGCTGCGCCTGGCCACATTGCTCGCGCTGCTGTTCACCGTGGTGATCTTCAGCGCTGGGGTCAAGGCCTGGTGGCGGGGGCAGCGCCAGGCGCGCTATTTCATGATCGCCTGGACCGCCTTCCTCGCCGGCGGCGTGGTCAACACCTTGATGGTGCTGGGCTATCTGCCCAATATATTCATCACCATGTACTCCAGCCAACTGGGCTCGGCACTGGAGGTCGGGCTGCTATCGCTGGCCCTTGCCGACCGCATCAATGCCATGCGCGAAGAGCAGTCGCGGATTCTGGTGGAGGCTGGGCACAAGCTCGAGCTGCTCAACCAGCAGCTGTCCAACAGCAACCGCCTGAAGGACGAGTTCCTGGCCACCGTCACCCACGAACTGCGCACCCCCATGAACGGCGTGATCGGCTCGCTGGAGCTGATGCAGACGGTGCCGATGAATATCGAGCTCGAGCAGTATCAGCAGACTGCCGCCACCTCGGCACGCGACATGATGCGCATGGTCGACGACATCCTTATCCTCACCGAGCTGCAGGCCGGCAAGCTCTACCCCCGTCACGAGCCGTTCCGCCTGCAGGGGCTGCTGGATGGCGTGCATTTGCAATTCGCCCGCCAGGCTCACAACAAGGGCCTGGCCTTCGCCCTGGATATCCTCAGCATCCTGCCCGACAAGCTGGTAGGCGACTCGCGCAAGCTGGCGCTGTGCCTGAGCTGTCTGCTCGACAATGCCGTGAAGTTCACCCGCCAGGGCGTAGTGCGTCTGCAGGTGCTGGGCGAGGTCGATGACGAGAACAACCTGGCGCTGACCTTCAAGATCATCGACACCGGTATCGGCTTCAGCTATCTGGACGAAGACACCCTCTACCAGCGCTTCTATCAAGTCGACAGCTCCATGACCCGCGAGTACGGCGGCCTGGGGATTGGCCTGGCGATCTGCCGACAACTGGCGGAGTTGATTGGTGGTCAGTTGCACCATCAATCGGAACCCGGGCGGGGCAGCTGTTTCACCCTGACCGTCAAGCTGGCGGTGGTCGAACCGCTGCCGATGCATACGACCATCTCGCGCAAGCTGCCCGAAAGCACGCGGCGCTCGGCGCACGATTGCACGCTGTTGCTGATCGATGACAACAGCGTCAACCAGCTAGTGTTGCGCGGAATGCTGCTCAAGCTCGGCTATCGGGTGCGCACTGCCGACTGTGCCAACGCGGCCATCGAGCAGATGCAGAGCGAGAACTTCGATGCGGTGTTGCTCGATTGTCACTCACCCATGACCGATGGCGCGGTCGTCTGCGCGCGCTTGCGTGAAGTGCCGCGCACCAAGGACATCCCCGTGCTGGGGATCGTCGCCAGCCTCGAACGCAGTGACCGCGACCGTTACCTGGCGGCCGGAATGACCGAATGCATGCATCGGCCGGTGCGTTTCGAAGAGCTGCAAAGCCTGCTGCACAGCTGGCTGTTGGCACATAAACAAAGCGAGCAGGTCGGCGGTTAGGCGGTTTTGCCTCTTTGATCGGGGCGATGCCCGTGATTCACTGGGGCATCGACCCGTCGGAGCCGCCCGTGATGAATCTCCATCAGTTCGCCGAAACCCACGAAGTCAGCAATCAGCCGCCCTCCCTGGACGGCCTCAATCTCTACCTGGCCGACCTGCCGCTGCAGCAATGGACCCAGCGCTTCGGCGCCGGTTGGGCTGCCCCCCGGCTTGAGGGCTACGGCGCACTGGCGGGCGGGCCGCTGATGACCGCCGGGTTCCTGGCCAATCGCAACAAACCTGTGTTCAGCAGTCATGACCGCTATGGCCACCGACTCGACCTGGTGGAATATCACCCCGCTTACCATCAACTGATGGCCACGGCGATCGAACATGGCCTGCCATCGCTGCCCTGGACCGATCCGCAGGCGGGCGCTCACGTGGCGCGGGCGGGGCTGGCGTACTTGCACTTTCAGGCCGAAGCAGGCAGCGGCTGTCCGTTGACCATGACCTTCGCCTGCGTGCCCGCGCTGCGCTTGCAGCCGGAGCTGGCCGAGCGCTGGCTGCCCAAGGTGCTCTCGACCCACTACGACCCACGCAACCTGGAAGTCGGCCTCAAAAGCGGCGCTACTATCGGCATGGCCATGACCGAGAAGCAGGGCGGCACCGACGTGCGCGCCAACACCACTCGGGCTTACCCGGTGGGCGCGCCGGGGCCCGGGCAGGCCTATGAACTGCTGGGCCACAAGTGGTTCTGTTCGGCTCCCATGTGCGATGCCTTCCTAACCCTCGCGCAGACCGACAAGGGCCTGAGCTGCTTCCTGCTGCCACGTCATCGCCCGGACAACACCCGCAACGAATTCTATATCCAGCGCCTCAAGGACAAGCTCGGCAACGTCTCCAATGCTTCCAGCGAAGTGGAGTTTCGCGGCGCCCTGGCGTGGATGATCGGTGAGGAAGGCCGCGGTGTGCCGACCATCATCGAGATGGTCGCCATGACCCGTTTCGATTGCATGATCGGTTCCAGCGCGCTGATGCGCCAGGCCTTGACCCAGGCGGCGCATCACTGTGCCCATCGACGTGTGGGCGGGCGGGTGCTGGCCGAGCAGCCCTTGATGCAGAACGTGCTGGCCGATCTGGCGCTCGAGAGCGAGGCGGCGCTGGCGTTGACCCTGCGCATGGGCCAGGCGCTGGACCAACTGGGGGATCCGCAGCAGGCGCGCTTCGCTCGGCTGGTGACGGCGGTGGGCAAGTACTGGATCTGCAAGCGCGCGCCGGCGATGATCAATGAAGCGGCGGAATGCATGGGCGGCGCGGGGTATGTGGAGGACAGTATCCTGCCGCGACTGTACCGCGAGGCACCGGTGAATTCGATCTGGGAGGGGTCGGGCAACGTCCAGTGCCTGGACGTGCTGCGAGCGCTTTCCAAGGAGCCTGGGGTGCTCGACAGCCTGTTCGCCGAGCTGGGCGATGGCCATGGCGACCGGCACCTGGCCACGCATATCGGGCGTCTGCGCGCGGCCTTTGCCGACCCCCAGGACGCGCAATACCGTGCACGGCAACTGACCGAAGACATCGCCCTGGCGCTGCAAGCCAAATTGCTCCTGGAGGCGGGCGACAGCCTGGTCAGCGATGCCTTTATCGCCAGCCGTCTGGAGGGCAGTGGGCGCACCTATGGCGCATTGCCGCGGGGCGTCGATGCCGCTGCGCTCGTCCAGCGGGCAATGCCGCTATAACCCGGTGGGAACGGCTTCTGTCCGCGAAGCTTTGTGGATGTTGGAAAGTCGAGAAGCTTCGCGGGCTGAGTCCGCGCCCACCGGAGTGGTGTCTGGAAAAACGCGACACATCAACCGGATACAGGCAAGATGCAGCTCTGCAAGATCAGAAAGGACGTGCACCGTGACCCAAACTGCCCCAGCTTTCGTTGTCGTTGAAACCGCCGAGCAAGCCGTCGACCAGCTCGCCCTGCTGCACGATCAGGCGACCCAGTCTCTGAGCCAGGCACTCAAGCGTTATCTCAAGGATCGCAGCGAACCCGACGCTGCCGAGCGCGCGCTGTTCCGCTATCCCGAATTGCGCATTACCTACGAATTCCACGGCGAAGTGCCCAGTACTACCCGCGCCTACGCCAAGCTGCAGGCCCCAGGCGTCTATTCGGTGACCGTGACCCAGCCGGCCGCCTACCGCAAGTACCTGGTCGAGCAATTGCGCCCGTTGATGCGCGACTTCGAGGTCAAGGTCGAAGTGGGCGTCAGCGAGCAGAACATCCCTTATCCGTATGTCGTCGACCAAGGCGATGAGCTGGCCGGCACCGGTGTCACCGCCGCAGCGCTGGCGCGGGTGTTCCCGAGCACCGACCTGTCCGCCGCCACCGATGGCATCGCTGATGGCCTCTACGACTGGGCCAACGTCGATCCGTTGCCGCTGGCACTGTTCGACGGCGCGCGGGTGGACTTCTCCTTGCGTCGCCTGGTGCACTACACCGGCAGCGACTGGCGGCACGTGCAGCCGTGGATCCTGCTGACCAACTACCATCGCTACGTCGACCAGTTCGTCAGCCACGGCCTCGAGCAATTGCAGAGCGATCCGCGCTTCGTGCGTATGGTCATGCCCGGCAACGTCATCATCGACAAGGGCATGGACCAGACCGAGGCTCAGGCCCTGGTCGACAGCGTGGTCTGGCACCGCTACCAGATGCCCGCGTACCACTTGATCGCGGCCGATGGCGACGGTGTCACGCTGGTCAATATCGGCGTCGGCCCATCCAACGCCAAAAACATCACCGACCACCTCGCGGTGCTGCGTCCGCACTGCTGGCTGATGATCGGTCATTGCGGCGGCCTGCGTCAGTCGCAGACCATCGGCGACTATGTGCTGGCTCACGCCTACATGCGTCAGGACGGTATTCTGGATCGGGTATTGCCACCCAATATCCCGATCCCGGCCCTGGCCGAAGTGCAGATGGCCCTGCAAGAGGCGGCGGCGCAGGTGACGGGTGAACGCGGCGACGAGCTGAAAAAGCGCTTGCGCACCGGCACCGTGCTGACCTACGACGACCGTAACTGGGAGCTGCGTTGGGCGCAGGAGCGGCCGCTGATCAACCTGTCGCGTGCCGTGGCGGTGGACATGGAGAGCGGTACCATCGCCGCCCAGGGTTACCGTTTGCGGGTGCCTTATGGCACGCTGTTGTGTGTGTCGGACAAACCGCTGCACAGCGAGATCAAGCTGCCGGGCTCGGCCAACGCCTTCTATAACCGCGCGGTCAGCCAGCACTTGAAGATCGGCATCGCCGCGCTTGATCTGCTGCGCAATCAGCTCAACTCGTTGCACTCGCGCAAACTGCGCAGCTTCGACGAGCCGCCGTTCCGCTGAAAGGAGTGGTCTGCGATATCTTCATCGTTATCGCGGGCCCCTTCGCGGGCGAGCCTTGCTTGCACAGTGGATCTGCGTATTCCTGTGGGAACGGGCTCTGCCCGCGAAGGGGCCGTCAAGGTCTCCCTCGATCTCCCGGCATTTGCTCAAAGGCACCCGGCCCACTAGCATAGGCGGCCCTGCTGCCCGTGAATCCTCGTCCATGTCCAAACCTCCCCGCCCGGCCGCCGCCCGGCCTGCGTCTCGTCGCCAGGGCGCGCCTGCGTCTGCCAATCGCCGTGTGGCCAAAGCACCGCCTGCCGAGCCGCGCTTGCTGGTGTTCAACAAGCCGTTCGATGTACTGACCCAGTTCAGCGATGGCGAAGGGCGGGCGACGCTCAAGGATTTCATCGACGTGGCGGGTGTGTACCCGGCCGGTCGCCTGGACCGCGACAGCGAAGGCTTGCTGCTGTTGACCAACGACGGACAACTGCAGGCGCGGATCGCCGACCCCAAACACAAGTTGGCCAAGACGTACTGGGTGCAGGTAGAAGGTTCGCCCACCGACGAGCAATTGCAGCGGCTACGCGAAGGTGTCGAGCTCAACGACGGCATGACCTTGCCCGCCCAGGCGCGCATGTTGGAGGAGCCGGCATTATGGCCGCGGGATCCGCCGGTACGCTTTCGATTGAGTGTGCCGACGCACTGGCTGGAGTTGGTGATCAAGGAAGGACGCAATCGCCAGGTGCGGCGGATGACCGCCGCCGTGGGGCTGCCGACCTTGCGCCTGGTGCGCGTGGCCATCGGTCCGTGGACGCTGGATGGCCTCGAACAAGGGCAGTGGCGCGAGGTGCCGGCTCGGCTTTAGTTCGCGCGCGCCACTTTGCGAGCAGCTTTGCTGCCCACAGTGTGGACCAAGCGCAAGTCGACATCTGTGGGAGCAAGGTGGCGCGTTCAGCGGCGAAGGCGTCAGCAGGCTCGCCGCCGGATCACCCGCGCAAATGCAACAACGGCAACTCCGTGCTCGCCAGCACCTGATTGAGCACAAAGCTGGAGCGCACGCTGGTCACGCCGTCGATACGGGTCAGGTGCCCGAGCAGCAGCTTCTGGTAGTGGTCCATGTCCGGCACCACCACCTTCAATTGGTAGTCAGCATCCATCCCCGTCACCAGGCTGCATTCCATCACCTGGGGCAGAGTGCGTATGGCCGCCTCGAAATGCTCGAAACGCTCCGGAGTGTGGCGGTCCATGCCGATCAGCACATAGGCCGTCAGGCTCAACCCGAGCTTTTTGCGGTCCAGCAGGGCTACCTGACGGGAGATATAGCCGTCATCCTCCAACTGCTTGACCCGCCGCGAGCAGGGTGAAGGCGACAGGCCGATACGCTCGGCCAGTTCCTGGTTGGAGATGCGCGCATCGCGCTGCAGTTCAGCAAGGATGCTCAAGTCGTAGCGGTCCAGCTTGCTCATTACACGGCCCTGAATGATAGCGATTGCGTGGGATTATCTATCCGCAGCGAAAAATTGCGCAAGCAGTGATTTTGTGAGCACATTTCGCAATCCTGTCCTCATCGTACGGCTCTATGCTTATACACAGAATCACTGCCCGGACACGAGTCCACAGCAGCAGGCCCAAGCAGGCCGGCTGCGGCCGCCAACCCCACCGGGTCGGGCTGGCCCCCGGGCTGCACACTGTCCAGAAGACGGCGTGATGTGAGCCGATGCCAAAAGCGTCGCGCCAGGACGAAGTTCATCGAGGGAGGCCGACGGGTCTCCCTTTTTTTATGCGCAGATTTCATTATCAAAAGCGCATACACGGCCGATAATAATTTTGCCATCTGGGCCAGGCCGCGCGAACCGCATGCCTGTTTTCCAGTCTTATCTGTACCGCCCTATCCCGTGAGGAATCCATGAATTCGCCCATCTGGCGCCTGGCTGGCGTCGGTTTGCTGTACCTGAGCGTGAGTGCTCAAACCTGGGCCGACGACAACGGTCCGCAAAATCGGCCAGAAGGGGGCGGGCAGAACCGCGCCCCACAACAAGAGCAACGTGGTCAGCAGCAAGGTCAGCAGGTCCAGCAACAGATGCAGCAGAGGGTGCAAGAGCAGCAACGCAACCAGCAGCAGGAGCAGCGTGGCCAGCAGCAACAGATGCAGCAGCAGGTGCAGCAACAGCAACGCGAACTGCGTGGCCAGCAACAAGAGCAGCAACGCGGTCAGCAGCAGCAACAGCAGCAGACCCAATGGCAGCAGCGCCAGCAGGAATTCAACCAGCGTCAGGCCCAGCGCGTGCAGGAACAGCAAAGCCATGGCCCGCAAGTGCCGGCGCCTCAACCAGGCCGCCAGGATGGCCCGGCGATCCAGGGCAAGCCAGGCGTGGTGTGGCAGACGCAGCAGCCGATTCGCGGTAACAACGAAGGGCCACGGGGCGATTACGGCCCTGGTCGCGGCAATGATGGCCGCGGACCTGGTGGACCAGGTCGGGGTAACGGCTGGGGACCAGGACCGCAGTATCGTCCGGGCTACACCATTGATCGCTTTCCCGGTCAACAATACCGCGTGCCGTACCGTGGCCAGGACTTCTTCTATTCCGGCGGCTACTGGTACCGTCCGCAAGGTCCGCGCTATGTAGTGGTAGCGCCGCCCTATGGCATTCGTACGCGCGAGTTGCCGGACTATGCGACCCGCATGTGGATTGGCGGCGCGGTGTTCTTCCTCGCGGCAGGCACCTACTACCAGTACATGGATGACAGCCAGGATTACGTGGTAGTCAATCCGCCACAAGGTGTGCCGGAGTCTCAACCGCAGCCAGCGCAGACGGGCGGCATCGACGTGTCGTTCTACCCGGCCAACGGCCAGAGCCCGTCGCAGATGGAGCAGGATCGTTACGATTGCCAGCGCTATGCCGCGCAGCAGAGCGGCTTCGACCCGGCCACCGCGACCTACGCGCCAGCTGATTCGGTGGCTTACGTGTACCGTCAGAACATGGGCAATTGCCTGGCCAGCCGCGGCTACCAGGTCAACTGACGATCACACCACCAGTGGCGCGCCCGGAGCGTCGGTCGTCGGGGTTTCCTTGGGGTCGGCGTGTACCAGCACCTCGGCCAACGGGAACTCGGCGTGGATGGCTGCCTCGGCCTTGTCGCACAAGGCGTGCGCAGCCGACAGGGTCAATTGCCCCGGCAGTTCCAGGTGCAATTGCACGAACCAGTGATTGCCCGACATCCGCGTGCGCAAATCATGGGCGCCCAACACTCCAGGTACGCTGCACGCCAGCGTCAGCATCTGCTCGCTGACGTCTAACGGCAGCTCCTTGTCCATCAGGATGGCGCTGCTCTCGCGCGCGATGTGCACCGCGCTCCAGAGTATGTAGAGAGAGATCCCCAGGCCAAACCACGCGTCCAGCTGAGCCCAACCGAAGCGCGACAGCACCAGGGCCACCAGAATACTGGTGTTGAGCATCATGTCGGAGCGGTAGTGCAGCGAGTCCGCGCGGATCGCCGTCGAACCGGTTTCCTTGATGACCTTGTGCTGAATCAGCAGCAGCCCCGCCGTCATGATCAGCGACAGCACCATCACCGCGATACCGAGATCGGCCTGGCCCATAGGTTCGGGATGGCGCAGCCGCTCGACGGCCTGGACCGCGATCACCACGCCGCTGAAGGCAACGAACATCGCCTGCGCCATGCCCGCCATCGCCTCGGCCTTGCCGTGACCATAGCGGTGATCTTCATCGGCGGGGCGCAGCGCGTAATGCACTGCCAGCAGATTGAGAAAGGAGGCCGCGCCGTCGAGGACGGAGTCGGTGAGGCCCGCCAACAGGCTCACCGACCCACTGAGCCACCAGGCGATCGCCTTGGCGACGATCAGCGTGCCCGCCACTGTGAGAGAAGCGCGAGTGGCGAGACGCAGCAGGCTGACGTGGCGATCGGTCGGTGTCATCTAGAACTCGGGTCAGGCGGCGGGGATGAGGCCGTACGCAGCCAGTTGCTGCGCGCTGCCGCGGTGTTCGATGAGGCGCGGGTCGTCGAGCGGCAGGTTGCGGCCCAACTCGGTTTGCAGGATGGCCTGCAGCTTGCTGCGGTCGACCTTGCCATCGGCGCCGATCGCCTGCTGAAGTTTTTCCGGCGCGACCTGTGCGGTCTTGCCGCCTTCCTGGTAGATAGCGCCCGTGGCGAAGTCGACACCGAAGGCGATCAGGCCGGGGATCACATAAAACAGAATACCGATGGCATCGAGGCCGGCGACCAGAGGGTCGATCTTGCCTTCGATCTGGCCACGGCGGTCAGGCCAGAAGAGGGTACCGCACGCCGTAATCTGGGTGAGCAGCACAGCAACCAGAACACCACCAACGACACGGAAAGGGATGCGCATGAATATCTCCTGAGGGAAGTCGCCACAATACAGGCAAAAGGCCCGTGCTGTACCTCAGACCTGCGAAAGCGGGCCGGGTTCGCCGTTATACCGTTAGCGCCCGGTGTCCGCTACCCTGGTTTTATTGCCTGTTGCTACATCAGTCCCATCACAAAATCCGCAAATCAACACTCAACCAGATTCACCGCCAACCCACCCCGCGACGTCTCCTTGTACTTGTCATGCATATCCGCGCCGGTATCGCGCATCGTGCGAATGGCATGATCAAGCGAAATAAAGTGATCGCCATCACCGCGCAATGCCATCTGCGCCGCATTGATAGCCTTCACCGCAGCAATCGCATTGCGCTCGATGCACGGCACCTGGACCAGCCCGCCGACCGGATCGCAGGTCAGGCCGAGGTTGTGTTCCAGGCCGATTTCCGCTGCATTCTCGACCTGCTTGGGCGTGGCTCCCAGCACCTCGGCCAGGCCGGCGGCGGCCATGGCGCAGGCCGAGCCGACTTCGCCCTGGCAGCCCACTTCAGCGCCGGAAATCGACGCGTTTTTCTTGCACAGAATACCCACCGCAGCCGCCGCCAGGAAAAACCGCACGACATCGTCGGCGCAGGCTTCAGGGTTGAATTTCATGTAGTAGTGTAGCACCGCCGGGATGATCCCCGCCGCACCGTTGGTAGGCGCGGTGACCATGCGCCCGCCCGCAGCGTTCTCCTCGTTCACCGCGAGGGCGAACAGGTTGACCCACTCCATGGCGCTGAGCGTCGAGCCGATGACGTTCGGCTTGCCGATTTCCTGCAGACTCTGGTGCAGGCGCCAGGCGCGGCGCCTCACGTTCAAGCCTCCCGGCAAGATACCCTGGGCATTCAGGCCCTGGTCGACGCAACGGCGCATGGCCTGCCAGATGAAATCGATTTTGCTGCGAATTTCGTCCTCGCTGCGCCAGGTCTTTTCGTTCTCCATCATCAATGTGGCGATGCTCATGCCGGTTTGCGCGCACAGGTTCAGCAACTGCGCTGCCGAGTTGAAGTCGTAGGGCAGTTCGGTGGTGTCACTGTCGAGCTTGCCACTCGCGGCCTGGGCTGCGTCGATGACGAAACCGCCGCCGACTGAATAGTAGGTCTGCTCGATGCACTGGCCGTTCTGCAAATAGGCCAGCAGGGTCATGCCGTTAGGGTGATAGGGCAGGCTCTCCTCCAGCAGACGCATGTCGCGCTGCCAGTCGAAGACCACGGCATGCTCGGCGCCCAGCGACAGGCACTGGCGGGCGATCACCTCGTCGACACGCCCCGCTACGGCAACGGGGTCGACCTGGTCAGGCCATTCGCCCATCAATCCCATCAGCGTCGCTCGGTCGCTGCCATGGCCGATACCCGTGGCCGACAGCGATCCATACAGCCGCGCTTCGATACGTTCGACCAGGCCGAGCTTGCCGCGCTCGCGCAGTTCAGCGGTAAACAGCGCCGCCGCCCGCATCGGCCCGACCGTATGCGAACTGGACGGGCCGATACCGATTTTGAACATGTCGAAGACACTGATAGCCATGATGAACCCATAATGATCGCGTGATGGATGCTTCCACCCCTGGGGCTATCTTTGGTGGAATCCGATGCGCAAACAAACGATAGTTCCTATGTCACCGTTTAGTGGGGCTCAACAATGAGCAAGATTCTCAACGCGCAGATGCATGCCTGGTTGCAGGTCTTCGCCTGCGCGGCGCGGCATTTGTCCTTTACCCGCTGCGCTGATGAATTGCATGTGACCCCCGGGGCGATCAGCCAGCAGATGAAACAACTGGAAGATCGCCTCGGCTTTGCGCTGTTTCACCGCGTCGGCCGCGGCCTCGAGCTCACCGCTCAGGGCCAGCGCCTGGCCATCGTTGCCAATGAAGTGCATAGCCGCATCGATGACGAGTTGCGCCTGCTGCATTCCGGCGCCATTGGTGGCATCTTCAAGCTGCGCTGTATTCCCTCGTTCCTGAGCAAGTGGCTGATGCCGCGCTTGCCGGCGCTGGAGCAACGCTTCCCGGACGTGGAGTTGCGCATCATCGCCGAGGACAGCAGTGGTTCGTTGCGTGACGATGATTTCGACTTGGCCATCGACCTCAACGACGGCAGTTACGCCGGGCTGATGACCACGCCGTTGCTGGAGGAAGAGCTGTTCCCGGTGTGCTCCCCCAGCCTGCTAGAGGACCGGCCGCCTTTGGATGGGCCCGGCCAGTTGGTACATTACCCGCTGCTGCACGACATCACCGCCTGGCGCGGCAGCTACGAATATGCCGAATGGGAGTTCTACCTGTCCGCCATCGGCGCTCAGGGTATCAACGTGCGCCGGGGCCACACCTTCAACCGCAACCACTTGACCATCGAGGCCGCCCGCCTTGGTATGGGCGTGGCTATCGCCCGTCGCGCGTTGATCACCAACGAGCTGGAACAGGGCTCGCTGATCGTGCCGTTCGGCCAGCCGATAAAGGCGCGTAAAAAGTATGTGTTGGCCTACCGAGAAGGCGCATTGAACACCCCCTCGCGGCGGGCAATTCATGATTGGCTGGTGACGCAGGCGGTGGGGTCGGGGAATACGTTGTGAGTCAGGGCTGTGATGCCGCTGCTGGCCCCTTCGCCGCCGAACCTGCCGACCCCTATTTCCTACAATAACAACCCCTGGAGCGCTCAATGAAAATCGTCATCGCCCCTGACTCCTTCAAAGACAGCCTCAGCGCCGAAGGCGTCGCCAACGCCATCGCGCAAGGCGTGCGCGACGCATTCCCGGATGCCGAGCTGATCCTGTGCCCCATGGCCGACGGCGGCGAAGGCACTGTCGATGCCATCCTCGCCGTGTTACCCGGCGAGCGTCGCCGTGCCTCGGTCCGCGGCCCGCTAGGCACAGAGGTCATCGCCCACTGGGGTTGGCTGCCAGAATCGCGCACGGCCATCATCGAAATGGCCGAAGCCAGCGGCCTGCAACTGCTCACCCTGGAGCAACGCGACGCGTCCCACAGCTGCACTTACGGCACCGGGCAATTGATCCTCGAAGCGGTAGAGGCCGGGGCGGAGAAAATCATCCTCACCATCGGCGGCAGCGCCACCAACGATGGTGGCGCCGGCATGCTGCGGGCGCTGGGCGTGCGCTTCTACGATTTCTCCGGCAGTGAACTGCCCCCCGGCGGCGTGGCATTGGCGCAACTGTCGCAGGTCGACCTGACGCACTTCGATCCACGCTTGCAAGCGCTGCACTTTTCCGTCGCCGCCGACGTCGATAATCAGCTGTGCGGGCCCCACGGCGCGTCGTTCATTTTCGGCCGCCAGAAGGGCGCCAATCCCCAGCAGATCGAGGCCTTGGACCACGCCTTGGTGCACTTCGCCGACTGCTGCGCCCAGGTGCTCGATCACGATCTGCGTGATGAGCCCGGGGCGGGCGCCGCTGGGGGTATGGGCTTCGCGGCCAAGGCATTTCTGGGTGCCGAATTTCGCCCGGGTGTCGAGGTGGTCGCGGACTTGGTCGATCTGGAAGACAAGGCCCGAGGCGCCGATCTGGTCATCACCGGCGAAGGCCGCTGCGACGCCCAGACGCTGCGCGGCAAGACCCCTATGGGCGTGGCCCGTTTGGCCCAGCGCCACGGCGTGCCGGTGGTGATCCTGGCGGGGACCTTGGGCGAGGGCTATCAGGCGTTGTACGAGCATGGCATCGATGCCGCGTTCGCCATCGTCTCCGGGCCGATGACCTTGGCGGATGCCTGTGCTGATGCGCCACGGTTATTGCGCGAGCGGGCGCGGGATGTGGTGCGGTTGTGGCGGTTAAAAAAATAGGTAGCGATGTGCCTGTGGAAGCGGGCTCTGCGTTCGCTCGGGTGTTTCTGAATCGCGCTAGCTAGATCGGATTCGCAATCGCCGAGTGGAACAAGCTTCTTCTTCGCACCAGATACGCCATGGAGCAGACACAGCAGCTTCATGATAAGGCTTCGAGCGGCGAGGGACGGTGAGTTGTATCGCCAAAAGAAGCCGGTGAAATTGCCGGTAATGTCCTTCGGATTACAGGACATTTCCGGCAGTGTGGATTATTGGCCGGCATCGCCGCCATGAGCCTTGGCCAAGGTTTTGGCTTGCTCAAGGTGCGCCTTCAGCTTTGGCAGGGTTTCGGTGGCGAAGGCCTTCAGCTGAGCATCATCCCCATTCTTGATTTCGTCCTCGAAGATTTCGATGGTCGCTTCATGCGCCTTGACCTGGTTGTTAGCGTAGGCTTGGTCGAATGATTTGGCCGAGCGTAGATCCAGGATCATCGCTTTAGCCTTGTCCAATAGCTCGGCGTCTGTAGACACCTCGAGCTTCTTCTGGTCGGCAATGGATTTCAGCTTTTCATTGGCAGCTGTGTGGTCTTTGACCATCATGGCGCCGAAAGCTTTCACATCGGCAGCGGTACCTTTTTCCTGGGCAAGTTTCCCTGCTTCTACTTCTGCTACTCCCTTGGCTGAAGCGTCTTCCACAAAGTCATCAGCGTCGGTCGCGGCAAAAGCGGCGTGGGAAGCCAGGGATACAGAGATGGCTAGGGCGGCAGCATAGAATTTGTTTTTCATGATTCAGTCCTTTTAATTGTTTTTAAACGTCTGAGTTTCCAGACTCACCTCATCTGACCCATTCGTGACGGACGTGGTTTCATCGCATCTTCATGGCACGATCAACGCCGTTTTCGCAGCAGTGCTCCTGCACAGCCGCCTATGAGCGCCACCGCAGCAAGCCCAATCAATATCCGGTGGCCAGGCTTGGCCTTGCGCCATCCGCCTTCCACGCTTCGTATAAAGTCTGTAGGCGCAAACAAGTTGCCTGATGATCGGGAGGCCGGGGCGCTGCGCTGTATTCCACGTCGGGTGAGCCATCCGGATAGGTAGCCGAAACCAGGCACGAGAAAGTGCGCTAGGCGGGCTGCCCGTGCGGCGCTTCCAACCGTGGTGCTGGCCCGCGGTTTGACAGCGCAGGCAACCATCGCTTTTGCCACCAGATGAGGGTCGTACACCGGCGGTGGCGGCTTGAGCGCGTGACCGGTGAAATTACCGCCGTCTCGAAAGCCCGGTGTGTCCATTACCGCGGGGTAGATATCGCAGATATGGATGTCGGGCGAGTCGGTGAGCTCACCTCGCAACGCCTCGGTCAAGCCCCGTAAACCGAATTTGCTCGCCGAGTACGCGGCTGCATACGGCTGCGGTACCCAGCTACCTACAGACAACGTGTTGATGAGAATCCCGGATTGCTGTGCCTTGAAATAGGGCCACGCAACATAGGCCCCCCTTAAATAGCCAATCAAGTCGGTTTGAATTACCTGTTCGTGAGCGGCGAGTGGCGTTTCTTCAAAGCTACCGACGGCACCTACCCCAGCGTTATTGATCCAGATATCGATCCGGCCATGACCAAATGCTGCGGCACTGTCGGCCAAGGCCCGCATCTGTTCACTGCTGGTGACATCAGTGAGGACGGCGACGGCATCGGTGCCGCATTCCGTGCATTCATCCAGAACGTCAAACAAGGCCTCTTCATCACGCGCGGCCAGCACCAGGCGTGCACCCTTGCATCCAAATGCCTTCGCGGCGGCTCTGCCAATGCCACTGGAGGCACCGGTAATGACCACTACCTTTCCATACTAGGGCCCAGGGATGCTGCCGACGGGCCTGCCGGGGAGAGCAGGGCCGCTTTCATTCGCAGGTTCAGACGGGATGACGACGTCGATCTTGGTAAGAGAGAGGGCCGCCCCGTCGACTAGAGTAAGCGTGAGGCCATCGATAGTCCCCGCCACCCTATCCGGGAACACAGGTTCCCCAGCAACATCGAGATCGTCATAAAGGAACTGCTGCTCCTCCAGCCAACCCACAGCCGTCAGCAGGTCAGGGTCGAGGTAATACTTGCCATCAAGGAAAAAACCGGTGAACTGATGGGTGCGCTCCAGGCTTTCCACGCGGTAGCGCTCGCCTGGTTTCATACCTGTGGCTGGGTTGAACATGGTTGGCCTCCTTTCGTAGATGCATAAGTGAGGGTGGCAACTTCAGGCTATCGGGGGTTTGACTCATCCATTTCAGCGTTATCGGGATCCATGTCGGGCACACCTTCCTCATACGGGGTGGGGGATTCTTCCTCTGGCGTATCGCCGTCGTTATCAGGCAAATCATCTATGCCAGGTTCATCACTGGGGTTCAAATCAGTGCGGCCCGGGCTCAATGGATCGGTGCTTTCGGGCGGGTAACTGCTGCCGCCTGCTAGATCGTTCAAGTTTGGATCTGACATTGTTGTCTCCGTTAACCTGCGCCAGACAGCGCCGGAAGGCTTTTATGGAATCGACTTCAGCCTTTACTGTGGCTGTCGGATGTCGGTGGGATAGCTACGCCTCTTGGCCCTGCAATTCCCCAAATGCCCAATCCAACTAGCGGCAAGATGAAGATCAATATTGTCCAGCCAAGCTTGGTGCTGGAGCTCTTTGTGCTGCGCCAAACACTAGCCAAGACAAAGATGTCCAGCAGGAGAATAATCACGGCCAAAGCCGTCCAGAAAATTGAAATTTCCATGGTCTATCCCTTTTGTAATGGGTCACTTACAGAAGAGGGATACCGCCTCTGGCAAGTTCCACCGGGCTTCCAGTCGGTGGACTGCCGCTCGCTAGCAGGGCGAGTGCGTATGGGCACCAGTAAAAAAGAGATTTATCCGCTGGATTTCGTTCAAGCGGACTCGTGAGTGCTGTCGCTGTGCGCAAGGTGCCGGGCGACGAATGGCGGGCTAAATCGACCGCCGCTGGTCATATCTATCTGTAACGAACGTTCGATAGATAGGTCAGATTTTTGACCTTAACCAGCACGACGTCGGAACGCCCAGGTGATTTGCCCATGATCGCAATCATTGTCCCCGCGCATAACGAACAAGATTTTATCTCCGGATGCATCGAATCACTGATTGCTGCTGCGGCTCATCCGGCGCTTGACGGTGAGCCTGTTCGGATCGTCATTGTCATGGACGCCTGCACGGACGGCACTGCCCAAGTCGTTAGCAGCTATCCAGTTCAGGCGTTGAGCGTGGATTTCCACAACGTAGGAAAATCGAGGGCTGCAGGTGCGGATGCCATGTTGAGCCAAGGTGCGCGCTGGCTTGCCTTTACCGACGCCGACACGCTTGTACCCCCTTCCTGGTTAGCGGATCAATTGGACTGCGCTACTGATGCCGTTTGCGGTACGGTCAAAGTCGATGACTGGTCTTTACATCCTGACCCCGTTCGCACCCGGTACGATTCCTTGTACACCCCTGTCGAGGGGCACCGGCATATCCATGGGGCCAATCTGGGTGTCAGCGCGCAATCCTACCTGCGAGTCGGGGGTTTCAAACCGTTGCCAGCTCACGAAGATGTGATTCTGGTTGCCGATTTGGAGGCATCAGGTGCAACGATCAAGTGGACAACGAAGAACTGCGTAACTACTAGCGCTCGAATTGACTGTCGTTGTCGAGAAGGATTTGGAGACTACCTCCGGTCGCTGGTAGTCACTCCCAGCCTAGACATTGGATGATGGCAACGATACGGGGCATCGGTCTGCTGAGGCATTTGCAAGAAATGGACTCTGCCATGATCTTGCGGCAGCGACTCCAGTTAGATATCGCTTACCCCCACCATAGAAAATTTCCATTGAACGAATACGGGCACGCCCTTCGTCTCCTCGCCGAAAAATTTATGGATCGGCAGTCAGAGCGATAGCTCTCATTACCTGACGTCGCTGCTGCATTTCCTCCCGCGTCATCGAGCGAAGCGGCACCTTCTCCAAATAGATCGCGGACATGCATGCCTTGGAGGCCATGAAGACACGCACAATGTCGATCCAATGAGCAGTCCCGTCACCGGTGCAGACCTTGGGTCCGGTCTGGTTCAAGGCAAAGACGCCTAAGAAATACCCTGCGACTTCTAATGGTCGCGGGATCTCAGAGGGATTAATGATGAATAAAGGTAAAGTTGAAAAGGCACCGGACGAGTTTCCGGATTGGATGAGCCGCGCTGTAGCCGGTTTTAATGTGGACTCTCGATTGGCATGTAGAGGTTTGCAGGTTTCGATAGCTGTGAAGGTATTTGGCGTCGGGACTCTATTACCCAACGACCTCTCCGACCGCCCAGATGTGAGCCACGACTTTCGAACCGATTGATCCGTCGGCTCAAGCAGGACCACCCATACAAATCCAACGCAATATCTATAGATAAGGTGAAAACATGGCACGTACTACTGCGTCCTCAGACCGCCGCCATCTTTTCTGGATTACCTGATACCAGCAGTACTATAGCGGCTGCTGGGTTAGAGCCGCTGCCAGTCACTGTTACCAGCCCGTCGAACGCGCTGGCGTTTGCCGGTATCCCACGACTGGCGCGTGAACCGGGAGGTAACACCATGGTATGCCCACCAGCATGATGGATCGCGGCTATGCCCCTTGATCCGTCCTGAGGATCGCTTTGCGTCACGTACCCAAGGCAGGGGCCGTATGCAGTAGTTCCCCACTTACGGATCTGTGCGGGGGCAGGTAGCTGCCATCCCTGCCGCGACCAGCGACCGTGTTCGCTGTCACGTTATACTCCCCGCCCTACCCGGGAGCCCTGTATGCAATCCTTACCCATCGACGCGGCCTTGCCAGCGCTGCGCCATGCCTTGTCCACTCGCCACGAAGCGGTCCTCGAAGCGCCACCCGGCGCTGGCAAGACCACCCGCGTGCCGCTGGCGATGCTCGGCGAGGCGTGGCTCGGCGACCAGACCATCCTCATGCTCGAACCCCGGCGCCTGGCCGCCCGCGCCGCCGCCGAACGCCTGGCCAGTGAGTTGGGCGAGAAGGTCGGCGAGACGGTGGGTTATCGCATCCGCCTTGAAAGCCGTATCGGCCCGCGCACCCGCATAGAAGTGGTCACCGAAGGGATTCTCACTCGGCGCTTGCAGGATGATCCGGCGCTGGAAGGCGTCGGCCTGTTGATTTTCGACGAATACCACGAACGCAGCCTCGACGCCGACTTGGCCCTGGCCTTGAGCCTGAACGGCCGCGAGCTGCTGCGCGATGATCCACCGCTAAAGATCTTGCTGATGTCCGCGACCCTGGAAGGCGAGCGGCTATCGGCCTTGCTCGATAATGCCCCGGTGATCCGCAGCGAGGGGCGGATGTTTCCGGTGGTTACGCGCTGGGGCAAGCCGTTCGCGGCGGGTGAATATATCGAGCCGCGCGTGTACAGCACCGTGCTCGATGCTCTGAACGACGAGTCCGGCAGCCTGCTGGTGTTCCTGCCGGGCCAGGCCGAGATCCGCCGCGTCGCGCAGCAATTGAGTGAGGCACTGACCGGGCGCGACGACGTGCTGATCTGCCCGCTGCACGGCGAGCTGGACCTGAACGCGCAGCGGGCGGCCATCGATCCAGCGCCGCTCGGCAAGCGCAAGGTGGTACTGGCCACCAACATCGCTGAAACCAGTTTGACCATCGATGGGGTGCGGGTGGTGATCGATGCCGGGCTGGCGCGGGTGCCGCGTTTCGACCCTAACAGCGGCATGACCCGGCTTGATACTCAGCGCATTTCTCGCGCCAGTGCGACCCAGCGGGCCGGCCGGGCAGGGCGGCTGGAGCCGGGCGTGTGTTATCGCTTGTGGTCGGAGGCGCAGCACGAGCAGTTGGCCGCCTATGGCAGTCCCGAAATCCTGCAGGCGGACCTCGCCGGGCTGGCGTTGCAACTGGCGCGCTGGGGCGTGACGCCGGACCAATTGGCGTGGTTGGATGCGCCACCGGCCGCCGCTTATGCACAGGCGGGGGATTTGTTGCAGCGCCTGGGGGCAGTGGCGGAGCAAGGCGACACCACGCTAACGCCTCACGGCCAGGCCATGGCGCAATTGCCCGCGCATCCGCGTATCGCTCATCTGTTGTTGCGTGGGCAGGCGCTGGGGCTGGCTGAGTTAGCCTGTGATGTGGCGGCGATGCTTGGCGAACGTGACATTTTGCGGGGTGCGGGTGCCGATCTGCATAGCCGTCTGGCGTTGTTGAGCGGCGAGCAGCGCGCGGCTCGCGGGGCGCAAGGTGGGGTGCAGCGGATCAAGCAGTTGGCGCGGCAGTATCGCGGGTATTTGCCGAAGCGGCTCGCCTCCCTGGCCGTCCCTGATCCTGAGCACACTCGCTGGTTAGGTGCCCTATTGGCCTTGGCCTATCCAGATCGCGTCGCCCATCAACGCCGCCCCGGTGGCGCCGAATACCGTCTGGCCAACGGCCGCGCCGCATTGTTTGGCGAGGCCGATGCCCTGATGAAAAACGAATGGATCGTTATCGCCGACCTCGGCAGCCGTCAGGGCCAGCGCGAAGAGCGCATCTACCTGGCCACCGATTTCGATCCGCAACTGTTCGATGATGTCTTGGCCGAACAGGTGCGCAGCGTCGAGCAACTGGACTGGGACGAGCGCGAAGGCGTGATGGTCGCCGAGCGCCAGCGCAAGGTCGGCGCGCTGATCCTCAGCCGCGAACCCTTGACCGGCCTGGATGCCGACGCCCGGGCGCGCGCGTTGCTCGGGCTGGTTCGGCGCAAGGGCCTGGCGTTGCTGCCGTGGACGCCGGAGCTGCGCCAGTGGCAGGCGCGTGTTGGCTTGCTGCGCAGTCTGGATGTGGCCGCCGGCAAGCCGAGCGACTGGCCGGATATCAGCGACGAAGCCTTGTTGGCGAATCTGGAAGACTGGCTGCAGCCCTATCTGGGCAAGGTTTCGCGCCTGAGTCATTTTGCGCAGTTGGACCTGTCCTCGATCATCCGCAACCTGCTGCCCTGGCCGTTGCCGCAACGCCTCGACGAGCATGCTCCGCAGCATCTGTCGGTGCCGTCGGGCTCGTCTGTGCGTCTGGACTACAGCGAAACGCCGCCGGTGTTGGCGGTGCGTTTGCAGGAACTGTTCGGGCTGGCGCAGACCCCAAGCGTGGCTCAGGGCCGGCAGCCGGTGCTGTTGCATCTGCTGTCCCCGGCGCGTCGGCCGGTGCAGGTGACGCAGGATCTGGCGAGTTTCTGGGCCAATACCTATGAGCAGGTGAAGAAGGATTTGAAGGGCCGGTATCCGAAGCATTATTGGCCGGACGATCCGTTGGTGGCTGAGGCGACCGCGCGGATAAAACCGCGGAAATAACCGTTTGGGCCAGAGTTGCTAGTGGCGAGGGGGCTGTTCCCGATACGGTGCGTCAGTCGCAAATGTGTTGTCTGACGCAACGTATCGGGAGCAAGCCCCTTGCCACAGGGTTAAACCCACAAGCCTGGTGAATCAACCAGCAACCCGAATCACCACCTTGCCAAAATGCGTCCCACTGCGCAGATGCTCGAACGCCGCCCGCGCCTCGGCAAAACCGAACACTTGATCTATCACTGGCGCTATCTGCCCCTGCGCTGTCGCCTGCACACAGGCCTCCAGCAACGACCGATCGCCCACATTGGTCGAGCGCAAACTCGCTCCCGCCCCCATCAGATCGAAGTAATCCAGCGGCGCGCCGGTTTCGCCGAGAAAGCCCACCAGCACTACCTCGCCATGAAAGGCCACCGCCCGCAGCGATTGCTTGAGGGTGGCTGGCCCGCCGACCTCGACCACCCGATCCACGCCTTGGCCACCGGTCAATTCACGCACCATCAAGCCCCAGTCAGGCGTATCGCGATAATTGATCACCTCATCGGCGCCGAGAGCCCTGAGGCGCTGCGCTTTATCCGCGCAAGACGTCGTAGCGATCACCCGCGCGCCCATGGCCTTGGCATATTGCAGCGCAAACACCGACACCCCGCCGGTCCCCAGCGTCAGTACCGTTTGCCCCGGGCCGACCGGCAGCTGGCCATTGACTGAATTCCACGCAGTGACCGCTGCGCAGGGCAGCGTCGCGCCTTGCTCATGGCTCAGCCCATCCGGCAGGCGCACCACGGCCTCGCGGGACACTACCTTGAATGCGGTCAACCAGCCGTCGCGGTTGTAGCCGTAGCTGCCAATCGCCCGCTCCGCCACTTTGCGCCCGCCGAACCAGCGGGGGTGGAACAGGCTGACCACGCGATCGCCGGGGCGAAAATCATCGACATCTTCACCCACCTCGACCACTTCGGCCGAAGCATCGCTGACGGGAATGCCGTTGGCCATCGCGGGCTTGAGAATGCGCCCGTTGATCAAGGCCAAGTCGCGATAATTGAGCGAGACCGCATGGACGCGCAGTAGCAATTCGCCGCGCTGGGGCACGGGCATTGGTTCATCGTGCAGGCGCAGGCCGTCGAGGGAAGGGCTGTCGAATCGATAGCTGTGCATGTCTTTCTCCAAGTGGGTGGGGCGTACCATCCATGCTATTGCTTTGGAAAAATTGATAAATGGGCTATAGCTTGCAGGACTCCCAAGGAAAATTTGCCAATGAACCTGCTCAAGTCCATGCAGCTGTTCGTGCTCGCCGTCGACAAAGGCAGCTTGACCGCCGCCGCCGATGAGGCCGGCCTGACGCCGACCATGGTGGGTAATCATCTGCGCGCGCTGGAAGAACACGTTGGCATGCAGTTGCTCAATCGCACCACGCGTCAGCAGCATCTCACCGCATTTGGCGCCCATTACTACGACCGCTGTGCGGAAATCCTCGGGCTGGTGCAGGCTTCGGAGACCTTGGCGTCCAGCGCCCGGGCCGAGCCGCAAGGGCGCTTGCGTGTGACCATTCCCCATGCGTTCGGGGCCGAGCGCTTGATGCCCGCGCTGCAGGAATACCTGGCGCAATATCCCAAGGTCGAGCTGGAGATCAGCTTTACCGACCGCCTGGTGGATTTGCTTGAGGAGGGCTTCGAGGCGGCGATACGCATTGGCGAGCTGCCGGATTCCGGCCTCATTGCCCAAATGCTCCAGCCCCATGATCTAGTGGTGTGTGCGGCCCCGGCCTATCTGCAGGCGCGCCCAGCGCCGAGCCATCCCGCGCAGTTGGTGGATCATGATTGTCTGACCTACCAGTACGCGACTCGCTCGGCGCTTTCGCTGTGGCGGCTGGTCGGGCCGGATGGCGAGCACGGGGTCAGGATCAAGGGCCGGGTGCAGATGGACAACGGCCCCGCGCTGCGTGAGGCCGCGTTGGCGGGCATGGGGATCACGCTGCTGCCGCAGGTGGTAGTCGAGCGGGATATCGAATCGGGGCGATTGCAACGGGTGTTGCCGGAGTACTGCGCGCCGGCGCGGCCGCTGCATGTGCTGTATCTGCCGGATCGTCAGGGCTCGCCGAAGCTGCGCAGCTTTATCCGCTTCATGGTCGAACGGTTCGGTTCGCCCCTGTAGCGAGGGTCTGCAGATGCGGCGCCGCAATCGTTCGCGTAACCGCAGCGTCCATGATTCACCGCGTATCGGGGGGCAAGCCCCCACGCTACAGGATTACCGAGGTGGCAACTGAAAGGTTGCCAACACCGGCAAATGATCGGATATCTCCAACGTATCATCCTGCCTCACCATCGCCTCCTGGCGCGTAATCCGTGGGCTATGGAACAGATAATCCACCGTCCGATCCGGGCTATCCCCCGTCTGACCGTTGGGATAATGCGTCAGCCATTGCGCGCGATCGACACTGCCGACCTCGGCATTGCTGGGGATCATCGGGTACTTGTCCCACAGCAGGTGCAGATCGGCGTCCGCTGAATAGCGTTGCTGTTGGTCAAGTGCCAGACGCTGGCGCTGGCCCAGTGGCAGCAGTTCGAAATCACCGCCGATCAGCCAGGTTTCGCCATGTGCTTCCAGTTGATCGAGCTGCTGGCTGACGGCCTGCAGTTGACGCAGTTGCGTATCCCGCCCGGCGGCATAGCGATCAAGGCGCGTGTTGAGCACCGCCAGTTGACCACCGCCCTGGATCGGCAGGTAGACGTTGAGCAGCGCGCGTTGGGGCGCGAACGGCAGCTTGAAGGGATTGCCTTCGGTGCGTTGCGGCAGTTGCAGGCGCTCGGCGTGCTCGATGCGGTAGCGGCTCAGGGTCGCCAGCGTGCGGCCGACGCTGCCGAAGACGTGCGTGCTGGGGTCGAAGTCGGCCTTCCACTCATAGGCCTGGGCGGAACAGGGGTAGAGGTCGGCGAGGCGTTCACGGATCAAGGCCAGTTGATCCTGGTAATCGCTGGACTTGGCGCCCTTGTCCACGGCCTGCAGCAGGACCACGTCCGGTTGCTCGTCGCGGATGACGCGCGACACTTCATCAAGGTTATAGGCGAGGTCGGCGCTGGTGGCGCGATCATCCGGGCCGCGGTCGTCGGCCAGCTCGTACCAGAACACATAGCGCTTGCCGGCCAGGAACTGCACGTTCCAGGTCATCACCTTGAGGCCTTGGCCTGCGGCCAGTTCGGGGGCGCCAGCATGACACTGCACGGCGATGTTCTGCCGTGCCGGCGGTCGCCAGCTCACTGCGTGTATGGCCAAAAACACCAGCAGTATGGCCAGGGCAATCAGGATCAAGGTGTAGCGCAGCAGTCGGCTCATGGGCGAGGCAGGTCGGTCAAGATCATCTCCCGAGCATAACCGACGCTGGGGGCCGCTGCACACCCGTGCTTCAGGCGGTGCTGTTGTCCAGGTCGGGTTCGGTGACCAGCATGAACAGGCGGAACATCACCACGCTGGTGAACAGCTGCAAAAAACTGTTGAGGCTGTCGATGATCAGGTCCACCAGCGGGTTCTGGCCGGCGGGGTAGAGCATGCCGCTGGCGTCATCCAGCAGCCACAGGGGGATCAGCGCTGCAAGGATGCAGGCCATGATCTGCCAGAAACGCCCGCGGCTCAGTTCCAGACTCTGCTTGATGGCAGCCAGCGGCGTCAGCCCGCGCAGCACCAGCAAGTACTCGGAAAACGCCAGTTTGGCCATCACCCACAACCCCGGCAGGATGAACAACGACATGCCGAGCATGATCAGCAGCGTGCTGATGGCGGCCAGCAAGGCGTAGGGCGGCCAGATCCGCAGGGCAACGGCCAGCAGGTCGCGATGGCGCGGCGTATCGCCATTGCTGCGCGCATCGAGAAACAGGATCAGCGCCCCGGTGTACAGCGGGTAGAACAGCAGCCCGACCATGACCTCGAACACGGGCGAGCCGTCCGGGCCGACCAGATGCCCCACCAGTTGCCGGCCCAGCGATTCAAGCACCAGCAGCGGCAGGCACAGTTGGGCAATGGCCCACAGATTGCGTTGGGAGAAGTAAAGCGAGTCGCGCAGAACGCTGAGTGGATTCATGGGTCAAAAAATTCAGAGTCAAAGCAATTGCACACTGTAGACGATGCGCCAGAGCCCTCCAACCGCTGTCACCTGTGCAGTAAATAATCTTTCATGGGGCCGGGCTATTGAATCGGTGCCCATGCTGCCCCATTAATCCTCTGTACCCGGTTCACCGTGAACCCGGTCGGATCAATTCCGGCAATCTGACGAGGTCGCCATGAACAGCGATGAACAAACCCTGATCGATGGACTGTTTTCCCGGTTGCAACAAGCCGAAAAGGACTCAGGCCCGCGCGACGCACAGGCGCAGGAGCGGATCAAGGAACACGTGACCGCTCAGCCGAACGTGGCCTATTACATGGCCCAGTCGATTCTGGTGCAGGAAGCGGCCATAAAGCGTCTCGATGAGCAGAACAAAAAGCTGCAGGCCGATCTGGCCCAGGCTCAAGCGCAGCTGCAGGCTCAGGCCGCCCCGGCGACGAGCAGCGGCGGTGGTGGTTTCCTGTCGAGCATCTTCGGCAGCGGCTCTCGTGATTCGGCGCCTGCTGCTCCGGCGCCCTCGACCGGCGGATGGCGTGAGCCGGCGCCGCGTTATGCCGCGCCGCCGCCTCAAGCTCCGCAGCAGCAATATGCCCAGCCAGCGCCTGCGGCCGCGCCGGCGGGTGGCGGTTTCATGCGTGGCGCGCTGCAGACGGCGGCGGGCGTGGCCGGTGGGGTGATGCTCGCTGAAGGTATCAGCAGCCTGTTCCATCACAACTCCCAGCCTCAGGAAATTGTCGAGGTGTTGCAGGAGTCGCCTGCCCAGTCCAACGACTGGGGCGGCGGTGGCGGTGAAGAACAGCAACGCCTGAGCAATAACGACAGCTGGGGCAACAACGACCAGGGTGGTATTGTCGACAGTGGTTACGATGATGGCGGCAGCGGCTTCTTCTCGGATGACGATGATAGTTTCGTTTGATTGATTGCCTTGTTGCACAGGACCGGCCTCTAGATGAGGCCGGTTTTTTGTGTGGGTATTAGTGTCAGGCATGCAGCCGTCTTCGCGGGCAAGCCTTGCTCCCACAGGCGTACACCGCACCATTGTGGGAGATGAGGCCGGTTTTTTGTGTGGGTATTGGTGTCGGGCATGCAGCCGTCTTCGCGGGCAAGCCTTGCTCCCACAGGCGTACACCGCACCATTGTGGGAGATGAGGCCGGTTTTTTGTGTGGGTATTGGTGTCGGGCATGCAGCCGTCTTCGCGGGCAAGCCTTGCTCCCACAGGCGTACACCGCACCATTGTGGGAGCAAGGCTTGCCCGCGATGAGGCCATAACAGGCGCCCGATAAAACTGCCGATACCCAGCAGCGAATTCACAGCAACCCTCCCCAGACTGGCATACTGGCGCCTCTTTCGGGCATTGGTTGCAATGCTCGCCCCAGCGGTCAATGTTCACGAGGACGAGCGGTGAAGAGAATCGCGGTGTTCGCCGACGTACAGAACCTCTATTACACGGTGCGTCAGGCATACGGTTGCCATTTCAACTATGCCGCCCTGTGGGCCGATATCAGCCAGCACGGCGAGATCGTCGAGGCGTACGCCTATGCCATCGATCGTGGCGACAGCAAACAGCAACAGTTCCAGCAGATCCTGCGCAATCTGGGCTTCGTGGTGAAACTCAAGCCGTATATCCAGCGCAGCGACGGTTCCGCCAAAGGGGACTGGGATGTGGGCATTACCATCGATATCATGGACGCCGCGCCTCATGTCGACGAGGTGGTGCTGGCCTCGGGCGATGGTGATTTCGACCTGCTGCTCGAACGTATCATCGGCAAGCATGGGGTCAATGCGGTGGCCTACGGCGTGCCGGGGCTGACCGCCAATTCGCTGATTCGCGCCGCCAGCCGTTATGTGCCGATAGACGGCGGGCTGCTGCTGCGAAATTGAAAGCCTTGAAATTGATCCTGCTGGAGCTGTTGTGGACCGTATAGCCGTCATCGACTTTGAAACCACCGGGCTGTCGCCGGGTGCCTGCCGCGCCACCGAAATCGCCGTGGTGATGCTGGAGCGCGGGCAGATCGTCGAGCGCTATCAGAGCCTGATGAACGCTGGCGTGCCGATCCCGGCGTTCATTACCGGCCTGACCGGGATATCCACGGCCATGGTGCGCAAAGCCCCAGCTGCGGCGCAGGTGATGAACGAAGTTGCCGAGTTCGTCGGCGATGTTCCGTTGGTCGCGCACAACGCTTCGTTCGACCAGAAGTTCTGGGACTACGAGCTGGGCCTGGTGCGTCGTCGTCGCGCGCAATCGTTCGCCTGCTCGCTGTTGCTGGCGCGACGCTTGTTGCCGGCCGCTCCCGATCACAAGCTTGGCACGCTCACTCGCTGGGCCAACCTGCCGCACACCGGCCAGGCTCACCGGGCCATGGCTGACGCCGAGATGGCCGCCAACTTGCTGCAGCACCTGGCCACCGAACTGCGCCAGACCCACGGTTTGAGCAACGTCGGCCATGAATTGTTCTGCTCTTTGCAGAAAGTCCCCAAGGCGAAGATCGCCGAGGTGCTGCAAAGGCATCGCGGGTAAGTCAGCGTTGTTGCGGTTGCACATGCACCCTGGACACACGAAACGCAGCCTTACAGGTAAACTGCGCGCCATTGCTGAAATTTCTGACGGTAGACCCATGACATTCGCCTCCCTCGGCCTGATCGAACCCCTGTTGCGCGCCCTTGAAACCCTCGGTTATCAGACCCCTACGCCCGTCCAGGCGCAGGCGATACCCGCAGTGCTGGCCGGCCGCGACCTGATGGCGGCGGCGCAGACCGGCACCGGCAAGACCGCCGGTTTCGGTTTGCCGCTGCTGCAGCGCCTGACCCAGGAAGGCGCCGTGGTCGCGCCCAACTCGGTCCGCGCGCTGATCCTGGTGCCCACCCGCGAGCTCGCCGAGCAGGTCCACGCCAACATCGCCGAATACGCCGAACACCTGCCGCTGCGCACCTACGCGGTGTACGGCGGGGTCAGCATCAATCCGCAGATGATGAAGCTGCGCAAAGGTGTCGACCTGCTGGTGGCCACCCCTGGCCGTTTGCTCGACCTGTTTCGCCAGAACGCCGTCAAGTTTTCGCAACTGCAGACGCTGGTGCTGGATGAAGCCGACCGCATGCTCGACCTCGGGTTTTCCGAAGAGCTGCGCGATATCTACAAGGCGCTGCCGAAAAAACGCCAGACCCTGTTGTTTTCTGCGACGTTCTCCGAAGCCATCCGGGCGATGGCCGGGCAAACGCTCGACAACCCGCTGAGCATCGAAGTCAGCCCGCGCAACGTGGCGGCCAGCACGGTCAAGCAGTGGATCGTCACTGTGGATAAAAAGCGCAAGCCGGAGCTGTTCATCCACTTGCTCAAGCAGCAGCACTGGAAACAGGTGCTGGTGTTCGCCAAGACCCGCAAGGGCGTCGATGAACTGGTGGACCGCCTGCAAGGGCTGGGCATCAACGCTGATGGCATCCATGGTGACAAGCCCCAGGCCACTCGTCAGCGCGCGCTGGATCGGTTCAAGGCCAGTGAAGTACAGATTCTGGTGGCTACCGACGTCGCCGCGCGCGGGCTGGATATCGAAGAGCTGCCGACTGTGGTCAACTTCGATCTGCCGATCGTTGCCGAAGACTATGTGCATCGCATCGGCCGTACCGGGCGCGCGGGTTTGAGTGGCGAGGCGATCTCGCTGGTCTGTGCCGATGAAGTGCAATTGCTGGCGGCCATTGAAGTGCTGACTCGTCAGACGTTGCGACGCATCCAGGAGCCGGATTTCGAACCCGACCACCGCGTGCCGGAAACCAGCGCCAGCGGTGAAGTGGTGAAAAAACCGAAGAAGCCGAAAAAGCCCAAGGCCAGCAGCGGCAAACGCAACCTGGGCAAATGGGTGGATAGCGGTGATAGTGAGCCGGCGCCTGCGGCCAAGCCTGTGCGCAAAGTCCCGGTGTTCAATACCGGACCGCGCAAGCGCAAGCCTTGAGATGATATGCAAGCAGTGCCGGCCGCTAAGAGGCCGGTACAGCCGCCACTCAATCTATGAGACTGGTCTCGTCGAAACGACTTGGCCTACTCCCTCCGCGTGACCACAAACCACCTCCTCATGATCCACCCCAATCGGGCTCTCGCCCCGGTGAGTCACGATGAACAACGTCGTTTGCGGGCTGATATGGGCAAGCAGATACTTCCACACCTGCGGCTCGGTCCGCATATCGAAAGAATTGGTTGCCTCGTCCAGAAACAATATCCTCGGCCCGCGCAATAAACTGCGCACTATCGCCACCCACTGCCGTTCCCCAGCCGACAGATCCTCCATCGCCTGATCCAGCCCCAACGCTCGATTGCCGAAGCCATAGCGCCATTGATCCAGTACCCGCTGAACGTCGTCGGTGCCAATTTCCGGATGCTGCAGCGCGATATTGTCGAATACCGACCCCTTGATCCACTCCACTTGGGCGCTTAGATAGTGAATGCGTTGGTGGTCAATCTGATTGCCATCGATCAAGTGTTTATAGATCCGCCGCAGGCAGGTGGACTTCCCTGCACCCGAAGCGCCCGTCAGCCGGATATGTTTACCCATGCCGACATGCAGGCTGTCGTCTTGCACCTCGAATATAGCTACATCGCTGAGCAACACCCGTTTCCAGCGCTGCTGACCATGCATAAAGGGCTCATTGCCCGACTTGCGCAGCAGATCATCCAGCAGGTCATAGCCCGCCCGAATGGAAATCAGCCCGTGCTGGATATTGTTGATCGCCGAAGACGCGCCAGTGATGGGCGCCAGCACCCGGTCCAGATAGACCACCAGCAAAAACAGCTGGCTGGCCACGATCGCCTGCTCCTGAATCAACCATCCCGCCCAGGCAAAGACAGCTGCGTAGGCGAAGCAGACCGCCAGCGACAGATATGTAGCGCGAACATATTTTTGCGTGAACAGTAGCTGATGTTGCTCCAGCGACGAATGAATCAATCCATCCAGTTGGGTCTTGAAGTAAGCGTCGGCGCCCATTTCGCGGTTGAGCTTGGAATTGGCCAGAATTTCACCGCAATACATCAGTACTTCATTGTCGCAACGGTAGGAAGTGCCCCCTAATTGAACTTCCCGTTCTCGTCCAAGATGGGTGGCGATGTACAGGATGACTGCGGCTATCAAAAAATAAGCGATGAATGTCGGGCCTATGAACCAGTAGATAACGCCAAAGACGATAGCGATCTCTATGAGCGCCGGGAATATGATCACAAACAACCCATGCGTGACCGACATGGAACCAACGTTCATCTTGCTGAGAATGGCGGTACGTTCAGAAACCTGAATCGCACTTTCCGCAAAACCGTTATTAGCCTTATAGGTCGCATTGATGCGCTGAACAATCGTGCGGCAGTATTGATAAGTGGCCGTGTACAGCAGCGGGTTGACCACCCGCCACCGTACATCGCTCAACGCCCTGCCCAGCAGCTTCAAGGCTATAAAGGCTGCAATATAAAAGGCCGGCTGTGAGTGCGGGTTGGCAATGCCCGAAATCACCTGTGCCATGGCAAGGGGGGCGAGTGCGGCAAAAATGACCGCACCCACGATGACAGCGATGCTGATCGACAGGGCGCCGAGATGATTGCGGGCGAAATCTTGAGTCAGGTCTTTATGGATTTTTTTAAGTAAGACTGAGTCGAGCACAATGGCCCCTTTTAATATATGACTTTTAATTAGGTGTGCGGCGGGAGTCGAACGGCCTGTTCAGTCGAGCAGCGGTGCTGAACTTAACATCTGTGATTGAAGTGTCCAGTAGGGGGTTCTGGATTACATGTCTTGTATCAAAAAAATCACGGACTTGTAGGAAGTTTCCGATTTTGATGTAGGGGGGTTGGAAACAGCATGTTGTCGATCCATTCGACATTGAAATTGTCGACGTTCTCTGTAGCTAGTGGCTCGCCCCCAATACGTCGTGTCACTCGCATCTGTTCTGTCTGGCACACCGTAATCGGGGCAAGCCCCCTCGCTAGAGGGGTGTGTTGGCGCGAAGCCAGCTCAGAACACCCTGGGCCGCCCATCGCCCACTGGCGAAACACGCCGTCAGCAAATACCCCCCAGTCGGCGCCTCCCAATCCAGCATCTCTCCCGCACAAAACACCCCCGGCATGGCCTTTAGCATCAACCCCTCATCCAGCCCCGCAGCCATCACACCACCGGCGGTGCTGATCGCCTCATCTATGGGCCGCGCTTTCACCAGTGTCAGCGGCAGTGCCTTGATCGCCCGTGCCAATGCCTGCGGATCGGCAAAGTCGTCCTTGCTGGTCAACTCTCGCAGCAAGGCCGCTTTGACCCCATCGATATGCACCTGCCTATGCAGATGCTTGGCCATCGAGTTCGCGCCCCGCGGCCTGCCCAGCAGGCTGGCGATTTTATCCACAGTCATGCTGGGCAGCAGATCGATGTGCACAGTCGCCGCACCGTCAAGGTTGATCGCCTCGCGGATAGCCGACGACAGCGCATAAATCAGGCTGCCTTCGATACCGGTCGCGGTGATCACGCACTCGCCTAAACGCATTGAATTGCCGGCCAAGCCGATAGCGACGTTCTTCAGCGGTGCTCCGGCGAACTTGTCCACAAGCAGCGGGGTCCAGGCGACCACATCGAAGCCGCAGTTGGCGGCCTGCAAAGGGGCGACCTGTACGCCTTGGGTCTGCAACCATGGCAGCCACGCGCCGTCGGAGCCGAGCCGCGCCCAACTGCCACCACCCAGCGCCAGCACCACAGCGCGTGGCCGCAGCGCCAGCTCGCCCTGTGGATAACTGATCTGCAGCGCCCCATCGGCCGACCATCCCTGCCAGCGATGCCGGGTGTGGATAACTACTCCCGCATCGCGCAGGCGCTTGAGCCAGGCGCGCAGCAGGGGCGCGGCTTTCATGTCCGTGGGGAACACCCGGCCGGAAGTGCCGACGAAGGTCTCGATCCCCAGCCCATGAATCCAGCCCCGCACTGCATCGGCATCGAAAGCCCGCAGCCACGAAGCGACCCAATCCGACTGCCCGCCATAGCGGCCGACGAACGCCGGGTAGCTTTCGGAATGGGTAATATTCATGCCGCCCACACCGGCCAGCAGGAACTTGCGCCCCACCGATGGCATGCCGTCGTACAGGTCGACGGGCACCCCGGCCTGGCTGAGCACTTCGGCCGCCATCAGGCCGGCGGGGCCGCCGCCGATGATGGCGACGCGAGAGGAGGACGGGGCAGAAGTCATGGCGCGCAGGTATCGGCTGAAATTGCCGGGCATTCTACCTCAGCCATCCGGGGGAAGTGGCTGTACAAAAAACGTACAGCGCTCTCTGGGCCTTGCCCTGCTTGGGCGCAGTGGCCTTGCGCTCAGGTTATCCACAGGCCGTTCCACAGCCAATGTGAGTAACTAACTGTTTTCCCAAACCCTTTTGGCGCTGTGGTGGAGGATGCCGTGGCGCCGCGCCAGCGCTTCGCGGTCCTTGCTGTAGCCGCCGCCGATCACGGCCATGACCGGAATATCGCGGCCCAGGCAGTGGCGCAGGACCCGCTCGTCGCGCGCGGCCACCCCTTCATCGGTCAGTTTCAGGTAGCCCAGGGCATCGTCCTTGTGCACATCCACACCGGCGTCGTACAGCACCAGGTCCGGCTGATACAGCGGCAGCAGGTAGTTGAGCGCGTCATCGACCACCTGCAGGTACTCGGTGTCGCCCATGCCCATGGCCAAGGGGATATCCCAGTCGCTTTGCGCCTTGCGCGCGGGGAAATTCTTTTCGCAGTGCAGCGACACGGTGATGGCCTCGGGGGTGTCGGCGAGAATCCGCGCGGTACCGTCGCCCTGGTGCACGTCGCAATCAAAAATCAACACCCTGGAGACTTTGCCTGCCGCCAGCAGGTAGCGGCTGATGACTGCCAAATCATTGAAAATACAGAAACCCGCCGGGTAATCGTAATGCGCGTGGTGGGTGCCGCCGGCCAGGTGACAGGCCATGCCATGGGCCAGCGCTTGCTCGGCGGTCAGCAGCGAGCCGCCCACGGCGCGTACCGTTCGTCGTGCCAGCGCTTCGCTCCAAGGCAACCCGAGGCGCCGCTGGTCTTCGCGGGACAACTCGCCACTCATGTATCGCTCTATATACTCAGGCGCATGGGCGAGGGCGAGGATCTCGGCCGGGCACAACGGCGGACGCAGCAAGTCCTCATCGCGGGTCACGCCGCTGGCGATGAGGTGATCGTGCAGTAAGCGAAACTTGTCCATGGGAAAACGATGATCGGGCGGGAAGTCCGGGCTGTAATCTTCGTGGTAAATAAGGGGCAGGTGCATGGGCGCGTCGATTGGCGAGGATGACCCATCTTGCCAGCAGCACGGCGCTCGCGACCAGCCCCGTTCGGATCAACCAGGCACCACAGGGAGGGAATGATGGCAATTACAGAGCTCGAAAGCGCGCGCCTGCTGATGCGTCAGTGGCGCGATGCCGACCTTGATACCTTTGCCGACATGTGCGCGGATGAACGGGTGATGAAGTACTTTCCCGGCACGCTCAGCCGCCTCGAAAGCGCGGGCGTGATCGGGCGTATCCGTGGACATTTCGCCGAATTCGGCTTTGGCCTGTGGGCGCTGGAGCGCAAGGATACCGGCGCCTTCATCGGCTTTACCGGGCTAAGCACCGTGAGCTTCGACGCGCATTTCACCCCGGCAGTGGAGATTGGCTGGCGCCTGGCCTACGACCATTGGGGCCTGGGGTTCGCCAGCGAAGCAGCCTGGACCGCGCTGCGTTGCGGTTTCGGCAAGCTGGAGCTGGAGGAGGTCGTCGCGTTTACCGCCGAACTCAACGTGCCATCGGAGAAAGTCATGCAGGCAATCGGCATGCGCCGCGATGCCGACGACGATTTCGACCACCCCGCGCTGGCCGAGGGGCACCCGTTGCAGCGGCAACGCTTGTACCGTATCACCCGCGAGCAGTGGCAGGCGACGCTCTGAGTGTGGTTGGCCACTGCCATCGTTCACCCTGTATGATTTCCCTCTTGAATTCGCTGTTGGAGTGAGACATGAGCCATGTGCTGGAAGATCTGGTCGACATGCTGTCGCTGGAGCCTGTTGAAGAAAGCATCTTCCGTGGTCGCAGTCAGGACCTGGGGTTTCGCCAGTTGTTCGGTGGCCAGGTGCTGGGTCAATCGCTGTCGGCGGCCACTCAAACGGTAGATCCCGAGCGCCAGGTGCACTCGCTGCATGGCTACTTTCTGCGCCCCGGCGATGCTTCGCTGCCGGTGGTCTACATGACCGACAAGGTCCGTGATGGCGGCAGTTTCAGTACTCGGCGGGTGACCGCCGTGCAGAAGGGCAAGCCGATCTTCTTCTGCTCGGCGTCGTTCCAGAGCGCCGAGGAGGGCTTCAACCATCAGGCGCAGATGCCCGAGGTGGTGGGGCCGGACAACCTGCCCACCGAGCTGGACATGATGCATCAGGTCGCGCACCTGATCCCCGAGCACATGCGCGAAAAACTGCTGTGCGCCAAGCCCATCGAGGTGCGCCCGGTCACTGAGCGCGATCCTTATAATCCCAAGCCCGGTGACCCGCTCAAATACGTGTGGTTCCGCGCTGATGGCGCGTTGCCGGACACCGCGGCGCTGCACAAGTACATCCTCGCCTACGCCTCGGATTTCAACCTGCTGACCACCTCGTTGCTGCCCCACGGCAAATCGGTGTGGCACCGCGACATGCAGCTCGCCAGCCTCGATCATGCGCTGTGGTTCCACGGTCCGCTGCGCGCGGACGAATGGCTGCTGTATGCCATGGACAGCCCGTGGGCCGGCAATGGCCGCGGTTTCGCCCGTGGCAGCATCTATAACCAGGCGGGCCAGTTGGTGGCCTCATCCGCGCAGGAAGGCTTGATTCGTCATCGCGAGGATTGGTCATGAGTCTGGCCGATGTGCGCCACTGGGTGTTCGACATGGACGGCACCCTGACCATCGCCGTGCACGACTTCGCGGCCATTCGCCAAGCCCTGGCGATCCCTGCCGAGGACGACATTCTCACCCACCTGGCGGCGTTGCCGGCCGAAGAGGGCCGCGCCAAGCACGCCTGGTTGCTGGAGCACGAGCGCGAACTGGCCGTAGCCTCGCAACCGGCGCAGGGTGCGGTGGCACTGGTGCGCGAGCTGGCCGCGCAGGGTTGCCGGTTAGGCATTTTGACCCGCAATGCCCGCGAGTTGGCACACGTCACCCTGGCGGCGATCGGCCTGGACGAATGCTTCCCGGTGGCCGATATCATCGGCCGTGACGAGGCGCTGCCCAAGCCCGATCCCGATGGCCTGTTGCAGCTGGCGAGCCGCTGGGGCGTGGCACCGAGCGAGATGGTGATGGTGGGTGATTATCGCTTCGACCTGGACTGCGGCCGCGCTGCCGGCGCGCGCACGGTGCTGGTCAATGTCCCGCAAAACCCCTGGCCGGAATTGACCGACTGGCATGCTGAAGATTGCCACGCGCTGGCGCGGTTGATCTCTCGGTAGCGAGGGGCATGCCCCCTCGCTGCAGTCGGCGCTGATGCCATGTAAATAAATTAACCAGTCGGAACATTCCGTCATGTTTCGGCAATAATCATTTTCACTTCGCCCGCTTAATCCCGCCCCTCTGTGTCTCTATCATGCCGCGCACCAGAGCCCTCCCTGCGACGGCTTGTCACATGATTTGTCTAAAGAGACCTATGCCTACTTTTGCCCCTCGTTCCCTGATGCCCTCCAGTCTGGTCGCCGGCCTGTCCCTGAGCGCGCTGTTGATCAGCCCAGGTGCATCCGCTGCCGATGACGACTTTTACACCCGGCCCTACATGACCGGTGATTGGGGTGGCGAGCGTCAAAAGCTTGAAGATGAGGGCGTCAAGCTCAGCGCCGACTATGTCTCGGAAACCTTCAACAATCTGCATGGTGGTATCAAGCGCAGTACCCGTTACGCCCAGCAGGTTCGCATGGGCGCACGCTTTGACCTGAGCAAGTTGCTGGATACGCCGAACGCCGGTGTCGTACAGGTGACCATCAATGATCGCCGCGGCAACAGCGCTTCTGACGATTTGGTGGGCAACCGTCTGGCTGTACAGGAAACTGCCGGCTACAACTACACCCGTATGACCGAACTGAGCTACGCCCGCTCCTTGTTCACTCCGGACCTGGAAGCCAAAGTCGGTTATATGGCCATGGGCAACGATTTCGGCGGCATGGGCATCCTCACCAGCTTTGTCAGCGCCGGTTTTTGCGCGCACCCGTTGTCGATGTCCGGTGGTAGCGGGTGGGGCAACTACCCGAACGCGCATTGGGGCGCCGAGCTCAAGTATCAGCTGACGCCGGAGTGGATGGTGCAGGCTGCGATCTTCCAGGTCGATGCGGCCAGCAACAGTCAATCGCGCTATGCATGGACCATGAAGTCCTACGGCGCCACCGGTAATATCCTGCCGATCGAGGCGGTGTATACCTACCGCGGCGCGCTTGAAGGCCAGTACAAATTCGGCTGGTACTACGACACGTCCAATACCACGCGTATCGGCAGCAGCCATGAAAACAGTGGCCGCAGCGGCGCCTATGTATTGGCCGACCAGACCGTGTGGCGTGACAGCGGTGATTCGACGCGCAATCTGCACCTGTTCGCCCAGGCCACGCAGACCGACAAGGCGACGTCGCCGTTCAGTCACTGGTACTCGGCCGGCGTGGTGCTGCACAAGACTTTCGCCAACCGCGAGCACGACACCCTGGGCTTCGCTTACGGCCGCGCGGTGCTGAACCCGCGGACCCGCGACGTGCAGGAGCAGCAGGCCGCCGACCTGGCCAGCGCCGACAATATCGACAACCTCGATAGCGGCGAGCAACTGCTGGAAGCCAGCTACGGCGCGCAGATCACCCCTTGGCTGCTGGTGCGCCCGGATGTGCAATACGTGATCGAACCGGGGGCGTTTTACGGCACCCATCAAGGCAACGCGCTGCTGGTGGGGTTGCAGGTCAAAGCGACGTTCTAGGTTGGGTCATTGATATCTGCGGTCGCAGGGCGGTCCTTTTCGCGGGCAAGCCTTGCTTCCACAGGTGTACGGCGCTGGAACCGTATTGTGGGAGCAAGGCTTGCCCGCGAAGAGGCCGGGAGCAACGCCGCATAACTAAGCTACAAACTCTTCGCCTTGAACGTATCGCACTGCCCTATCTGGCCCTGCGCAAACCCCGCCTTGAACCAGCGCACCCGCTGCGCCGAGGTACCGTGGGTGAACGAATCCGGCACCACGCGCCCTTGACCCTGCTGCTGCAGCCGATCATCACCAATCGCATTGGCGGCATTCAGCGCTTCTTCTATATCCCCCGGCTCCAGCCAGTTCAGACGCTGTTGAGCGTGGTTGGCCCACACCCCGGCCAGGCAGTCAGCCTGTAGCTCCTGGCGCACCAGCAAGCCACCATCGCCTTCCATCCGTTGCCCGCGTTGGCGTGCCGCATCGACCTGGGCGGACACCCCGAGCAACGTTTGCACATGATGGCCGACCTCATGGGCGATCACGTAAGCCTGAGCGAAATCCCCGGAGGCTGAGAACCGCCGAGACATTTCGTCAAAGAACGACATGTCCAGATACACCTGCTGATCGGCCGGGCAATAGAACGGGCCAGTAGCCGAGCTGGCCAGCCCGCACGCTGAGTTGACGCGCCCGCTGAAGAGCACCAGCTTGGGATCGCGGTACTGCTTGCCGGCTTGCTGGAAGATCGCCTGCCACGTGTCCTCGGTATCGCCAAGAATCGAGCGCACGAATTCGGCCTGCTGATCGTTGGCCGGCGGTGCGCTTCGTGTTTGCGGGGCTGGGGCGCTCTGCTGCTGGGTCATCTGCCCGGTCAGTTGGCCGAGGATCTGCATCGGGTCCTGCCCGGTCAACAGGCCGAAACCGACGATCAACACCACTGCGCCCAGGCTCAGGCCCTTGCCGCCCATGCGAAAGCCGCCACCACCGCTGCCGCCGCCATCGTCGCCGCGCTCGTCCACCACATTGTCGCTGCGCCGGCCTTTTTTCCAGAGCATGGCTAGATCCTTTTATTCGGGTTATCCATAACCATACGGTTATGTATGCGAGGGTTATTTTCAGTATCGGCCCGGGATGTTTTCCCTGAGACTAGTACCAAGCCTGACCGTGGGCTTTGTATGACAGCAAAAGCTCTCAATAAATCAAATAACAGGAGATCGACATGTCTGATCAAGACACTAGTCGTTTCGTAATCCGTGACCGTAACTGGCACCCCAAAGCCTTGACCCCCGACTACAAGACCTCTGTGCCGCGTTCACCGCGCCAGGCCTTGGTCAGCATCCCGCAAACTGCCAGCGAATCCACCGGCCCCGACTTCTCGCACCTTAAGTTCGGTGAGCACGACCACGACCTGCTGCTCAACTTCAACAATGGCGGCCTGCCCATCGGCGAGCGCATCATCCTTGCCGGCCGCGTGTGCGATCAGTACGGCAAGCCATTGCCGCACACCCTGGTCGAGATCTGGCAGGCCAATGCCGGTGGGCGTTATCGCCACAAGAACGACCGCTACCTGGCGCCGCTCGATCCTAACTTCGGCGGTGTCGGCCGCATGCTCACCGACAGCGAAGGCTATTACAACTTCCGCACCATCAAGCCGGGCCCGTACCCGTGGCGCAACGGCCCGAACGATTGGCGCCCGGCGCACATTCACGTGTCGGTGAGCGGCCCGTCGATCTCCACGCGTCTGATCACCCAGCTGTATTTCGAAGGTGATCCGCTGATCCCGATGTGCCCGATCGTCAAGTCGATCGCCAACCCTGAAGCGGTACAGAGTCTGATCGCCAGGCTCGACATGGCCCACGCCAATCCGATGGATTGCCTGGCCTATCGCTTTGACATCGTGTTGCGCGGTCAGCGCAAGACGCACTTTGAAAACCGTTGAGGGGGACACGCTCATGCCTATTCAATTGCTGAATGAAACCCCTTCGCAGACCGCCGGCCCCTACGTGCATATCGGCCTGGCCCTGGCGGTCGCCGGCCTGCCACCGCGGGAGCAGGAACTGTGGAACCGCCTGGCCAAGCCCGAGGCGCCCGGCGAACACATCCTGTTGCTGGGCAACGTCTACGACGGCAATGGCCACCTGGTGCGCGATTCGTTCCTGGAGTTCTGGCAGGCGGACCATCAAGGCCGCTATCAGCCCGAATACAACCAGGAAAACGCCTTCAACAGCTTCGGCCGCACGGCGACCACCTTCGATGCCGGTGAGTGGACGCTGAACACCATCAAGCCGGGCGTGGTCACCACCAGCGCCGGTGTGCCGATGGCGCCGCACATCAACGTCAGCCTGTTCGCCCGGGGGATCAACATCCACCTGCAAACGCGCCTGTACTTCGAGGATGAAGCCGAAGCCAACGGCAAATGCCCGATCCTCAACCTGATCGAGCAACCGGCCCGCCGCGAAACGTTGATCGCCAAGCGTTGCGAAGTCGACGGCCAACTGGCCTATCGTTTCGACATTCGTATTCAGGGCGAAGGCGAGACTGTGTTTTTCGATTTTTGATCGATGATGTCGCGAGGGGGCAAGCCCCTCGCGGCAGTCAATGCTGTCAGGCATCCCACTGCGGCGCGAAATCCGGGTTCACCAGCCGCTGATTCTTCGGCAACCCTGCAATCAGCGCCCGATCCTCATCATCCAGCTGCACCTTCAACGCCTCAAGATTGTTCCGCTGGTTGGCCTGGCTGGCGGCCTTCGGAATCGCCGCCACATTCGCCTGATCCAGCAGCCACTTCAACGCCACCTGCGTCGGCAGCACCCCGTGCTTGGCGGCGATCTGCTGTAGCTCGGCGATCTGCGATACCTTGTTGCGCACCAACGGGCTATACGCGGTCAGCGCCATATCGTGCTGGCGGGCGTAGTCGAGCAGCGCGGTCTGCCCCAGCGTCACGTGGTACTCCACCTGGATGGCGGCCAGCGGCGCATTCAGCTCCTCGACTACCTTTTTAAGCAGCGGCAGCGGGAAGTTGGCCACGCCGATATTGCGTGCCCTGCCGTTTTCCTTGAACGACACCAGCGTCTCGATGGTCTTGGGCAGGTCCCAGTCCTTGCCCGGCCAGTGGATCAGGAACAGATCGACGTAATCGCTGCGCAGCGCATGGAGGGTGGCCTCGAACGAAGCGCGCATGTCGGCCGGCTGCAACTTGTCCCACCAGACCTTGCTGGTCACGTGGATCTGCTCGCGCGCCACCCTCGACTGCTCCAGCGCCTTGCCCACTGCGGCTTCGTTGTTGTAACCGGCGGCGGTGTCGATGTGCCGATAGCCCAGTTCCAGCGCTTGCACCACGGCATCGGTGCATTCATCGCCGAGCATGGGCCAGGTGCCGAGGCCCAGCTTGGGCATTTTCAGGTTCAGCTTGTTGGTGATGTTGTCCACGTTGATCTCCTTGTGACGGGTAACGGGCACCGGCGGCTATTCATAAGCACAAACGCCGGCGATATGGCGTGCCGCGATGTAGCCGAAGGTGAGGGCTGGGCCGAGATTGATACCGCCCGCCGGGTAGTGGCCGCCCATGACGCTGGCCATATCAGTGCCGGCGGCGTAGAGGCCGGCAATGGCCTGGCCGTCGGCATCCAGCACCTGCCCGTGCGCGTTGGTCTTGAGCCCGGCGAAGGTGCCGAAGCTGCCCGGCCGGACCTTGACTGCATAGAACGGCCCTTGCTCGATAGGCGCGACGCAGGGATTGGGTGTGTGCAACGCGTCACCCTGCTTGCGGTTATAGGCTGTGCTGCCGCGGCCGAATTCAGGGTCTTCGCCCAGCCGAGCGTGGCGGTTGAATTCACTGACCGTGGCATTCAGGCCCTCGGCATCGATACCGCAGGCGTGGGCCAGCTCGGTGATCGTGTTGCCGATCTTCAGGTAGCCGGAGCGCACATAAGGGGCCACCGGAATGGGGAAGGGCCGCGAGATACCCAGCCCATAACGGCGCTGGAACGGCTGGCTGCAGATCAGCCATGAGGCGACTTCTTCACCGGGCGCGGCCTCGACCATGGCCTTGGCGTAATCGTAGTAGCCGCCGGCTTCATTGACGAAACGCTTGCCGTTGGCCAGCACGCCGATGATCCCCGGTTTGCCACGCTCGATGATGTGCGGGAAATGCCCGACACTGCCATCGGCGTAGGGCACCGCCGAGACCGGGCACCAGGCCACGGGCGAGGCGAGGTCGGTGGCCACTTGCGCGCCGACGCTTTCGCCCAGGCGCAGGCCGTCGCCATTGGCGCCCAACGGCGGCAATGCCAAGTGTTCTGCACCGGTCGGCGTGCGGGGGAACAGTGCCTTGCGCCGCTCGATATCGTTGGCGAAGCCCCCGGTTGCGAGGACCACGGCCTTGCGCGCGCGGATCGCCACGGGGCCTTTTGGCGTATCGATGTGGGCCCCGGCGACACGGTTTTGTTCGTGGATCAGCTCGGTAACCGGCGCCGATTCCCACAGCAGCACGCCCAAGTCCTCAGCCGATTTGGCCAACCGCGCCACCAGCGCCACACCATTGACCAGATGCGTGGCCCGACCCTTAATGGCCAGGCCCAGTAGATGCCGAGTCAAGCGCTTGCCCACATGCAGCGCCGAGCGCCACGAGCGGGTCAGGGTCAGGAAGGCGGTGAGGTCGGCGCCGGCCATGATCGGCATGCCTAGGAACGAAGTCTCGCGCATCGTGCGGCGCAGCCGTTTGAGCAGGCTGCCCAGCTGATAGGCGTTGTAGGGCGCGGCGATCACCGAGCGGCCTCCGGTGCCGGCGCCGGGCGTATCGCCATGGATGTCGGCGATACCGTTACCATCGGCGAATTGCAGCGCGGTGTGGCGCTCGAAGAACGACACCATGTGCGGCGCCGCGTGCAGAAAGGCATCGACCCGCGCGGCGTCGAAATGTTCGCCAAGCTCGTGTTCGAGATAGGTGCGAGGCGCGGCCGGGTCTTCGTTGATGCCGGCGCGTTGCGCCAGCGGATTGCGCGGCACCCACATCCAGCCACCGGACCAGGCGGTGGCGCCGCCGAACACTGGGTCTTTCTCGACCAGAATCACCTTTTGGCCATGCCAGGCGGCCGTCACGGCGCAGGCCAAGCCGGCGGCGCCGGAACCGATCACCAGCACGTCACAATCGACGGTGGCGCGTATCACTGGGCGGGCAGACATCAACATTGCTCCTCGCACTCGGTTCGGCTTGGGGGCGGATGTTGTAGTATTGTGGAACCGAGTTCCATATTCTATGGTTGCGAGTGGCCGATCGCCAAGAGGCGGGCCGCCGCAAGTGTTCGAAGATCGCACATCACTTGCCTTTCACCTCTGTAGCGAGGGGTTATTCATCATTGACCGGACTCCGTTGAACCATGGCTGGTAGTCAAATAGAACGCGCTTTGAGCCTCCTGGAAAGCCTGACGGGTGATGCCCGCGGGCTGCCGATGCAAGCCCTCGCCGAGCAGTTGCAGATACCCAAGAGCGCCGCTCATCGCATGCTTGCCGAGCTGATCCGCCTGGGGTACGTGCGGCAGAATCCGGATAACAGCCGTTATCAGCTGTCGACCAAACTCGTGGCCCTGGGTTTTCGTTATCTGGCCAACAGCGGCGCCGACATCGTCCAGCCCATTCTTGATCGCCTGGCCCAGGAAACCTCCGAGCTGGTACGTCTGGGGGTGGTGGAGGGCGACCACCTGACCTGGATTGCCAAGTCCCAGGGCGCGCGCTCCGGCCTGCGGTACGACCCGGACATGGGGCGCGATGCGCCGCTGTTCTATACGGCGTCGGGGCACGCGTGGCTGGCGCACCTGAGCGATGCCCAAGCGTTGGCGTTGGTCGAGGCTCAGGGCATTGCCGACCCGGCGGACTTTGGCCCTCAGGCACCGCGCAACAATATCGAGCTGCTCGATCGCTTGCGCTTGGCCCGTGAGCGCGGCTATGCCTGGGTGGTCGAAAGCTCGGCGGTGGGCATGTCAGCGTTGGCAGCGGCGGTACGCCATCCGCTCAGTGGCCAGGTAGTGGGAGTGCTGAGCGTGGCGGGGCCGACTGCGCGCCTTGCGGAGGCGCGCATACATGAGTTGTCCGCAGTGCTGGTGGGGGCGGCGGCAGAACTGTCGAATGCCAGCCCGGCGTCGGAGATGTTTGGTTGAGGTGTGAACGGGCAATAAGGCCCTCAGCAGCGACCGCTACTTCCCAGTTGCAAAAAAACTGGAACTAGGTTCTAAATAAAAAATATTCGCCGTTCGAGACTTCCATGAGCCAACGCATCATCTCCCTCGCCGCGCTCACCGTGCTCGAGCTGTCCCCTCCCGACATGATCGAAGTCGCAGCGCGGGCCGGTTACAGCCATGTCGGTCTGCGCACCGAGCCGGCGACCCTCGAAGAACATCATTTCCCTCTGCTGCGTGACGCCGAGCTGCGCCGCCAGACCCTGGCACGCCTGCGCGACACCGGCATCAAGGTGCTGGACATCGAAATCCTGCGGCTCAAGCCCGACACCCGTGTCGCCGACTTCGCGGTGCATCTGGCGGCCGGCGCGGAGTTCGGCGCTGGCGAGTTGCTCGTGGCCGGCAACGACCCCGACGAACAACGCATGACCGAGCGCTTCGCCGAACTCTGCGACCTGGCCGCACCCTACGGCATCCATCCGCATCTGGAGTTCATGCCCTGGACCGACTGCAAGCGTTTCACCGATGCGCAACGTGTCGTCGAAAACGCCGGCCGCGAAAACGGTTGCGTGCTGATCGACGCCTTTCATTTCGATCGCTCGGGCTCGCGTCTTGAACAGATCGCTTCACTGTCGCCCTCGCGCATGCGCTATGCGCAATTATGTGATGTGATTGGCCCCAGGCCCGATGACATGGCCGAGATCCTGCGCCAGGCGCGGCAGGAGCGGCGTTTTCCGGGGGAGGGCGACTGCGACCTTGTCGGCTTGCTGCGCGCGCTGCCGCCAAGCCTGCCATTGAGCCTCGAGATCCCTACGCAACGCCTGCTGGAGCAAGGTGTCAGCGCACTGCAACGTGCGCAAATGGCCATCGACCACACTCGCCGCGTGCTGGAGCGTCTATAGCCCCATGAGTACAACCAACACGTCGTTGACCGCCACCAGCCAGCCTTTCAAGGGCATTCTGGTGATGTTGTCAGCGACTCTGCTGTTCGCTGGCCACGATGTGTTGTCCAAGTATCTGTCGGGCTTTTACCCGGTGATGCTGGTCATTTGGGTGCGTTACCTGATCCACACGCTGTTGATGATGGGCATCTTCCTGCCGCAGTCCGGCTTGCGCGTATTGCGCACCAAACGTCCGGTGCTCCAGGTGGTGCGCGCGCTGTGTCTGCTCGGCACCAGCATGCTGTTCGTCACAGCCCTGCAATACATCCCGCTGGCAGAGGCGACTGCGGTCAACTTCCTCGCGCCCTTGCTGGTGACAGCACTGTCGGTACCGCTGCTCAAGGAGAACGTCAGCACCGGCCAATGGATCGCCGTGCTGGTGGGCTTTTGCGGGGTGATGGTGATCGTGCATCCCGGCGGAGAACTGTTCACGCCGGCGATCCTGCTCCCGTTCTGTTCGGCACTGTGTTTCAGCTTCTATCAACTGCTGACCCGGCTGGTGGCGCGGGTCGACAGCCCGACCACCAGTAATTTCTTTGCGGGCATTTTCAACACGCTGCTGATGAGCGCTATCGTGCCGTTCTACTGGCAGTGGCCGACGTTCTGGCACGGGGTGTTGATGCTGGCGCTGGGCGGCTGCGGGATGGGCGCCCATTTGTTTCTGACCCAAGCCTTCCGCCACGCGCCGCCGGCGGTATTGGCGCCCTTTGGTTATGCGCAGATCGTCTTCGCGGGAATCCTGGGATATCTGATTTTCGACCACACGCCGAGCCTGACCGCGCAGATCGGCATTGCGGTGATCTGCGCCAGCGGTATCGCCGCAGCATGGTTGCAGCGGCGGGCATCGCGCAAGATGTGAGCGGTGTGGCGCGTCCTTCGCGGGCAAGCCTTGCCTCCACACGGGTACCCCTGTGGAAGCAAGGCTTGCCCGCGAAGAGGCCCGCGAGACTGCCGCAGAATCAGGCCTGATCCAGCACCGGCACCTTGCGTGGCGCCATCAGGTACAGCCAGCTCAGGGCGATGAAGTACATCACCGGGATCAGCGTGAACAGCAACGCGTAGTTGTTGTTGGTCTTGGTCAGCATATAGCCGACGATCTGGGTCATGAACATCCCACCCACTGCCGCGCACATGCTGCCGAAACCGAACACGGTGCTCATCATGTGCTTGGGCGTGTAGTCCATCACTACGCTCCAGATATTCGCGGTCCAGGCCTGATGCGCGGCGATCGCCACCGAAATGGCGGCGACGGCGACCCATAGGCTGGTGGCGCCGGCGGCGAAGATCACGCTGATGATGGTCAGGGCGAACACCAGCATCGACACCAGGCGCGCCTTCACCGGCTGCATGCCGCGGCCGATCAACCAGGAAGACAGAATCCCGCCGCCGATGCTGCCAAAGTCCGCCGCTACATAGATGATGATCAGCGGAATGCCCATCTGGGTCACGTTGATGCCCAGGTTGTATTGCTGATTGAGGAACGGCGGCAGCCAGTACAGGTAAAACCAGAACACCGGCGCCGTGCACATGAAGGCCCCGGCGAATGCCCAGGTGCCGCGCATGCGCAGGATGCGATGGAAGGGCACGCCTTGCTGATCCGGCTCGGGTTCGCCCATCACGTAGGCGCGCTCGGTTTCGCTGAGGCGCGGGTGATCTTCGGGATTGAAGTATTTCAGGCCCCACAGCACTGCCCAGAACAGCCCCAGGAAGGCAATGCACAGGAACGCCGCCTGCCAGCCCCACACACTGAGGATCAGCGGCAGCATCAGCGGCGTCAGCAGGGCGCCGACGTTGGTGCCGGCGTTGAAGATACCCGTTGCGATCGCCCGCTCGCCGGCCGGGAACCACAGCCGCGTGGTCTTCACGCAGGCCGGGTAGTTGGCGGCTTCGGTCAGGCCGAGGATGAACCGGCAGACCATGAAGCCCGCCGCCGAAGTGGCCAGCCCGTGGGCGCCGGTCGCCAGGCTCCACAACAGTACGGCGCAGAAGAACACCCGTTTCACGCCGATCTTGTCGATCAACCGCCCTTGCAGCAGGAAGCCGACGGCATACCCCACCTGGAACCAGAAGTTGATGTTGGCGTAGTCCATCGCCGTCCAGCTCATTTCCTTGGCGAGGATAGGCTGCATGACGCCCAGGGCGGCACGGTCGATGTAGTTCAGGGTGGTGGCAAAGAACACCAGGGCGAGCATGCCCCAGCGGGTTTTGCCGACGGCCAGGCCACTGCGGATTTTTTCACCGATACCTGGCGTCGCGGCCTTGTCGAGTGGACGGGCTATCGCAGACATGAGCATTTACCGTTTGTTGAAATTTTTATGGGCGACTCTCAGGGTCTATGCACTGAGTAGGAGTAACCTGAGGCCCTGGCTGGCATTTAACACCTGGAAGGGCTTCACTAAGGGGGTGGATGGTGCTGATCATCAAAGGTATCGTCAATTAACAACGCGGTGGTCTGGCCGATTATCGCACACAAAACTAACCGGTTCGTACGCACTCAATTGCGCTATAGAATCGTCACCAACAGAATTCTCGCCCAAGATCGGCCCGCACTTTCAACCTGCGGGCCGGCGTGTCCGAAACCTGGCGCGCAGTGGAAACAGGGCCTGCAGCAAGGCCGTTTCAGCCGCCATTTGGAGTGGAAACATGCACCGTTCGATTGCCACCGTCTCCTTGAGCGGTACCCTGCCGGAAAAACTCGAAGCCATTGCCGCTGCGGGTTTCGATGGTGTCGAGATCTTTGAAAACGACCTGCTGTATTACGACGGCAGCCCGCGTGAAGTCCGGCAGATGTGCGCCGATCTGGGCATCGACATCACCCTGTTCCAACCCTTTCGCGATTTTGAAGGTTGCCGCCGCGACAAGCTGGCGCGCAACCTGGACCGGGCCGAGCGCAAGTTCGACCTGATGCAGGAGCTCGGCACCGATCTGGTACTGGTGTGCAGCAACGCCTCCGCCGATTCGGTGGGCGACCAGCAGATTCTGGTAGACGACATGCGCCTGCTCGCCGAGCGCGCCGGCGCCCGCAATCTGCGCATCGGCTACGAAGCGCTGGCCTGGGGCCGCCATGTCAATACCTATCAGCAAGTCTGGGACATCGTCCGGCAGGCCGATCACCCGAGCCTGGGCGTATTGCTCGACAGCTTCCACACCTTGTCGCTCAAGGGCGACCCGAGCGCCATCGCCAATATCCCGGGCGACAAGATCTTCTTCGTGCAAATGGCCGATGCACCGATCCTGGCCATGGACGTGCTGGAATGGAGCCGCCACTTCCGCTGCTTCCCGGGGCAGGGCGAGTTCGACCTGGCCAACTTCCTCGCGCCGATCATCAAGTCCGGCTACACCGGTCCGCTGTCGCTGGAGATCTTCAACGACGGTTTCCGCGCTGCACCGCCGCGCGCCAACGCGGCCGATGGCCTGCGTTCGCTGCTGTATCTCGAAGAGAAAACCCGCAAGGTGCTGGAGCAGGAAGCCGAGCCAGTACCGAACATCGATATCCTCTTCTCGCCGCCCGAGGCCAGCACCTACGATGGCGTCGAATTCCTCGAGTTCGCCGTCGACGAAGCGCTGGGCGCCAAATTGGGCCACTGGTTCCAGCGCCTGGGCTTTACCGCGTCGGGCAAGCACCGCTCCAAGGCCGTCGAGCTGTATCGCCAGGGCGATATCAACCTGATCCTCAACTCCGAGCCGTACTCCTTCGCCCACAGCTTCTTCGAATCCCACGGGCCGTCGCTCTGCGCCACGGCGATCCGGGTCAAGGATAGCGCCAGCGCGCTGCAACGGGCCATCGACTACCGCGGTCAGCCTTATCGCGGCCTGGTCGGCCCCAACGAGCGCCATCTGGCGGCCGTGCGCGCCCCCGATGGCAGCCTGATCTATCTGGTCGATCAGGACGCCGACGGGCGTACCATCTACGACACCGATTTCGACATCAAGCCATTGCCGCCGAGCACCGTCGGCCTCAAGCGCATCGACCACATGGCCATGGCCCTGCCGCCAGACAGCCTCGACAGCTGGGTGCTGTTCTACAAGAGCCTGCTGGACTTCAAGGCGGACGACGAGGTGGTGCTGCCTGACCCGTACGGGCTGGTCAAAAGCCGTGCGATCCGCAGCCGCTGCAGTACCATTCGACTGCCGTTGAATGTCTCGGAAAACCGCAATACGGCGATTTCCCATGCACTGTCGACCTACCGCGGTTCGGGCGTGCATCACATCGCTTTCGATTGCGATGACATCTTCGCCGCCGTCAGCAAAGCCAAGGAGTCGGGTGTGGCATTGCTCGATATCCCGCTCAATTACTACGACGACCTGGCAGCGCGCTTCGATTTCGATGACGAATTCCTCAGCGAACTGGCGTACTACAACGTGCTTTACGATCGTGACGCCAACGGCGGCGAGCTGTTTCACGTGTACACCGAACCGTTCGAAGATCGCTTCTTCTTCGAAATCATCCAGCGTCGCGGCGATTATGCTGGCTACGGTGCGGCAAACGTAGCTGTGCGCCTGGCTGCCATGGCCAAGGCCCGCGCCGGTGGCATCCGCCACGCAAAACTCTAAGTCGAAGCGACAGCCTGCGGGGCGACGTCTGATTCAGGCGCCTGCAGGCTTCCCTTACCCCGGCCACGGACTTCATAATTGGAGCTGATTCACGTCGGCCACGAGCGCCCCATGACAATAATTCAAGACCCTGGCGTCGAGCCTGCCGCGGCTCCGCGCAAATCGCGCAAGAACAACCCTGAAAAGACCCGTGAGAATATTCTGCAGGCGGCCATCACCGAGTTTGTCCTGCAAGGCTTGGCGGGCGCCCGCGTCGATGCCATCGCCGAGCGCACGCAAACCTCCAAACGCATGATCTATTACTACTTCGGCAGCAAGGAGCAGCTCTACGTCGAGGTGCTCGAGAAGCTCTACGGTGATATCCGCAACACCGAGAACGACCTGCACCTGGCCGAACTTGATCCTGTCGAAGGGATTACCCGGCTGGTGGAATTCACTTTCGATCACCACGATCGCAATGTCGATTTCGTGCGCATCGTGTGCAACGAAAACATGCACAAGGGCGAATACGTCAAACAGTCCGAGACGATCCGTTCGATGAACAAGAGCGTGTTGCTGGCGCTGGACGAGATATTGCTGCGAGGGGCCAAGCTGGGGGTCTTTCGCGGTGGTTTGCAGGCGATCGATGTACACCTGCTGATCAGTTCGTTCTGCTTCTATCGAGTGTCCAACCGCCACACCTTTGGCGAGTTGTTCCAGGTGGACTTCGGCGATGCGCAACTGCGCCAGAGCCATCGGCAGATGATCTGCGATTCGGTGCTGCGGTATTTGCTGGTTTAGTCCGCCAATCTACGGTGATGCAGCGGGCCCTTGCGCGGGCAAAGCCCGCTCCCACAGGTGCACGCGATACCCTGTGGGAGCGGGTTCTGCCCGCGAAAGGGATGATCAGCCATTCATGCTATTGAAGTGCTCGACCATCCGCTGGGCATCGGGCTCGATGCCACTGAACAGCTCGAACGCCTTGACCGCCTGGAACACCGCCATGGTGCCGCCGTCGAGGGTGCGTGCACCCAGCGCCCGGGCTTCGCGCAGCAGTTCGGTTTCCAGCGGGAAGTAGACGATCTCCGCTACCCACAGGTCGGCGCGCAGCAGCGCCTTGGGTACTGGCATGCCCGGCAGTTTGGCCATGCCCATGGGCGTGGTGTTGACCAGGCCGTCGGCGGCGCCGACGCTGGCGCTCAGGTCGGTACCGAGCACTGCGCGCTGGCCGCTGAAATGCTCATTGATGTTGTCGACCAGTGCCTGGGCACGGCTGGCTTCGACGTCGAAAATCGTCAGTTGCTGCACACCTTCGGCGATCAGCGCATGAGCCACGGCCGCACCGGCGCCGCCTGCGCCCATTTGCACCACGCGTTCACGGGCGACACCGGCCATGCCGCGCTTGAAGCCTTCGCCAAAGCCGAGGCAGTCCGTGTTGTGGCCGACGCGTTTACCGTCCTTGAGCACCACGGTATTGACCGCGCCGATGCCGCGGGCTTCGGCGGACAGGTCGTCGAGCAGGGGGATGATCGCCTGCTTGCAAGGGAAGGTGATGTTCAGGCCGGTATAGCTCATGCGCTCGGCGGCGGTGAGCAGTTCTTCGAGGTGACTGGTGTCGAGTTGCAGCTTGTCGAGGTCGATCAGCCGATACAGATAGCCCAGGCCCTGGGCGGCACCTTCCTGCTCGTGCAGGGCAGGGGTACGGGACAACTGGATGCCGGCGCCGATCAGGCCGGCCAGGACGCTGGCTTTTTTATTCTGGGACATACACGAATGCCTTTGTTGGTTCCAAGTGGCCGGCCGGCGAGGGCCGTGGGAGTGCCACACGAGCGCAGACGGACGAGCGTCCACGCCATTGTTATTTTGGGTACCTGCGGACAGGTTCACGGGCGACAAGGCGCTTGCCAGTAAATTGTACTAACCAGTTAATTTGGTCAAATGATTTCGTGTCCTCGAAGATGACATAGCGCAACTGTAGCGAGGGGGCTTGCCCCCGATAGCGGAATGTCAGCCACATCGATCTGGCAGGCACTTCGTATCGGGGACGAGCCCCTTCGCTACATGGGTGTATTCAGTGTCGCAACAGATAGCGTAGCGAGGCTTCCAGCATCGGCCCATGATTCAGCCCGGGGAAACTCCGGTACTGCACCTGTAACCCGGGCATCGGCTGCAGTGCCCTGAGCAAGTCCAGCATCGGTTGATCAGCCTGTACCCCGGGCATTGGCTGAGCATGGGGTTGCCCGGGTTCATCTTCACCGCGCATCAACAGCAAACTCGTGGATTGCCCCTGCAGGCGCGGCGCCAATCCGGCAACCGCCGCGTTCATGCGCGCCGGCCCCCACCACCACAAGGATGGGCTGGCCGACGCGTAATGCTGGAAGCTGTGCGGCCGGGTCAGCAGCGCATCCAATACCAGCAGGCCCCCATAAGAGTGTCCCCACAGGGTCTGCTGATGGTTATCCACCACCAGGCGCTGTGCCACCGCCGGCTTGATGCGCTGCTCCAGAAGATCCAGAAACGCCTCCGCGCCGCCGCTGGGCAGTTGCGTCAGCGGGTCGCTGCCCCGTGGTCCCGGGGTGTAATCCAGGGTCCGGCCGTCGCGGTCGATACGCTTGCCACCGGCATAACCGACCGCTACCAGCACCGGCGCCGCGCCTTGATTCAGCGCCCGCAGGTCATCGGGCTTGAGCGCGCCCAAGGCCGCATTGCCGTCGAGCATGTACAGCACCGGGTAACCGGAGGCGGGCACCGGGTGCTCCGGTTTGCCGATCCAGATCTGGTAGTGGCGTTGGCCATCGGTCGAATCCAGTGTCAGCGTCTGAAAGTGATAGCCCGTGCCACGGCTATGCACAATCGCGTCGTCCATCGGCTGATTCGGATCAGGCCTGGCCCAGGCCGTGGCACAGGCGCTCAGGCCCAGCAGCACAGTCAGCGCCCCGCGGCGCAGGCTGACCATCAGAACGACGCCGTCAGGCTGGTGAACAAGGTGCGTCCCGATTCGTTGTAGGTCGCCGCGCCAGCGCCTTCGATATTGGTCACGCCCTGGGCATTGCCTTCACGCCAGTGGCGCTTGTCGAAGAGATTATCGACGCCCGCCGTCACACTCAGGTGCTTGGTCAGCGCGTAGGTGCCGCTGACGCCCACCAGGGTGTAAGGCGCGACTTCCTGGTTGGCGGTGCCGGTCACGCGGTTGCCATGGTAATCGTACTTTTTCGGCTTCTGCTTGCCGTACCAGGCCACGGTGGTCTGCAGCGACAGCTTGTCGGTGGCCTGCCAATCGAGCATCGAGTTGAGGGTGTACTTGGGCGTCACCGACAGCACGTCGCCGGTTTCCTTGTTCACCGAGCGCAGCATGTAGGTGTAGTTGTTGGTCCAGGTCAGGCTGCTGGCGAGCGGCAGGGTCAGGTTGCCTTCCACGCCCTCGACCAGCGCCTTGGGCACGTTCTCCCACTGGAAGATGTTCGATGCGGTGCCGGTGCCCCCAGTTGCCGTGCCGACCGGCACCAGACCGGACTCGATCTTGTTCTTGTAGTCATTGCGGAAGTACGTGAGCCCGGCCACCACGCCGTCATGCTTGTACTCGATGCCCAGTTCCTTGTTGATGCTGTTCTCGGCCTTGAGATCCTTGTTGCCCTGCAGATAGCAGCTGACGGTCGAGCCATAGCAGCCTTGGCCGTTGCTGTAGAGCAGGTAGTTCGGATCCAGCTGATAGAGGTTCGGCGCCTTGTAGGCCCGGGCGATGCCGGCCTTGAGGGTGACGGTGTCGGTCAAGACTTGCGAGAGGTTGAGCGACGGGCTCCAGTTGTCGCCGACGATATCATGATGGTCGAAGCGCAGGCCTGGGGTGAGCTTGGTGCCAGGCAGCAACTGGATATTGTCCTCGACGAACACCGAGGCTATTTCCGACGAGAATCGGGTATCCCGGCCCGTGCTCGCGAGCCCCGCGACCGTGCCCCCGGCGGCGGTGCTGGTGGCCTGGGTATTGGCGCTCGGGTCGTCGAGTTTCGACTGCACCCACTCGGTGCCGACGGTCAGCACCTGATCTACGCCAAAGTGCAGCGGCAGGTTGACCTCGCCATGGGCGGTCAGGTCGTTGAGCGTGGTGGTATAGAAGTCGCTGTTGGAGAAAATCCCCTCCAGCCCGCCGGCCAGGCCCTCGTTGATCCGAGTGTTGCGGGTTTTCTCGTATTGCAAGTACGCCAGGGTGGTGCCGAAGTCGTAGTCGCCGCGATCGGTGAGCGAGAACGTCTGGCGATACATCCGATTGGTCTCGTGGCCCAGCAACGATTTCACGTAGGCATTGCTGTTGGTGTTCTGGGTGTCACCGGTGTAGATGTTGCCCTGACGGCTGTAGCCCATTTCGAAGTCCAGCGTTTGCTCGGGCGACAGCTTCCAGCTCAGCAGGCCATTGAGGTCCTTGTTGCGCACGCCTTCACGCCCAGCCGGCAAGGTGCCGACTTGATTGCCGGTGCGCACCGATTCGTGGCCGCTGTTGATGTCCGAGTCATCGGCGTCGGTCTTGGCGACGTTGCCGAAAACGCGATAGGTGAGGTTGTCGGTCAGCGGGCCGTCGAGGCTGAAATTCATACGCTGGGTGCCGCCCTCGTCGCTGTGGGTCGGGAAGCGGGTGTAGACCGTCGCCGAACCGTGGGTCTCCTGAGTGGGCTGCTTGGTGACGATATTGACCACGCCGCCGGCGGCGCCGTTGCCATAGCGCGCCGCAGCCGGGCCACGGATGACTTCGATGCGCTCGACCATCTCGGCCGGCACCCAGTTGGTGTCGCCACGGGAGTCCCGCTCGCCACGCCAGCCGTAACGCACCGAGCTGCGGCTGCTGACCGGTTTGCCGTCGACCAGGATCAAGGTGTTCTCCGGGCCCATGCCACGAATGTCGATCTGCCGGCCGTTGCCGCGCTGGCCACTGCTGGAATTGCCGGTGAGGTTGACGCCGGGCATGGTGCGGATGATCTCTGACAGGTCATTGGCCGGCGGGCGCTTCTGGATGTCTTCGGCGGTGATGATCGATACGCCCGGCGCCTGCTTGATCTCTTCCTCGGCGGTACCGAGGATGGTCTGACTGTCCAGCACGATGGGCTTTGGCGCTGCTGCGGGGGCCTCGGCGTGAGCGACGGCAGGCAGCAGGTTGCAGGTGCTCAGGAGCACGGCGAAAAAAGGCAGGGGCGGCAGGCGCAGTTGCATGGTGATCTCCAGGGAAAACATGGCCGACTGATAGCGGGTGGCCATGGCGATCACAGATGATAGTCAGTCTCAAATGAGAGTAAAGATCATTAACTTTCTAAACATTTGTGGAGTGATACACAGGTCGGGAGCTCAGCTTGCTGGCGAAGGCGTCGTTATGACAGCGCTCCATTCATGCCGCCGGCAAACGCAGATTCATGACCAGCCCAGCCTGGCCACGACTGGCCCATAACTTCCCATCCTGCAATTCGATCGCTCTTCTGGCGATGCTCAACCCCAGGCCGAAGCCCTTGCCCGGTGTGCCGTCCAGGCGCAGGAAGGGGTCGAAGATGCGTTCCAGTTCGGTCTCGGGCACTCCGGGCCCCTGGTCTTCCAGGCGCAGCTGCCAATAGTCGCCATCGCGGTAACCGCTCAGACGGATCACGGCCGCTTCAGGCGAATGCCGAATCGCGTTACGCAGCAGATTCTCCAGCGCCTGCGCCAGGCTGTTGAGATGCACCTGCACCTCGCAGTCCACCCCCAGATCACACACGAACCGTGACGAGCCCCAGCCCGACTCGAAGCAGGCATCCGCTACCAGCGCCTCCCACACGGACAGCATCAGCACCGGCTCGCGGGTCAGTTGCGGACGCTCGGTGTCGAGCCAGGCGAGGTCGAGGGAGTCTTCGATCAGGCGTTGCATGTCGTCGATTTCCCGCGCCAGGCGCTCTTGCAGATCCTCTACCGGCAGCTGGCTTTCGCTGGCGATGCGCAAGCGCGCCAGGGGCGTGCGGATTTCATGGGACAGGGTGCGCAGCAGTTGGCGTTGCTGCTTGAGGCTCTGGCGCAAGCGTGCGGCCATGTGCTCGAAGGCCTGAGCCAGTTCGCCGAGTTCGTCCTGGCGGCGGGCGACGTCACTGTGCATCACGCTGTCGAGGTCGTCGGCGCGCAGGGCGTTGGCACGTTCGCGCAGGTCGGTCAGCGGCACCACCAGATGGCGGTACAGCAGCAGGCCCAGACCCAAGGCCAACAGCGCCGGGACGACGCCATGGGTGAACAGGTGGGTCCAGGGTGTGAGGCCCTTGGGCAGCAGGCGTTCGGGCAGTTGCATCACCAGCCGGCCGGTTTGTGGGTGCGTGGGGAAATCGATGCTGACGAACGGCAGCTCGTCCTGCAGCCGTCGGCTCATGGGCCAGTCGAGCTTGCGCATGAAGGTCAGGTGGCTGTACTCCAGCGGCGTCAGCGGCTGAGTGCCGAGACTATGCAGGTGGTCACCCAGCACCGCCACCCAGGTGTGCTCTTGCCGCGCCAGCGCCTGGCGCCATTGCTCGACACCGGCATTGCCGCCTTGCTCCCAGGCACGCTCGGCCTGCTGAGCGTATCTGGCCAGGTGGTGCTGATCGGTCTTGTCGAGGAAGTAGGTGCTGCGCTCCACCTCGAGCCCCCAGAACCAGATCAGCCAAACCAGCAGCAGGCAAAAGCCGATTTGCAGCAGGGCAAGCTTCCACAGTAGCGAATGACGGCGGCGCATCAATAGGAGTCGCTGGTGACGAGCATATAGCCTTGGTTGCGCACCGCCTGGATGTGCAGATCGGTCACTTCGAGTGCCGCGAGTTTGCGCCGCAGGTTGCAGACGTGTACGTCGAGGCCGCGGTCCAGGCGGGTGTAGGGCCGGTGCAGCACTTGTCGATAGAGAAACGCCTTGCTCAATGGCTCGCCCTGGTGCTGGCGCAGCAGGCTCAAGAGGCGGAATTCGGAACCGGTCAGCCCGGCGTGGCGGCCGTGGTAACTGACGTCCTGGGCACTGAGGTCGTCTTCAAGATCGTGGGCCGGCGCGCGTACGGCGGGCTGTCGATCCAGCGCCACGCGGCGCAACAGGGCTTCGAGGCGGGCATCCAGTTCGGCCAGGCTGAAGGGCTTGGGCAAATAATCATCGGCACCGCGGGTGAAGCCGCTGATGCGATCCTGTTCCGCGCCCAACGCCGACATCAGCATCACCGGGATGCCCTGTTCGCGGCGCAGTTGTTCGAGCACCGCAAGGCCGTCCATGCCCGGCAGCATGATGTCGAGCAGCACCAGGTCGAAACGTTGCTGTTGCGCCAGGTGCAATCCGCCATCGCCACGTTCCACCGCGGTCACGGCGAAACCGCGCTGGCGCAGGTGATGGGCAAGGTGAGTGCGCAGTTCGGCATCGTCCTCGATCAGGAGCAGATGGGCGCGGGGGAGGGGTAATTGAGATTGGTTCACAGTTGCGGGAGTATCGCATCTGTGCGCAGGGACGTCAAAAGCCGCAGGCGCAATCCCTATGGTGAGCGGGCTTCCCCCAAGAGGCCGGTTCTGACACACCTGGGTGATCAGTGAAGGCCCATCGGGAGCAGGCACCCTCGCCACGGGGTAAGCAGATTTACCGCGTCCAGTCTGGGTGGCTCAACGCCTAACCAGCATCACGCCCGATTCCATATGGTGGGTATACGGAAACTGGTCAAACAACGCACAGCGCTCGATCCGATGGGTGTCGTGCAGTTGCGCGATATTCTGCGCCAGGGTCTCCGGGTTGCAGGAGATGTACAGAATGTTGTCGAAGCGCCGGGTCAGCTCGCAGGTGTCCGGGTCCATGCCGGCGCGCGGCGGATCGACGAATACGCTGGCGAAGTCGTAGCTCTTGAGGTCCACGCCTTCGAGACGGCGGAACGGCCGCACTTCATTCAGTGCTTGGGTCAGTTCTTCGGCGGACAGGCGTACCAAGGTGACATTATCTACGCCATTGTCAGCCAGGTTGTGCAGCGCGGCGTTGACGGACGTCTTGCTGATCTCGGTGGCCAGCACTTTACCCACTCGGGTCGCCAGCGGCAGGGTGAAGTTGCCGTTGCCACAGTACAGCTCCAGCAGGTCATCCTGGCGCTCGCCCAGGGCATCGAAGGCCCAGCTCAGCATCTTCTGGTTGACCGTGCCGTTGGGCTGGGTGAACGCGCCTTCGGGCTGGCGGTAACGGAAGGTGCGACCACCGACCTGCAGCTCCTCGACCGCGTAATCGCGGCCGATCACCACACGTTTGCCTTTGGAGCGGCCAATGATGCTGACGTCCAGTTCCTGCGCGAGCTGCTCGGCGGCGGCGTGCCAGTGCTCGTCGAGCGGGCGGTGATAGCACAGCGTGACCATGGCATCGCCGGCCATTGTAGTGAGGAACTCGACCTGAAACAGTTTGTTGCTCAGCGCTGGATTGCCCTGCCAGGCCGCCTTGAGACGCGGCATCAAGTCGTTGATGCGCAGGCTGGCGATGGGGAACTGTTCGAAGAAGATCGGCGTGTTTTTGTCGCCCGGCGCGAACATCGCGTACAGGCGCTGGCCGTCTTCGCGCCACAGGCGAAACTCGGCGCGCAGCCGATAGTGCTCGCGCGGCGAGTCGTACACGCTCGGCTCGGGGGCATCGAAAGGCGCCAGCAGTTCACGCAGGCGCGCGACCTTGGCCTGCAGTTGGGCGTCGTAGCTCGAGGGATCGAAGACAGCACTCATGCGTTGTACCAGCCCAGCTTGATGACGAACAGAATGGAGAGAATGATCAGCGCCGGGTTGAGGTCCTGGCGACGGCCCGACAGCAGCTTGATCGCCGTCCAGGTGATGAAGCCGAAGGCGATGCCGTTGGCGATCGAGTAGGTGAACGGCATCGCCAGCGCGGTGACCACGACGGGTGCGGCTTCGGTAATGTCATCCCAATTGATCTCGGCCAGGCCCGAGCACATCAGCACCGCCACGAACAACAGCGCCGGCGCGGTGGCGTACGCCGGAACGCTGCCCGCCAGCGGGGCGAAGAACAGTGCCAGCAGGAACAGGATCGCTACCACCACCGCGGTCAGCCCGGTACGGCCACCGGCGCTCACGCCTGCTGCCGACTCGATATAGCTGGTGGTGGTCGATGTGCCCAGCAGCGAGCCGGCCATGGCCGCGGTGCTGTCGGCGATCAGGGCGCGGCCCATCTTCGGCATATGGCCGTTCTTGTCCATCAGGCCGGCGCGCTTGGCCACGCCGATGAGGGTGCCGGAATTGTCGAACAGGTCGACGAACAGGAAGGCGAAGATCACGCTCACCAGACCGATATTCAGCGCGCCCTTGATATCCAGTTGCAGGAAGGTCGGCAGCAGTGACGGTGGTGCGGAAATGATGCCGCCGAATGGGCTGAAGCCCCCGACGATCGAGACGATGGTCACCGCCAGAATGCCGATCAGCACCGCGCCACGCACCTTCAGCGCTTCAAGGCCGACGATCAGGAAGAAGCCCAGAATCGCCAGCACCGGCCCAGGTGCCCTGAGGTCACCGATCCCGACCATGGTCGCCGGGTTGCCGACCACGATCCCGGCCTCATGCATGCCGATCAATGCCAGAAACAAACCAATGCCGGCGGCAATCCCCGAGCGCAGCGGCAGCGGGATGCTGTTGACGATCCACTCGCGGATGCGAAAGATCGACAGCAAGAAGAAGCACACCGCCGAAATGAACACCGCCCCCAGCGCCACCTGCCAGGTATGGCCCATGTGCAGGACCACGGTGTAGGTAAAGAAGGCGTTGAGGCCCATGCCCGGCGCCAGGGCGATCGGGTAGTTGGCGATCAGGCCCATCACGGTGGAGCCGATGGCGGCGGCCAGGCAGGTGGCGACGAACACCGCGCCCTTGTCCATGCCGGTCTCGCCGAGGATGCTCGGGTTGACGAAGAGGATGTAGGCCATGGCCAGGAACGTGGTCACGCCCGCCAGGATTTCGGTGCGCACAGTGGTGTCGTGCGCCTTGAGTTGAAACAGCCTTTCCAGCATGCCTGCCCCCGCAATGGATGTAACGACCCGTAGAGCACAGCACAGCCTGCGCCAGGTCGCAAAAAAGCCGGGCATGATACCAGTACCGGCCCGAAAACAAGAGCCCGTTCAGCCCCCTTGCCTATCCCTGTGGGAGTAGGCTGTGGCCGCGAAGCTTTTCCAGGCGCCGCCTGCGCAGCAGCAGTCAAGAACTTCGCGGGCAGAGCCCACTCCCACGGGGCGATTGAGTGGATTTACTGTTACTGATTCTGCAACACAGTTCCCATCGGGTGAGGCAATTGGCCACGCGGCAATAGACCACGCGGTCCGTCGCAGGGAATGGGTCTACTCTTTTACAGATCATTGATCCAGGTCAACGCTTGCAGCCTGCAAGCGGGTCGTGGCCATTGCTCGCAATCCCTGCGTATTCAGACCCTGAAATTGCCGTGCTCCCTATGCGCAGGGGCCGTTGGCCTGGTTAGCCGCCAGTCCGCATTACCCTGATAGAGGAAGCTATATGTTCGGTTTAGAGGCAATAGATCTCGCCCGAATGCAGTTTGCGTTTACGGTTTCGTTCCACATTCTCTTCCCTGCCATCACCATCGGTCTGGCCAGTTTTCTGGCAGTGCTCGAAGGTCTCTGGCTGAAGACCCATGACGACACCTACCGCGATCTGTATCACTTCTGGTCGAAGATTTTCGCCGTCAACTTCGGCATGGGCGTGGTCTCGGGCCTGGTCATGGCGTACGAGTTCGGTACCAACTGGAGCGGATTCTCCGACTTCGCCGGTGCCATCAGCGGTCCGCTGCTGACCTATGAAGTACTCACCGCATTCTTCCTCGAAGCAGGGTTCCTCGGCGTCATGCTGTTCGGCTGGAACCGCGTCGGCCGTGGTCTGCACTTTTTCGCGACCGTCATGGTGGCGATCGGTACGCTGATCTCGACGTTCTGGATCCTGGCCTCCAACAGCTGGATGCAGACACCGCAGGGCTACGAAATCGTCGATGGCCGTGCGGTGCCCGCCGACTGGCTGGCGGTCATCTTCAACCCGTCGTTCCCGTTCCGCCTGGCGCACATGTCGATCGCCGCGTTCGTCGCTACCGCGTTCTTCGTCGGTGCTTCGGCGGCCTGGCACTTGCTGCGTGGTCGCCGTACTCCGGCCATCAAGCGCATGTTCTCCATGGCCATGTGGATGGCGCTGATCGTCGCGCCGATCCAGGCCTTCGTCGGTGATGCCCACGGTCTGAACACCCTGGAACATCAGCCCGCGAAAATCGCTGCCATCGAAGGCCACTGGGAAAACGTCGGCAACGAGCCGACCCCGCTGGTGCTGTTCGGCTGGCCGGACATGAAAGCCGAGACCACGCGCTTCAAAGTCGAAGTGCCGTACCTGGGCAGCCTGATCCTGACCCACAGCCTGGACAAGCAGATTCCGGCGCTCAAGTCCTTCCCGCCTGAAGACCGCCCTAACTCGACGATCATCTTCTGGTCGTTCCGGGTCATGGCTGGCCTGGGCATGCTGATGATTTTCGTCGGCCTGTGGAGCCTCTGGCTGCGCAAGCGCGACGCGCTCTACACCTGCCGTCCGTTCCTGTACCTGACGCTGTGGATGGGCCCATCGGGCCTGATCGCGCTGCTGGCGGGCTGGTTCACCACCGAGGTCGGTCGTCAGCCGTGGGTCGTGTATGGCCTGCTGCGCACCGTCAATGCGGTATCTAATCACAGCGTCACGCAGATGACCATCACCCTGGTGACCTTCGTCGTCGTGTACTTCTCGCTGTTCGGCGTGGGCCTGGGCTACATGATGCGCCTGGTGCGCAAAGGGCCTAAAGCTCACCACGATGACCAGCCGCACGGTGGCCCTGGCCAGCAGCGTACACCGGCACGTCCACTGTCCGCCGCCGATACTGGCGAGCACAGCGGCCACGACAGCTTGAGCAAGGGGAACTGAGTCATGGGTATTGATCTTCCACTGATCTGGGCCGTGATCATCATCTTCGGCGTCATGATGTACGTGGTCATGGACGGCTTCGACCTGGGGATTGGCATTCTTTTCCCCTTCTTCAAGGACAGCAAAGACCGTGACGTGGCGATGAACACCGTCGCGCCGGTCTGGGACGGTAACGAGACCTGGCTGGTACTGGGTGGCGCAGGGTTGTTCGGCGCCTTCCCGCTGGCCTACTCGGTGGTGCTCGAGGCGCTGTATCTGCCGCTGATCTTCATGCTCGTGGGCTTGATCTTCCGCGGTGTGGCGTTCGAGTTCCGCTTCAAGGCCACACCCGCCAAGCAACACATCTGGGACAAGGCCTTCATCGGCGGTTCGCTGGTGGCGACCTTCTTCCAGGGCGTAGCGCTGGGCGCGTTCATCGACGGTATTCCGGTGGTCGGGCGCAAGTTCGCCGGCGGCGGCCTGGATTGGCTGACCCCGTTCAGCGTGTTCTGCGGCCTGGCACTGATCGTCGCTTACGCACTGCTGGGTTGCACCTGGCTGATCATGAAAACCGAAGGCGGGCTGCAGCAGACCATGCACAAGCTGGCGCGGCCGTTGACCCTGTTGCTGCTGGCGGTGACGGGTGCGGTGAGTATCTGGACGCCGCTTGCGCATCCGGACATCCACGAGCGCTGGTTCAGCACCCCGAACCTGTTCTGGTTCCTGCCGGTGCCGATCCTGGTGCTGGTTGCGGTGTACGGCCTGCTGCGCGCTGTAGCGCGTAAAGCGCATTACACGCCGTTCCTGCTGACCTTGCTGCTGGTGTTTCTGGGCTATACCGGGTTGGGCATCAGCCTGTGGCCGCACATCGTGCCGCCGTCGCTGACCATCTGGGATGCCGCCTCGCCGGCGAAAAGCCAGGGCTTCATTCTGGTCGGCACCTTGTTCATCCTGCCGTTCATCCTGGGCTACACCTTCTGGAGCTACTACGTGTTCCGCGGCAAGGTGACACCTGAGGATGGTTACCACTAGTCGTCTGTCAGGCGCCCGGGTCGTTGAGGTCCGGGCGTCCTTCTAGGAGATGAGTCATGGTTCACAAAGACGTTGTTACGAATGAACAAGCCGGCGAGACAGTACAGTCGCCGTGGTACAAGCGCGTTGGCTGGCTGGTATTGATCTATGTCGGCAGCGTCGTGGCCTTGGGGTTGTTCGCCATGCTGATCCGTCTGTTCATGACGGCGGCGGGGATGAAGTCTCACTGATATCTGTGTCGACTGGCTGGCCTCTTCGCCGCCGAAGAGGCCAGTACTGACACGCTGGAATTTGATCCTTACTTGCGCGCCTTGAGCACCACGAACTTGGGCGTCGCCGCCACCTGCTCCACCCCTCTGAACAACCGCGCCAGCTTGCTGTGATAGCCCAGGTGCCGGTTGCCGACGATATACAACGCCCCGCCCACCACCAGCGCCTCGCGCGCCTGCTGGAACATCCGCCACGCCAGGAAATCCCCCACCACCTGTTGCTGGTGAAACGGCGGATTGCACAGCACCACGTCCAGTGAGTCCTCCGGCTGCGTCGCCAGGCCGTCATCGGCGCGCGTGGTCACCGGGCGATCGCCCAGCGCTACCTGCCAATTCTCGGCCGCCGATTGCACCGCCATGTAGGACTCGTCCACCAGGCTGTACTGCGCCTGCGGGTTGGCCAGCGCACTGGCGATGGCCAGCACGCCGTTGCCGCAGCCCAGGTCTGCCACCCGAGCATCCCCAAGGTTGCCCGGCAAGTGCGGGAGAAAGGCGCGGGTGCCGATGTCCAGGCCTTCGCGGCAGAACACATTGGCGTGGTTGATCAGCTCGATGGCCGGCGCATCAAGGTGGTAGCGCGTCGGGTAGGGCGAGATGGCAATCGGCCGCGGCTGCGCCGTGGCAATCAGCAAACGAGCCTTCTTGACCGCCAGCGACGCCTGCATCGTGCCGATATAACGCTCCAGCAGATCACCGGCGGCCCGTGGTAAGTGCTTGACCATGGCGGCGGCGATCACCTGAGCGCCCGGCGCCAAGTGGCCCTGCAACCGAATCAGTTGTTCTTCGAGCAGGGCGAGGGTCTTGGGCACGCGGATCAGCACGCGATCGAACGGGCCCTGCCATGGCCTGCTGGCCGGCACAAAGGTAACCGAGTCGAACGGCTGGTGATTGCGCGTCAGGTTCTTTTCCAGGGCCAGGTGGCCCAGGTACGAGTCGCCGCTGCTGATCAATTGGCACTGCCCGCTAAGGCTCACCGCCAAGGCGCCGAAGCTGTCGTTGAGCACCAGTACCCGGGTGCTGGCCGGCAGTTGCTGTTCGGCCAGATGATTGAGCAGGTATTCATCGGCGGCGTCGAACGCCTGCAGCGGTTCGTCCGGCTGGTCTGGTTGGCGGATCAGGTCGAGCTGGGCGTAGGCGGTTTTGAGCAGGGGCATGGCAAGCGGACACGAGAGCGGCGGAGGCGGGTGATTCTACGGGGTTTTTGTAGGGCCTGCTGGGGATGACATTACAAACCGGCGGTGTTTATCTGCTGCCGTTTGCGGGAAACTGTCGCCATCAGTTCAATGGAGCGCGTCATGTCCGCCAGCGCAGAAAAATTTACCCGTCAGACCATCACCCATGTCGAGCCGCTGACCCCCAGCCTGTTTATCCTGCGCACCACCCGCGATGCCGGGTTTCGTTTCGTGGCCGGGCAGTTCGCGCGCCTGGGGGTGACCAAGGCCGACGGCACGGTGGTATGGCGGGCGTATTCGATGGTGTCGTCGCCCCATGACGAGTTTCTCGAGTTCCTCTCCATCGTGGTGCCGGGCGGTGAATTCACTAGCGAGCTCAGTCGCCTGCAGGTGGGTGATGAATTGTTGGTGGAGCGCCAGGCGACGGGCTACCTGACCCTCGATCGTTTCGTCGATGGCCGCGACCTGTGGATGCTGTCGACCGGTACCGGCGTGGCGCCGTTTCTGTCGATCCTGCAGGATTTCGAGGTGTGGGAGAAATTCGAGCGCATCGTCCTGGTGTACAGCGTGCGCGAAGGGCGCGAGTTGGCGTATCAGGAGCTGATCGCCGGCCTGGAGTCGCGTGAATATCTAGCGGACTACAAAGGCAAGCTGACCTTTATCGGTACGGTCAGCCGTGAGGATTACCCCGATACCCTGCGGGGCAGGATCACTGGGCTGATCGACAACGGCGAGTTGGAGGCCAAGGCCGGTGTGGCGCTGACGCCGGAGCATTCGCGGGTGATGATCTGTGGCAATCCAGAGATGATCGACGACACCCGCAAGTTGCTCAAGGCGCGCGACATGCAGCTAAGCCTCAGCCGCCGACCGGGGCAGGTGGCGGTGGAGAATTATTGGTAAGCGGTGGTTTGATCTTGCGCACGCTTGCCCGCGAAAGGGCCGGCAGCCCGATCGCGAATCCAGCAGGCTCAAACCAGCCTATCAGGCGCCGCTACAGTCGGAACCGCTTTGGCATTTTGATCCTTGAGCAAATCGCGGATCTCGCCCAGCAGCACTTCTTCCTTGCTCGGGGTCGGTGGCAGGGTTGGAGCCTTGGCTTCTTCGCGCTTGAGGCGGTTGATGGCCTTGACGCCCATGAAGATGGCGAACGCGACGATGATGAAATCGACGACCGTCTGGATGAATTTGCCGTAGGCCAATACCACGGCCGGGGCGTTGCCTTCCGCTGCCCGGAGGGTGATCGCGAGGTCGCTGAAATCAACGCCACCAATCAATAACCCCAGAGGCGGCATGATCACATCGCCGACAAAGGAGGAGACAATCTTGCCGAATGCAGCGCCGATGATGATACCAACGGCCATGTCGACTACATTGCCCTTGACCGCAAAGGCCTTGAATTCACTTAGCACGCTCATTTAGATATTCCTTGTTACAGATGAGGTTGGTCGACGCAGTGTAATTCAGCCTTGTTTCATGCTCTACGCCCGTTTTTAGTGACACGGTTATTAGCGAGAAGTTTTGTCGAATTTGAGCCTAGCCCTATTCGCGCGCCGCGCCGCAAAGTTTCATCCAGCCATTGCTCACCTTGTAGGGAGGGGGCTTGCCCCCGATTGCAACGGGTCGGAAAACACATGGGTGCCTGGTCCACCGCATTGAGGAGAAGCCCCCTCACCACAAGTAAGTGTCTGGCCACGGGCGGCGGCAGGCGCGGTATCATGGCGACTTTTGCCCCAGGAGTTTCCATGGCCAAGGCCAAGCGCATGTACGGCTGCACCGAGTGCGGCGCCACCTTCCCTAAATGGGCCGGACAGTGCGGCGAGTGCGGCGCGTGGAACACCTTGGTGGAAACCGTGCTCGACCAGACCTCCGCCGCACCGCCCAGCGGGCGCACCGGCTGGACGGGCCAGCAGGCGCAGATCCGGACCTTGGCAGAAGTCAGCGTCGAGGAAATCCCGCGTTTCTCCACCGCATCCGCCGAGCTGGATCGCGTCCTGGGGGGTGGCCTGGTCGATGGGTCGGTGGTGCTGATCGGTGGCGACCCCGGTATCGGCAAATCGACCATCCTGTTGCAGACGCTGTGCAATATCGCCACGCGCATGCCGGCGCTGTACGTCACCGGCGAAGAATCCCAGCAACAGGTCGCCATGCGTGCGCGGCGCCTGGGGTTGCCCCAGGACAAGCTGCGGGTCATGACCGAGACCTGCATCGAGGTCATCATCGCCACGGCCAAGGTCGAGCAGCCCAAGGTGATGGTGATCGACTCCATCCAGACCATCTTCACCGAGCAGTTGCAGTCCGCCCCCGGTGGCGTGTCCCAGGTCCGCGAGAGTGCGGCGCTGCTGGTGCGCTACGCCAAGCAGAGCGGCACGGCGATCTTCCTGGTCGGCCACGTCACCAAAGAAGGCGCGCTGGCGGGGCCGCGGGTGCTGGAGCACATGGTCGATACCGTGCTGTATTTCGAAGGCGAATCCGATGGCCGCTTGCGCTTGCTGCGCGCGGTGAAGAACCGCTTCGGCGCCGTCAACGAGCTGGGCGTGTTCGGCATGACCGATCGTGGCCTCAAGGAAGTCTCCAATCCGTCGGCGATTTTTCTGACTCGTGCGCAGGAAGAAGTGCCCGGCAGCGTGGTCATGGCCACGTGGGAAGGCACCCGGCCCATGCTGGTCGAAGTGCAGGCGCTGGTGGACGACAGTCATCTGGCCAACCCGCGCCGCGTCACCCTCGGCCTCGACCAGAATCGCCTCGCCATGTTGCTGGCGGTGCTGCATCGCCATGGCGGCATCCCCACCCACGACCAGGACGTGTTCCTCAATGTGGTGGGCGGCGTGAAGGTGCTCGAGACCGCGTCGGACCTGGCCTTGCTGGCGGCGATCATGTCGAGCCTGCGTAACCGGCCCCTGGCCAACGACCTGCTGGTGTTCGGCGAGGTCGGGTTGTCTGGCGAAGTGCGCCCGGTGCCCAGCGGCCAGGAACGCCTCAAGGAGGCCGCCAAGCATGGCTTCAAACGCGCCATCGTGCCCAAGGCCAACGCGCCGAAGGAGAATCCGCCTGGATTGCAGGTCATTGCGGTGACGCGGCTGGAACAGGCGCTGGATGCATTGTTCGAGTAAACCGATGCTGACCCTTTGCGACAAGCGCGCCGATAATGGCGAGGAGCGCTGGGTTGGCATTGGCTGGAGGGTGTCGCGGGTGGGTGTAGTGGTTTTCACCAGATCGACAGGAAATGTCATACGCTTCATTTCGGCCCGCAGGGCCACACGTGAAGTTACTGCGCCATTACCTACACGCACATCAAGGCAGATCGCTGTGCCAGCAGGGCAGCGCTAATCTGTGCTAGGTTGTTGCGATCAATTATCAGCTGAGGGCGTATCCCATGAGCTCGACACCTTTGAATGCAGTCGCTGAAGGCTACGGGCCGGTCAAGGCAGTGATCTTCGACATGGACGGGCTGTTGCTCGACACCGAGGGCGTGTACACCGAAGTCACGCAGATCATCGCTGATCGCTACGGTCGCACCTTTGACTGGAGCATCAAGCAGAACACCATCGGTCTTGGGGCCGGTGACCTGTCGAAGTACATCGTCAGCGCACTGGACTTGCCACTCAGCCCCGAGGAGTTCATGGAGGCTCGTGCGCCTTTGATGTACGAGCGTTTCCCCAAGGCCGGCGCTATGCCGGGTGCGGAGGCGCTGGTGCGGCACCTCAAGGCCCACGGAATCCCGGTAGCGGTAGGCACCAGCTCTTCGCTGCACTATTTCGATCTGAAGATCACCCGCCACCGTGAGTGGTTCGCGCTGTTCGATACCATCGTCACGGCGGACGACCCGCAGGTAGGCGCGGCCAAACCCGCGCCGGACATCTTTCTGGTCGCCGCCGAGCGCCTGGGCGTGAACCCGGCCGATTGTCTGGTGTTCGAGGATTCACCCTTCGGCATCACCGCCGCCAAGGCCGCTGGCATGTTCGCTCTTGCCGTACCCGACTCGGCGATGCCTGCCAGCAAATACACCCACGCCGACGGCTTGTTGCCCAGCCTCGAGGCATTTGTGCCGCAAGCTTGGGGGTTGCCGGCGCGTTGACGAGAAACGTCAGGCCTGGCGTTCATCCCTTGCAGTCACACCGCCAGCAACGCCGCCAGCTCTCGCTCCAGCTCCGCCTCATCGCCCAGGTTAAGCTCGATCAAGCGCCGCAGGTGGCTGATTGAATCCACGTCGATATGGCTGCAGTGAAAGCCCAGCTGGTTGTGGTCGTCGTGTACCAACTCGACTTCCATGACGACGGGGGTGTCGTCGTTCAGGTGGATGTTGGCGGTAAACGCCTGCTGGGGGTCACCTTCCCAAGGCTGCGGCTTTTCGATCAGCAGCCCTTTGAGGGACAGGTCCAGCAGTTTCACCGACCAACTGTGGCCGGCCTGGCTCAGTTCGGTCTTGGCGTCGAATGCAATGCGTACGAAGCGCCGACGTTCGGCGTGGGTGTCAGTCATGATCGATCTCTCCTGGGTTGCCTGACTATAGCTCAGCGCGCCGAAGGCGATGGCGAACCGGTCGACAATCCGCACCTGCGACCCATAAAAATATCCATGCCACGCCTCTAGGACGAACGTGGGGGTGCTCTTTGGCGTAACTCTGGCTAAACTCGAATGGCTGGTTTCCGTATCCCCTAGCTGGAACTAAAACATGAAAAATAATAATAGTCTGCTACGCCATCTGCCATGGCTCGTAGTGGCAGTCATAGGAGCGGGCGCATTGGGTGTCGTTGCCCTGCGCCGAGGTGAACCGATCAACGCTTTGTGGATCGTAGTGGCATCTGTCGCGATCTACCTGATCGCTTACCGTTACTACAGCCTGTTCATCGCCACCAAGGTGATGCAGCTCGACCCTAACCTCGCCACGCCGGCGGTGGTCAACAATGATGGACTCGATTACGTCCCGACCAACAAACATATCCTGTTCGGCCATCACTTCGCCGCGATCGCGGGTGCAGGCCCGTTGGTCGGCCCGGTACTGGCGGCGCAAATGGGCTATCTGCCCGGCACGCTGTGGCTGATCGCCGGCGTGGTGCTCGCGGGGGCGGTGCAGGACTTCATGGTCCTGTTCCTCTCCACCCGTCGCGACGGCCGCTCGCTGGGCGACATGGTGCGTGAGGAAATGGGCCGCATCCCTGGCACCATCGCGCTGTTTGGCTGCTTCCTGATCATGATCATCATCCTCGCGGTACTCGCGCTGATCGTGGTCAAGGCGCTGGCCGAGAGCCCTTGGGGCATCTTCACGGTCATGGCGACCATCCCGATCGCGATGTTCATGGGCGTCTACATGCGCTACATCCGCCCTGGCCGCATCGGCGAAATTTCCCTGATTGGCGTGGTGTTGCTGCTGGCGTCCATCTGGGCTGGCGGCCAGATCGCCGCAGATCCGGTGTGGGCCAAGGCTTTCTCGTTCACCGGTATCCAGATCACCTGGATGCTCATCGGCTATGGTTTCGTCGCCGCCGTGCTGCCGGTATGGCTGATCCTCGCGCCACGGGATTACCTGTCGACCTTCCTGAAAATCGGCACCATCATCGCCCTGGCGATCGGCATTCTGGTGACCATGCCCGAGCTCAAAATGCCGGCGCTCACCCAGTTCACCGATGGCACCGGGCCGGTGTGGAAAGGCACGCTGTTCCCCTTCCTGTTCATCACCATCGCCTGTGGCGCGGTATCGGGCTTCCACGCGCTGATCTCGTCGGGTACTACGCCCAAGTTGCTGGATAACGAAGTCAACGCACGTTACATCGGTTACGGCGGCATGCTCATGGAGTCGTTCGTGGCGATCATGGCCATGGTCGCTGCTTCGGTGATCGAGCCTGGCGTGTATTTCGCCATGAACAGCCCAGCCGCCGTGGTAGGTGGTGATGTGGTTGCCGTGGCGACGGCAGTCAGCAACTGGGGCTTCGCCATTACCCCTGAAGCGCTGACGGCGGTTGCCCACGACATTGGCGAAACCACCATTCTGGCCCGCGCCGGTGGCGCGCCGACGCTGGCGGTCGGTATCGCGCAGATCCTTCATCAGGTGCTGCCCGGCCAGAACACCATGGCGTTCTGGTACCACTTCGCGATTCTGTTCGAGGCGCTGTTCATCCTGACCGCCGTCGATGCCGGTACCCGTGCCGGGCGCTTCATGCTGCAGGATCTGCTCGGTTCGTTCGTGCCCGCACTCAAGCGTACCGAGTCGTGGGGCGCCAACGTGCTCGCCACTGCCATTTGCGTGGCGTTGTGGGGCTACCTGTTGTATCAAGGCGTGATCGATCCGCTGGGCGGCATCAACACCTTGTGGCCGCTGTTCGGTATCTCCAACCAGATGCTGGCCGGTATCGCCCTGATGCTCGGCGCGGTGGTGCTGGTGAAGATGAAGCGTCAGCGCTATGTGTGGGTGCCGCTGGTGCCGGCGGTGTGGCTGTTGATTTGCACCACCACGGCAGGCTTTATCAAGCTGTTCGATGCCAGCCCGGCGGTGGGCTTCCTGGCGCTGGCCAAGAAGTACAGCGACGCCCTGGCGGCCGGTCAGGTGATCGCGCCGGCCAAGAGCGTCGAGCAAATGCAGCACGTGATCTTCAACGCGTACACCAACGCGACCTTGACCGGGTTGTTCCTGTTCGTGGTCTTCGCGATTCTGTTCTTCGCGATCAAGGTCGGCGTTGCGGCCTGGGGCAAGAAGGAACGCACCGACAAGGAGGCACCATTCCAGGCGCAGCCCAATGTGTGATCAACCGAGGGTAGCGCCATGTTCAACGACCTGAGCCGGCTGGGCAAATACCTGGGCCAGGCTGCGCGCCTGATGGTCGGAATGCCTGACTACGACAATTATGTCGAGCACATGCAGACCGAACATCCGGACAAGCCGATGATGAGCTACGAGGCGTTCTTCCGAGAGCGCCAAGAGGCGCGTTACGGCGGCAAGGGCGGGCCCAAGTGCTGTTGACGCTCCGCTAATCCTGTAGCGAGGGGGGGCTTGCCCCCGATTGCGGACTTTCAGTCATCTCAATCTGGCTGATACACCGTCATCGGGGCCAAGCCCCCTCGCTACATACGAGACACGCATTTTTGAAGTTGGAGGCAACGTTTGACCCTTCCCATCCCCGTCACCGTCCTCAGCGGCTTCCTCGGCGCCGGCAAGACCACCTTGCTGCGCTACCTGCTACGCGCCGAACACGGGCTGAAAATCGCCGTGATCGAAAACGAATTCAGTGAAACCAGCATCGACACCCACCTGCTGGGCGACGAGCCGGTGCAGGTCATGACCCTCGCGAACGGCTGTGTGTGCTGTACCATCCACACCGACCTGACCAAGGCCCTGTACCTGCTCCTCGAACGACTGGATAACGGCACCATTGCCTTTGATCGCCTGGTCATCGAGTGTACTGGTCTGGCCGATCCGGCCCCGGTGGCGCAGACGTTCTTCATCGACGAAGAGCTGCGCGAGCGCTACATCCTCGACGGCATCATCACCTTGGTCGATGCCGCCAATGCCGATACCCATCTGGCCCAGACCATCGCCCAGGCGCAGGTCGGTTTTGCCGACCGCCTGCTGCTGAGCAAGACCGATCTGGTTGCAGCCGATGTCGTCGATGCGCTGAGCGCGCGCCTGACCCGCATCAACCGACGGGCACCGATCCGTATCGCTCAGCAGGGCGAGATCGACCTCGCCGAGTTGCTGGATGTGCGTGGCTTCAACCTCAATGCCGACCTGGGCGGTGGTCTGAGTCTGCGGCCTGTCGTCGGTACCTCGGCGGACCGTATCTCGAGCCTGGTGCTGCGCACCGAGAAGCCACTGCACATCGATCGCCTCAGCGATTTCATGAACGGCCTCCTGGAAACCCACGGCAAGCAATTGCTGCGCTACAAGGGCGTGCTGAACATCGAAGGGGAATCGCGGCGGCTGGTGTTCCAAGGTGTACTGAAGCTGTATGGCTTCGACTGGGATACCGAGTGGGGTGAAGATGAATCCCGTGAAAGCGTGATGGTGTTCATTGCCGATGAGCTGCCCGAAGCGCATATCCGCCGCTCGTTTGAGGACATGCTCGATGAGATTGAGAGCGAGCCCTGAATCCTGACGCGATGATTATGTAATGACTGGCAAGTGCCTGGCGCTCCTAGAGTCTTGGTTCATCCAAAGACAAGGTACTCGCCATGAATCTGCATCGTTACCGGGCTGCTATCGGGCTGTCACTGACACTGACTCTCACTGCACCGGCCGTAATGGCCGACCCTCCAGCGCCACGCTTTCTGGATAATGCCGACGGTCTGAATACGCTGTGGAATGGAGTCGGTAAGCTGGAAACTTCCGCCAGTGGGTGTACGGCGTTCCTCATCGATACGCGCAGTGCCGACCACGCTCAAACGCCTGCCTACATACTCACCGCTGGCCACTGCGTCGACAAGTCTCCCTCTAGCGTCATCCTTGACCAGCCCATTGAGGGTACGGTGGTGTTCAATTATTTCAAGGACACCGCTGAAACCCGGACCAGTGTTGCGCTAAGCCAGGTCAAATGGTCGGCGATGCACGGGGCCGACCTGGCCATTATCGAACTCGACAGCACGCTGGACCAGTTGACCGAGGCGGGGATCAATCCGTTGGCGCTTACGACCAAGCCTGTCGACGGAAGTGAAATGGTGATACTCGGTATCCCTGGTGCAGACACCCTGCAGTGGTCTGGCTGCAAGTCGGAATGGGCCGGCACCCTTATCGAGGCACCCTGGGTTTGGCGGCACCAGGTCAAGAACAACTGCCGTGGCGTGACCCAAGGGGTGTCTGGTGCCCCTGCTATCGATCCTGCGGGAAACCGCGTGTTCGCCGTGATTGGCACCACGACCGGTGGCAGTTCGGCAGACAGTCGTCAGAACGCGCCCTTTGAGGTTGTGGACGGCGTCGCGCACTGGCGCGACGTCACCAACTACGGCTCGACCGTAGAGCATCTACCCGCCTGCTTTGCCGAAGGGCGCTTTGACAGCACCCGTCAGGGCTGCGGCTTGCAGCCCAGCTTCTCGGTGATTCCCGACGCCGATCAGCCACCTTTGCAGGATATGAAAATGCGTCGGGATGAGCGCGGAGAGCTGATTGCACCTAGCTGGAATTATCGGTTCAGCATCAGCACACCCCATTATCGTTACAAGGCGGTTGGCGACGCCCAGGAGTGCGAAAGCGCAGTGGGCTACAGCCAAGCGCTGGACGCTCAGGACGCGGTGATCGACGATATCCTGCCGACGCAGACAGGTGTGCACGCGCTGTGTATTTTGGGGGTAGAGTCCGACCAGCAGCGATCCTGGCCAGGCCTGCTACGCAACAGTGTGACGCACGCGGTACAGCTCCACGATCCCAGCCCAGCTCGCGCGCCCCGCATAAGCCATGAGTGGAGCGATGACGGCAAGCTGTTGGTTCTCACTTATGTCTCCCAGCCACACACCACCACCTTGAAACTCAAGCGCGGTCTGGCGGGCGAAGTCGACTGCAGTGATGAGGAGGGTTACGTCTTCTTTGATCACAATATAGCGATGGTCCGCGGGTTGGACGAACCACCGCTGCAGTTGTGTGCCTACGGCCTCGATAGCAATGGGGCGCTTTCGGAGCTCAAGGTGCACTCGATTCCTGAGGCCTGACTCGATAACGGATGCATTTTCAATCAGTAACAAAAAGCCCGGCTCACTGAGCCGGGCTTTTCATGTCACATCAACGCGATCAGCCATAAACCGGCAGCTTGGCGCAGATGGCCTTGACCTTCTCGCGCACGGCGTCGATCACCGCTTCGTTGCCCAGGTCAGCCAGGATGTCGCAGATCCAGCCGGCCAGTTCCTTGCACTCAGCCTCTTTGAAGCCACGGGTGGTGACGGCCGGGGTGCCGAAACGCAGGCCCGAGGTCACGAACGGCGAGCGTGGATCGTTCGGTACGGAGTTCTTGTTGACGGTGATGAAGGCGCGACCCAGGGCGGCGTCGGCATCTTTACCAGAGATGTCCTGCTTGATCAGCGACAGCAGGAACAGGTGGTTTTGCGTACCGCCCGACACTACGTCGAAGCCGCGCTCGATGAACACGCCAGCCATGGCCTGGGCATTTTTCACCACTTGCTGCTGGTATTCCTTGAACTCAGGCTGCAGCGCCTCTTTGAAGCAGATCGCCTTGGCCGCGATCACGTGCTCCAGCGGGCCGCCCTGGGAGCCAGGGAAAACGGCCGAGTTGAGTTTTTTCTCGATGTCGGCGTTGGCACGGGCCAGGATCAGGCCGCCACGTGGACCGCGCAGGGTCTTGTGGGTAGTGGTGGTCACGACATCGGCGAACGGCACCGGGTTCGGGTACACGCCTGCCGCGACCAGACCAGCCACGTGGGCCATGTCGACGAACAGGTAGGCACCGACCTTGTCGGCGATTTCGCGGAAGCGCGGGAAGTCGAGGATCTGCGAGTAGGCAGAGAAGCCGGCCACGATCATTTTCGGCTTGTGTTCGACCGCCAGGCGCTCGACTTCGTCGTAGTCGATCAGACCATTGCCGTCGATACCGTACTGAATGGCGTTGTACAGCTTGCCCGACGAACTGACGCTGGCGCCGTGGGTCAAGTGACCGCCGTGGGCCAGGCTCATGCCCAGGATGGTATCGCCCGCCTGCAGCAGGGCCAGGTAGACCGCCGAGTTGGCTTGGGAGCCGGCGTGTGGCTGGACGTTGGCGTAATCGGCACCGAACAGTTGCTTGGCGCGATCGATGGCCAGTTGCTCGACCACGTCGACGAACTCGCAGCCGCCGTAGTAACGCTTGCCTGGATAGCCTTCAGCGTACTTGTTGGTCAGCACCGAGCCTTGGGCTTCCATGACAGCCGGACTGGTGTAGTTTTCGGAAGCGATCAGCTCGATGTGCTCTTCCTGGCGCTGGGCTTCTTGCTCCATGGCGGCAAAGAGATCGGCGTCGTACTTGGCAATAGTCAAATCACGGCGGAACATGGCGGTCCTCGAGGATCGGTCAGAAAAGGGGGGCATTCTAACCCATCAAAAGTTATCTGGCATATGAATGCCAATCATCCCTTGGACGAGCGGGATTCATATGGGCTGCATCAGACGACAGATTGGCGGCGCGCCGTTCGCGAGCAAGCTTCGCTCCCACAGTGCCAGCGTTGCGGCGGCGTCCACCTGTGATTCCCAGAGTGCTGACAGATCCGGCGGCGTCCACCTGTGATTCCCAGTGTGCTGACAGATCCGGCGGCGTCCACCTGTGATTCCCAGAGTGCTGACAGATCCGGCGGCGTCCACCTGTGGGAGCGAGGCTTGCCCGCGAAGAGGCCCGCAAGATCACCGCAATCAATCGAACATGAACAACGCATCGTTGCTGAACTGCGCCTCGAACCGATTAGCCGGCATCGGCCTCCCGAACAGATAACCCTGCACCTCATCACAGCCGTGCTCACGCAGGAACTCCAGCTGCTCGTGGGTCTCTACGCCCTCGGCGATCACTGCCAGGTTCAGGCTGTGGGCCATGGCGATGATCGCCCGAGCGATCTGCGCGTCCTGCTCGCCCGACGGCAGGCCATCGACGAACGAACGGTCGATCTTCAGCACGTCGATGGGGAACTGCTTGAGGTAGTTGAGCGACGAATACCCCGTGCCGAAGTCGTCCACCGCAATGCTCAGGCCGAGAAACTTCAAGCTGTCGAGGATCAACATGGCCTCGTTGACCTCGCGCATCAGGATGCTTTCGGTCAGTTCCAGCTCCAGGCAGGCGGGCGGCAGGCCGGTTTCCTTGAGAATAGTGGCGATCCGCGTCCCCAGTTGGCCGTCCGAGAACTGCCGGGCGGAGATATTCACCGAGACCTTCGGCACGCGTACCTTGGCCGCGTGCCAGGCCTTGAGTTGGCGACAGGCTTCGGTAATGACCCAGTCGCCGACATCCACCACCAGGCCAAGCTCTTCGAGTACCGGGATGAAATCCCCGGGTGGCACCAGCCCGCGCCGTGGATGGCGCCAGCGCAGCAGCGCCTCGGCACCGGTCAGGCGCTTGCCGTCGCCGCTGAACTGCGGCTGGTAATACAGCACGAATTCTTCTTGCTCCAGCGCGTGGCGCAGGTCGCTTTCCAGCTCCAGGCGCTCGAGCGCCGTGGCGTTCATGTCGGCCTGGTAGAACTGGAAGTTGTTCTTGCCGCGCTCCTTGGCGTGATACATCGCCGTGTCGGCATTCTTCATCAACTGGCTCAGCTCGTTGCCGTCCTGCGGGCTGAGGGCGATGCCGATACTGGCGGTCACGAAGAACTCGCGGCCTTCGAGCACGAACGGCTTCACCAGGCTGCCGAGGATCTGCTCGGCTACATGAATGGCGCGATTGAGGGCGATTTCGCGGCTGGCGCCGGGTTGCAGCAGCAGCGTGAATTCGTCGCCGCCCATGCGGGCCACGGTATCGTCGTCATCGACGCAGCCGAGCAGGCGCGTCGCCATCTCCTTGAGCATGCGGTCGCCGGCGGCGTGGCCCAGGGAGTCGTTGATCGGCTTGAAACGGTCGAGGTCGAGGAACATCAACACCACCCACGACTTCTGCCGCTCCGCCGATTGCAGGGCGGTGTGCAGGCGGTCCTGGAACAGCGTGCGGTTGGGCAGGTGGGTGAGGGCGTCGTAATAGGCCAGGCGATGAATGCGTTGCTCGCTGGCCTTGCGCTCGCTGATGTCGCTGAAAAAGCACACGTAGCTGGCCAGGTCGCCTTCGTCATCGACCACCGCGGTGATGCCGACCCAGGCGGGGTAATGCTCGCCGCTGCGGCGCTTGAGCCTGACCTCACCCTCCCAACTGCTGCGCTCGTGCAACTGCCTGATGATGTAGGCCAGATGGGCTTCCTGTTGGTCCACCACGGTGAGCATCTTGGGCAATTCGTCGAGGACCTGCGACACCTCGTAACCGCTCACGCGGGTGAAAGCGTCGTTGGCCTGGACGATATAGCCGGCGGGGTCGGTGATGAGGATCGCCGAGGTCGAGTGCTCGAACACCGTGGCGGCCATGCGCACGTCTTTTTCGGCGCGACGCTGCTGACTGATATCGCGGCCGACGCCCAGGATGCCCTCGAATTGATCGTTTTCGTCCCACACCAGTACCAGGCGCAGTTCGATCGGTATCTTGCGGCCGTCGGCGCGCAGGCAGTCGAACAGGAACAGCTGAGTATGCAGCGTGCGCCGCAGCTCGGCCATCGCCTCGGTTGTCTCGAGCGCGCGATAGAGACGCTCGATCAGCGCTTCGAGGTTCCCCAGCTGCGCCGGGTTGGCGATGATCGCCTGCCAGCCCTGATCGAAGATCGATGCCACGTCGTAGCCGAGCACGGTCTGCACCGACGGGCTGACATAGTTGAGTTGCAGGCGGCTATCGGTGGAGAAGATCACGTCGCTGATGCTTTCGGCCAGCATCCGATAGCGTTTTTCGCTGTCGCGCAGAGACTCGCTGGCCGCCAGTTGCTCGGTGATGTCCTTGGCCACCCCGATGATCCGCGTCACCCGCCCGTTAGCGTCGCGCGCCAGAGTTTGTTCACGAATGTCGAAGCGCCGCCAGCCGCCGTCCAGATGCTGAAAGCGGTATTGCACCTGCAAGGGACTGGCATAACCCGTATCGCGCTGGTGCTGGCGCAGATTGTGATAGTGGGCAGCGTCATCGGGGTGCAGCAGGGTTTCCCAGAACTGCTCGCCTTTTTCTTCCAGCTCGCCTTTGCGGTAGCCCAGTATCTCGCCCAGGTGGTTGTTGCTGTAGATCTGCGACCGGCTGAGCACGTCGCCCACGTACAGGTGGTCCGGCACGGTGCTGACCACGTTGGACCAGAACCGCTCGCGCTCCACCAGCGAGAGCTCGATCTGCTTGCGGCGGGTATTGTCGCTGAGGCTGAGGATGACCGCGTGGTAGTCGTCGGACTGCTCGGGGAAGCGCACCATGACCCACACGTGTCGATCGGGCCCGTTGGCATCGGTCAAGCGCACTTCGATCTCGACTTCGTGCTGGCGATCGAGCAGCGCTTCGACCACCTGATAGCCCACACCACGTGAGCTGTCCGATCCCTCCAGCAATTGCCGCCATTGACCCTGGTTGATATCAGGGCCCAGCAGGCTCACGGCCACCTGGTTGATTTCGGTAATACGCAGCTGTTTCATCAGCAGCGGCAGGCGGTCAGGGTGGATGCTCAACCAGCGATCGAGTTCTTCGCGGCGCTTGATGGCAATACCGTGCAAAAAATGCTGGACGTCGCTGAGATCGAGCACGCACAGGGCCACGCCGGTGCCTTCGAAAATATCCTGATAACGCCGGCGCCCGGCCTGCAGCTCGCGCTGGCGGCGGCGCAGGTTGAGCAGAGCGACGCCCGGCAGCAGCGACAGCAGAATCCCCAACAGGCACTTGGCCAGCAACGCCGGTATCAGCGCCCGGCGCGCCTGGGACTCGTCATACAGGGTGCGCAGCTGCCAGTCGCTGTTGCTCAGCCGCGACATCATCAGGCTCTGCTCATGCTCCTGGGGGGTGAGCTGCGTAGCGGTATGCGGGGTATTGTCCTCGCGACGAATGACCTGGCCGCTCAGGTGATTTTCCAGCAGCCAGTGCTCGGTGCTGGCGCGGCCGGCCTGATGCGTGAGGGTTTCATAGACGCCCGGTTGCAGGCGCAGCAGCCAGCGCGCGCCGTCGTGGCTGGCAGGCTGATTGAGCAGCAGGTAGATCCAGTCACCGTTGGCACTGTTGCTGTAGAAGTAGCTTTGGCCGGCAGTGCGCGCGGCGATGCGGCGGATCTCGTCCTGATCGCCGCTTTGCGCCACGCTGTCGGCGATCACCCGCCCGGCATCGTCGAGCCAGGCCACGCTGTGCAGATCGGGCAACGCCTGGCGCAGATTGTCGAGCAGGGTGGCCTTGTCGGTGGAGGTCGCCCAGGACGGGTTGCTGAGCATCTGGTTGAGGCCGATCTGGGCATACAGCGCCATGCCGCCATCAACCTGCGCGGTGAGGTCGGTGCTGTAGTCCAGCGCGCGCTGGCGCTGTTCGGCCTGGGTGCGCTGGAATTGGTCGATCAGTTGCCAGAACAACAACGCCAGCAGCAGCAAGGCGAGCAACGCCAGCGCGCTTTTTATGGAGCCGTGCAGAGATGTGCCAGTTTCCTGGCCTTTGAGGCGCGACGGCGACGGCTGCGGGAACTGGGTCAAGCTGGTTCATCCTGCGATAGGGCGGACTGGGCAGGTGGGGGTCGCACGGGCAAAACTGGCGCCTGCGTGTCACTCACAGATTTCACTATAGGCGGCACGCGCTAATGCCGCCTAGCTTGCCTTGAATTGTGGCAAAGGGCCAGACCCGATGATCGTCAGTTGGCGGCGATTGCGCCATTCTTGACGCAAAGCAGCGTTGCCCAGGTTTTATAGTGGGGTCAGCATATTCATCACGGTGTCCAGGGCATTACGCGTATCGTCCAGTTGCACCAGCGAAGCATGCCGAGCCCCCAGCGCGTCACGGTTCTTGATGGCGGTGAGGATGGCCTTGTGCCGTGGCAAGGTGAGTTCTTGCACGTTGGGCCGCTGGTTAGTGACATTGATCGACTCACGCAGGGGCAGCGAGAGCATGTTGCACATATAAGCGAGCAGATCATTGTGAGTGGCGTCGGCGATGGCGCGATGGAAATCCAGGTCGGCCTGCAGACGCACTTCGTGGGTTTGCGCGCCTTCCATGCGCTGATACGCCTGGGTGATGGTGTCGATATCCGCCTCGGTGGCGGTGTTCGCGGCCATGGCGGCGATTTCCGGCTCGAGCACCCGGCGTACCCCGGCCAAGGTGTTGAAGAACTCGCTGTGGGGCGTCGACTGCATCAGCCAGAACAGCACGTCCGGATCCAGCAGATGCCATTCCGCGCGGGGCCGCACCACGGTGCCGACCCGCGGCTTGGAAGACACCAGGCCCTTGGCGCTGAGCACCCGCGTGGCCTCGCGCAGCACCGGCCGGCTGACCTGGTATTCCTCGCACAGGCTCGACTCCAGCGGCAGCTTGTGTTCAGGCTTGAAGCGCCCGGAAACAATGTGCATGCCTAGCTCCTGGACGATCTGGGCATGCATGCTCTTGCGCGGTTTTGGAGCCTGATAATCCATAGCGAGGGGAGTGTCTCTGGCTAAATACCGGGCATCATAGCATCGCCGTCGGAGGGGATTTCGACGAAAACGCGGCCCCCTGTGGGAGCGAGCGCTGCTCGCTAGGGGCGTTATGCGGTGTAAGGGCCGGCTTCTTCGCTCGCAACGTTCGCTCCCACAGGGTTTGATGTGCCTCAGTGAGAATGCCGCGGCACCGCCGAGCCGCGGCACCCGACCAGGAAGTCGAAGTCGCAACCCTGATCGGCCTGCAGCACATGATCGACGTACAAGCGTGCGTAGCCGCTGGAGAAGATGTTGGCGCTGGTGTCCGGTTGCAAATCGCTGAGGCGTGCGGCCAGCTCCGCGTCGCTGATATCCAGATGCAGGCGGCCACCGGCGCAATCGAGCTCGATGAAATCGCCGTTGCGCACGGCTGCCAACGGGCCACCGGCGGCTGCTTCCGGGGCGACGTGCAACACCACGGTGCCATAGGCGGTGCCGCTCATGCGCGCATCCGATATGCGCACCATGTCGCTCACGCCTTTGGCCAGCACCTTGGGCGGCAGGCCCATGTTGCCGACTTCGGCCATACCGGGGTAACCCTTGGGGCCGGCATTCTTGAGCACCAGCACGCAGGTTTCATCGACATCCAGGTCGGGGTCGGCGATGCGGGCCTTGTAGTCGTCGAAGTTCTCGAACACCACCGCGCGGCCGCGATGCTGCATCAGTGCCGGGGTCGCCGCCGAGGGCTTGAGCACCGCGCCCCGTGGCGACAGGTTGCCGCGCAGGATACACAGGCCACCGTCGGCGACCAGCGGCTTGTCGAGGGGGCGGATCACTTCGTCGTTGTACTGCGGCGACGCCTGGCAGTTCTTCCACAAGCTCTGACCGTTGGCGGTCAGCGCCTCGGGGTTGGGCAACAGGCCGGCCTCGCCGAGACGACGGATCACCGCCGGCAGGCCGCCCGCGTAGTAGAACTCCTCCATCAAAAAGCGCCCCGAGGGCTGCAGATCGACGATGGTCGGTGTGCCGCGGCCGATGCGGGTCCAGTCTTCGAGGTCGAGCTCGACGCCAATGCGCCCGGCAATGGCCTTGAGGTGAATGACGGCGTTGGTCGAGCCACCGATGGCGGCGTTGATGCGGATAGCGTTCTCGAACGCCGCCTTGGTGAGGATTTTCGACAGGCGCAGATCTTCGCGGACCATGTCGACGATACGCATGCCCGACAGGTGCGCAAGCACATAGCGGCGCGAGTCCACGGCGGGGATGGCCGCGTTGTGCGGCAACGAGGTGCCCAGCGCTTCGGCCATGCAGGCCATGGTCGAGGCGGTGCCCATGGTGTTGCAGGTGCCGGCCGAGCGCGACATGCCGGCTTCGGCGGAGAGGAACTCGTCCAGGCTGATCTGCCCGCCTTTATAGGCTTCGTGCATTTGCCAGACCACCGTGCCGGAGCCGATGTCCTTGCCGTGGTGCTTGCCGTTGAGCATCGGCCCGCCGGTGACCACGATGGCCGGCACGTCGCAGCTGGCAGCGCCCATCAGCAGGGCAGGGGTGGTCTTGTCGCAACCAGTGAGCAGCACCACGCCGTCGATCGGGTTGCCGCGGATGGCTTCTTCGACATCCATGCTGGCGAGGTTGCGGGTGAGCATGGCGGTCGGGCGCAGGTTCGATTCTCCGCTGGAGAACACCGGGAACTCCACCGGAAAGCCGCCGGCCTCGAGTACACCTTTCTTCACGTGTTCGGCGATCTTGCGGAAGTGGGCGTTGCAGGGGGTCAGCTCCGACCAGGTGTTGCAGATGCCGATGATGGGTTTGCCCTGGAATTCGTGGTCCGGGATCCCTTGGTTTTTCATCCAGCTGCGGTACATGAAGCCGTTCTTGTCGGCGGTACCGAACCATTGCGCGGAGCGAAGCGGAGTCTTTTTGTCGGTCATGGCACGGATCACTCTTATTGTATGACTATATTGGAGAGCTATAGGGCGACTTTACCGGATAAAAAACCGTTTTGAAACGATTGCGGGCTAAATAGTAATACTATATTGTCTTTGCACTTGACCCGTGTCGTTGCGGTACGGGTGCTGGCCTCTTCGCCGCCGCCGCATGCAAGCTCGCTCCCACAGGTTTGACTCAATACCGTGGCTTGGCTTTCGCGCGAATGAGGCCCGTGCCGCCTGACTAGAGCCATGAAGCCTTGCGCAGATCGGCACTGCGAGCGGTCGGTAAAACGCTTCCATCCATTACAAAAATAATTATGGAGAAGACTATGCATCCGGAAGCTCGGATCATTCGCACGCTCACGCTCAGGTTGATCCCCTTCCTGGTGCTGCTGTACCTCGTCGCCTACGTCGACCGCTCGGCGGTGGGCTTCGCCAAGCTGCACATGAATACCGATCTCGGTATCAGCGATATAGCCTACGGTTTCGGCGCAGGGCTGTTCTTCATCGGCTATTTCCTTTTCGAAGTCCCCAGCAATCTGTTGCTGGAGCGCTTTGGCGCGCGCCGTTGGTTCGCGCGGATCCTCATCACCTGGGGCGCGATCACGGTAGGGATGGCCTTCGTCCAAGGCTCGCAGAGCTTCTATGTCATGCGGTTTCTGCTGGGCGCGGCGGAGGCGGGATTCTTCCCCGGGGTGCTGTACTACATCACCCGCTGGTTCCCAGTGCGCAACCGCGGCAAGGTGCTGGGGTTCTTCATTCTGTCGCAGCCCCTCGCGCTGCTAGTGACCGGGCCCTTGGCGGGCGGCTTGCTGGGGCTCGATGGGGTGCAGGGGCTGGCCGGCTGGCAGTGGCTGTTCATCGCCATCGGTGCACCGGCCATCGTGCTGGCCTGGCCAACCTTGAAGTTTCTGCCTGATACGCCGAAGGATGCACGTTGGCTGCCAGAGGCGGATCGCCAATGGTTGCTGGCTGAACTGGAGAGCGATCGCAAGCAGTACGGTCAGACCGAGCACAGCAACCCGCTGCGCGCGCTGACCGATCGCCGGGTGCTGATCCTGGCGCTGTTGTACCTGCCGGGCACGCTCAGCATCTATGGCTTGAGCATGTGGTTGCCGACTCTGGTGCATCAGTTTGGCGGCAGCGACCTGACCACCGGCTTCGTCTCGGCCATTCCCTATCTGTTCGGCGTGATCGGCTTGTTGCTCGTGCCGCGCAGCTCCGACCGCTTGAACGACCGTTACGGCCACCTCACCGTGCTGTATATGCTGGGCGCACTAGGGCTGTTTCTGAGCGCCTGGTTCGCCTTGCCGAGCCTGCAACTGGCAGCGCTGTGCCTGGCGGCGTTCAGCCTGTTCTCGGTGACGGCGATTTTCTGGATTCTGCCAGGGCGTTTTCTGTCCGGTGCCTCAGCCGCTGCGGGTATCGCCTTGATCAATTCGTTTGGCAACCTGGGCGGCTATATCGGCCCGTTCGGGATCGGCGCCTTGAAGGAGTACACCGGGAGCTTGTCGTCGGGGCTGTATTTTCTGTCGGCGGTAATGCTCAGCGGCGTGGTGCTGACCTGGATCGTCTATGCGCGACTGGAGAAAAAGGCCGTAGCACCTGTAGCGGCGGGGCTCGCCCCCGATCCGGCCCCCCAGACACCTCGATAAGACGGTATTTCTCGGCGGCGAGCCGCCTCGCAACTTGGTGTTAGACTCAGACGGCGTCCCGCCTTAGGGGCGCCGTTCGTCGTTTATGCCGAGAGCAGTTTTGGCCTATAAAGGCGGCTGACTACCCTAGAGTCAGTTAAAAGCGTTTGTTTCCCCTCATCGCGAATAGTCGCCCCTGTGCTTTTGTCTTATGCTTCGCGCCTATTTTCACCGTTCCAGCGAGGTCCAGATTTTGGCTCAATACGTTTACACCATGCATCGGCTGAGCAAAGTTGTTCCGCCGAAGCGGGAAATCCTCAAGAACATCTCCCTGTCCTTTTTCCCAGGCGCCAAGATCGGCGTGCTGGGCCTCAACGGTTCGGGCAAGTCCACGCTGCTGAAGATCATGGCCGGCGTCGACAAGGAGTTCGACGGCGAAGCCCGGCCGATGCCTGAGCTGAACGTCGGCTACCTGCCGCAGGAACCGCAGCTGGACCCGAGCAAGACCGTGCGTGAAGTGGTCGAAGAGGCCGTCGCAGTGATCAAGAACGCCCAGGCACGCCTGGACGAGGTCTACGCCGCCTACGCTGACGAAGACGCCGATTTCGACAAGCTGGCCGCCGAGCAGGCCAAGCTTGAAGCCATCTTGCAGGCCAGCGATGGTCACAATCTGGAGCGCCAGCTGGAAGTCGCCGCCGATGCGCTGCGCCTGCCAGCCTGGGATGCAAAGATCGAGCACCTGTCCGGTGGTGAAAAGCGCCGTGTGGCCCTGTGCCGCCTGCTGCTGTCGGCTCCGGACATGCTGCTGCTCGACGAACCGACCAACCACCTGGACGCCGACTCCGTTGCCTGGCTGGAGCACTTCCTGCACGACTTCCCGGGTACTGTGGTCGCGATCACGCACGACCGTTACTTCCTCGACAACGTCGCCGGCTGGATCCTGGAGCTCGACCGCGGCGCCGGTATCCCGTACGAAGGCAACTATTCGGGCTGGCTCGAAGCCAAGTCGGATCGTCTGGCCCAGGAATCCAAGCAGCAATCGGCCCATGAAAAGGCCATGAAGGAAGAACTGGAGTGGGTGCGCCAAGGCGCCAAGGCCCGCCAGTCGAAATCCAAGGCACGTCTGCAGCGCTTCGAAGAGATGCAGTCGCAGGAATTCCAGAAGCGCAGCGAAACCAACGAGATCTACATCCCGGCCGGGCCGCGTCTGGGCGACAAGGTCATCGAGTTCAAGAACGTCAGCAAGGGCTACGGCGACCGCGTATTGATCGACAACCTGTCGTTCGTGATGCCCAAGGGCGCAATCGTCGGCGTGATCGGCGGTAACGGTGCCGGTAAATCGACCCTGTTCCGCATGCTGATGGGCAAGGAACAGCCGGATTCGGGTTCCATCGAGGTGGGCGAAACCGTGCAGCTGGCCTGCGTGGATCAAAGCCGCGACGATCTGGACGGCAGCAAGACGGTGTTCCAGCAGATTTCCGACGGCTCCGATCAGATCCGCATCGGCAACTACGAAATCCCTTCGCGCACCTACGTGGGCCGTTTCAACTTCAAGGGCGGCGACCAGCAGAAGTTCGTCAAGGACCTTTCCGGTGGTGAGCGTGGACGCCTGCATCTGGCGCTGACGCTGAAGGAGGGTGGTAACGTCCTGCTGCTCGACGAACCGTCAAACGACCTTGACGTCGAGACCCTGCGTTCGTTGGAAGAAGCGCTGCTGGACTTCCCGGGCGCCGCCATTGTGATCTCTCACGATCGCTGGTTCCTGGACCGTGTGGCGACCCACATCCTGGCTTACGAGGACGACTCACAGGCGGTGTTCTTCGAGGGTAACTACACCGAGTACGAGGCCGATCGCAAGAAGCGCCTCGGTGAAGCAGCGGCGCAACCGCACCGCGTGCGTCACAAGAAGCTGGCGTAACACCGGCTGGCGGCGGTACGCATACCGCCGCCTTCGCCAGCAAGCTGTGCTGCGGCAGTGCAAACGGATCCAGAATCGTACGTCTGTGGGAGCAAGGCTTGCCTGAGAAGGGGCTCGCCCAGGCGCTACGAATTCAAGGTGTGACCGAAATCTCGGTCACTTCCAGAGTCACGTTCCCCGCGGGACGTTCCCACAGCACCTCATCACCTACCGCTGCACCCAGTAGCGCTCGCCCCAGCGGCGACGCCCAGTTGATCAACCCCAACGCGACATCGGCCTGATCCTCGCCCACCAGGCATACCTGCTGCTGCGCGCCGGTTTCATCGACGAAGGTCGCCCAGCTGCCAATCTGAATGGTTTCGGTGCAGGTCACCGGCGGTACCAGCTGCGCGCTCTGCATCCGCTGCTGGAAGTAGCGCAGGTCGCGCTCGAGTTCGGCAACCAATTGCTGGTCGGCCTTGTCGCCGCAGGTTGCCTGTTCGGCGTGCAGCTCCTGCACTTCATCCACTCGGGCGCGCAATTGCGCCATCCCGCTCTCGGTCACGTAATTGGGTTGCATGCTGATCGGTCGTTCCACCGGAGGGCTGGCGTGCGCGGTGGCGTGATCTTCGTTGACGAATGCGCGGCTCATGGCAAGTCTCCAAGTCGAGTTTGGTCGATGCCTGTGGTGTATGGCGCTCCTGCCCGCAGGAGATTCCATGGTGCTTAGGCAACCTTGTAGCGTGGGGGATGGCCCCCATGGCAGCACGTCAGCCGGGCAGATGAAGCAGGCTGACCGCAATGGCATGCTTGCCCCTCGCGATGGGGCCGACGTGCCGAAAAACCATAATTGCTTGTAACTTTTTTTGGCGCATTGAACGCCGGTTACATAAACTTGGGCAGGCGAAACGATCAATAAGTTGCATCCAGATACGTGTTATCTATCAGTGTGACCGATAGGCTCTGGCTTCGCCCTGGGCTTTCTCCTGGTCCCAGTTGCGATCTCGATCACTCCAGAAATGCTGGTCGAACTGCTGTTTGTCGCTATTGGTCAACTGCGCCTGGCATTGCCGGAAGCCATCGTCCCAACCGCCGCTATAAAAGGTTTCGCTGGTATAGCGCGGTACGTCCTTGTTGAAAGTGGCCATCGCCCCCGCTGCCTGGCGTCCGCTGCCGCAGCCGTCCTTGTAGCCATCGGCATAGGCGGGCGGGTAGCCACGAGACAACAAATCATCATGGGTCGATTGGCACCCTGCCAGTGCGGCCAGCACCGTCAAGACTCCAGCTAACGACAACAACGCGACTTTACTACTGTGCCGGCGCATGTTTGATGCTCCCGATAGACCACAGCCAGTGCAGCGCCGAAAAGCACTGCACCTGTGGTTGATTATAGACGGCGGGAGTGTGGCGGCGGATCTGGCGACAGTCGGTCAAGTAATTGTCAAAAAACTGTATTGCACATCGCCCTGGCGAGGGGACGAGCCCCCTCGCGCAGAGTTCGCAGTGGGTTTAGTAGTGATACCACTTGAGCGATACCATCACCTCGTTCTGCGCCGAGGTCAGCCCGCTGAACTGGCGTTGGGCGCTCAGGCGCAGGCCCAGGTTGCGGCTCAATTCCCACTGCTGATTCAGGCTTAGGGTGCGGCGCACCTCGCCGTTGAGGAAGTAATCCCCTTGCGCTTCGACGCTGAAGTTGCCCAGCGGATTGCGCCACAGCAAGCCAGTATCGAACCCCGCCGCAGGGCTGATGAAGGCGTCGAAATCGGCGTTGTGCTCGACCCTCACGGTGCCCAGCGCGAAGCCCAGCGTTTGCTCGCTCAGCTGCCAGGTACCGCCCGCGCCACCGTTGACATGGCTGACCAGGGTTTCGTCGCCGTGCTTGCTCAGCACCCGCTCCAGCCCGCTGCTCACCTGCCAGGACAGCGGCTGGAGCATTTGATTACGCGGCGTCAGCGAGCGAATGGTGGCCAGATCCAGACGCTGCAGCTGCCATTGGTTGCCCTCGTACTGGCGCACCTTGAGCCCGAGAATCTCGATCTGCGCGCCCAGTGGGAAACCATAGGCGTTGTCGTTGAGGTCGTGATAAGCCATGCGCAGGCCATATTCGGCGTAAGCACGGTCGTCGCGGCTGCCCGCGCCAAGTTCCCAAGTTCGCGAGTCGTGGCCGTTTTCCGGCAGGCCTGGACGTTCCAGGGTGAGCGGTGGTGGCGGATTCTGGTTGATGGCGCGCAGCAGTTCGAAGCTGCGCCGGGTACGTGCCGGATCGCGCTCCTGCCCGGTCGCTCGGTAGCGTTCGAGGCGAAACGCGGTGTCCTGGATCAACGCTTGGCGCGCCTTGGGCAACGCAACAAACGCCGGGTTTTGCAGTTGGCCGGTCTCTTCGCTGAGCGCTAGTGCCTGCGCTTGCTCCGCGCTGCTCAGCGGCTTGGCGCGCCCCAGCAGTTCGCGTTCGCGAGACGGGCGGTAATTGATCTTGTCGACCAGGCCAGCGTCTTTGACCGCCTTGACCGTATCGGTGGGGATCGCCGTCAGCGGGAATTGATCGGTCAGGTGCAGCCCCGGTCGCGCTACTTGCAGCAACTCCAGCAAGCGGTACGAGCAGTTTTCGTCGAAGAAGAAGTAGTCGAAGCGTACCTGCTGCAGCTCCCAGACATGCTCGACCATGCGCGCGGTTTCGGTCGGCGTCAGGTTAAGTCGGTATTCCCACAGATCGCGGTTTTCAAGGCGGCTGTATTCGGCGAGTTTCTGCTGATAGGGCACCATCGAGAACAGGCCGGGATAGCCCCCCGCCAAGCCCTTCCAGGCATACAGGATGCTGTTGTCGCTGCCCTCGATATAAGCGCCGAAGTTGATCGCGTAGCTGAGCAGCGCGGTCTTGTCGGTTTCGACATCGGCCTGATCGACCCGCAGCAGGGTATGGCCGAACATCGACGACGGGCTGTTGAGGTAGGCCGCCGGAAAAATCAGCACCGTGCTGTGCGGCGAGACATCCTTGAACCAATCGTTGAAACCCTTGCAGTCGACCGTCGGCAGGTCAGTGAGATGCAGTTGGTCGCGCAGCCAGCGAGTGCGGGCCGGATACACGCATTGCGCCTGCTTGTCGCCCAGCGTCGGTGAATCGTAGAGCGCTTGCAGCGTGGCTTGCAGCTCTTGATCCGGATGATGGGCGCCGTCAGCGGCGAGGAAGAATTTGGCATCGTCGACATAGCTGCGCCAGCCGCCGAACTTGCCGGGGGTGTAATGCCCCAAGGCAATCCAGTACGGATCTTTGGCCAGTTGCTGAAGATGGGTAGAGTCCACCGCCGTGGCGGCATGCAGAGGGGCACAGGCACAGAGCGCCAGATAGGCGAGGCGTTTGAGCATGGAGGTGGCGGCGTCCGGAAATCGAAAGTCTATTATGCGGATTCAAATGTAGCGAGGGGGCTTGCCCCCGAATACGGCCCATCAGTCACTACTATGTTGGCTGGCGGGTCGCAATCGGGGGGCAAGCCCCCTCGCTACAGATGTTTCAATTACGCTTGGGTAGCGTATTTGGCCAGGCGTGGATCGCCTTTGATCACAGCCAGGGTGTTGTTGTGTACATCTTCGGCAGTCGCTTCGCTGCTGGTGAAGATCTGCTGGAAGTGCTGGTGAGTGACGGATTCGAAGTAAGTGCGATCTTCCGGCGCAACACCCATGACCACTGCATAGGTGGTCAGCGCTTCGCCTTGACCCTTGGCCATGTCTTCGGAAAGCTCATCCATCATGCCGTTCATGGCCAGCCACGATTTGCCGCCGTAGGTCAGTGGCGCATTGGTGGAGCAGCCGTTGGTGCCGGAGGTCATGCCGAAGGTGGCGTTGCCCGAGGAACCGTTGGTGGTGGAGGCCAGGAAGTGCGCAGGGGTGCCGCGCTGGCCCTCGAACAGCAAGTTGCCCCAGCCGCAATCCGGACCGCCTGGCGCTTGGGCCATGGCATTGAGAGAGGCGGCGGCTAACAGAGTACCCAGAAGAATCCGTTTCATAGCGTTTATCTCTTTGTGTGTTGATCAAGGTCGGTTGGCCAGTACAGCTGCAGGCCCAGGGCTGGTTATCGATCCAGCCGCGAAGGTTGGAGTTTAGGCACGATCTTCAGGTTCCGCGTTTAATTGCAAATTATTGCTAGAAATTTTCGGGTTAAAGCCAATCTCTACCTTGACGCGGATATGTTTCAAAACTGTGCGATGTGCCTTGCCAGCCGTTGCCGAGCGGCGCCAGAATGCCGTCATCTGCCCCGCCGAAGTAAGGAAGCCCGATGCCTGATCCTGTAGCTGCCAGCCTGCGTCTTGCGCCCGAGGCGCTGACGCGCCCGTTCTCCGCTGAACAGTTCAGCTTCTCTACCACCAATGATCTGGAGCCTTTTCGCGGTGTACTGGGGCAGGAGCGCGCTGTCGAAGCCCTGCAATTCGGGGTGGCCATGCCGCGCCCTGGTTACAACGTATTCGTCATGGGGGAGCCGGGCACCGGCCGTTTCTCGTTCGTCAAACGCTACCTCAAGGCCGAGGGCAAGCGCCTGCAAACCCCGTCGGACTGGGTGTACGTCAACCATTTCGACGAGCCCCGCGAACCTCGCGCCCTGGAGTTGCCACCCGGCACTGCGGCGGATTTCATCGCCGACATCGGCGTGCTGATCGATAACCTGGTATCGACGTTCCCCGCGGTGTTCGAGCATCCGTCGTTCCAGCAGCGCAAGAGCGCCATCGATCGCGCCTTCAATCAGCGTTACGACCGGGCGTTGGACGTTATTGAACGCTTGTCGCTGGAAAAAGACGTCGCCCTCTATCGCGACAGCAGCAACATCGCGTTCACGCCGATGCTCGACGGCAAGGCCTTGGACGAGGCCGAATTCGCGCAACTGCCCGAGGCCGATCGCGACCGTTTCCATAAGGACATCTCCGACCTCGAAGAGCGTCTCAACGAGGAGCTGGCCAGCCTGCCGCAGTGGAAGCGCGAGTCGGGCAATCAGTTGCGCGAGCTGAACGAAGAAACCATCACCCTGGCGCTGCAGCCATTGCTCTCGCCGTTGTCGGAAAAGTACGCCGAAAACGCCGGGGTCTGTGCGTATCTGCAGGCCATGCAGGTGTACCTGCTCAAGACTGTGGTCGAGCAACTGGTCGACGACAGCAAGATCGACGCCCAGGCGCGCAAGCTGCTCGAAGAGCAGTACAGCCCCAGCCTGGTGGTCGGCCATCACTTCAGCGGTGGCGCGCCAGTGGTGTTCGAGCCGCACCCGACCTACGACAACCTGTTCGGCCGTATCGAGTACAGCACCGACCAGGGCGCGCTCTATACCACCTATCGGCAGCTGCGCCCCGGCGCACTGCACCGCGCCAATGGCGGCTTCCTGATTCTGGAAGCCGAGAAAATGCTTGGCGAGCCGTTCGTGTGGGATGCGCTCAAGCGCGCCCTGCAATCGCGCAAGCTGAAGATGGAATCGCCACTGGGCGAGTACGGTCGCCTCGCCACCGTGACCCTCACGCCGCAGCACATTCCGTTGCAGGTGAAGGTGATCATCATCGGTTCGCGCCAGCTGTACTACGCGCTGCAGGATCACGATTCGGACTTCCAGGAGATGTTCCGGGTGCTGGTGGATTTCGATGAAGACATCGCCATGCACGACGACAGCCTCGAGCAGTTCGCGCAGTTGCTCAAGACCCGTACTTCGGAGGAGGGCATGGCGCCGCTGACGGCTGATGCGGTGGCGCGCCTGGCCACCTACAGTGCACGCCTGGCCGAGCACCAGGGGCGTTTGTCGGCGCGTATCGGCGATCTGTTCCAATTGGTCAGCGAAGCGGATTTCATTCGCCATCTGGCCAACGACGAAATGACCGACGCCGGCCATATCGAGCGCGCGCTCAAGGCCAAGGCCACGCGCACCGGGCGGGTGTCGGCGCGCATTCTGGATGACATGCTGGCGGGGATCATTCTGATCGACACTGCGGGCGCGGCGGTGGGCAAGTGCAACGGCCTGACTGTGCTGGAAGTCGGTGACTCGGCGTTTGGCGTGCCGGCGCGGATCTCGGCGACGGTGTACCCCGGCGGCAGCGGCATCGTCGATATCGAGCGCGAGGTCAACCTGGGGCAGCCGATCCATTCCAAGGGGGTGATGATCCTCACCGGGTATCTGGGCAGCCGGTATGCCCAGGAATTCCCGTTGGCGATTTCGGCCAGTATCGCGCTTGAGCAGTCTTACGGTTACGTGGACGGCGACAGTGCGTCGCTGGGCGAGGCGTGCACACTGATTTCGGCGCTGTCGAAGACGCCGCTCAAGCAGTGCTTCGCCATCACCGGCTCGATCAATCAGTTCGGTGAAGTGCAGGCGGTGGGTGGGGTCAACGAGAAAATCGAAGGCTTCTTCCGCCTTTGCGAAGCCCGCGGCCTGACCGGCGAGCAAGGGGCGATCATTCCCCAGGCCAACGTCGCCACATTGATGCTTGACGAGCGGGTGTTGCAGGCCGTACGCGCAGGCCAATTCCATGTGTATGCAGTGCGCCAGGCCGATGAAGCCCTGAGCCTGCTGGTGGGCGAGCCTGCCGGTGAGCCGAACGCCGAGGGGGAATTCCCGGAAGGCAGCGTCAATGCCAGGGTGGTGGAGCGCCTGCGGGCGATTGCCGAGATGATCAGCGAGGAGGACCTCAAGGAGGCCGAGAAGGAAGCCGCTGTGGAGGCGTTGGTGGAGGTCAAACCAACGCTGTAGAAGCAATGCTTGTTGGCGAAGACGTCAGCTGCACCCGCGAATGGCCGGCGATTTGCGCCGGCCTTGACGGCCTCTTCGCGAGCAAGCTTCACTCCCACAGGTGTACGACTCAGGACCAGTCCACTCTGTGGGAGCAAAGCTTGCCCGCGAAGGGGCCAGTCTTTTGGAGCAAATCCATAGAGTCTTGCTGAGAGGCGAGGCTTGAGCATTTCAAGCGTCAGCCTCCCGCTGCCTGACCATTCGGCGCCCGCCGATGCCATGCATTGGCCATACTCGAAATTTTCCTCTATTCTGCAAAGAGATCTCCACTGGTCGTCGGAGCGAACCGACCTTTGCCGCGAACGCGTTGAAGGTTGAAAGCAGGCCCTCCCGAGGAACGACGCCATGCCGCGCAACCTCTGCCTCACTCGCCAATGCCTGGGTCTGGTGACCCGCATTGAATGCAGTATCCGCCCGCTGACGGGCGAAAACGGTTTGTGGACCTTGCTGTTTGCCGCTGGCATGAGCGGCGAGCAACCCACTGCACTGAAATCCCAGGGCCCCTTTAACGGTCCGCAAGCTGCCGAGTCGGTACTGACAGCTATTGTCGACAGCCTGACGCTGCATGGTTATTGCGTTGAGGAACAGGCGCCGCCGATCTGGTCGCTGCACCTGCAAGCGCAATGGCGCAAGGTGTGTGGCGGCCACACGGGTGGCCTGTCGCTGGGCTAGCGAAGCTTTGAGGGGCGGGAAACAATTGGTGACAGAGTCATACTGCCTCGCCCAGAGCTGCGGCGATCGTGCCGGCCCGCGTGTCTTGGGCTGTCGGCCTGTTGGCTGCAGTATTGCGGCTGTGACTACAGGTCGCACCTGTTTGAAACATCCATCGTTATAATCGGGGCCATTTTCAATCGCTCTGTGAGTTGCAATGGAACGTTTTGTCGAAAAAACCATGTACGCCTCGCGCTGGTTGCTGGCGCCGATCTATCTGGGGCTGTCGCTGGGCCTGCTGGCACTGGCAGTGAAGTTTTTCCAGGAAATCATTCATGTCATGCCGCTGTTGCTGGAAACCTCCGAGGCTGACCTGATTCTGCTGCTGTTGTCGTTGATCGACATGGCACTGGTCGGCGGCCTGCTGGTGATGGTGATGATCAGCGGCTATGAGAACTTCGTCTCGCAACTCGATATCGATGACGACGCCGAGAAGCTCAGTTGGCTCGGCAAGATGGACTCGACCTCGCTGAAAGCCAAGGTTGCAGCGTCGATCGTGGCCATTTCGTCGATTCATCTGTTGCGGGTGTTCATGGACGCCGCCAACCTCGAAGTGGAACATTTGAAGTGGTACGTGATCATCCATATGACGTTTGTGGTGTCGGCGTTCGCCATGGGCTACCTGGACAAGCTGACCAAGCATTGATCCAGTCATTTATCGGGTGACGAGGGGACGGGATGAATCTGCAGGAATTGACTGAGCACGTTCACGCTGGCCGTGTCGATGAGCTGAACCTCATCTCCATCGAAGGCGGTATCTATCTGCTGGAGGTGCGCCACGGTGAGCGCGCCCATCCCCTCAACGACGCCAAGGGCAGGGCAGTGCGGCTCCGCTCGGTGGAGCATGCGCGGACGTTTCTGGAGAACGTGCCAGTCGTGCCCTTTCATCTGGTGCACGCCAGTGCTCATGATGAGATGTGCGGACTGGGCAGTCGCGCCGACGAGCCGTTGAAGGTGGCTATCTCTTTGCGTTCGGCGCTGTATCGCTGAAACGCCCGAGTGAGTAGGCAGGCGGGTTACAGGCGCTGGTGCTGAATCCTGGTGGCGCTCTGTGCTAGTCTGCTCGCCCTTTTGATCAAGGGCGCAGCGGCTGCTGACCAGCCCATTGCGACCCTTCTGCGGAGCGAAGACATGTCCGAAGTAAACCTGTCGACCGACGAAACCCGTGTCAGCTACGGCATCGGCCGTCAGCTGGGTGACCAGCTGCGCGACAACCCGCCACCGGGTGTTGCCCTGGACGCCATCCTGGCCGGTCTGACCGACGCCTTCAACGCGCTGCCGAGCCGTGTCAGCCAGGAAGACCTGTCCGCCAGCTTCAAGGTGATCCGCGAAATCATGCAGGCCGAGGCCGCCGTCAAGGCCGAAGCCGCCGCAGGTGAAGGCCTGGCGTTCCTGGCTGAAAACGCCAAGCGCGATGGCATCACCACTCTGGCCTCGGGCCTTCAGTTCGAAGTGCTGACCGCCGGTGAGGGCGCCAAGCCAAGCCGTGACGACAGCGTGCGCACCCACTACCACGGCACCCTGATCGACGGCACCGTGTTCGACAGCTCTTACGATCGCGGCCAGCCGGCTGAATTCCCGGTCAGTGGTGTGATCGCAGGCTGGACCGAAGCCCTGCAACTGATGAACGCAGGCAGCAAATGGCGCTTGTACGTGCCGAGCGAGCTGGCTTACGGCGCCCAAGGCGTCGGCAGCATTCCGCCGCACAGCGTGCTGGTGTTCGATGTAGAGCTGCTGGACGTTCTGTAAGTAGAACCTGGCGAGTTCGGCTGGCCTCTGCGCCGCCGAACGCGCTCCCTTGCTCCCACATTGTTAGCCGAACCGGCGACGCGCCCCTGTGGGAACAAGGCTTGCCCGCGAAGGCGTCGGCAGCCCTGACAAGAATGCCAGGGCCATGCTGATGGCCTGTTCGCGAGCAAGCTCTCACAGTCTTTCGCTTCAGAAATAATGCTGTGCCTTGGCCGGGAACCCTGCGCCAATCGGGCGCAAAGCCCGCGCATAGCAGAAGAGGAACAGGTTGCGCACCAGCTCCTTGAGGACTACCGGTTCGCTTGAATTCAGCCCGGTCAGGTCCAGATCACCCTGATCACGCAGTTCGTCCAAGGCTTCCTCTTCCAGCACCGCACACACTTCACCGGTTTCGCGGTGAAGAATGCGCAGATAGGGGTGTGGGCGATCCAGCCAGGCGTCGATCAAATAAGTCATGTCTTTCTCCGTGGGAACTTCCTGAAGCACCCAATGAGAATAATTCTTATTCAAATAATAGCAAGTCGCATTTGCAGATTTCTTGCTTCAGATCATTACCGCCTGACGGATGGGATCATACCTTGCGTACGAATTCGGACTTGAGCTTCATGGCCCCGATGCCATCGATCTTGCAATCGATGTCGTGATCGCCATCGCACAGGCGGATGTTCTTGACCTTGGTGCCAACCTTGACCACCAGGGAAGAGCCTTTGACCTTGAGGTCCTTGATGACCGTGACGGTGTCGCCGTCCTGCAGCACGTTGCCTACCGAATCCTTTTTCACCTCGGCGCTACCGGCCGCTTCGCTCTCACCTTGGGCAGACCATTCGTGGGCGCATTCGGGGCAGATCAGCTGGGCGCCGTCTTCGTAGGTGTATTCGGAATTGCAGTTAGGGCAGGGTGGCAAAGTGCTCACAGGTATCCTCGACAAGGCGGCGCAAATAAAGGCGCGCATTGTATAGGGTTTTTGCTGTGACTGCAGGACGGCATATAGCACTGTGGGAGCGAGCTCTGCTCGCGAAGCTTTTAACGGCTTCGCGAGCAGAACTCGCTCCCACAGGGAAAAGACCGGGGCCTTTAGTGCGTGCGTGCGACCGCGAACTCGCTGAGCTCGACCAGGGCGTCGCGGTACTCGCTGGCGGGCAGGGCGTCGAGGCAGGCGATGGCGCGTGCCACGTAATCACGGGCCAGTTGCGCGGTGTAATCCAGCGCCCCTGAGGTTTCGACGGCTTCGCGAATGCTTTCCAGGTCCTCGATGCCGCCTTTCTGGATCGCCCGACGTACCAGCGCTGCCTGTTCGGCAGTGCCTTCACGCATGGTGTAGATCAGCGGCAAGGTCGGCTTGCCCTCGGCCAGGTCGTCGCCGACGTTCTTGCCCAGGGTCTCGGCATCGCCGCGGTAATCGAGCAGGTCGTCGACCAGCTGGAAGGCTACGCCCAGATGATCGCCGAAGGTACGCAGGGCTTCACGCTGGACTTCGCTGGCATCGGCCAGGGCCGCGGCGCTGTGGGTCGAGGCCTCGAAGAGCATCGCCGTCTTGCCGCGGATGACCTCCATGTAAATCTCTTCCGTGGTGCTGGCGTCACGCACCTTGGACAGCTGCAGCACTTCGCCTTCGGCGATGATGCGCGTGGCCTTGGACAGGATGCGCATGACCGGCATCGAGCCTAGCTCGACCATCATTTCGAACGAGCGGGAATAAAGGAAGTCGCCCACCAGTACGCTTGGCGCGTTGCCCCACATGGCGTTGGCGGTCGAACGGCCGCGGCGCATGCCGGACATGTCGACCACATCGTCGTGCAGCAGTGTGGCGGTGTGCAGGAACTCGATGGTGGCCGCCAGCAGATTCAGGTCCGGGCCTTGATGGCCAAGCGCCTTGCCGCACAGCAACACCAGCAGCGGGCGCAGGCGTTTGCCCCCGGCCGAGGTGATGTAATCGCCGATTTTCGACACCAGCGGCACGCGCGACGTCAGCTGCTTCTTGATGATTTCGTCAACGGCGATAAAATCATCCGCCACCGCGCGGTAGAAAGCTTGGGGTTGCATCAGCGAAAGGCGCTCCAGAAGGGTTGCGCGGCATGCTAGGTCGGGGGCGGGAGCCTGTCAAGGCGACACTTTCGACCTCTTGCGCCGCAGGCAAAGCTTACGTACAATCGCGCACCCTGAACTTCCTGGGCATCACCTGCCTTACGCAATTGCATTTGGGCCGTTCCAGCCCCGTGCAGCCATGCCAGCCGACACTCTACTTATAAAGAGCTGGGTGAGCAGGATTATCGGAGAAATACCATGTCTTATGCAGTAATCGTTACTGGCGGCAAGCAGTACAAAGTCGCCCCAGGTGAATACCTGAAGATCGAAAAACTGGAAATCGCCACTGGCGAATCCGTAACTTTTGATCGCGTTCTGTTGGTTGCCAACGGCGACGACGTGAATATCGGTGCTCCAGTCGTTGCTGGCGCTACCGTTGTGGCTGAAGTGATCTCCCAAGGTCGTCACGATAAAGTCCGCATCATCAAGTTCCGTCGTCGTAAGCACCACATGAAGCGTATGGGCCACCGCCAGTGGTACACCGAGATCAAAATCACCGGTATCCAGGCTTAATTCAGCCTCGACACCCTCTACTGGAGTATTGAACTCATGGCACACAAAAAAGCTGGTGGTAGTACCCGTAACGGTCGCGACTCAGAAGCCAAACGCCTTGGCGTGAAGATGTATGGCGGCCAGGCTATCATCCCAGGCAACATCATCGTGCGTCAGCGCGGTACCCAGTTCCACGCCGGTTACGGCGTTGGCATGGGTAAGGATCACACCCTGTTCGCTAAAATCGGCGGCGTGATCAAGTTCGAAGTAAAAGGCGCCTTCGGTCGTCGTTACGTGAGTGTTGTCGCGGCCTGATCGCGTTGACGCTGGAGAAGCCCTGTCTCGCGACGGGGCTTTTTCGTTTGTGGGGTGAGTCTCTTGCAAAGCTGTTTGTATGGGCTGCCGGCGCTGGATTCTACGGTCGTTGACGGGGGCCGCCGCGCTCATCTTTGCAAGAGCCTTATGTCTTTAAGTTTTTCAGCTCGCCCATGTGGCGAGGGGCGTGTCTATGAAGTTTGTTGATGAAGTGTCCATCCGCGTCAAGGCGGGTGATGGTGGTAACGGTTGCATGAGCTTCCGTCGGGAAAAGTTCATCGAGAACGGTGGCCCGAACGGCGGTGATGGCGGTGATGGCGGTTCGATCTACCTGGTGGCTGACGAAAACCTCAACACCCTGGTCGACTATCGCTATACCCGTCACTTCGACGCGGAGCGTGGCTCCAACGGCGGCAGCACTGACTGCACCGGTAAAAAAGGTGATGATCTGCTGCTGCGCGTGCCGGTCGGCACCACGGTGATCGATGCTGGCACCCAGGAAGTCATCGGCGACCTGGTCAAGGCCGGTCAGCGTTTGATGGTGGTGCAGGGTGGCTGGCACGGGCTGGGCAACACCCGCTTCAAGTCCAGTACCAACCGCGCGCCGCGCCAGACATCACCAGGCAAGCCGGGTGAGCAGCGTGACCTCAAGCTGGAGATGAAAGTGCTGGCCGACGTGGGCCTGCTGGGCTTGCCGAACGCCGGTAAGAGTACCTTCATTCGCTCGGTGTCCGCCGCCAAGCCGAAAGTGGCCGATTATCCGTTCACTACCCTGGTGCCGAACCTGGGCGTGGTCAGTGTCGACCGCTGGAAGAGCTTCGTCGTAGCCGACATTCCAGGCTTGATCGAAGGCGCTTCCGATGGCGCGGGTCTGGGGATTCGTTTCCTCAAGCACTTGGCCCGTACGCGCATCCTGCTGCACCTCGTCGACATGGCGCCGCTGGATGACACCAGTGCAGCTGACGCGGCTGAAGTGATCGTCAACGAGTTGCAGAAATTCAGCCCGGCATTGGCTGATCGCGAGCGTTGGCTGGTGCTGAACAAGGCTGACCAGTTGCTCGAAGAGGAGCATGAGGAGCGCATCAAGGAGATCGTCGATCGCCTGGAGTGGGAAGGTCCGGTCTACGTGATTTCGGCGATTTCCAAGCAGGGCACCGAGAAGCTCAGCCAGGACATCATGCGCTTCCTCGAGGATCGTGCTGACCGCCTCGCCAATGACCCGGCGTACGCTGCTGAATTGGCTGACCTGGATCAGCAGATCGAAGACGAAGCCCGTGCGCAGTTGCAAGCGCTGGACGACAAGCGTGCGCTGCGCCGCAGTGGCGTCAAGAGCGTGCACGACTTCGGCGAAGACGATAGCGACGATTGGGATGAAGAAGACGCCGAAGACGGTCCGGAAATCATCTACGTGCGCGACTGATTTTGATGTTGTGGGGTGGCTGATGGCCTCTTCGCGAGCAAGCTTTGCTCCCGTCTATGGGGGCAAGGCTTGCTCACGAAGGCATCGGTACGGCTGGCGTCGTCTTAACTGACGCACCGCAGTCACCCAGACCCGTAGTAAACTACAACGCCGCTCACTCGAGCGGCGTTTTGGTTTCTACGATTTCTACCGGGTAAAGGTTGGAAGATGATGCGGAGCAAGGTGACGGGTGCGCAACGCTGGGTCGTGAAGATCGGCAGCGCTCTGCTGACGGCAGACGGCAAGGGCCTGGATCGCGCGGCGATGAGCGTCTGGGTCGAGCAGATGGTGGCCCTGCGTGAGGCGGGTGTCGAGTTGGTGCTGGTTTCCTCGGGGGCGGTGGCTGCAGGCATGAGTCGGCTCGGCTGGACTGTACGACCGAGCGCCATGCACGAGCTGCAAGCCGCCGCCGCCATCGGCCAGATGGGGCTGGTGCAGGCCTGGGAGTCGAGCTTCGCCGAGCACGGTCGCCATACCGCGCAGATCCTGCTGACCCACGACGACCTCTCCGACCGCAAGCGCTACCTCAATGCCCGTAGCACCTTGCGGGCGCTGGTGGAGTTGGGCGTGGTGCCGGTGATCAACGAAAACGACACCGTGGTCACCGACGAGATCCGCTTTGGCGACAACGACACCCTCGCGGCGCTGGTCGCCAATCTGGTGGAGGCTGACCTGCTGGTGATCCTCACCGATCGCGATGGCATGTTCGACGCCGATCCGCGCAACAATCCCGATGCCCAGTTGATCTACGAGGCCCGCGCCGATGATCCGGCCCTGGATGCGGTCGCCGGTGGCACCGGCGGTGCGCTCGGTCGTGGCGGTATGCAGACCAAATTGCGCGCAGCGCGTCTGGCGGCCCGTTCCGGGGCGCACACCATCATCGTCGGTGGTCGCCTGGAACGTGTCCTGGATCGCCTCAAGGCGGGTGAGCGCCTCGGCACGCTGCTGTCGCCCGAGCGGGAGATGCTGGCGGCACGCAAGCAGTGGCTGGCAGGGCATCTGCAGACTCGTGGCACGCTGGTGCTCGATGATGGCGCGGTCAAGGCGTTGATTCAGGATCACAAGAGCCTGCTGGCCGTCGGGGTCAAGACCGTACAGGGTAGTTTCCGCCGTGGCGAGATGGTGGTGTGCGTGGCGGCGGACGGTCGTGAAATCGCCCGCGGCCTGACGAACTACAGCGCGCTTGAGGCGCAGAAAATCATCGGTCTGCCGTCGGACGCCATTGAAGGCGTGCTGGGCTATATGGCCGAGCCGGAGTTGCTGCATCGCGACAATCTGATTCTTGTCTGAGGGGAAAGCCGTCATGCGATTGATTCATGGAGTACTGGGCGCGCTATTGGCGTTGCCACTGCTGGCGTCGGCCGAGGAAATCGGGCAGGTGTCGACGGTGTTCAAGTTTGTCGGGCCCAATGACCGGATCGTCGTCGAGGCCTTCGATGATCCCAAGGTGCCAGGGGTGACCTGTTACCTGTCGCGCGCCAAGACGGGTGGCGTCAAAGGTGGGCTGGGTCTGGCGGAGGATCGCGCCGAGGCGTCGATTGCCTGCCGTCAGGTCGGGCCTATCCAGCTGCCGGCCGATCTCAAGGATGGCGAAGAAGTGTTCAAGGAGCGCACCTCACTGGTATTCAAGACCATGCAGGTGGTGCGCTTCTATGATCAGAAGCGCAATACGCTGGTGTACCTGGTGTACAGCGACAAGGTGATCGAGGGCAGTCCGCAGAATGCGGTGACGGCGATTCCGATCATGCCGTGGCCACATCAGCAATAAGTCCGTGTATCAAACGCAGATAACGAATCAGTTGAAAGTTTAAATTCAAGTTTGCCCTGTATGAATTAATACAGGGCTTTGATGTTGTGGCTGTTATCGCCATTAAGTATAAGTGGGATAGGTTGTTTTTTTGGGTCGCCTGCTAGGCTGGTTTTGAACTGTGCACCTGGATCAATAATAAGGTGCCGCTTAAATAACCAGTGGAGGCCTGTTGTGTCCGGCGATCATGAAAAAAAATCCCTTGGCATGGATGAGCTGAAAAATAAATATCACCCCGAAGACGTTGCCGAGCTGCAGCGATTAACCGAGTTCTTCCCTGATTATATGAACATGGTGGTCGAATTCGGCTTGGGTGAGATTTGGCAGCGTGCTGGTTTATCTGCTCGAGAAAAAGAGTTGGTTGTGCTCTCCAGCCTGATATCGCAGGGAGACGCCGAGCGCGCGCTACGGCAGCATGTATATACCTCTTCTCAGCGGCAATTGCCCCTTGAGGATATTCTCGAGTGCTTGCTGCTACTGTCCCTGTATCTGGGTATTCCGCGCACATACAACGCCTTGGAGATTATCCGTTCGGCCAGTGAGGCGCGGCCATGATCGTCGCGGCAGCGGTGCTCGATGTCATGCGTCAAGAAGGGGCGTCCCATATTTTCTGTGTGCCTGGGCAGTCCATCGATTGCTTCCTTGAGCGCCTAAGCGAAAGCCACAAACTGGTGACGATAGTCGCTGCGCATGAGGCGGGTGCTGCATACATGGCCGACGGCTACAGTCGCGCCAGCGGGCGGTTTGGTGTCTGCCTGACGATTGGTGGGCCCGGCGTCACCAATACCGTTACGGCAATGGCGACGGCTCGCACCGATCGATCGGCGGTATTCTTGATCACGGGCGAAACCGGCACCGAAGTGCAAGGCTGCGGCGGGCTTCAGGATTCCAGTAGCGCGGGTATCGATGCTTCGGCGATCCTCTCGCCGCTATTGGTCGCTCAGCGGGAGGCGGCATCCGCGCAGATTTATCGCCAGTTGGCTTATCTGTTTCGCAGGATGCTAAGTCCTGATTCTCGGGGGGCCGTGCGTCTGTCAGTACCGATGGATGTGCAGGTGTCGGATGTTGCTGGTCAGTGGAAGGCGTTGCCTGGGGCGTTGTACTGTCCGCGATTTATCGATGTTGAGGCGTGTCGCTCATTCTGGAGTCGGGTAGGAAGCAGTCCCAGGATTGCGATTCTGGCGGGCTCGGGTTGCGTTCAATCGGCTGCGGATGGCGAGCTGCTTCGTTTTGCCGAACGCTTCAGTATCCCGGTCGCAACTACGTTGGCGACCAAGGGTATATTTCCTGAGAATCATCCTTTGAGCATGGGTGTTTTTGGTTGGTATGGCAATGACCCCGCTATTAGAGCGCTGGGTACGCAGGCGCTGGATGTCCTGATAGTCATCGGCTCTCGGCTGAACATGCTCAGTACTTTGCGCTGGGTAAAGGAGTTTCAGCCAGTAGCGGCGTTAATTGTCAACGATATAAATGTCAGCGCAGTGTTCAATATTTTTTCTATTGAACTGGCAGTGCACGGCGATGCACGCACTTTTCTTGCGACTTTAAATTCGGTGGGTGAGGATGAATGCTCGGCATGTTTAAAAAGTGCGTCCCAGCGAAGAGTGTGGTGGTCGGACCTGACGAATGTTACCCCTCGCTATAAGCCGATAATGCCTGAAGACCAGGATCAGGTACTGATTCATCCCGCACGAATAGTGACTGCTTTACAGCAGGTTATGCCGAGCAACGGCATGGTGTTTTCCGATAGCGGCGCCCATGCGTTTTTCGTTGGCCATTATTTTTGTAGTTGTAGTCCGGGAGGGTGGTATTCATCGATCAAGTATATGGGGGCGATGGGTTGGGCAATTCCTGCGCTATTGGCGCGCTCCTGGCTCGGCCAGATAAGCCTTGTGTGGTTGTGACCGGTGATGGCTGCATGTTGATGCACGGTATTGAAATGCAGACGGCGGCCCGATACGGCATCCCATTGATTTGTATTGTCATGAACAATGCTGCCTTGGGCAATCCTAAGCTTCGTGCTGAGCGGATTAGTCCGGCGATGGGTAAACTTCATGAGTTGCCCCGGCACGATTGGGCGGGCTTTGCTCGGGCTTTGGGTGTGGAGGGGGTAACTGTTACTGAGGTATCCGAGCTTTTACCTGCACTGGCCCTGGCGTTTAGCGCAAAGAAGGCCATCGTGATCGACGTGTTCTGCGAGAACTCTCCCGCCCCCACTGATCGATTCGATGCGGTGGGGGGTGGGGAATCGCTGCATTTTGAGTAAGACGTCAGTGTCGCGCTACTCGCACGCACAAAAAAGCCGACCCTGGGGTCGGCTTTTTGTACATCAAGCGACTAATCAGGCAGCAGCCTGGCTCAGTGCTTTGATGTGGCCGTTCAGGCGGCTCTTGTGGCGAGCAGCCTTGTTCTTGTGGATGATGCCCTTGTCGGCCATACGGTCGATGACAGGCACAGCCAGAACGTAAGCAGCTTGTGCTTTTTCGGCGTCTTTTGTGTCGATGGCTTTGACTACATTCTTGATGTAGGTGCGAACCATGGAACGCAGGCTGGCGTTGTGGCTGCGACGCTTCTCAGCCTGTTTTGCACGTTTTTTGGCAGAAGGTGAGTTGGCCACCGTCGAGCTCCTCGAAAGACTTGGTAAATATAGCGAACAAAATAGGCCGCGAATAATGCCGATGCACTGACGCGTTGTCAAGAGCATGGCGGACGTTCCGCTGAGCGGTCAACGTTGCCAGTGAAGTGATTCACTTATTGCCCGCGACCTGTAAACTCGCGGATCTTTAGGCTCTGCCTGCTTTAGCGGCGCGCAGTATTGCACAACTGGGCGCTGCACGGGCCTGCTCTTTGTCCATAGGCGCAAAAAACTTTCGATGAACCTCCTCAAATCCTTGGCTGCAGTCAGCTCCATCACCATGGTTTCGCGGGTCCTGGGCTTCGTGCGCGATACATTGGTCGCGCGAATTTTCGGTGCCGGCATGGCCACCGATGCCTTCTTTATTGCCTTCAAGTTGCCCAATCTGTTGCGCCGCGTGTTCGCCGAGGGCGCTTTCTCCCAAGCGTTCGTGCCGATTCTGGCCGAATACAAGAATCAGCAAGGCGAGGAGGCAACCCGCACGTTCATCGCCTATGTCGCCGGCTTGCTGACCCTGATGCTGGCCGTGGTGACGCTGATCGGTGTGTTGGCCGCGCCGCTGGTGATCTGGATCACGGCCCCCGGTTTTGCCGATACGCCCGAAAAGTTCAAGCTCACCAGCGATCTGCTCAGGGTTACGTTTCCTTATATATTGCTGATCTCGCTGTCGTCTTTCGTCGGCGCGATCCTCAATACCTGGAATCGTTTTTCGGTCCCGGCCTTCACGCCTACGCTGCTCAATGTCAGCCAGATCATCTTTGCCCTGTTCCTCACGCCGTATTTCAACCCGCCCATCATGGTGCTGGCCTGGGGGGTGCTGGCCGGTGGCCTGGCGCAGTTGCTGTACCAACTGCCGCACTTGAAGAAGATCGGCATGCTGGTGCTACCGCGTCTCGATCTGCGCAACAGCGGCGCCCTGCGGGTGATGAAGCAGATGGGGCCGGCGATTCTCGGGGTGTCGGTCAGCCAGATTTCGCTGATCATCAATACCATCTTCGCCTCGTTTCTGGCGGCCGGATCGGTGTCGTGGATGTATTACGCCGATCGCCTGATGGAGTTGCCTTCGGGCGTGCTGGGTGTGGCCTTGGGCACTATCCTGTTGCCGACGCTGGCCAAGACCTATGCCAACAAGGATCGCCACGAGTATTCGCGCATCCTCGACTGGGGCCTGCGCCTGTGCTTCGTGCTGGTGCTGCCGTGTTCGCTGGCCCTGACGCTGTTGGCCGAGCCGTTGACAGTGGCGCTGTTCCAGTACGGCAAGTTCGGCGCCTTCGATGCGGCCATGACCCAGCGCGCGCTGGTCGCCTACGCCGTTGGTCTGCTTGGCATCATTCTCATCAAAGTGCTGGCGCCCGGCTTTTATGCGCAGCAGAACATTCGCACACCGGTGAAGATTGCGATTTTTACGCTGGTGGCCACGCAGGTGCTGAATCTGCTGTTCATTAGTCATCTGCAGCACGCCGGGCTGGCGTTGGCTATCAGTGGCGGCGCGTGCATGAACGCCGGGCTGTTGTTCTGGCAGTTGCGCAAGCAGAATATGTTCGAACCACAGCCGGGTTGGGCGGTGTTCCTCGGCAAGTTGGTGATTGCCGTGCTGGCGATGTCGGCGGCGCTGCTGGGGATGATGCATTACATGCCGGCCTGGAGTGATGGCAGCATGCCGGAGCGTTTCCTGCGCCTGGGGCTGTTAGTGGGCACCGGGGTAGTGGTTTATTTCGGCATGTTGCTGCTGTTGGGCTTTCGCCTCAAGGATTTTGCCCGCCGCGGCCTGAGCTGATCGACGCTTGGCAAATTCATGACCCAAACGTCGGTTTCTCGATTTCAAAGTGAAAGCATGCTCGCGTCGCCTGTCGTCGGGGCCCGGGTGTGGTTATAATCGACCACTTTATGAGCAAGAAGCGTGTTATGCAGCTGGTTCGAGGTCTCCACAACCTGCGGCCCCAGCATCGGGGCTGTGTCGCCACCATTGGCAATTTCGACGGCGTTCATCGCGGTCACCAGGCTATCCTGGTGCGGCTGCGCGAGCGTGCCGTGGAGTTGGGCGTGCCCAGCTGTGTGGTGATTTTCGAGCCTCAACCGCGCGAGTATTTTGCGCCCGAGAGTGCACCGGCCCGTTTGGCCCGCTTGCGCGACAAGCTCGAGCTGCTAGCCGCCGAGGGCGTCGATCAGGTGCTTTGCCTGGCGTTCAACCAGCGCCTGAGCAAACTGAGCGCCGCTGAATTCGTCGATACCATTCTGGTCGACGGCCTGGGCGTCAAGCACCTCGAAGTCGGCGATGATTTTCGCTTCGGCTGCGACCGCCTGGGGGATTTCGATTTCCTCACTCAGGTCGGCAGTGCCAACGGCTTCACCGTCGAGGCCGCCCGTACCGTCGAGATGCAAGGCGTTCGCGTCAGCAGCACCCAGGTGCGCAAAGCGCTGGCCGTCGCCGATTTCAAGCTGGCCGAGGCTTTGCTCGGGCGGCCGTTCCAGATCACGGGGCGAGTGCTGCATGGCCAGAAGCTCGCCCGACAGCTGGGCTGGCCTACTGCCAACGTCCAGCTCAAGCGCCGTCGCGTGCCGTTTACCGGGGTGTACCTGGTGAGCGTCGAGATCGATGGCAAGCAATGGCCGGGAGTCGCCAACATAGGCGTGCGGCCAACCGTTGCAGGTGATGGCAAAGCCCACCTGGAAGTGCACCTGCTGGATTTTGCCGGCAATCTTTACGACCGGCGTTTGACGGTGGCTTTCCACCACAAGCTGCGCGATGAGCAGCGTTTCGCCTCCCTGGAGGCGCTGAAGTCGGCGATCGATGCGGATGTTGCCGCCGCACGAGCCCACCGCCCTTAACTGAAAGCAGCGGCCAGCCGCTATTGAAGAGCCTGAAATGACCGACTACAAAGCCACGCTAAACCTTCCGGACACCGCCTTCCCCATGAAGGCCGGCCTGCCCCAGCGCGAGCCGCAAACGCTTGAGCGCTGGAACAGCATCGACCTGTACCGCAAGCTTCGCGAAATTGGCAAGGATCGTCCGAAATTCGTCCTGCACGATGGTCCTCCTTACGCCAACGGCACTATTCACATCGGTCACGCGCTCAACAAGATTCTCAAGGACATGATCACGCGCTCCAAGACCCTCTCGGGTTTCGACGCGCCTTATGTCCCGGGTTGGGACTGCCACGGCCTGCCGATCGAGCACAAGGTCGAGGTCACGCACGGCAAAAATCTGCCCGCGGACAAGACTCGCGAGCTCTGCCGCGCCTACGCCACCGAGCAGATCGAAGGGCAAAAAGCCGAGTTCATCCGTCTGGGCGTGCTGGGTGACTGGTCCAATCCCTACAAGACCATGAACTTCACCAACGAAGCCGGCGAGATCCGTGCCCTGGCGGAAATGGTCAAGGGCGGCTTCGTGTTCAAGGGCCTCAAGCCCGTCAACTGGTGTTTCGATTGCGGTTCGGCCCTGGCCGAGGCCGAGGTCGAGTACGCCGACAAGAAATCGCCGACCATCGACGTCGCCTTCCCGATCGCCGACCAGCAAGCTCTGGCTGACGCCTTCGGCCTGCCAGGCTTGAGCAAGCCGGCCGCGATCGTCATCTGGACCACTACCCCGTGGACCATTCCGGCCAACCAGGCGCTCAACGTGCACCCGGAATTCCAGTACGCCCTCGTCGATGTCGGCGACCGCCTGCTGGTGCTGGCCGAAGAGCTGGTCGAATCCTCGCTGGCCCGGTTCGGCCTGCAAGGCACCGTTGTGGCGCTGACCGAAGGCGCCAAGCTTGAGCTGATCAACTTCCGTCACCCGTTCTACGACCGTCTGTCGCCGGTGTACCTGGCCAACTACGTCGAGCTGGGTGCTGGTACCGGCGTGGTCCACTGCTCGCCTGCCTATGGCGTCGACGACTTCAATATCTGCAAGCAGTACGGCCTGAGCAACGATGACATCATTGGCCCGGTGCAGAGCAACGGCGTTTACGTCGACTCGCTGGAGTTCTTCGGTGGCCAGTTCATCTTCAAGGCCAACCAGAACATCGTCGACAAGCTGGCCGAAGTCGGCGCGTTGATGCACACCGAAGTCGTCAGCCACAGCTACATGCACTGCTGGCGCCACAAGACCCCGCTCATCTACCGCGCCACCGCGCAGTGGTTCGTGGGCATGGACAAGCAACCGGAAACCGGCGACACCCTGCGTGTGCGTGCGGTCAAGGCCATCGAAGAAACCAAGTTCGTCCCGGCCTGGGGCCAGGCGCGCCTGCACTCGATGATCGCCAATCGCCCGGACTGGTGCATCTCGCGTCAGCGTAACTGGGGCGTACCGATTCCGTTCTTCCTGCACAAGGCCACCGGCGAGTTGCACCCGCGCACCGTCGAACTGATGGAGCAGGTTGCACAGCGCGTCGAACAAGAGGGCATAGAGGCCTGGTTCAAGCTCGACGCCGCCGAACTGCTGGGCGATGAAGCCAACCAGTACGACAAGATCAGCGATACTCTGGACGTGTGGTTCGACTCCGGTACCACTCACTGGCACGTGTTGCGCGGTTCGCACCCGATGGGCCACGAGACCGGCCCGCGTGCCGACCTGTACCTCGAGGGTTCCGACCAGCACCGCGGCTGGTTCCACTCCTCGTTGCTGACCGGTTGCGCCATCGATAACCACGCGCCGTACCGCGAACTGCTCACCCACGGCTTCACGGTCGACGAGAACGGCCGCAAGATGTCCAAGTCGCTGGGCAACGTTATCGCGCCGCAAAAGGTCAACGACACCCTGGGTGCCGACATCATGCGTCTGTGGGTGGCCTCCACCGACTATTCCGGCGAAATCGCCGTGTCGGAAACCATCCTGCAGCGCAGCGCCGACGCCTATCGGCGGATCCGCAACACCGCGCGCTTCCTGCTCTCCAACCTGAGCGGTTTCAACCCGGCCACCGACCTGCTGCCCGCCGATGAAATGATCGCCCTGGACCGCTGGGCCGTCGACCGCACCCTGCTGCTGCAGCGCGAGCTCGAAGAGCACTACGGCGAATACCGTTTCTGGAACGTCTATTCCAAGGTGCATAACTTCTGTGTGCAGGAGCTGGGCGGTTTCTACCTGGACATCATCAAGGACCGCCAGTACACCACCGGCGCCGACAGCATCCCGCGGCGTTCCTGCCAGACCGCGCTGTACCACATCAGCGAAGCGTTGGTGCGCTGGATCGCGCCGATCCTGGCGTTCACCGCCGACGAGCTGTGGCAGTACCTGCCGGGCGAGCGCAACGAATCCGTCATGCTCAACACCTGGTACGAAGGCTTGACCGAGCTGCCGCAAGGCTTCGAGATGGGCCGCGAGTACTGGGAGCGGATCATGGCGGTCAAGGTCGCGGTCAACAAGGAAATGGAAAACCTGCGCGCGGCCAAGGTCATTGGCGGCAACCTGCAGGCCGAAGTGACCCTGTATGGCGACGAAGCCCTGAGTGCCGACCTGAACAAACTTGGCGACGAGCTACGTTTCGTGCTGATCACCTCCAAGGCCGCCGTAGCGCCGTTCGTGCAGGCACCGGCCGACGCCGTGGTCACCGAAGTGCCTGGCCTCAAGCTGCAAGTGGTCAAGTCCGGTGGAGTCAAGTGCGCTCGTTGCTGGCACTTCCGCGAAGACGTCGGCGTGAATCCCGAGCATCCGGAGATCTGCGGTCGCTGCGTCGACAACATCAGCGGTGCCGGCGAGGTGCGTCACTATGCCTAACTCTGCGGGGCGCTTCGGGCGCCTTGGCTGGCTGTGGATCAGTGTGCTGGTGTTCATCGTCGATCAGACCAGCAAGTACTACTTCGAGCACAGCCTGGATCTGTACCAGCAGATCGTGGTCATCCCCAACTACTTCAGTTGGATGCTGGCCTACAACACCGGTGCGGCCTTCAGCTTTTTGGCGGACGGCGGCGGCTGGCAGCGTTGGCTATTCGCGATGATCGCGGTGGTGGTCAGCGCCGTGCTGATCGTCTGGCTCAAGCGCCTGGGGCGCAACGACACTTGGCTCGCCGTCGCCCTGGCGCTGGTGCTGGGTGGCGCGCTGGGCAACCTGTACGACCGCATCATGCTCGGCCATGTGATCGATTTCATCTTCGTGCACTGGCACGAGCATGGCTTTCCGGCCTTCAACGTCGCTGACAGCGGCATTACCGTGGGCGCCATCATGCTGGCCCTGGATATGTTCAAAACCAAGAAGTCGGGAGCGCCTGTCCGTGACTGAACAACGTATTTCGCAGAACACTGAGGTGACTCTGCACTTCGCTCTGCACCTGGAAAACGGTGACACTGTCGACAGCACGTTCGACAAGTCGCCGGCGACTTTCAAGGTCGGCGACGGCAACCTGCTGCCCGGCTTCGAGGCCGCGCTGTTCGGCTTCAAGGCCGGCGACAAGCGCACAGTGACCGTGCTGCCAGAAAACGCCTTTGGCCAACCGAACCCGCAGAACGTGCAGATCATGCCGCGTTCGCAGTTCGAGGGCATGGAGCTGTCCGAAGGCCTGTTGGTGATTTTCAACGACGCCGCCAACACCGAGCTGCCGGGCGTGGTCAAAGCCTTTGACGCCGCCCAGGTGACAGTCGACTTCAACCACCCGCTGGCGGGCAAGACCTTGAGTTTCGAGGTTGAAATCCTTTCGGTTACGGCCCTTTAAGGGCCCCGAGGCAAGCATGCACATCAAACTCGCCAACCCCCGTGGCTTCTGCGCTGGTGTGGACCGGGCGATCGAAATCGTCAACCGCGCCCTTGAAGTCTTCGGCCCACCGATCTACGTGCGCCACGAAGTGGTCCACAACAAGTTCGTGGTCGAAGACCTGCGCAATCGTGGCGCGATCTTCGTCGAAGAACTCGACCAGGTACCGGACGACGTCATCGTCATCTTCAGCGCCCACGGCGTCTCCCAGGCCGTGCGCCAGGAAGCGGCAGGGCGCGGCCTCAAAGTCTTCGACGCCACCTGCCCGCTGGTCACCAAGGTGCACATCGAGGTCGCCCGCTACAGCCGTGACGGCCGCGAGTGCATCCTCATCGGCCATGCCGGTCACCCGGAAGTCGAAGGCACCATGGGCCAGTACGACGGCAGCAATGGCGGCGCGATCTACCTGGTCGAAGACGAGCAGGATGTCGCCAACCTGCAGGTGCGCAACCCAGAAGCCCTGGCGTTCGTGACCCAGACCACCTTGTCGATGGACGACACCGGCCGCGTCATCGACGCCCTGCGCGCGCGCTTCCCCAACATCGGCGGCCCGCGCAAGGACGACATCTGCTACGCCACCCAGAACCGCCAGGACGCGGTCAAGCAACTGGCCGACGAGTGCGACGTGGTCCTGGTGGTCGGCAGCCCCAACAGTTCCAACTCCAATCGCCTGCGCGAACTGGCTGAACGGTTGGCGACGCCGGCATACCTGATCGACGGCGCCGAAGACATGCAACGCAGCTGGTTCGATGGCATCGAGCGCATTGGCGTTACGGCCGGGGCGTCGGCGCCTGAGGTGCTGGTGCGCGGTGTGATCGAGCAGTTGCAGGCCTGGGGCGCTACCGGGGCTGATGAGCTGGCTGGGCGGCCGGAGAACATCACGTTTTCGATGCCTAAAGAGTTACGCGTCAAGACCATTGGCTGACGCTGCACGGCTCGGTATTGTCCGGGCCCGCGAGCAGTTGTACCCGCCCGGGAACGTTTATAACGACCCGGGAGTGGGTCAGCCCGGTACCCTCATCGCAGATGAAGAGGGTGCCATTGCCGGGTGATGCCCCGGCGTAAGACGGTGTCCCCATGCCGTTGAAGCGAACCCATTTCTCCAGTCGGTAATTACCGACGATCCGCACCTTGCCGCCACTCTGGCGTACCGCCAGCACTGGATTGTCCGGATCGCTCAGGCCCTTGCCGCTCACATCCGCAATCATCCTCCAGCCGAACGCCCAGTCGCCCTCGAGCGGCTGAATGATCACCGACTGATTTCGCAGGACCGCTTCCGTACGGGCGGAACGCACAGCGTTCAGCAACTCGTTCGCAGCGACTTGTTGCCGATTGCTGTTGATCAACTGGCGAAACGACGGCATCGCCAGGTGCAGCAAAATGGCGAGGATAGTCACGGTAGCGAGCAGTTCGATCAGGGTGAGGCCGCGTTGATGCATGGTAGATACCGTCCTTGGAATGAGAATTGCTGGAGCAGGGGATAGGTGTCAAAAGCCCGGCGAGAATTGAATCAACATGTTCCATCACGCTGATCCAGCCGGAACAACCGTATATTCTGATGTGCGCTTGCCAAGCGGCACAGTTGGCTTATAGTCGCCGGGTCTCGGGGAGTATCGCAATGCGGGATCGTAACAAGGGGTTTTCATTGATCGAGTTGATGGTGACGGTGGCCGTCATCGCTATCGGCGCGAGCATTGCGATCCCGTCGTTCAGCACGCTCATTCGTAACAACCGGGCCGATTCGGATACCGGCGACTTTTATCGGGCGCTCAACTATGCGCGCCTTGAAGCGATCAATCGTGGCGTCAATGTGCGGATTACCCCCGCCACTACCGGGGCAACCTGGGTCACCAGTCTCAACGTGCAAACTACCAGTAGCCCTCCTTCTGTGCTGCGGGTCATCGCCCCCATGTCGCCCGGTTCAGCGTTGGCCCCTTCGGTCACGGCGACCTATATCGAATTCAATAACCTCGGGGCCTTGGCGTACCCGGCGACTGCGCTGACGATGGTCTACACCAACGGCTCGACCAGCCGTAATGTCGGCATTTGCCTCAACGGCCGGGTCATCCTCAACGGAGCCTGCCCATGAGCGCGCGCCAGTCAGGGTTCAGCCTGATCGAAGTGCTGGTGGCCTTGCTGGTCATGTGCATTGGCCTGCTCGGGGCTGCAGCCATTCAGTTGAATGCCCTGAAATACACCGACAGCTCCTCGATGAGCAGCCAGGCGAGCTTTATCGCTTACGACATGATGGACCGCATTCGCGCCAATACCGACAACGCCAGCCAGTATGCGCTGGCGAATCTTGCTGCGGCTCCCACCACGGCCGGCAGTACCGCCGCGGTGAGCCAGGATTTGAGTGATTTCGGCAACAACATCAGGGCCATGAATGGTACCGAGGCGAGCATCGTGCTCAAAGGCTATGTGGTGACCATCACTATCAAATGGGACGACACACGGGCAGGCAAGCTGGTGCGGGCCGATAACAGTGTCGACGCCAATTCACCGATCCGCAGTTTTGTCTTGGTCAGCCGAGTAGCAGCCGATGGGACGGCTTATCCATGAAGACACCAGCCAAGGGTTACGGCCTGGTCGAGCTGATGGTCGCCATGGCGATCGGCTTGATCATCGTGTTGGGGGTGACGCAGATTTTTATCTCCGCGAAAAACACCTTCATGTCGCAAAATGCTGCCTCGACCATGCAAGAAGACGCCCGTTACGTGCTCAGCCGCATGGTGCAGGAACTGCGCATGGTCGGCATGCAGGGGTGTATCGCACAAGGCACCACTTCGTTCACCGATGCGAGTAACGGACTGTCCTTCACCGCGGCGACCATAAACCCGATCATCTACACCTCGGTGACCAGCGGTGGCGCTACCAGCAACGTCCTCACGCTGGTGACGGGCGATGTGGGCGCCAACGGCGGTGTGCCGACCTGGACCATCGTGTCCGATTGCCTGACCACCGCCAAGGCCTACACCGGTACGGCTGCTGCGAACGCCTCCGCTGGCGAGTTAGCCTTCCCCATCCGCAAAGTGATCTACACCTTTGCCAACAGCCAACTGTCCACCACGGTGAATGGCACCACCTCGGTGCTGATCAACGGCGTCAAGACCTTCAACGTAAGCTTCGGGATGGCCACGGCGGCTTCGCCCTATGCCGTGCAGTCTTATACGGCCGCGCCTGCGCTGGCGGACTACGGCAACATCCGTAGCGTGCGCATCAGCATGATCCTCACCGACCCTAATAGTCGCGTCCGTGATCAGCCCTTCAATGTCGTGGCCTCGCTGCGTAATCGGTTGCGCTAGGGATGAGAGATATGAAGAGGCGATCCTCTGGTTTTGATTCCTCCGCGCGGCAACGCGGCATGGCATTGCTGATCAGCCTGATCATGCTGCTGCTGCTGACCATGATTGGCATCTCGTCGATGCAGAACGCGACGATGCAGGAGAAGATGAGCGGCAGCGTGATGAACCGCAACCAGTCGTTTCAGGTGGCCGAGGCATCATTGCGGGTGGGCGAAAATGTTGTGTCCGCCTCGGCGTACGCACAGGTGAAGTGTGCTTCCGTGGCGGCCTGTGCACCGCCTACGGACGCCACTAGTGTGGAAAACGCAGGCGCGGGTGCCAACGGCAACACTTGGGTCGCAGCCGCCACCGGGTTCTATGCCATCCAGAACATCGGCAGCAACGGCGCGCCGGTCAATATGCCATCGGGTTGCAGCTCCTCATCCGCCATCACCCTGTATCGAATCACCGGTGTCGCGCTGGTCGGCAGCAGTCGCTCAATTGTGGAGAGTATTTATGCCAAATGCAGCGGCTGAGGGCAGGTCGTACTGGCGACGTTTGAAGGCGGCGTTGCTGGGTAGTGCGCTGGCCATGTATCTCGCTGCTCCGGCCATGGCGGCGTTCACGCCGTCTTCGGCACCTTTGCTCAGCACCGCCGCGGTCACGCCGAACGTGATGCTGCTGGTGGATGACTCCGGCAGTATGAACAACTTGATTCGTGCTACCGCCTTCGACCAGTCCGTCGACCGGGCGCAGGTGTACAACTGCAGTAGTGATTTAAGTTGCAATAGAATTACCGCGCTGGATATGGACAGTGAAAACCTGTTCATCGGCGATCTCAACCGTGGTGGCTGCAGTAACCTCTATTACGGTTTCTACCGTTATTCGAACAACACGGTGTTGTGCCTGAAGCTCCCAGACCCGGTGGGTAGCGGGAATACCCGCTATTCGAGCAAATACATCGCGTACTTGATCGGCCTGGTTTCAAACTCGGTGAACTCAAAGGACTACACCGACGGCAGTATCCCCAACGACTACCGCATCAATGTAGCCCGCTCCGTGTCCAGCACGCTGGTCACCGCCAACCGCGCGTTGCGTATGGGGCTGGCCACCTTCAACCCGCCGGCGTTTGGCGACTCCGGGCCCGGTGGCTATATCGCCCGCACCGTCGCCGACCTGCAGGCAACGACCAACACGACGACAGCCCAGGCGACCACCAACTACAACAACCTGATCTCGTCGATCAATGGCTTGGGCGCCGTGGCCAACACGCCGTTGGCGGAAACCTACTATGAGATATCCCGTTACTTCCGGGGAATGTCCTCTTATTACAACTCGGGTGTTTCTTACACCAGCCCTATCCAATATCGCTGCCAGAAGAACTACGGCATCGTCATCACCGATGGCTTGCCCACCTACGACCGCACTTTCCCCACGGCGGTCAGCAGCGTCGAACCCAACAACACCGCCACTATCAAACTGCCGAACTGGGATAACAAGGCCAATGACGGCGACAACCTCAATGGCGATGGTGAAGGGGACACCTTGTATCTCGATGACCTGGCCAAATTTGCCTACGACATCGATATGCGCTCGACGGGTAACGATGCCGCTGGCAAGAGCTGGGATGCGACCGACTTTCCCAAACAAAATCTGCTGACCTACACCGTAGGTTTTACCGCCGCCAACCAGATGCTATCGGATGCAGCGGCCTATGGGCAGGGCAAGTACTACCAAGCCACGGACAGCGCTTCGTTGACCACAGCGCTGACGGCGGCGCTCAACGCGATCAGTTCGACCGCCGGATCCGGTGGAGGCGGCGCGGCCAACAGCACCACCCTGACCAGTAACACATTTTTCTATCAAACCGCCTACGATCCGACTGACTGGCGCGGCACGATCGGTGCCTATGCGATCAGCACCGCAGGGGTCATCAGCGATACGCCAACCTGGAGTACGGATATCAAGGTGGCGGTGGGTACCACTACCCCGACCTACGAGTCATTCAATACCACGACCAACCTTCCTATCGCTCTGGCGTTCGCCAACTTTTCGGCCACCCAGCAAGCCACCCTGAACACCTCGGCCACCTCCAATTTCGGCGCTACGTCCGGTATCACTGGCGCCAACCTGGTGGACTGGTCGAAGGGCATCAACAAGACCGGCCTCAAGCAGCGCACTGTGTTGCTCGGCGACATCATCAATTCGCCGCTGGTGCTTGCCTTGCCAAGTACCCAAACGTCGTCGTCGGCCGATAGCGGCTATTCCGACTACCTGACGGCCAAAGCGGCGGCGATGGTGCCGAGTCTGGTGGTCAATTCCAACGACGGCATGACCAGCGTCATCAACGCCAACACTGGCGCTCGACTCTATGCCTACATGCCTTCGAGTGCAGTGCCGAACCTGTACGCGGTAGCCGACCCCGCCTATATCAACGGTACATCGCACAAATTTCTCGACGACGGCCAGATCACGGTTTCTGACGCCAAGACCAACAGTTCCTGGAAGACTCTGGCAGTAGGCGGCACCGGGGCCGGGGGCAAAACGTTCTTTGCCCTGCAGCTCTACAACCAGGGCAGTGGCAGTGCGCCAAAGGCACTATGGGAAATCAGCGCACCGGCGACGGCTTCCACAACCGCCACTTTCAATGACCTCGGTTACGCCTATGCCAAACCCGAGATTGCTCAACTGGCCGACGGTACCTGGGCTGCGTTCATCGCCAACGGCTATGGCAGCAACTCGGGCGTCGCCGCGCTTTATGTGGTGAGCCTCACCGATGGGTCGCTGATCAAGAAGATCGTCGTCGACAGCACCGAGACCACTAACGGCTTGTCCTCGGTCAAACTCACGGTCAACGCCTCCAACGTCGTGCAAGCGGCCTATGGTGGTGACCTTAAGGGCCGCATGTGGAAGTTCGATTTAAGCGCTGCGTCGCCTACCAGTTGGGGGGTGGCATTCTCGAACAAGCCGTTGTTCACGACCCCAGGCGCAGCGACGCAACCCATCACTGCCCAGCCGCTGCTGGTGGCCTACCCCACCACCGGCTATATGGTGTATTTCGGTACGGGCAAGTTCAACGAGGTGACGGACAAAGCCACCACTGACCCGCAAGGTTTCTACGCGGTCTGGGATGCCGGCACCGGCGCCGTGGGCAACTACACCACCGCTAATCTGCGTGCCCAGGCCGTGGTCAGCACGTTCGCCGGCACTGGGGGACAGTACGTCACCAGCTCCGCCAATACGGTCGATTACACCACCCAGAAGGGCTGGTACCTGCCCTTGGTGTACGGCACCACCATGGTCGGTGAACGGGTGATTTACCAGGCCCAGATCAAGTTGGGCCGGATACTGTTCACCACCGCCAAGGTCGACTCTACCGACCCGTGCGCCAGTAGCGGCTCCGGGGAGTTCTTCGAGCTGGACGCGTTGTCAGGGGGGATGCTGAGTTATCAGGTCATCGATACCAGCGGTGATGGGTTGATCAACGCCAGTGACACCGTCACTTCCGGGCTGATCATCTCTACGGGTATTCCGACGTTGAGCGCAATCATCGACAAGCCGACGACCACGACGAACTCGGACGGCTCGGTTAGGACGGTATCCAGCGCGACAGACCCCAGCGAGAAGGTCATCATCGATTCCAAAGGCAACCGGATCATCATCGATGAAAAAGGCGGGGCTGGTAGTGGCGCTGGCCGCATCATGTGGCGACAAATTCAATGAGGACTAGAGACATGGCAGCCAGAAGCAGAGGTTTTTCATTGATTGAACTGATGATCGTTGTGGCGATCATCGGTATTATCGCCGCTATTGCTTACCCCAGTTACACCAAATATGTCCAGCGCAGCCATCGGGCGGAAATTGCCGAGGTGCTGGCGGAGAGCGCGCAGACGTTCGAGCGTGTTTATTCGCGGCTTGGTACCTATGTCGATGCGACTACGCCCAATCCAGCGAGTAATAACTGGTACACGGTGGCGACGACTCGCAACGCTCAAGACTTCACTATCGTAGCAACGCCAGTTGCGGGTGGGCTGATGTCGTCCGACGCCTGTGGCGCGTTCACGATCACCCAGACGGGGGCCCGTACGGTATCAGGCACGACCATAACCGCCGCTACTTGCTGGGGGCGCTGAGCCCGATATGCCGAATATCCCTCAGGCCGCTCGGTTTCAACATTGGATTCTGCATGTCTGATTCAAGTCATATTCTAATCATCGGCGGCGGCGCCATCGGCCTGCTCACGGCCCTGAATCTCGCCCCCCACGTTGGCTCGATCACCATCCTCGACCGCAGCGAAGCTGGACGTGAATCCTCATGGGCAGGCGGCGGCATCGTCTCGCCGCTGTATCCCTGGCGCTACAGCGCCGCCGTCACCGCTCTGGCCCACTGGTCCCAAGACTTTTATCCACAGCTGGCTGACGAGCTGTTCAGCCGCACCGGCATCGATCCTGAGGTGCACGTGACCGGCCTGTACTGGCTGGATCTGGATGACGAAGCCGAAGCATTGACCTGGGCGCAGCGTCTGCAGCGGCCGTTGAGTGCCGTGAACATCGATGCCGTTTACCAGAAGGTGCCAGTACTCGGCACAGGCTATGAGCGAGCGGTGTACATGGCCGACGTCGCCAACGTGCGCAACCCACGCTTGGTCAAATCGCTGAAGGCGGCGCTGCGTGCTCTGCCGAATGTGGACATTCGCGAACACTGTGCGGTCACCGCCTTTCTCCGTGGTGGCGACCGTATCGTCGGTGTGCAGACCGAGCAGGGTGATCTGCTGGCCGATCAGGTGGTCCTGACGGCAGGCGCCTGGAGCGGTGATTTGCTGAAGACCCTGGGCATCGACCTGCCGGTGGAGCCGGTCAAGGGCCAGATGATCCTGTTCAAATGCGCTGATGATTTCCTCCCGAGCATGATCCTGGCCAAGGGCCGTTATGCGATCCCGCGGCGCGACGGGCATATTCTGGTAGGCAGCACCCTGGAGCATGAGGGCTTCGACAAAACGCCGACCGTACCCGCGTTGGAAAGTTTGAAGGCTTCGGCAATCGAGCTATTGCCGGCACTCAGGGATGCCGAGTTGGTGGGCCATTGGGCAGGGTTGCGGCCAGGGTCCCCGGACGGCATTCCGTTTATCGGGCCGGTGGCAGGGCAGGAGGGGTTGTGGCTGAACTGTGGGCATTACCGTAACGGACTGGTGCTGGCGCCTGCGTCCTGCCAATTGTTCGCGGATTTGCTATTGGGGCGTAAGCCGATTATCGATCCGGTGCCTTATGCGCCGGCAATTCGCCTGGCTTGATAACGGTATCGTTTATGCGTGCCTCTTCGCGGGCAAGCCTTGCTCCCACAGGTGTACAACTCATCAACTGTCGAATCTGTGGGAGCAAGGCTTGCCCGCGAAGGGGCCAGTGAACCCCGCGCAAGCCCCCTCAGTCCAGCCCTAGCTTCTTGAGCCGATAGCGCATCGACCGAAACGACATATTCAACCGCTGCGCCGCCGCAGTGCGGTTCCAGCGAGTTTCTTCGAGGGCTTGGAGGATCAGTTTGCGCTCCACGCTCTCCAGGTAATCCTCGAGATTATCCACCTCCGCCAAGCTCGGCTCCCCGGCTTCGACACTGGCAGTCTGATCGGTCACCCGCAAGTCACCGGCATCGATCCGGTCGTCCTCGCACAGCGTGTAAGCCCGCTCAAGCATGTTCTCCAGTTCCCGCACGTTCCCCGGAAATCGGTAGTTTTTCAGGGTGTCCATCGCGCCAGGAGTCAGTATCGCGGGCGGCAATCCGCTGGCGGATGCGAGGCGCTTGAGCACGGCATCCGCCAACTGCGCGATGTCTTCGCGGCGCTCGCGCAGTGCCGGTACGCGCAGTTCGATGACGTTGAGCCGATAGTACAGATCCTGACGAAAGCGCCCGGCCGCCACTTCGGCGGCGAGATCCTTGTGGGTAGCGCACAGAATCCGCACATCCACCACCACCTCGGCTTGCCCGCCCACGCTGCGGATGGCCTTTTCCTGAATGGCGCGCAGCAGCTTGACCTGCATGGCCAGCGGCAGGTCGGCGACTTCATCGAGGAACAGCGAGCCACCGTTGGCGGCCTGGAACAGTCCGGGTTTGTCTTCGGTGGCGCCGCTGAAGCTGCCTTTGCGATGGCCGAAGAACTCGCTTTCCATCAACTCCGACGGAATGGCGCCGCAGTTGACGGGTACAAAGGTGCCTTCGGAGCGTGGGCCTTGTTCGTGGATAGAGCGGGCCACCAGCTCCTTGCCGCTGCCGGATTCGCCACTGATATACACCGGCGCCTGGCTGCGGGCGAGGCGGGCGATCTGTTTGCGCAGCGCGGCCATGGGCGGGGACTCGCCCAGCAGGCGGCCGTCGATGGGCGCCGCGGCAACGGCGGGCCCTTGCAGGCGCAGGGCGGTGCCGACCAGTTCGCGCAGGCGGATAAGGTCTACGGGCTTGCTCAAGAAGTCGAATGCGCCGGCCTTCAACGCAGCGATAGCGGTATCGACGCTGCCAAACGCGGTGATCATCGCCACTGGCACCTGTGAATAGCGCTGCTGAATGTGCTGCACGAGCTCAAGGCCCGTGCCATCGGGCAGGCGCATGTCGGTCAGGCACAGGTCGAAGGGTTCACGGGCCAGCCAGTCACGGGCTTCCTTGACGTTGCGGGCGCTGCGCGTGTCGAGCTTCATCCGGCCCAGGGTGATTTCCAGGAGTTCGCGGATGTCCGGCTCGTCGTCGACAATCAGGATCTTTTGCCGTGGGCTCATGTTCGACTCTGCTTTTTGGCGTGGGCGAAGGTAATGCGCATGCAGCTGCCGCCTTGTTCACGTGGCTTGTAGTCTAGGTGCGCCTGGTTGCTTTCGCACAGCTCTTTGGAGATATACAGGCCCAGCCCCGTTCCCTTGGCCTCGGTGGTGAAGAAGGGCTCGAAAATGTGCTGCAGGCGGTCCGCCGGGAAGCCGGGACCGTCATCGAGCACGTCGAGGATCGGCAGGCCGTTGGTCGGTTCGATGAACAGGTTCAGCCACACTTGCGCTTGGCCGTGTTGCTGGCCGCTGTAGCGCAGGCCGTTCTGTACCAGATTGTTGAGTACCTGATGCAGCTGGCTGGGGTCCATGCGCGTTTCGATCGGGTCGTCCGCCAGATAGATGTACAACTGCTCGCTGGGCTTGGCGATTTCGCGGAATTCTGTGACGTACTGCTGCAGCCATTGGCTGAGGTTGATGACTTCAGGCTCGGCCTCGCGTCGGCGGGAGAGCTGCAGCACGTTCTCGATCACCAGGTTCATGCGCCGGGACTGGTCGATGATGATCTGCGTCAGGCGTCTGTCGGCATCGGGCAGCTCTTCGGATTCCTGCAACAGCTGGCCGGCGTGGCTGATGGCGCCCAAGGGGTTACGGATTTCATGGGCAATGCCGGCGGTCAGGCGGCCGAGCGCGGCCAGCTTGAGTTGCTGCGCTTGCTGGATGATTTGCGACAGGTCCTCGAGAAACACCAGCGTTTGCTGCTCTTCGCGCCGGTTGAGGGCGATGAAGTTGACCTGCACCGAGGGGCCGGTAGAGGTCAAGCGCAGGCTCTTGATGCGCAGGCTCGGGTTGACCTGCCACTGCAACAGCCGCTCGATCAGGTCCGGGGCGAAGTGGCTGATGTCTTCACCGATCAACTGGTCGCGCTTGAGCAGGGTCAGCGCGCCTTGGTTGGCGAGCAGCACCCGTTGCTGGGCGTCGAGCACCAGAATGCCGGTGCGCATGCGTTGCAGGATCAAGGCATTGAGGGCTTCGAGATTGGTCAGGTCCCCCGCGCGTTTTTCCGCCAGGGTTTCGCTGGTCCGCAGCAGATGGCTCAGGCCCTGCACGATCAGGGCTACGGCGAAGCACAACACCCCCAGGGTGCTGGCCTGCAGGTAGTCGTTGGCTGCGGTGGGGCGAGTGAAACTCAGGTAGAAGGTCAGGTAGATGATGCCGCTGGAGGCCACCGCCGCAATCAGCAGGCCGAGGCGGTTACGTAGCAGCAGGTTGCCCATGGCCACCGAGGCGATCATCAGGTTGCCAATGCCGCTGGGCGTGCCACCGCCCGCGTAGAACACCGCGCTGAGCAGGACTATGTCGGCCATGGTCAGCGCGAAGACCTTGGCGGGATGGCGCAGGTTGCCGAAAAACAGCACCGTGGCGATGTTGAGTATCAGGTAAAACCAGCTGCAGGCGCGGAACAGGTGGACGTTGGCCAGTTCCAGCAGGCTGCTGTCCATGTCGCTGGAGATCAGCGCCACCAGGCAGATGCCGATCAGCAGCCGATACAGGTGGTACAGCCGCAGCATGCGCTGCGCTTGGGTGTGGCCGGCAGTCAGTGACTCAGCGAGCACGCGGGCGTGGGCCTTCTTGCAGATGTGGCTGGGTGCAATACCAGTCGCCGTCCTGCTGCAGAGCGCGGGTTTGCAGGAGGTGCACGCCGCAATTGGCGCAGCGAACCATGGGTGGCGCGTGCTCGTCGGGGTTGCTGCGCGGTTGGGCAGATTGCCGAGCCGGCGCCTTGAAGCGTCGCCAGGCCCAGAAGGCGATGTAGATCAGGGCAGCCCAGAAAACGATGCGGATCATGTTGGCCAGCTTCAGCGGAGAGAGTTCGCCAGTTTAGCTGTGGGCGGGGGCGTGGGACAGGGGCTATCGGGTAATAAAATCTGTACGTTTCGTGTTGGGGCTGCCGGCCTCTTCGCGGGCAAGCCTTGCTCCCGCAATGGTAAGTCCTAACCCTGTGGGAGCAAGGCTTGCCCGCGAAGAGGCCATCAGCGCCCCGACAAAATCCCGACAAAAAAAGAGGCCCTGTTCACAGAGGGCCTCTTTTTCATCGCAGCATCAGATCAGTCAAACAGACCAAAGGTCGCGTAACTGAACCACGAGCGGCTTTTCTTCACTGGCTCGCCAGGTACCTGGTCTTCCAAGTTGCCGCCTTCGTCCTTGGGCAGCAGCTCTTTAGGAATGGATTCCTTGTAGTCGCGATACTGCTTGGTCAGCTCTTCGTTGGCGCGGGTTTCACCCGGTGGCAGCGGCGGGGTGCTGCCGATCCAGCCAAGCGTTGCCTTGGACAGCCACGAACGGTTGTCGGCCTCTTGCTGCTGCGGCACGAACTTGCCGTCCTTGAGGCTCGGGTGGGTCGGGTAGTTGAGCTTCAGGGTCTCGAGGCTGGTGGCGGCCAGGTCGTCCAGGTGCAGACGCTGGTAGGCCTCGGTCATCACTGCCAGGCCGTCGCCGACCGACGGGGTCTCCTGGAAGTTTTCCACCACATAACGGCCACGGTTGGCGGCGGCAACGTAAGCCTGACGGGTCAGGTAGTAGTCGGCAACGTGAATCTCGTAGGCGGCCAGCAGGTTGCGCAGGTAGATCATGCGCTGCTTGGCGTCCGGCGCGTAGCGGCTGTTGGGGTAGCGACTGGTGAGCTGCGCAAACTCGTTGTACGAGTCGCGGGCAGCGCCAGGGTCACGCTTGGTCATGTCCAGCGGCAGGAAGCGGGCGACGATGCCCCGATCCTGGTCGAACGACGTCAGGCCTTTCAGATAATAGGCGTAGTCGACGTTCGGGTGCTGGGGGTGCAGGCGGATGAAACGTTCGGCAGCGGACTTCGCGGCCTCGGGCTCCGAGTCCTTGTAGTTCGCATAGATCAGCTCGAGCTGCGCCTGATCGGCGTAGCGACCGAACGGATAGCGCGAGTCCAGGGCCTTGAGCTTGGCCACGGCGCTGGTATAGCTATGGTTGTCCAGGTCGGCCTGCGCCTGCTGGTACAACTCGACCTCGCTGAGGTTTTCGTCGACGACTTCCTTCTTCGACGAGCAGGCAGCGGTGAGTCCGAGGATGGCGATCAGCAGCAGGTGTTTCACTTGCATGGCGGCTTGCGTCCCTATGACGGCCGCTGTCTCGGGCGTGGCCGTCCTGTTATGATGTGCACCCCGAGCAACCCTCGGGACAAAAGACGCCGTATTTAACCACAAGCGTGCAGCTGAAACCAAAGGCTGTGCCCGCCGCCTAGTCCGAGCATGTCCGATATAATCAAACTCAGCGCCGAGGTGACCTCCGAAATGGGCGGTCAGCGCCTCGATCAAGTCGCCGCACTACTCTTCGCAGAGCACTCACGCTCGCGCCTTTCCGCCTGGATCAAGGAGGGCCGCCTGACCGTGGACGGTGCGGTGTTGCGTCCGCGCGACATCGTGCACGGCGGCGCCCTGCTGGAGCTCGAAGCCGAGCAGGAGGCCCAGGGTGAGTGGGTCGCTCAGGACATCGCGCTCGATATCGTCTATGAAGATGACCAACTGATGGTCATCAACAAGCCGGCCGGCCTGGTGGTCCATCCGGCTGCCGGTCACGCCGATGGCACGCTGCTCAATGCCTTGCTGCACCACGTACCGGACATCGTCAATGTGCCGCGTGCGGGCATCGTCCACCGTCTGGACAAGGACACCACTGGTCTGATGGTGGTGGCCAAGACCATTCAGGCGCAGACCGCCCTGGTGACGCAGCTGCAGAATCGCTCGGTCAGCCGCATCTATGAATGCATCGTGATCGGCGTAGTGACCGCTGGCGGCAAGATCAACGCGCCCATCGGTCGCCATGGCCAGCAGCGCCAGCGCATGGCGGTGATGGAAGGCGGCAAGCCGGCCGTCAGCCACTATCGCGTACTGGAGCGCTTCCGCTCGCACACCCATGTGCGGGTCAAGCTCGAGACCGGTCGCACCCACCAGATTCGCGTACACATGTCGCACATCAACTTCCCGTTGGTGGGTGATCCGGCCTACGGCGGGCGTTTCCGCATTCCGCCAGCGGCCAGCGCGACCATGGTCGATGCCCTCAAGACCTTCCCGCGTCAGGCCCTGCACGCGCGCTTCCTGGAGCTGGAACACCCGGTGACCGGCGAGCGCATGAGTTGGGAATCGCCGCTGCCGGATGATTTCGTCTGGTTGCTGTCGCTGCTCAAGCAGGATCGCGAGGCGTTTATCGGATGAGTGGCTTCGCGCAGACCCTGCTGATCCCCGACTGGCCCGCGCCGGCATCGGTGCAGGCCTGCGTGACCACACGCGCTGGCGGTGTCAGCGCTGCGCCCTATGACAGTCTCAATCTGGGCGACCATGTGGGCGATGCGCCTGAGGCCGTGGCGATCAACCGCCGACGTCTGACCGAGCATTTCGACATCCAGCCCGCGTGGTTGAGCCAGGTGCACGGTGTAGTCGTCGCCGAGGCGGATCCGGCGCGAATCGTCGAAGCCGATGGCAGCTGGACCGCGACGCCGGGCATCGCCTGCACGGTGATGACCGCCGATTGCCTGCCCGCGCTGTTCTGCGACCGGGCTGGCAGCCGTGTCGCGGCGGCTCATGCCGGTTGGCGCGGATTGGCCAATGGCGTGCTGGAAGCCACGGTTGAAGGCATGGCCGTGGCGCCCGAGGAGATCCTCGTGTGGCTGGGCCCGGCCATCGGACCGCGCAACTTCGAGGTCGGCAGCGAGGTGCGTGAAGCCTTCGTCAGTTGCCATCCGCACGCGGCGGAGGCGTTCGTGCCCGGTGCTGCGCCGGGCAAGTACCTGGCGGATATCTACCAGCTGGCGCGGGTGCGGCTGGCGGCAGCAGGGGTGACGGCGGTGTATGGCGGTGGCTTATGCACCATCGACGACACCCGCTTCTTCTCATACCGCCGCGCCAACCCCACCGGCCGCTTTGCTTCCTTGATCTGGCTAAACACGCCTGACGCATAAACACATAACCCTGTGGGAACGCGCAAGTTCGCTCCCATGGGTGCCAAGTGCTGCTTTAGTTGACCTGCATCAGCAAATCTTGCCCTACCGCTTGAATCTCCCCCAATCCCCCCCATCTAACTGATCATCTCAGGCAGGTTTTCTTCATCAGGTGTGTCCATCGCTCCGGCCTGCCCTTTCAGGAAGGTGACTCATGCGTATTGACCGTTTGACCAGCAAGTTGCAATTGGCCTTATCCGATTCTCAATCCTTGGCGGTGGGCCTCGACCATCCGGCCATCGAGCCCGCGCACCTGATGCAGGCGCTGCTCGACCAGCAAGGCGGCTCGATCCGCCCACTGTTGATGCAGGTGGGCTTCGATGTCCCCAGCCTGCGTCGCGAGCTGACCAAGGAGCTCGACCAACTGCCGAAAATTCAGAACCCGACGGGCGACGTCAACATGTCCCAGGATCTGGCGCGCCTGCTCAATCAGGCCGATCGCCTGGCGCAGCAAAAAAGCGATCAGTTCATCTCCAGCGAGCTGGTGCTGCTGGCAGCCATGGATGAGAACAGCAAGCTCGGCAAATTGCTGCTGGGCCAGGGCGTGACCAAAAAGGCCCTGGAAAACGCCATCCTCAACCTGCGCGGCGGCGATGCGGTCAACGACCCCAATGCCGAGGAATCACGCAAGGCGCTGGAAAAATACACCGTCGACCTGACCAAGCGCGCCGAAGAGGGCAAGCTCGACCCGGTGATCGGCCGCGACGACGAAATTCGCCGCACTATTCAGGTCCTGCAGCGCCGCACCAAGAACAACCCGGTGCTGATCGGTGAGCCCGGCGTCGGCAAGACCGCCATCGCCGAAGGCCTGGCCCAGCGCATCATCAATGGTGAGGTGCCGGATGGCCTCAAGGGCAAGCGCCTGCTGTCGCTGGACATGGGCGCACTGATTGCCGGTGCCAAGTTCCGCGGCGAGTTCGAGGAGCGCCTCAAAGGCCTGCTCAACGAGCTGTCCAAGCAGGATGGGCAGATCATCCTGTTCATCGATGAGCTGCACACCATGGTCGGCGCAGGCAAGGGCGAAGGCTCCATGGACGCGGGCAATATGCTCAAGCCGGCCCTGGCCCGCGGCGAGCTGCATTGCGTCGGTGCCACCACGCTCAACGAGTACCGGCAATATATAGAGAAGGACGCTGCCCTTGAGCGGCGCTTCCAGAAGGTCCTGGTGGAGGAGCCGAGCGAAGAAGACACCATCGCCATCCTCCGTGGCCTCAAGGAGCGCTATGAGGTGCACCACAAGGTCGCTATCACCGATGGCGCGATCATCGCCGCGGCCAAGCTGAGCCATCGCTACATCACCGATCGCCAGTTGCCGGACAAGGCCATCGACCTGATCGACGAAGCGGCGAGCCGTATCCGTATGGAAATCGACTCTAAGCCCGAAGTGCTCGATCGCCTGGAGCGGCGCCTGATCCAGCTCAAGGTCGAGGCTCAGGCCCTGAAGAAGGAAGACGACGAGGCGGCGATCAAACGCCTGGAAAAACTGAAGGAAGAAATTACCCGGCTGGAGCGCGAATACGCCGATCTCGAAGAGATCTGGACCTCGGAAAAAGCCGAAGTGCAGGGCTCGGCGCAGATCCAGCAGAAAATCGAACAAGCCCGCCAAGAGCTGGAAGCCGCGCGGCGCAAGGGCGATCTGAGCCGCATGGCCGAGTTGCAGTACGGGGTCATCCCCGATCTGGAGCGCAGCCTGCAGATGGTCGACCAGCACGGCAAGCCTGAAAACCAGCTGTTGCGCAGCAGGGTCACCGAGGAAGAAATCGCCGAAGTGGTCTCCAAGTGGACCGGCATCCCGGTCGCCAAGATGCTCGAAGGCGAGCGCGACAAGCTGCTGAAGATGGAAAGCCTGCTGCACCAGCGCGTGATCGGTCAGCACGAGGCGGTGGTGGCGGTTTCCAACGCTGTGCGCCGTTCCCGCGCGGGGCTGTCGGATCCGGACCGCCCGAGCGGCTCGTTCATGTTCCTCGGCCCTACCGGTGTGGGCAAGACCGAGCTGTGCAAGGCCTTGGCGGAGTTCTTGTTCGATACTGAAGAGGCCATGATACGCATCGATATGTCCGAGTTCATGGAGAAGCATTCCGTGGCGCGGCTGATCGGTGCCCCGCCTGGCTATGTGGGCTACGAGGAGGGCGGTTACCTGACCGAGGCGGTGCGTCGCAAGCCATATTCGGTGGTGCTGCTGGATGAGGTCGAGAAGGCTCACCCTGACGTGTTCAACGTGTTGCTGCAGGTGCTGGAAGATGGCCGCCTGACTGACAGCCACGGGCGTACGGTGGATTTCCGCAATACCGTGATCGTGATGACCTCCAACCTGGGGTCTGCGCGGATTCAGGAGCTGGTGGGTGATCCCGATGCCCAGCGTGCGGCGGTGATGGACGCGCTGGGTTCGCACTTCCGGCCGGAGTTCATCAACCGTGTGGATGAAGTGGTGATCTTCGAGCCGCTGGCCCGCGATCAGATTGCCGGCATCACGCAGATCCAGTTGGCGCGCCTGCGCAGTCGGCTGACCGAGCGCGAGCTGACCCTGGAGCTGAGTTCCGAGGCGTTGGACAAGTTGATCGCCGTGGGGTACGACCCGGTCTATGGTGCGCGGCCACTCAAGCGCGCGATTCAGCGCTGGATCGAGAATCCGTTGGCGCAGTTGATTCTGTCGGGGCAGTTTCTGCCTGGCACGTCAGTGACCGCTACGCTCGACAACGACGAGATCGTCTTCGCCTGACGCATAGGCCCCTCCAAACCCCTGTGGGAGCGGGCTCTGCCCGCGAAGCTTCAAAGGCTTCGCCGGCAGAGCCTGCACCCACCGGAACGGCGGTGTAGGCTCAGTTGAATATTTTCCTTTGCATTTTCGCTTCGCTGCTTCTAAAATGCGCCCCGCTGTACGGTCACCTGCAGAAACACCGGCTCTGTCGGAATTCTGAAAAAAGTTGCAAATTCAGTGTCTTGAAAGCGATTTAAGGGTTGACAGAGGTTTTGAAACTTGTAAAATAGCGCGCCTCAGAGGCACTAACGTAGCGATACGGAAGGGTCGAAGAGTTCAAGGCGGTAGTGATACAGCTTTTGAAATTGCAGTAATGAAGTTGCAGTAATGAAGTTGCAGTAATGAAGTTGCAGTAATGAAGTTGCAGTAATGAAGTTGCAGTAATGAAGTTGCAGTAACTGAAATTGATAGTTCCGTGATAGCTCAGTCGGTAGAGCAAATGACTGTTAATCATTGGGTCCCAGGTTCGAGTCCTGGTCACGGAGCCAAATTTCATATCGGGGTATAGCGCAGTCCGGTAGCGCGCCTGCTTTGGGAGCAGGATGTCAGGAGTTCGAATCCCCTTACCCCGACCATTTTTGGGTCGTTAGCTCAGTTGGTAGAGCAGTTGGCTTTTAACCAATTGGTCGTAGGTTCGAATCCCACACGACCCACCATTTTTGATTCCGGTTCGCTGGGTCAGATCTTAAAAAGTCCTTTGATGTAACAGTTCAAGGCATCAGAAAAGGCGCCTTATGGGTGCCTTTTTTGTACCGGGGTATAGCGCAGTCCGGTAGCGCGCCTGCTTTGGGAGCAGGATGTCAGGAGTTCGAATCCCCTTACCCCGACCATATTCAGCAAAAAGGCGTCCTGCAAAGGACGCCTTTTTTGTTGCGCTTAATAATGTGCTGGCAGTGCCGACGCCTTCGCGGTCTAGCCTTGCTCCCACAGGTGTACATCGAGGGCTCTGTTTGCATTGTGGGAGCAAGGCTTCTGATTCAGCCATCCCGCTGTGCGCCGTTAACGGCCATCCGGCTGCCCAGCCTATACCGCGACGACGGGTGCACCAGGCGCACATAGGTCACCACCTTGCCGCTGTTCCAGGTGCGGCGCATCAGCACCAGGCAGGGCTCCGTAGCCTCCACCTGCAAATGCCGGCTTTCATCGCTGGAAGGATGCGCCGCCTCGACGATGTGCTCCATTTCATCCGGGCTGATCACCTGCAGCAAGTACCGCGCCGGCTGCAGTTGCCCGCCGAACTGCTGTTGCAGGAACTCCGGCACCAGCTCCGGGCTGACGTAACGGTCTTCGAGTTGCACCGGTACGCCTTCTTCAAGGTGCACGCACACCAGGTGGAACACCGAGGCGCCCGTGGGCAGCGCCAGCGCTGCCGCGACCGTCATCGAGGCGGCCTCGCGGGAGAGCTGCAGCACCTGGCAATCGTAGCGATGGCCGCGGGCGGTGATCTCGTCGGCGATATTGGTGATGGTCAGCAGATTAGACTTGGGCTTGCTCTCGGCCACAAAGGTGCCGACGCCGGAGACCCGCAGCAGCAGGCCTTCTTCGGTGAGTTCGCGCAGCGCACGGTTGACCGTCATCCGCGACATGCCCAATTCCACCACCAAGCGGTTTTCCGACGGGATCAGGTCGCCGGTCTTCCATTCGCCGGCGCGCAGTTTGCTCTGCACGTAATCCTTGGCCCGTTGGTAAAGCGCTTGTGGAGGATTCTTCATCGGCCCGTGTTCCCGGTCATGGCCGCAAGTGCGGCAAAAGGCGTCGCAAGGTACCGCAAATGCGGGGTGCAGGGAACCGCTTCAAGGGACGATCTCATGGTGCGGCGGCGTCCTTGCCGTCCTGCCAGAACGCATTGCGATCCAGATAATTCTGTAGAAACTGCTGCAGGCGTGGGTGCTCGGCCTGATGGAAAATCTGCTGCGGCGTACCGCGCGCGACCACCTCACCCTTGTCGAGGAAAATCACCGAGTCGGCGACCTGCGCGGCAAAGCCCATCTCATGGGTGACCACGACCATGGTCATGCCTTCCTTGGCCAGGTCCTTCATCACCTGCAACACTTCGCCGACCAGCTCGGGGTCGAGGGCCGAGGTCGGTTCGTCGAACAGCATGATGTGCGGCTCCATGGCCAGCGCCCGGGCGATTGCCACGCGCTGCTGCTGGCCGCCGGACAACTGCACCGGCCAGGCCTCGGCCTTGTGCGCCAGGCCGACCTTGTCGAGCATCGCCAGAGCGCGCTCGCGGGCTTGCGCCTTGCTCTGTTTGCGCACCTGTTGCAGCGCTTCACAGACGTTACCGAGCACGGTCATGTGTGGCCACAGGTTGAACTGCTGGAACACCATGCCGACGTTCTGGCGGACCTGGTTGATCTTCGATTGCGCCGCCCGTTTGCGCGCGGGGCCCTCGACATCGACGTTCTGCCAGCCAAGCAGCTGGCCTTCGATATGGATCTGCCCCTCGTCGTACTCCTCGAGGAACGCCATGCTGCGCAGCAGCGTGCTCTTGCCGGAGCCGGAAGGGCCGATCAGGCACACCACTTCGCTGTGATGGATAGTCAGGTCGATGCCCTTGAGCACCCGCAGTGGCCCGAAATGCTTGCCGACGTTGCGCAGCTGCACCATGGCCTTGCGGCTGTCGGGAGCATTGCTGGCGGAGTGCTTGTCGGGGGCCAGCGTAAGGGAAGCGTTGCTTTGATTCATCGAGGTTGCCTCTGCATAAAGCGTCCGACCCGCGTTTCCAGGAGCATGCCCAGGCGCGAGCAGGCTTCGACCAGTATCAGGTAGCCGATGCACAACGCCAGCAGGGTTTCGACGAAGGCGAACGTCTGCGAGCCGATACCGGTCAGCACCATGGTCAGTTCGGGGATTGTGATGATCGACAGCACGGCGGTTTCCTTGCACAGCACAGTCACCAGATTGACCAGCGCTGGCAGGATGATCACCAGCATCTGCGGCAACTGGATGCGCAGGATGCAGCGCAGTCGGCCGATGCCCAGGCAGTCTGCCGCCTCCAGTTGCCCGCGCGGGATGGACTCGAAGCCACCCCGAAAGATTTCCGCGAAGTACACGCTGCCATACACCGCTAGGCCGAGAATGCCGGCGGGGATCGGGTCCAGTTCGAGGCCGAACGACGGGCCGCCGTAGTACAGCAGAAACAACTGCACCAGAAACGGCGTGCTGCGGATGATCTCGATGAATACCCGCAGCGGGGCGCGCACCAGGCCGTTACCGAATACCTGGGCCAGGGCAATCAGCAGCCCCAGCAGGAGGCCGAGCACTACACCGCTGCTCCAGGTGGCAAGGGTCATCAGAAAGCCGTTGCCGATGTCATCCAGATGATCGGTGAGGATGTGCGGATCGAAATTCATGCGCCGCGCTCCTTCAAGCGTTTTTCCAGGCGCCCGCCGGCGTAGGCCAGGGGGATGTTGATCAGGCAGTAGAACGCCGCCAGCATCAGGTAGTCCTGGACGAACATGTAGTCACTGGCGGCGAGGTTCTGGGCGGTGCGGGTGAGGTCGGCCAGGCCCACCACCGAGACCAGTGACGAGGCCTTGATCAGCAGGATCATTTCGTTGATCAGGCCCGGGAGGGTCAAGCGTACGGCCTGGGGCACGCGGATGCGCACCAGCATCTGCCGGCTGTTGAGGCCTAGCAGCCCGGCGGCTTCCAGCTGCCCGCCTGGGATGGCGAGCAAGCCGCCGCGCAGGATTTCGGCGATATAGGCCGCGCAGCACAGCGCCAGGCTGATGATCGCTGCCGCCATTGGCGACATGTTCGGCAGGCCGGCGCGAGGCAGGAAGTAATAGATGAACAGCAACTGCACTAGCAGCGGGATGCCGCGGAACACGAAGATATAGGCGCCGCCGAGACGTCGCAGAATGGGGTTGGGCGACAGGCGCATGGCTGCCACGCCGATGCCGATGAAAAAGCCGATGAACAGCGCGGCGGCGGACACCTCGGCGGTGGTCCGCAGCGCGCCGAGCAGTAGCGGGAAATTCTGTTGGAGCAGTGGCCAGTCGAACATCGTTTATTCGTCCATCAATGCACGGTACCGGGATCTGTGGCGGTCATTCTGGCCTCTTCGCGAGCAAGCCTTGCTCCCACAGGTGTGCGCACTGGCATTGGCGGACACCTATCAGAGCAAGCTTTGCTTCCACCGTGCGAGCCGGTCCCGCGCCGTACAGTTGTGGGAGCAAGGCTTGCCGCGAAGAGGCCAGCACGTTCACTCGCATGCCAGCGCCCTGCGCGCACCCAAATATCACCAGCTCGGGGTGAAGTCCGCCTTCGGCACATCCATCTCGGCACCCAGCCACTGTTTCTGCAACGCGGCCAAGCGGCCATCGGCATGCATTTTCAGCAAGGCGGCGTCGAGCGCTGCGATCAGGCTGTCGGCATCGGCGTCCTTGCGACCTAGGAAGGCGAAGTAGGACTTCTTGCCGAACGGCGGCTGCACCACTTTGTACAGATTGCTCTTCTGCGCGGCCACGTAGGAGATGTTCGGCAGCGAGTTGGCCACCGCCGACAGGCGATGGGCCGCGAGGTCGGCGTACGCCTGGTTGTTGTCGACGTATTCGCGGATGGTGACCTTCTCCGGCAGCGTCGCCGCATAGGCCTTGAGCTCTTCAAGCTGCGCCGAGCCCTTGCCGGCACCGACCGTTTTGCCGGCGATATCGGCAGGTTTGGTCAGCTTGTCATCCTTGGCGCCGGCCATCAGCGATACCGTGGCTTCGGCGATCGGCAGCATGAAGTGGTAGCGCTCCTGGCGCGCCTTGGTCTCGATGATCGGCCCGGCGACCACGTCGAATTTTTTCGCCTCAAGGCCTGGCAGCACGCTAGGCCATGGCAGGTCGATGAACTTGATCTTGACCCCCAACTCCTTGCCCAGCTCGGCAAAGAGTGCCTTGTTGAGGCCGTCCTGCTCGCCCTTGGTGAGAAAGTCGAACGGCGCAAACTGCATCTCGGTACCGACCACCAACTCGCCGGCCTGTTTCACGTCGGCCAACTGATCGGCCTGCGCGGCCATGGATCCCATTGCCATCGCCAAGGCCAGAGCCAGGCCGCCGGCGGTTTTGCTGAGCTTGCTGTACTGGGAATCGAGTTGCATGGATCACTCCTTCATCAGACGGTCAGTCGTGTGGCGTTCGAGATGGATGAGTGCCTGCAGTTCGCGTGCCATACCGGTATATACAAGTTGTGTGCGGGGCGCGGATCGGTCAGCGGGCCAGGGGTGATCAGGAATGAGTCACCAGCTTAACGGCTAGCACCGTTTCAGGTCATTCCCCCGCTCTCACAGGGGATGGCGTATGACCGCTCTTAGTCATACAAACGAGCGAATGCCAGCCATTGCGCAAACTTGCCATCCTCTACCCACGCCCGCGCTGCGGCGATATCCGGGGCGAAATAACGGTCTTCATCATAATGCGCGACATCAGCGCGGATCATCGCCAGCACCTCTACCAGAATCGGCGAGGTTTTCAGCGGTGCATGCAGATCGACACCTTGAGCCGCGCCGAGCAACTCGATGGCCACCACCGCGCTGCTGTTGCCGGCCATGTCCAGCAGGCGGCGGGCGGCGAAGGTCGCCATCGACACGTGGTCTTCCTGGTTGGCCGAAGTCGGCAGGCTGTCGATCGATGCCGGGTGGGCGAGGGTCTTGTTCTCCGAAGCGAGTGCGGCGGCGGTCACCTGGGCGATCATGAATCCGGAGTTGAGACCGCCTTCCAGCACCAGAAACGCCGGCAGGCCGGACAGCGCCGGGTCCACCAGTTGGGCGATGCGCCGTTCCGACAGCGCGCCGATTTCCGAGATAGCCAAGGCCAGCACGTCAGAGGCCATGGCCACCGGTTCGGCGTGGAAGTTGCCGCCCGACAGCACGTCACCGTCGGCACTGAACACCAGTGGGTTGTCCGATACCGCGTTGGCTTCACGCAGGAACACCCCGGCGGCAAAGCGCAGGTGATCCAGGCAGGCGCCCATCACCTGTGGCTGGCAACGCAGCGAGTACGGGTCCTGTACGCGGGCGCAGTTGACGTGGGATTCGCTGATCTCGCTGGTGGCCAGCAACTCGCGGTAAAAGGCTGCCACGGCGATCTGCCCCGGTTGACCGCGCACTGCCTGAATACGCGGGTCGAATGGCACGCGCGAGCCCTTGAGCGCCTCGACGCTGAGGCTGCCGGCGACCACGGCGGCGCTGAACAGTTTTTCCGTGGCGAACAGACCGCGCAATGCCAGCGCGGTGGACACCTGAGTGCCGTTGATCAGCGCCAGGCCTTCTTTCGGCCCCAGCTCCATCGGCTCCAGGCCGGCCAGCGCCAAGCCTTCGACCGCATCCATCTCGCGACCCTGATGACGCACGCGGCCGACGCCGATCAGCACCGCCGACATATGCGCCAGCGGGGCCAGGTCGCCGGAAGCGCCCACCGAACCTTGCGACGGAATGCACGGGAACACCTTGTGCGTGTACAGCGCGTTCAACGCTTCGATCAGCTCCCAGCGTACCCCCGAGAAACCTCGGGCCAAGGACGCGACCTTGAGCGCCATGATCAGGCCGACACTGGCATCATCCAGCAGTGGCCCGGTGCCGGTGCAGTGGGATAGCAGCAGATTGCGCTGCAGTTTGGCCAGCGACTGGTCCGGGATCGACGTGCGTGCCAGCAGCCCGAAGCCGGTGTTGATGCCGTACACGGTGCGTTTGTTTTCGATGATCTGCGTCACGGTGCGCGCCGCCTCGTCCACCACCGTGCGCGCGGCCGGATCGAGGCTGAAGTCGACCTGCTGCTGGTAGATAGCACGCAATTGGTCGAGGTCGAAGTGGCCGGGCTGGATGACGAGGGGCGCTGGCATGGCGATGTCCTGGATGAGGTGAAAAGAGGTGGCTATCTAAACCTGTATATACAGGTAAGGCAAGATGCAGGCCAGAAATCTTTCTCACTAGCCTAGACCAGGGAAGGCGGGGGCAAGGCGGGATACGGACGGAGTGTCGAAGGGGAAGGATGTCACCGAAAGTTGCACCGTGGCGGTACCTGACGCACCGCAGCAGTGCCCGAGTAACGTGCAACCTGTGGAAGCGGCCGCTGTCCGCGAATGGGCCAGCAGGGTAATGGAGCATTGTTCGAAGGGATTTTAGCTGTGTGGTGCCTGCTCTGACGCGTTTCTGGCTGCGCCCAGTCCCACGCTGACCGCAGTCGGCTCAGGATTCTTGCTGTATATACCGGTAACCACCCCCTCTGTAGTGAGCGGGCTTGCCCCCGATACGGAGTGTCAGGCACGAATGTGCATCTGATACACCGCAATCGCAGGCAAGCCGCCTCGCTACAGGGCAGACGATATCAGTGCAGTTTGAGCCGCGGCTCGGTCCCGCGGCCGATCCGGCTACCGAGCATCAACATGGCCGTGCGGAATATCCCGAACAGCGCCATCTGGTGCATGCGGTACAGCGACACATAGAACATCCGCGCCAACCAGCCTTCGAGCATCACGCTGCCGGTCAGGTTGCCCATCAAGTTGCCCACCGCCGAGAAGCGCGACAGCGAGATCAGCGAGCCGTAATCCTTGTAGGTAAATTCCGGCAGGCTGCTGCCACCCTCGATGCGCAGCTTCAGCGACTTCACCAGCATCGACGACTGCTGGTGCGCGGCCTGGGCGCGCGGCGGCACGTTGCGGTCGGTGCCGGCTTGCGGGCAGGCGGCGCAGTCACCGAAGGCGAAGATATTCTCGTCGCGGGTGGTCTGCAGGGTCGGCAGCACCTGCAGTTGATTGATGCGGTTGGTCTCCAGGCCGTCGATGTCCTTGAGAAAGCCCGGCGCGCGGATGCCCGCCGCCCAGACTTTCAACGCCGCGGGGATTTCCTTGCCGTCGGCGGTGCGCAGGCCATCGGCCGTCACCTCGCTCACGGACGCGCCAGTCAGGACCGTCACGCCGAGTTTTTCCAGGGTCTTGTGCACCGGCGCGCCGATACGCTCCGGCAACGCTGGCAGTACCCGTGGGCTGGCCTCGATCAGGGTAATGTGCATGTTCTCGGGCTTGATCCGCCCCAGGCCATAAGCCGCCAGCTCCTGTGCGGCGTTATGCAGCTCGGCGGCCAGCTCGACCCCTGTAGCACCGGCGCCGACGATGGCGACGCTGATCGAGGCGATCTGATCCTCGTCACCGGCGTGGGCGCGCAGGTAGTGGTTGAGCAACTGCTGGTGAAAGCGCTCGGCTTGCTTGCGGGTGTCGAGGAACAGGCAGTGCTCGGCCGCGCCCAGGGTGCCGAAGTCGTTGGTGGTGCTGCCAACGGCCATGACCAGGGTGTCGTAGTTGAGCGAGCGTGCCGGCACCAGTTCGTCGCCATTCTCGTCGAGGGTGGCTTCGAGGTGAATGCGCTTGGCGGCGCGATCGAGCCCGCCCATGCGGCCCATCTGGAAGGTGAAGTGGTTCCACTTGGCCTGGGCGACATAGTTGAGCTCGTCTTCAGACGAGTTCAAGGAGCCGGCCGCGACTTCGTGCAGCAGCGGTTTCCAGATGTGCGTGAGGTTGGCATCCACCAGCACGACGCTGGCCTTGCCCTTCTTGCCCAGGCTGTTACCCAGGCGGGTCGCCAGTTCCAGGCCGCCGGCGCCGCCGCCGACAATCACGATACGATGAGTCATAGGGATATCTCATAAGGTTTACGGAATTCGGCCGAGTCCCCTGGGCGAGCGCGAAGCAGCTCACAGCGCCAGGGAGATCGGGGGAGGCTTGGCTGCGACCGGCCGGATCACAACGACGATCGCCCTGGGCAGGAGCATAGGCTCGACTGCTGGCACAGGGCTGATCATCGGGGTTCAGGCGGCGGGTCATGCGGGCCTCGGGGGGTAGACGTTTGTGACTGCGCGAATGTTACACGGTTCAATGCTGGGGAGCGTATACCCTGTGGCGACGGGGGGGCTGCCTGACCACAGGGTCGGCTTTGAAACTTTGTACCACTGCTGCAGATCCTCGGCAATCAATGCCTCAAAGACTGATCCCCACATCGAAGACGATGCTGCGCCCTAAGTTGTTGCGCAAGAAATCCGGCGCATCCGGATGGGCGAACAGCACCCGCGCGAAGGTCGGCCCCACCAGCGACAGCGAACGCCAGCCCTGACGCAGGTATTCGGTCGGCGGCGGGAAGTGGCTGTTGAGGTCGAGCACTTCGCGCTTGAGGCTGGTGAAGGCGATGATGTCCAGCTCGCCCAGGTCAATATCGCGCTCCTGGTAGTTGTGCGCCTTCTTGCGCAAGGTCGGCCCCAGGCGCTGCAGCAACTCCGGGGCGCGAATACGCTTGGGCCGGGCCTCGCGGCGCACCAGCTGGCTGAGGGAAAAGGCACTGCGGCGGCGTTGCAGTTCTTCGCGCCATTCGTCATTGAGGCGCCGGCCTTCGTCGAGCACGAAGAACACCTCGAAGCACGCCTCGCGAAACAGCACGTCCGGCGGCTCCTGGCCGGCGGGCACGAACTCTTCAGTACGGTAAGGAATGTTCAGCCCTTGCAGCAGGCGCTCGCAGACCCAACGCTCGCGCTCCCATTTGCGGGCATTGGACAGGAACGCATTGGCTTGTTCGGCCTGGTTGGTCAGCAGGCGCAGGTAATCTGAGTCATCCATGAGCTCAAGCTTAGCGCTCAAATGTGACGGTGAAGAATAAAAAACTCGGGGTGTTGCGTTGTGCTTACAGGCCTCTTCGCCGCCGAACGCACCCCCCTTGCTCCCACAGTGTTGGCGGATCTGGAGTCGTACACCTATGGGAGCAAGGGGGCGCGTTCGGCGGCGAAGAGGTCGGTAGCATCAAAGCCATTCCCGACCTGAACCTTACCTTCAAGCAATCCCGATCTTCCACTGCGCCGGCGGCGGGGTGCCGTTGACGGCGAAGTCGCCGACGATGCGGTCCTTGTAGATTCGCGGGTTGTGCGACGCCAGGGTCCGGGCGTTGCGCCAGAAGCGATCCAGCCCATGGGGACGCAGGGTCGCCGAGGCGCTGAGGGCGTCGAACAGCCGCGAGCTGGCGTCGATGATCAGGTCGCTGACGATGGTCTGCGCCTGGGCGACTTCCAGTTCGGCGATATTCACCGCATGAGTCAGGGCGGCGGCGTCGTCCTGCTGGCTGGCCTCGTACGCGCGCTGCAGCGCCTCGGCGTTTTTCAACACGATGGCGCCGGCGCTGTACGCCGCCGCGCGCACGCTGCCGACCACTTGCAATACCTGCGGGTCCTGAGCCACCCGTGGCGCGTTGCCGTGGCTGAAACTGCGCGTGCGTTGCCCCACCGCCGCGGCCAGTTCACCACTCAATGCGCGGCCGATACCGGCGAGGTTGGCGAGGTGGAAGATCTGGTAAAAAGCCGGTGAATACTGGAAGCGCTCTTCGTTACTCACGATATGACGCGGGTCGACCGCCACGCTGCGCAGGTGCGTGGTGCCGCTGGCGGTGAGGGTCTGGCCGAAGCCGTCCCAGTCGTCGATCACCTCGACGCCCGGGTCATCGCGGCGCACGGTGACGAACATGCGCTTGCCCTCGTAGTCGCTGACGGTCACATCGAGCCAATCGCTGTACAGGCACCCGGTGGTGTAGAACTTGCTGCCGTCGATGCGCCATTGTTCGCCATCCAGATACAGCCGCGAGTTGTGTTGCGCCTGGGCGGCCTGGCCGATTTCACCGGTGGCCGGGCCCACCGTTTCGCCGCGGGCGATGCGCTCCAGCCACAGCTGCTGGCGCGCCGGGTCGCGGCTGTTGAGGACGTTTTCGGTAAAGCCGAAATGGCCACGCAGGGCCTGCACCAGGTTGGAGTCGGCTTCGCCCAGTTCGATGAGCAGGTTGGTCAACTCGGTCAGGCTGGCGCCCGCGCCGCCATAGGCCACCGGCACGCGCACGGCGGTGAAGCCAGAGGCTTTGAGCTGTTGCAGTTCTTCCACGGGCAAGCGCCGCTGCCGTTCACGGTCGATGGCGCCTTCGCGTAACTGCGCGAACAGCGGCCGGAAGCGTGCGGCGAGTTGTTCGTATCCGGGGGTAGGGCCTGCGCCCCATGCTGCGTCGATTTGGGTCATGGTGGGTCTCTCTGAATTTGCGGTGGCCATACCGGCCTCTTTGAGTCGTACACCTGTGGGAGCAAGGCTTGCCCGCGAAGAGGCCGGTATGGCCAAAAAAAAAGGTGGCAGTCAGATCGCGATCGACCATTCCTGCAGTTGAACCTGCGCCGGGTGCCGCGGATACGGCAGCCCTAGCCGCTCACGCAATGTCTTGCCCTGCGGCCCCTCCACCGGCACCAAACCGCGGCGGCGCAACTCCGGCAGGATCAGCGCAATAAAATCATCCAGCCCCTCCGGATAGGTCGGCGGCAAAATATTGAAACCATCAGCGCCGCGGCCTTCGAACCAACTCTGCAATTGATCCACTACCTCGGTCGGCGAGCCCACCAGCGTCCAGTGCCCGCGTGCGCCGGAGAGCTTGAGATACAGCTCGCGAATGCTCAGGCCTTCGGCCGCCAGTTTTTGAATCAACAGCTGGCGGCTTTTCGAGGCGTTGGTAACGGGCAGCTCCTTGGGCAGCGGGCCGTCCAGCGGCAGTTGCGAGAGGTCGACGCCGCCCAGCAGGCTCGACAGCAGCGCCAGGCCCACCTGTGGATGCACCAGGTCCTGCAGGCGCTGGTGCTTGGCGTGGGCCTCGGCCGAGGTCGGGGCGGTAAAAATCGTCACCCCCGGCAGAATCTTGATGTGCTCGGGGTCGCGGCCCAACGCGGCGGCCTGGGATTTGACGTCGCTATAGAACTCCTGAGCATCTTCCAGCGATTGATGCGCGGCGAAAATCGCTTCGGCGGTAGCAGCCGCCAGCGCGCGGCCATCCTCCGAGGCCCCGGCCTGTACCAGCACCGGCTTGCCCTGCGGCGAGCGCAACACGTTCAGCGGCCCGCGCACATTGAAATGCTCGCCCTCATGATGGGCGAAGTGCAGTTTGTTGCGGTCGATGAACACCCCGCTGGCCTTGTCAAGCAACAACGCGTCGTCTTCCCAGCTGTCCCACAGCTTGCTTACTACGTCGTGGAATTCCCGCGCGCGGCTGTAGCGATCGGCATGGGCGGCCTGTTGGCGCTGGCTGGCGCCGCCGAAGTTCTTGGCGGCTTCCGGGTCGCTGCTGGTCACCAGGTTCCAGCCGATACGCCCGCCGCTGATCTGGTCCAGCGAGGCGAACTGGCGGGCCAGGTTGTAGGGTTCGCTGTAGCTGGTGCTGGCGGTCGCGATCAGGCCGATCTTTGAGGTCACGGCAGCCAGCGCGCCGAGCAAGGTCAGCGGTTCGAAACTCAGGCTCGGGGCGATGACGCGGTCGAAGGTCGGCGCATCGATGCCGCGGATCGACACGCTGTCGGCGAGGAACAGCGTGTCGAAACCCGCTGCCTCGGCCTTGCGCGCCAGGTCGACATAGTGGTCCAGACGAATGCCGGCGTCGGCCTGCGAACCACTGTCGCGCCAGGCCGCCAGGTGGTGCCCGGTGGCGCGCAAGAAGAGGCCGAGCTTGAGCGTGTCTTTACGTTGGGGCATGAAAAGGCTCCTTGGTTAGCAGGCCACAGCGAACGGCAAGCGCTGCTGGGCCAGTGGCAGTGGGCTTTGGATCAATGCAGGCACCCGCGTGCCGGGGATCGCCGCCAGCAAGCGTCGGCTGTACGCATGCTGAGGGTTCTCCCACAGGCTGTGGGGCGTGGCCTGTTCAACGATGCGTCCGTCATGCATGACCAACACTCGGTCAGCGAAATAGCGCACCACGGACAGGTCGTGGGAAATGAACAGATAGGACAGGTCGAAGGCCTCGCGCAGCTCCACCAGCAGGTTGAGGATCTGCGCCTGGGTCGACACGTCGAGCGCCGACACCGGCTCGTCGCAGATCACCAGCCGCGGCCTGACGATCAACGCCCGCGCGATACCGATGCGCTGGCGCTGGCCGCCGGAAAACTGATGGGGCAGGCGGTTCAGGCTGCTGCGCGGCAAGCCCACGGCGTCGAGGATCGATTCGCGCGCGCGTTGCCGCTGGCGAGCATCGTCCTGGCCGTGCAGGCGCTGCACGCGGTCGAGCAGGGTCTCGACGCTGTGGCGTGGGTTGAGCGCCGCGTAGGGGTCTTGAAAGACCATCTGCAATTGGCTGCGCCATTGGCGTCGTTCCACCCTGTCGAGGGTGGCGATGTCACGTCCGGCGAACTCGATATGGCCTTCGCGCGGCGCCAGCAGACCGAGCAGTGCGCGGCTCAAGGTCGACTTGCCGCACCCCGACTCGCCCACCAGCCCGACCGTCTCGCGCGCGCCGATGCGAAACGACAGTTGGCTGAGCACATCGCGCTGGCCATAGGCGAAGCTCAGGTTGTCGGCGCGCAACAGCGCCGTGCTCTGCGCGGGCGTTGCCTGCGGCGTCTTGCCGGGCGCGTGCAAGGTGCTGCTGATGGTGTAGCTGTTGGGCTGCCCGGCACGGCGGGTGACCTGGATCTCGGCCAGGCGATTGTGCCGGTAATGCTGGTCGTGATCGCGGTCCAGCGAGGCATTGAGCAGGCCGTGGGTGTAGGGGTGCGTCGGACAGCGGAACAGCTCGGCAGTCGGTCGGTGCTCCAGCGCGACGCCATCGTGCATGATGATCACCCGGTCGGCCTGCTGCTTGACCACGCCCAGGTCGTGGGTGATCAACAGCAGGCCCATGCGCAACTCGCGGCGCAGGCGGTCGAGCAATTCGAGGATCTGCGCCTGCACGCACACGTCCAGCGCGGTGGTCGGCTCGTCGGCGATGAGCAATCGTGGTTCGCAGGCGATGGCCATGGCGATCATCACCCGTTGCCGCTGGCCGCCCGACAAATGCTGCGGGTACTCGCGCAAGTGCGCGGCGGGGCGCGGCAACTGCACTAGCCCGAACAGTTCCTCGGCGCGCTGCCAGGCCTGACGGCGAGTCAGGTTCGTGTGGGCGAGCAGGGTTTCGGTCAATTGCTCGCCAAGGGTGAGCACCGGGTTGAGGCTCGACAGCGGCTCTTGAAAGACCATGGCCAGGTCCTTGCCCTGCACCTGGCGCAATTGCCGAGGCGACAGGCGCAGCAGGTCGCGGCCTTCGAACAGCACCTCGCCGCTCAGTTGCGCGTTGCCCGGCAACAGCCCCATCAACGCCAGCGCGGTGGTGGACTTGCCGCAGCCCGATTCCCCCACCAGCGCCAAGGTTTCGCCTGCTGCGAGGCTGAAATCCAGGCCCTGCACCGCTTCGACACCTTGATACCCCACGCGCAGCCCGCGTACTTCGAGCAGGCTCATGGGATGTACCGGCGCAGGCGCGGGTTGAGGGCATCGTTGAGGCCGTCGCCGAGCATGTTGAAGGCCAGTACCACGAGGATGATCGCCAAGCCCGGCAGCGCAGTGAGGTACCAGGCGCTGGCGATCTGCTCGCGGCCGGCGCCGATCATGCCGCCCCAACTCGGCCGGTTGGGGTCGCTCATGCCGAGAAACGCCAGGCCGGCTTCGATGAGGATCGCCGAGGCCACCAGGATCGAGGTGGTGACGATCAGCGGCGCCAAGGCGTTGGGCAGAATCTCGTCAAGGATGATGGTGCGCGTACTGAAGCCCTGAGCACGCGCCGCCGTGACGAAATCGGCTTCGCGCAGGGTGCGAAATTCGGCGCGGATCAGCCGGGCGATGGTCGGCCACGACGAGATGCCGATGGCCAGGGCGATGATGTTCACCGTGGGGTTGCCGATGGCGACGATGACGATCACCAGCAAGAATGACGGCACCGTCTGGAACACTTCGGTGATGCGCATCAGCACGTCCCCGAGGCGACCGCCGTGGTAGCCGGCGATAGCCCCGACGAACACGCCGATGACCACGCTTAGCAAGGTCCCGGACACCGCGATCAGCAACGAGGCCCGCGCGCCATAGGCGATGCCCGCCGCCACGTTGCGGCCCAGCGAATCGGTGCCCAGTGGATAGGCCGGATCGGCGCCGGGCCACAGCAGCGGCTCGGCGACCATGTCCGAGGGATCACCGGGGAAGAAGTAGCTCGCGCTCAGCGCCATGGCCAGCATCGCCAGCAGCACCCCGGCGCCGATCAACGCCGCCGGGCTGCGCCGCAAGGCGGCCCAGAGGCTTTCGCTATGGCCTGTAGTCATCGACATTGCGCACTCACTCATCAAATTGTCCGGTTACCTGTAGCGCGGGGGGCTGCGTTCATTGCACCTGGATACGCGGGTCGAGCCAGGCTTGCAGCAGGTCCATGGCGACGTTGACCACCACCACCAGCATCGACGACAGCAGCAGAATCCCCAGCAGCAGGTTGTAGTCGCGCGACAGCACCGCATCGAGGGTCAAGCGCCCCAGCCCGGGCCAGCCGAACAGCGTCTCGGTGACCGCGGCGCCGCCCAGCAGCGCGGCGAAATGCAGGCCCGCCAAGGTGGTCACCGGCAGCAGCGCATTGCGCAGTACATGGCGCACGGCGATACGGGCGGGAGGCAGACCCTTGGCGCGGGCGGTGCGCACGAAATCCTGACGCTGCACCTCGAGCATCGAAGCGCGAGTCAGGCGTGCATACAGCGCGATGTAGAAGGTCGCCAGGGTGAGGATCGGCAAGATCGCGTGCTTGAAGCGGTCGAACAGCCAGGCGCTGCCGTGCAGGTCCAGCCCGAGGGTTTCGATGCCGTCGCTGGGCAGCCAGCCCAGCGTCACCGAGAACAGCACCACGGCCATCAAACCGATCCAGAAACCCGGCGTCGAATACAGCAGCAATACCGTCAGCGACAACAATCGATCGGGCCAGCGCCCGACGCGGCTGGCCATGATCACCCCGGCGCTGATCCCGATCGCCAAAGCCAATGCCAGGGCGCCGACCATCAGCAACAAGGTGTTTGGCAGGCGCTCGGCGATCAACTGGCCCACCGGCAGGTTGAAGCGCGGCGACACCCCCAGGTCCAGGTGCACCAGATGATTGAGGTAAGCGAGCAACTGCTGCCACAAGCTCAAGTCCAGGCCGAAGTGGCTGCGCCATTGCGCCAAGGTCGCCTCGGTGGCGCCGCCAGACTCGCTGGCCAGTACGTCCACCGCGTCGCCGGGAATCAAGCGCAGCAGCAAAAAGTTAAGCACCAGAATGCCCAACACCGTGGGTATCGCCTGCCATACAGTGCGCCGCGCCAACCTGAGAATCCGCCGCGCCTGCCCTCGATTACCACGCTGCGCAGTCTCGGGCCCCGAAGGCGCCTGTGGGAGCGGGCTCTGCCCGCGAAGCTCCAAAGGCTCACCCATTAGCCAGCGCCGTATTACCCAACTGCACCAACGCCAGGCTGCCATCCAGCCCGTTGCCATCCCCCTCGAAACCCGACACCCGAGCGTTGTAAACAGTCACCTGCTGCTGCATCACCAAGGTCAGCGACGGCACTTCCTCGATAACGATCTTCTGGAACGCCTTGAACAACTCGCCGCGCTTCTGCTCGTCGGTCTCCACCGCAGCGGCCTCCAGCAAACGGTCCACCTCGGGATTGTTGTAGTGGGTACCGTTGGAGAAGGGCAGGCCCTTGCGGAAGTTCTTCGACCAGAACAACCGCTGCACGCCCACCGTCGGGTCGAACATGGTGCCCATGCCGACCACAGCGAAATCGAAATCGCGGTCGGTGTAGATGCGCTTGCTGTAGGTCGGGAAATCCTGCGAGCGCAGTTGCACGTCGATGCCGATGCGTGACAGGGCCGTGCGGATATAGGCCGCCGTGCGCGCATAACTGTCGCCATAGGGCAGCGGATCGAGGGTCAGGCTGAAGCGCGAAGTGCCCTTTTTCGGCAGATTGGCCGCATCCAGCAGGGCGTTGGCCTTGGCGATGTCGAAGGGGTACGGGTCCGGCCCGGTGTATACGTACTGCGGGAAATTCTTGGGAATCGGCGACACGCTGACATCGGCATAGCCGTAATACACCACCTTCTTGATCACCTCGCGGTCGATGGCGTGAGCGATGGCCTGACGCACTTCGAGGCGCGACAGCAGCGGGTTGTCGAGGTTGAACTCGAGCATGGTCGGCGTGATGCTGTAGTTGTAGCCGCGGGTGGTGAACTTCAGCTTGCCGGACGCGGTGATACGCGCCAGGTCGCTCAGCGGCACCGGGCTTTGCCCGCCGGCGTCGAGGCTGCCGTTTTCGAAGGCAGCCAGGCGCGAGGCCGAATCCGGCACCACTTTCAGGTACAGGGTATCGACGCCCGGTGGGTTGGCGCCCCAGTAATCGGCGTTGCGCTCGAACTCGATGTAGCTGCCGCGCTGCCACTGCTTGAAACGATACGGGCCGGTGCCGATGGGCGCGTTGTTGTGCGGGTTGCTCAGCGGGTCGCCCGAATCGTAAAGATGCTTGGGCAGGATCGGCGTTTCACCACCGGCGAAGGCGCGGATCAGGTACGGCGCCGGTTTGGCAAGGCGCACGATGGCGGTATGTTCGTCCGGCGTTTCCACCGTGGTCAGGTTGGCGAAGGTGCTGCCGCCGCGGGGGTGATAGCGCTTGATGAGGTCCAGCGAGAAGGCCACGTCGGCCGAGGTGAACGGCTGGCCGTCATGCCATTTGACCCTCTGGCGCAGATCGAAGTGATAGCTCAGGCCATCGTCGGCGACCTTCCAGGCCACCGCCAGCCCCGGCTGCGGCGCCAGTTGTTCGTTGTAGCCGAGCAAGCCTTCGAGGACCTTGCTGCTGGCGGTGATAGTGGTGCCCGCCGTGGTGTTGAACGAGCTCAGCGACGGCGGCTCGGGATTGACCAGCAGGTTGAAGATCCGCTTGCCGCTCGCCGCTTCGGCAGTGGCGGCGGCGAGGGCGCTGGGCAGGAACGGCACGCTGGCACCGAGCAAGGGGAGAGCGGACAGCCCAGCGATAAATTGACGACGAGAAAAGGCCATGCACAGTCATCCTTGAAGAGTTGATCAGTGGCGCAGACCGGCCTGGTACAGCAGCGGCAAGACGCGCGCGCCGAACTGTTCCAGATCAGGGGCAAAATCGAAGAAGCTCAGTTGAATGCCATCGATACCGGCTTGCCTGAGGCGGATGATGTCGCGCACCACCGTCTCGGGGCTGCCCACCAGCTGGATGTTGCCGCCCACGTAACGGTGCGCCGCCTGATGGCCACGCCAGGCATGGGCATCGCTGGCCTCGCGGGCATGGCCTTCGAGGGTGCCAGGGTCGCCGGCGGCGGTGATCGCGGCGTGCACTTCCCAGGCTTCGGCGTCGGTGTCGCGGCAGATCACCAGCGGGTTGATGAGGGTCCGCACTTCGCGGCCGTAGCCCTTGGCGGCCTGTTTGATGCGCTGCAGGTGGTCGGGCAGCTTGGCCAGCGCGTCTTCGATCTCGGCGCTGCCGGGGCTGGTGGTAAAGATGATGTCCGAGTGCCGCGCGGCGAAATCGATGCCGGCCGTGGAGCCGGTGGCATTGACCAGCACGGGCCGGCCGAAGCGCGGCTTGACGCTGCTGTAGGCTTCTTCGAGGCGGTAATAGTCGCCGTTGAAATCGAGGTTTTCGGTGCCGGTCCAGAGTTGCTGGACCACGCGAATGAATTCATCGGCTTGATGGTAACGCTGGTCGTGCTCGATGGGTTCCTGACCGAAGCGGCGGTGCTCGCGATGGCGGTGGCCGGTCACCAGGTTGAGGCCCCAGCGGCCGTTGCTGATATGGTCCAGAGTGGCGCCGAACTTGGCCAGGTGCAGCGGGTGCCAGGGGCCGTAGAGCACGTGCAGGGTCGAGATCAGCAGGATGCGCTCGGTCACCGAGGCCAGCGCCGCCTGGGTGATGAAGGCGTCCAGCGACTCGTCGTGGTAACGGATCTCGCCGCCATAGCCGCCCTTGCCCAGCCATTCGGCCAAGGCGAACACCAGGTCGAAGCCCAGGGCCTCGGCGCGCAGGGTCAGCTGCTTGTTGTACTCGAAACGCCAGTCGGTGCTGCGGGGCAGGGCCGAGGGACTCCAGCCGCCGGATTGCACCGGCAGGAACAAACCGAGCATCAAGGGCTGAGCGAAAGCGCGGGAGACTGGGCTGTCGGGAAAATCCAGGGGCGAGGGCAACAAAGGCAAAGGGCACACTCCGACGTTCACGTTCGTCAGAGGGTGATTGCAACGGCTGTGCCGCTACCTTGGGATCGGTTGCAGGGTGTTGAAATAGCTGGGGATTTTATGGGGGCGGGGGTAGGCGGACAGGGTGTGGCGGTGTTGGCTGCCGTGCTTATTGTTCTGCAAGTGTTGGAAACCCAACAGTTGCTGTTGGCTGATGGTGTTCTCACGGGCCCCTTCGCGGGCAAGCCTTGCTCCCACAGAGTTGACGGACCTGAGTCGTACACCTGTGGGAGCAAGGCTTGCCCGCGAAAGGGCCCTCAGCCCCCACCCAAAAATCAATGCTCGCGCGGCGGCGAAACGCAACAGTTGCTGTTGGCTGATGGTGTTCTTCAGTGCCCCTTCGCAGGCAAGCCTTGCTCCCACAGAGTTGACGGACCTGAGTCGTACACCTGTGGGAGCAAGGCTTGCCCGCGAAAGGGCCCTCAACCCCCACCCAAAATCAATGCTCGCGGGGCGGCAAATCATCCGAGAACAGATCATCCTCGGCATCCGGACTCACCGGAATCTTGTGCTCCTCCGACGCCCAGGCGCCCAGGTCAATCAGTTTGCAGCGATCAGAACAGAACGGACGGTTGATATTGGCCGCGTTCCACTCCACAGGCGCGCCGCAGGTAGGGCATTCGACGGTCAAGGGTTGGCTCATTCAGAAGCTCCAGGCAAATTCAGATAAAAGTGATGCAAGCGATCGACCTCACTGTGCAGCCAGGCCAGATCGCGGTCGTTGAGCACGACGTCGTCAGCCAAGGCCAAGCGCTGTTCGCGGCTGGCCTGGGCCTTGAGGATGGCCTCGACCTGTTCGGCGGTCGTGGTATCGCGTTTCAGCGTGCGCGCGCGTTGCAGCTCGGTGGGCGCGTCGATCACCAGCAACCGGTCGGTACGCTTGTACTGCCCGGACTCCACCATCAACGGCGACACGAACACCGCGTAAGGCGACGTCGCCTGAGCCAGATTATCGGCGATCTCCTGCGCGATCAGCGGATGCAACAGCGCCTCGACCCAGCGCCGCTGCTCGGCATCTTCAAAGATGCGTTTACGCAACGCTGATCTATCCAGCGCCCCGCTGGGCTGCAGAATATCCACGCCAAAATGCTCGGCCAGTTGCTGCAACGCCGGCCGCCCGGGCTCCACGACCCAGCGCGCGGCCTGATCGGCATCCACCACATGAATGCCATGCTCGGCGAAGCGTTCGGCGGCGGCACTCTTGCCGCTGCCGATACCACCGGTCAGGCCCAACACCCAGGGTTTTGCAGCTGTGGTCATTTAGAATCCGGCGAAGTGCATGTACGAGGCGGTTATTTGACCACCCCACAGCAATGCAATCCAGCCCGCAATCGCCAGATAAGGACCAAAGGGGATCGGCGTGCTGGTCGCCTGATCGCGCAGCTTCAGCAGGATGACGCCCAACACCGCGCCTACCAGGGATGACAGCAGCACCGTCAACGGCAGGATCTGCCAGCCTCCCCAGGCGCCGAGCATGGCCAGCAGCTTGAAATCGCCGTAGCCCATGCCCTCTTTGCCGGTCACCAGCTTGAACAGCCAGAACACCAGCCACAGCGACAGATACCCGAACACCGCGCCCCACAGCGCGCTGGAGAGGTCGGTGAACAGGCCGAAGTTGTTGACGATCAGGCCGAGCCAGAGCAATGGCAGCACAATGGCGTCGGGCAGAAGCTGGCGGTCGACGTCGATCATGCTCATCGCCAGCAGGCCCCAGGTGAGGACCATGAAGGCGCCTGCCGGGTAGCCGAAGCCGAAATGGTAGGCGATGAAGGCGGTCAGCAGGCCGCTGGCGAGTTCCACGAGGGGGTAGCGTTTGCTGATGGGGGCCTGGCAGGCGGAGCAGCGGCCTTTGAGGAACAGGTAGCTGAGGATCGGGATGTTTTCGCTGGCGCGGATTTTGTGGTTGCAGTGGGGGCAGGTGGAGTTGGGGAGGATCAGGTTGTAGCGCTCGGTTGGCGGCTCGGCGGGCAGGTCGAGGATTTCTCGGGATTGGGTGCGCCAGTCGCGGTCGAGCATGATGGGGAGGCGGTGGATGACCACGTTGAGGAAGCTGCCGACCAGGAGGCCGAGGAGCAGGGAGCAGAGGGTGAAGGCCAGGGGGGAACTGGCCAGGAATTCGGGTAGGGACATGGGGTTAGACGACTGAGCCGAGTTGGAAGATGGGGAGGTACATGGCGACTACTAGACCCCCGACGACGACACCGAGGATGACCATGATCATTGGTTCCATCAGGGTGGTAAGGCTGTCGACCATGTTGTCGACTTCTGCTTCATAATAACCTGCTACTTTATCCAGCATTTCATCCAGCGCACCCGACTCTTCGCCGATGGACGTCATCTGAATAGCCATACTTGGAAACACTCCAGTGGCGCGCATCGAGGTATTGAGTTGTGTGCCGCTGGAAACATCTTGCTTGATTTTCCCTACAGCGATCTTGAACACCACGTTGCCGGCAGCCCCTGCTACAGAGTCCAGCGCCTCCACCAAGGGTACGCCCGCGGCGAAGGTGGTTGATAACGTGCGAGCGTAGCGGGCGATGGCCGATTTATAGAGTATTTGGCCAATGACCGGTATTTTCAGCAGGCCTCTGTCGATACCGTCGCGCATGCGTTGGCTACGTTTAAAAGCGTATTTGAATGCGTACATGAATGCGATAATCGCGCCCAAGACCACCCACCACCATGCCTGCATGATTTCTGAAAGATTGACGACCATCAGTGTGAACGCCGGCAACTGCGCGCCAAAGCCGGAAAACACGGCCTGAAATTGCGGCACTACTTTAATAAGCAAGATCGACGATACGATGAGCGCGACGACCAAAACCGTTATTGGATAAGTCATTGCCTTCTTGATTTTTGCTTTGAGCGCCTCGGTTTTTTCCTTATAAGTCGCAACTCGATCCAGCAATGCTTCGAGTGCGCCTGCCTGTTCGCCGGCATCGACGAGGTTGCAGTATAGGTCGTCGAAATACTCGGGCTTTTGCCTTAGCGAGGTGGCAAAGCTATTGCCTGCCGCAACCTCTAGCTTCAAAGCTAGTACCAGATCGCGCATTTTTGGATTTTCAACGCCCTCGGCAATGATGTCGAACGATTGCAGTAGCGGAACGCCGGCTTTCATCATGGTTGACATCTGGCGCGTAAACAACGCGATGTCCATCGGCTTAATTTTTTTGCCTTTGCTGAATATAGAGGTGGTTTTTTTCTTTATCTTCCCGGGTGAGATACCTTGCCTACGTAGTTGCGCTTTGATCAGCGGAATACTAGTGCCGGTCATTTCACCGGAGATAGACGAGCCTTTCCGGTCAGTGCCTTCCCAAATATAGACATTGGTCTTTACTGCTTTGGAGGCCATTGCTTAGTCCTTGGTGACGCGATTGATTTCGGCGAGGCTAGTCAGCCCCTGCATGACTTTTTGCAGACCAGAGGTTCGTAAGTCATTGAAGCCTTCCTTGCGCATAAGCGCCGAGATTTCGATCGAGTTACCCGACTCCATGATCAGTTGTTGAAGCGCTGGTGTGTTTCGGACCACCTCGTAGATACCGAGTCTGCCTTTATAACCCCCAGTACAAAGGTCGCATCCCACGGGCTCATAAATAGTAAATGTCCCGATTCGATCAACCGGTATACGCTCGGCTATCAGCGCCTCGCGTGGAATCTCAGCGGATTTCTTGCACACGGGGCAAAGCTTGCGCGTCAATCGCTGGGCAATGATCAGACTGACAGAGGTCGCGATGTTAAAGCTGGCCACGCCCATGTTCTGCAGGCGTGTCAGGGTCTCAGCGGCACTATTGGTGTGGAGCGTCGAGAGAACAAGGTGACCTGTCTGGGCAGCCTTGATAGCAATCTCTGCAGTCTCGAGATCTCGAATCTCGCCGACCATGATGACGTCTGGATCCTGTCGTAGAAAAGACCGAAGCGCAGAAGCAAAATCTAATCCTTGGCGGTTGTTCACGTTGACCTGATTGATGCCCTCCATATTGATTTCAACCGGGTCTTCTGCGGTCGAGATATTGATATCGACCGTGTTCAGAATATTGATACCGGTATACAGAGAGACCGTCTTACCTGAGCCCGTAGGACCAGTAACAAGGATCATGCCCTGAGGTTGCTTCAGCGCTTGAAGGTACAGTTCTTTCTGCTCGGGCTCGTAGCCGAGCGCGTCAATACCCATTTGCGCGCTTGAGGGATCAAGGATCCGCATTACGATCTTCTCGCCCCACAACGTAGGCAGGGTATTGACCCGAAAGTCGATCGCCTTGTTCTTGGATATCCGCATCTTGATCCGGCCATCCTGCGGCTTGCGACGTTCCGAGATGTCGAGACTGGCCATGACTTTGAGGCGCGCGGCGATCCGGTTGGCCAAATTTATTGGAGGGCGTGCAATCTCCCGGAGCATGCCGTCGGTCCGAAAGCGTACGCGATAGATTTTTTCATAGGGCTCGAAGTGCAGGTCTGATGAGCCGCCGCGAATTGCATCGAGTAGCATTTTGTTAACAAAACGTACCACAGGAGCGTCATCAGCGTCCTGGCCTGCGATGTTTTCATTGCGGTCGTCGTTGACAGATTCAACGTCTAATCCGTCCAGATCGACATCCGCCAAGTCTTCCAAACCAGTGCTGCCGGAGTCAAAGAAGCGCTCTATTGCCTCCGTAAGCTTGTCATCTTCTACAAGAATTGCCTCTGCTGTCAGACCTGTACTGAACTGGATATCGTTGATGGCTTGGTGGTTGGTAGGATCGGACAGACCGATGAACAGCTTGTTGCCGCGGCGCCACAGCGGTAGCGCATGGTGTTGGCGAATAAGCTTCTCGCTGACGACACCGCGTGGGTTTGACTCTTTATCGAGGGTCTTGAGATCAAGCAATGACACGCCGAACTGATCTGCTGCGACCTCAGCGATTTCTCTGCTTTTGGCAAGCTTGTTCTGTACCAAGTAATGGACGAAGGGCGTCTTGTTGCGAAGCGCCTGAGCGTAAGCCTGTTGCGCGGCCTTGTCAGTGATGACTTCTGCCTGAACCAGCTGCTTAGCCAAGCCTGAAAGAGCGATATCGTTCATGGTCGTACCTGATGCTTCGGATAGGTGGTTTATAGCGTAGTCGGGCACTAGATCCAAATCGGACGTGCAGCGTGACGTAAAATGTCAGTTTCTAGCGTTTTCTCGTCCCACCAACCGGTGGAGCAGCCGTAAATACCGCTTGAGGACACGTTCAGGGACATGGCACGACGCTTGCTAATACTCCTGCAACGGTCAAACGACCTGATTGTCCATTGGAGGCGTAGTAAATATGAAAGCTCAAAAAGGTTTTACACTCATTGAATTGATGATCGTGATTGCGATCATTGGTATTTTGGCTGCGATTGCAATTCCTGCCTATTCCAAATACCAAGGTCGTGCAAAAGCCACTGCGGGTTTGGCTGAGGCTAAAGCGCTTACCACTAACTTCGAAGATCTGCAAAATGGTGGGACAGCACCAACGGCCGCTAACTTGAACGCCGCGACTACTCAGAACTGTGCTTGGACAATTACAGCCGGTGTTAGCGGCTCCATCAAGTGCACATTGCAGAATGCGCCATCAGCAATCTCAACTGGCACAATCACCTTAAATCGGGTTGACACTTCTGGCTGGTCTTGCACGGCTGCCAACATAGACGCAGCCTATATGCCTAAAGGGTGCTCGTGATCCTAGACGGTCGGTAATGGCTCTGGAGACGGCCTCGTAGCGAGGCCGTTTTGCGTTAATGTCGAGGTGCCTTTATGACGGACCAGAAAGGTTTCACGCTGATAGAGATCATGATTGTGATCGCCATAATCGGTGTCCTCGCAGCCATCGCTATTCCTGCATATTCGCTTTACCAAGGACGTGCATCTGTTGTGGCAGGTGTTGCAGAGGGCGGAAACCTCAAGCAAATATTTGATATCAGCTTGGTGCAAGGTACGACCATTACCTCCGCAGCCGATATAGGCGCAGCAGCCAGTTCCTATAGCTGCAGTAGTCAGGTTGTCACCAGCAATGCAAATACGGGAGCTGGGACAATTGTCTGCACGCTTGCCAATGGCCCTGCCTCGGTAAAAGGGCAGACTGTAACCTGGACGCGTAACAGCGTGACCGGTTGGTCATGCTCAACATCGGCTGATGCTTCTCTAGCGCCAGCTGGCTGCCCACATGGCTCGTCCAATTAACACGCAACCCGCACTGGCGTTGCACGGTCGCGACGACAGTGCTAATTTACGCCACCATCACCGCCGGTGTAGCTCAGTCGGTAGAGCAGCGCACTCGTAACGCGAAGGTCGTAGGTTCGATTCCTATCTCCGGCACCATTTCTCCCGTCACCAGCACGCCACGGCCGCCTTGAGCGGTTTTTTTTCGTCTTGAATTACTGTTCCGGCCAGTAACAGCGTGATAGAACTCCCGCATTAAATGAAAAACCCCACCGAAGCGGGGTTTGTTATTCACAAGCGTTTGGTGACCGTTTCGTAAACATCGTCGTTACGACGGGGACCTACGCAGACCACCAAAACGATTTCGGTTCCGTTGATACGGTAGACGATGCGTACGTCCCCGACCCTTAACCGCCTAAAGCCGGCCAGCGTCCCGTTCAGCGGTTTCCCGATCTTGTCAGGCTCCCCGTTAGCGATACGTTCATCAATCGCTTTCAGGACTCTTTTCGCGTCAGTGTTGCCCAGTCGCTTGAGGTCGTCGTACACAGCAGGGTGAAACTGAACATTCCATTTCATGTGAGTTTGCCTACTTAAAACGAGCCATCATGTCCTCGAGGCTCACCGTATTCGTATCATCCAGACTGGGCAGGCGCTCGATGGCAAGCAGTTCAGCGCGAAGATCTTCGAGCTCATCCTGCATGGCCTGGTAGGTTTCAACACCTACCAAAACAGCTGCTGGCTCGTTGTCTTTGAAGATTACCAAGTGGGGCACCTCACCACTGGTAACATCCTTGAGGCGCGCACCAAAACTACGAACCATAGCGGTGGCCGACACTGCCTGCTCAGCCCGGTTCAAGAGTGCACTCATGCTATTTATCCTCGGTAGTCGATTATCAGTAGTCGGTTCGTCGTCAGTGTGAGTCGTCTGTCGTCAGTTCATTATCAGAATCGCTGTCATCATCATTCGGATGTGCATGGTGGTTCTGGATGCAAAGTATTACGCAAGATATTACGCAAAGCAATACGCATTTTCGCGCGCATGGTCGACGGTCTCCATGCGGTCTGGAAGCTTTGATACCTTGCAGTCAGGCATCCCGCCGGGCGTACCGATTATGCATTTGGTCGAGTATCGAGTCTTCCAGGCAGGCCCGCTCCCGCTGACGCACTCTGCGCTGTGAACGCTTGGGCGGACCTATGTGAATCTTTTGGGGCGATGTGAGCACGCAGCCCGAACTTCATTATTTTGTACGAGCACCTATTGATCACGCTTTAGCCGGCGTCATTCTCAGCGAGATAGCGCGGCTCCGCATTGTTGCGCAAGACCCTGAGCAGGGTGGGCTCCCTCTCGGCTGGCATGCTCATCAGCCTTTATCCCTCCAAGGTTATTGCAGCCTTGTCCGATGCTCGGTATCGTTCGCCCCGTCGCTGCAAATTCAGCGAACGGGTTTGACGGCCCGATCAACTCTAGGCGCACAGGCGCCCCCATTACGATTGCAGGCGCTTTTTTGTGCCTGCACATCTTGTTTATGGCGGCTGTGCGTGGGAGACCTTCGGGTCTGCCGGGTTCCTAGAGTTCCGGTCCGTCAACCTGCGCACAGCTGCCACCCTTATTCGTTTGACGGCGAACCGTGGCAGCTCTTGAACTCTAGGAGCTACACCGATGACCAATAATGTTTTATCTCTTTCTCTAGCCTGCCTTCCTGGCAACGTCTCGAATGAGTTTTTCCGCCCTCTGGCCAATCCGCGCGCAGCGGCAAGCCTCGGAGGCACCCAATGAACAAACCATTGGTCACTACCGAGCAAAAATTTTCAGACTATGGCTCAGATGGCGAAAGGAGCTACGTGTTCGCCGTTAACGCCGGGGTGGGTGGTGAGTGCGCGCTTAACCAAGCGTCCGACCTGATCGCCAGCGTCCTGGACGCGGTAAAGGAGGCGGCCATGGGCAAGCCTCTGCAGGGCAACCAGGCCTGGCTGGTCCACCACTCGCTTGCCAGCGCAAAGGCGGTCGTCGATGCACTGAGCTCCACGTATCAATTCGATGACGGTATGTAGACTGGACCTGACCCGACTGAGTCCCGAATCGGATAGCGGCCTTGGGCCGTGAGTAATCCTGCGCTCATGGCAAAAGTGCTATCTCCAGTCGTATTCCCGACCAGTCATTGATAGGTCCCATTTTGGGACCTATCGTTCCCATTCTGGGACCGTCTTGATGGCCGTCGAATGACTGCTCGGCCGCACTATCCACCCGACGTTGTACACGACGGCAAACTGGCAGAGTAAACAAGCCGCGGGCCACAGTTTTGTCGTTCGTGTTGTAGCGCAGGCGCAAATTGATTTGCTGGATCGCAGCGGGAGCCGGCGGCCTCTTCGCGGGCAAGCCTTGCTCCTACAGTAATTTCACTCCAGTACGAGGCGACCCGCCATTCACCTCAAATCTGAAAATGCTTCACCATCGTATTCAACTCATAAGCCAGACTCGCCAACGACTGCGAAGCCGTCGTGGTCTGCGTCGACCCTTCCGCCGATTGAATCGACAACTGCTGAATATTCAACAAGTTCTGATCCACCGCCCGAGCCACATGTGCCTGCTCTTCCGCCGCCGTAGTAATCACCAGATTCCGGTCATTGATCTCATCGTTAGCCGCCAGAATATCGGTCAGCGCTTTCTGCGCCAGCTCAGCCAACTCCAGCGTCTGCTGGGTCATATTGCTGCTATCGAGCATGGTATTCACGGTGCTGGCGGTGTTGGCCTGAATACTGCCAATCATCTGTTCAATCTCTTGCGTCGACTGCGCCGTGCGGTGGGCGAGGGCGCGCACTTCGTCGGCGACCACGGCGAAACCACGGCCGGCCTCACCCGCGCGGGCGGCTTCGATGGCGGCGTTGAGGGCCAGCAAGTTGGTTTGTTCGGCGATGGTGCGGATAACGTCCAGTACTTTGCCGATATCCTTGGCTTGTGTGGCCAGGCCGCCGACCTGCCCGGAGCTGACTTCCACGCCGCGGGTCAGCGCCCTGATGGCGTTCAACGCTTCGACCATGCGCTGCTGGCCTTTCAGGGCGATGCTGCGTGATTCCTGGGACAGGTCGGAGGTCGATGCGGCGTTGCGTGCGACTTCTTCAATGGCGGTGGTCATCTCGGTGACGGCCGTGGCTGCCTGTTCGATTTCACCGTGTTGCTCTTGCAAGCCCCGGCTGCCCTCGGCGGTCACGGCATTGAGTTCTTCGGCGGCGGCGGCGAGCTGGTTGGATGAGCCGGTGATTTGCTTGAGAGTCTGCACCAGGCTGTTGCGCATGGTTTCCTGGGCGCGCAGCAGGCGCGTGGCTTCGTCGTTGCCGGTGGGATTGATCGGGTGGGTAAGGTCGCCCTTGGCAATGGTTTCAGCCACGTGAACCGCTTCGATGATGGGGCCGGTAATGCTTTTGGTCAGCAGCCAGGCCACCAGAATGGTACCGGCACTCACGAGCACGATAACGATGGCGATGCCGCTGACGGCGTGTTGGTAAGCGTCAACGGATTGCTTGCCGGCTTGCTCTGCGCCTTTGTTGGCCAACTCGATCAATTGATCGAAGTTCTTGGTCATCTGCTCATAGCTTGGCCGAATGCTGTTGAGGAAGTCCACGGCACCGGCTTTGTCGCCGGAGCGCGAGCGTTTGAGCATTTCGGTGTGGTTCTTCGCGTAGGCGTCGAGGCTCTGGTTGAATACATCGAGGCGCGACTTTTCGTCGGCGGTCGTGAGGAGCGCGGCGTATTGGGTCAGTTGTTCTTTGACGGCTTTCAGGCGGCCGGCGGATTTATCTTCGTAGGTCTGCATGTCCGCATCGGCCGACGACAGGATGTGCGCCATTTCCCCCAGGCGATAACGATCGAGCGAGGCGTTGGCGAGTGCCAGGATTCGGACGCGTTGCATCCAGTTGTTCTGAATGTCTGAGGCTTCGGACTGGACTACGTTGATCTGCTTCAACGCGAACAGGCCTAGGAACACACTCAGCAGCGCGATAGCGGCGAAGCCGATGAAGGCTCTGGCGGCGATTTTTATATTTCTCAAAAACATGGGTTTTTCGCTCGGGCTGGGAGTGCGTTGGGCAGTCGTTTGGGGCAAGAAATCTTGGGGTGATCTGCAAGGCAGTCGTGTCAGACCACCACAATATCTAGTCGGCTGGGCGCTGAAAGTCTTTAGCCGTTTCGTCGAATATAGGGGCTGGAACTCAAGCTTTTGTTACCGCCGCCGACATTTTCGATCAAGCCATCTATTCAGCGAACGCGCATGGAAGTTCTCGACATCATCTTGGGTTTCTCCCCCGTTATCATCTGCGTCGTGACCATATGGCTGGGCATTGCACGCAGGCGTCCCAAGGACGGCTATACGGTCGATGGTCGGATCACGTATCTGGAGGGTAAAACCGCCGGGCTCCCGCTACTGACCTTCAGCTATTCAGTGGGCGGCTCGCGGTTTCATAAATCCTGGGCAGACACGCTGGATCGCAGTGACGACTACAGGCTCCGAGAGGCTGTCGTGCGTTTTTCTGTGGGCGATACGGTGTCGGTATGGTGCGCCAGGAAAAATCCCGAGGCGTGCCGGATTGTTCTGCCTGAAGAATGGAAAGCCTCCCCGGACCCACTGGCCGCCATCGAGAAAGTGCGCATCCCCGAGTATCGGGTGAAGATGTATTCCACGTTCGGATTGCTGGTTTCAGTGCCGCTCACGTTCGACACCTTTAAAGATGTCAGTAAGGCGTGGGCGGATCTGCAGTTTGTATGGAACACTGGATCCCGTCGGGAGCCCTTTTTGCAAACGCTCGGTTGGGCACATCAGCCGCTCGAGTTTGGAATTTACTTTTCCCATGACTTGCTGATGCTGATAGTTGCAGCGCTGGTCAGTACGGGGCTGATATGGCGCATCGTGCGAGGGCGTGGAGCGTTTGGGCGGTGGTTCTGAGCGTCCAGCTATGCGCTGGTAGCTCAACCGGCACACGTGACGGCTCCGAACTGGAAAGTCACCTGCCCATCGCCTTATGTCCGAGCAACACGCGAAGCCAGCTTTTTTTCCAAGCGGCGCATCCATATCTCCAATTGGATGATCGCGGTTATCGGTGTAGATACGATGAAGAACACCATCCCGAAGAACATTCCTGCGCCGATCCAGCCTTGTATGTCCGTGCCGTTCCACATACAGGCTGACGAGATACTTTTGCCGCCATGGCAACCCAGGCGATCATGTACCCAGAGGGACACGCGCCACCAAGCCAGGAACAGAGCTGAGGGTGTCCAGATCAACAGGTCTTTCCATCTCATCTGTTTTTCCCATCGGGGAGTACTGGAAAAATAAATGCGCCTTGGATACGCGGCGCATGGGCGCCGACTGCTGTCCTGGCGATCACTTCATGCAGGTTCCCGGCGCGCCGATAGTAGGGGTACTCTACTCTCCTCAACGCATCGCATTAACCAACATGAACCACCCAATCGCCCAATCCACACGGGCTTTCACAAACTTCTGAATCGAATCGAAATTTTTGATCTGCACCGGATTCCACGGGTTGCTCACCCAATCCACAGTCCCTGCCGGCTGTTGATCTGAAAACGCGTAGTACTGCGTGGTCACTGAAAAGTCGCGGGTGGCCTTGTGAAAACCGCTGACCAGCGCCGAGTCAGGCACGCTGAAACCCCGGTCCTTCAGGCGGCTGGCGGCGGCGCGATAGACGGGTTGCTGCCAGGGGGCCTCACTGTGATTGACCCAGTAGCACTGTTGCAGCCCTCGGGGCTGGTTCAGTTCCACTCGGGCGGTATAGTCGGCGGGCTGACTGCAGGCGCCATAGGCGGGAAAGCCGTTGTTGTCGGTGGCTGTCTCAAGGTGCGTGACCATCAATTCCAGAAGCCGCCCTTTGTCGCTGCGCGCGAGCACCAGCATTCGATCCTGGCCGCGTGGCGAGGGTGTGTTGTCGGTGGCTAGCACTTCCCAGGCGCCGTCGGGAAGCGGCAAGGTCTTGCCTGCCAAGTCAATGAAGTTGCTGACTACTTTGCCGACTACGTTATCCGCGGTGGGATTCTTTACGGCGGTTTGCTTGTTGCCCAGCCAGCGCTGGATGGTGAAGTGATCGCCCTGATAGCCCCCTTGGAAGGAGGTGGGCTCCAGACCGGTCAATGATCTGAGCCGAAGCATGGCGCTTGAGTATTCAGGCCTGCTGGCATCGTATGCCCAGAATCCGCCCGGCTGGCGCGAACAGTTGCCGCATGGGGACAGGTCATGGCTGTAGACTTCGACCGGCACACCGCTGGGGACACCTTGAATGTCGGGGCCGGAGTAGCCGGCGACGATAACTTTGCGAAGGTCGATGCCTGGGCGCACGGCGATTTTCCAGCTGACCGCCTCATAGGCCATCAACACCAGCACCATGGGCGCGGTGGTGCGTTCGACATCGACATTGATAGTGCGGTAATCGGCGTGCGCATTTTCGAACTGCCGTTTGCAGTCGATCATCTGCGGCGTGCCCATGACCGCCTTGCAGGCCTGCATCCATTCGATACGCTGCGGGCCGGATGTCGCCGGCCCATAGACACCGACGACGTGCATCTCGACATCACTGCCATAGGTCTGTGCAGCGATGGTCACGGGGCGGTCAAAAGCGGGATCGCGGGGCGATTGGCGGTTCTGGCTGGCGGAAACCGTCTGCACACGGGCAATTGCGGCCGCAGGCGCCTGGTACTGCCCCACAGTCAGTGGAGCAGGTGATAGGCGCCAAGGTGCTGCGAGTATGCATAACGCCGTTATTAGCACGGTGCAGCAGAACACCCAGCGCCATGCCGGCGCGTCATGCCACAGGCTGTCAGCATCGCCCATCGTCTAGCCTCGTGAAGGGGTGGCGAGCGGGGGGCGTACCGCCACTTGCTGCTCTTCGTCCATGTGTAACTCGACGCGTAGCTGCCCGGCTTTCTTGGCCTCGATCAACGAGTCCGCCAATTGCTCTTCGATGGCCCGGATGAGGTCCCGCGAAGAGGTCGAGCGTTTCTGCCGTTGATAGCGCGCCATCAGCGTCAGAATGATATTCGGATCAATGCCCTGTTCAGCCACTTGCAGTCCGTACCCATGAATCATGCTTTCTATTTCGAGGGCGCAGACTCGAGCGATATCGAGTCCCTGAAAAGGCTGAAATACAAAAATTCGGTCGATCCGGTTGAGCACTTCAGGCGCGAAGTTGGCATCGTGCAGGGTGTTTACCGCCGCGTCGCGCAAACTGTCGGGGTCGGCGGCAAACTGCGTCGACACTTCCGCCAGGCGCTGAGTGCCCGCGTTGGTGGTGAGGATGAAGATGGCTTGCGTGGTAGCGATCTGCTGACCGTCGGACCGTTCAGTGATGAAACCGTCGTTCCAGGCCGTGAGAAATGCCTTGAGCACATCAGGGTGGGCCTTCTCGATTTCGTCCAACAGCACGACAGCATTCGGCGAGTCCAGCAAGCCTGCGGTCAACTTGCCGTAGGTGTCTGAGCCCACGTAGCCCTTGTTCATGCCCAGCAACTGCGAAAGCGAATGGCTGCCGGAGGCGAATTGGCTCATGTCGAAATGGAGCAGCGGCCGCTCCAGTTCCTTGGCGAGGACTTTAGCCAGATAAGTCTTGCCAGTGCCGGGCGGCCCTGCGAGCAGGAACACGCCTACCGGCTTGCCGCGTTGCGACAGTGCCAGGCGCCGACGAATCTGTGCGGCAATGTCATCGCAGACGGCGTTTTGTCCGACGACGCTAAGCTTGAGTGCTGCAGCGAGGCTTTTCGCATCGATGAAGGTGGCCGAGTCGAGTTTTTCCATACCCTCTTCCAGCACCTGCTTGTTGGTGAGTCTGTCGAGAATGTCCATAAGCGCACCTGTCTTGAAAAGGGTGGGGAGTCGGTCGGTCGCGTGCAGCCAGCCCAGGATAAGCAGGAACCAGCCGAGTAGGGCAGCCGCGCAGAGGTACCAGCCGATACCGTGCAATGAGGCGATGAAAGCCGCGACGGCGGCCGGTTTCGGCCAATGAGTCTCGATGAACTGGAACAGCATCACGAAAACCATCAGCGCGAACATCAGCGGCATGTAGCGGGGCAATCGGTTGAGCATGGTTTGCTCCTTAAATCCCAAGTGGCAACTGCAGCGTTTGCCCAGGGGCGAGCACTGGCAGTAAGACCGGCCCGGTGTTGGTATGGATGCCCAGGGTGATGCCGCCCCCGCCATCGACTGCTCCTGTCACGGTCAAGCGGTGTGTAGCGTCCACCGGTATCGCGATTCGCTGATGCGCGTTGAGCAAGTTGCAATCGATGCTGAATCCGGCAGAGGCGAGATGGACGACATCGCCATCTTCTGAGGCGAAATCCCAGACCTCAACCCATACCAAACGGGTCTGATCGGTCTGGCGGGTAGCCAGTGACGACGTGACGGCGGCACGCAGCTGGGCGCGCTGAGGTGTGTCGAGGTGCATGGTATCCAGCGCGCGCTCCATGTCTTGAGGTGCAACTGGTTCAAGTTGCAGGGGCGCCAGGGTCGCGAAGGATTTTTGCAACTCGTTGCGGGTAGCGTTCGATACGTGGTCGGAGCTGCCCGGCCACCAGGCCGTCAGAAGGCTACCTCCGCCCAGGACCAGCAGGGCGGCAATGATCGCGAGGCGAAACTTGGGGAGACCTTTCTTCACGCGTGGGGCGATGATGGTGGTGCTTGAGGATTGAGGAACAGGTTCCAGATGCTTGCCGGCCATCAACATCGTCCTTGAATATACGTTTCGGTATTTAACCACTTCTGGATGTACCGGCAGCGGGTCCGCGATCATAAGGTTTTACTGTCTGGCTTCCTGATGCACGCTGGTAGAGGGCGGTGAAACGCCCTGCATCAAGGGTATTGGTTGATGACCTGCGCCTCATGCCCCACCGCAAAATTCACCGACCGCGCAATAAAGCACTTCTCGTGCGCCACCCCATGCAGCGCCTTCGCCTTGTCGACATCCGCCCCCGGCGCCAGCACCACCTTGGGCTTCAATACCACCGAGGTAAACTGCCCGGCGCCATCGCTTTGTTCAATCATCGTGCCTTCGGCGTGGTCTTCATATTCCACCACCACAATGCCTGCCTCGGCACACAGCCCGAGGTACCACAGCTTGTGACACGCCGATAACGACGCCAGCAGCAATTCCTCCGGGTTCCAGCGCGCCGGATCGCCACGAAAGCTGGGGTCGGACGATCCTTCGATCGTCGCCTTGCCTGGGGCCTGAATCTCATGCGCCCGGCTGTAGCCGCGATAGGTCGCGGTTCCGGTGCCTTGGTTGCCGGTCCAGATGACGTGAACCTGGTAGTGGTGTTCTTTGTTGGCCATGGATCCTCCCTGTGATTGCTACCGACAAGTAACAAGCTGTTGCCATGATGATTCCAGGCGATATCCTGCCTGATTCTCTCGGCCATTATCAAAGAAAGGAACACCATGGAACTGGGTCGCACCATCAAAGCCTGCGCTGTCCTGGCAATCATCGCCGCCATGGCGGGTTGCGCCACACCGGCCAGCGCGCCGTCCAAGGGCTCGCGCACGACGCTGCAGCATGTGGCCTATCCCAACGGCTATGAAGTCAACGTGATCCGCATCGTGCTGCCGGCCAATGCTAATTCACCGCATCACACCCATCCTGGATTGGAGTCCGGTTATGTGGTGCGTGGCTCGGTGACAGTGGCGATCGATGGCCAGCCGGAGCATGTGCTGCACGCTGGCGACACCTTCGAGACGCCGGCCAATGCTCCGCATATCGTCAAGAACGGGCCGCAGGAGACGGAAATCGTTTCGACCTATATCACCGAGGTGGGCAAGCCGTTGACGCAGGTGATTCAGTAAGACGAAGCTTCAATCTCGGCGTGGCGGGGTGCGTTTTTCGCATTCACTTCCAAACCACATCCCCCACCACAATCTTCTTCGGCAACAACCCGTTCCCATAAAACAGATCCGCCGTCGCCTGCTGCGCCTTCACCACCCCATCGTCGATCGGCAAGATCGGCGAAGGCGGGCGGTTGTCCATATACCGCTCGATAATCCCCTGCGGCAATCCCATCGACTGCGTCAGCACCTTGATGCTCTCGTCCCGATGGCTGCGCGTCAGCGCCTCGGCCGCGGTCAACTCGCCCAGCAATGCATGGACGAAGTCGCCATGGTCCTGCGCATAAGCCCGGCGCGCCGTGTAGATCGGCCCGGACAACCCTAGCCCCGTGCCATCGGCCAGCAGCCGTGCATGCCCCTCGCTCAACGCCAGTGACGCATAGGGATCCCAGATCGCCCAGGCGTCCACGCTGCCCTGTTCGAACGCCGCACGGGCATCGGCGGGGGTGAGGTACACCGGCTGAATATCCTTGTAGCTCAGCCCGGCCTTGTTCAGCGCGCGCAGTACCAGGTTGTGGGAGCTTGAGCCTTTCTGGAACGCGACCTTCTTGCCCTTCAACTCCGCCACGTCATGCAGCGGGCTGTCGTTGCGCACCAGGATGTTTTCGGCCTGGGGCTTGGCGGGTTCTGCGCCGATATACACCAGTTCGGCCCCAGCGGCCTGGGCGAACAGGGGTGGAATATCGCCGGTGGAGCCGACGTCGAGCGCGCCGACGTTCAGGGCCTCGAGCATCTGTGGCCCGGCGGGGAATTCCACCCATTTGACCTGGGTATTGGGGAAACGCTTTTCCAGCAGGCCGTGCTCCTTGGCCAGCACCAGGGCGATCGAGCCCTTTTGATAACCGATGCGCAGGGTGGCCGGATCGGCCGCCCAGGCGCTGAGGGTAAAGGCCAGCGCAAGTACGCTGGCAACTGCTTTGACGACGATGTTCATGACGCTCTCACTTACTCAGCGCTGGAAGGTTTTTCCCACAGATTGATGCCGCCCTCGACGGCGAAACGATCGATTTCAGCCAGCTCTTCGGCGCTGAAGCTCAGGTTGTTCAGGGCCGCGACGTTTTCGATGATCTGCTCCGGGCGGCTGGCGCCGATCAGCGCCGAGGTCACCCGTGGGTCGCGCAGGGTCCAGGACAGGGCCATTTGCGCCAGGCTTTGGCCGCGACGTTGGGCGATGTCGTTGAGGGCGCGCACGTGAGCGAGATTGGCGTCGGACAGGTGGCTGGCTTGCAGCGAACCGCCGCCGGGGCGGTTGACCCGCGCGTCGCTGGGCGTGCCGTTGAGGTATTTGTCGGTCAGCAGGCCTTGCGCCAAGGCGGTAAAGGCGATGACCCCGGCGCCGAGGTCTGCGGTGGCTTCGAGCAGGTCTTTTTCGACCCAGCGGTTGAGCAGGTTGTAGGCCGGCTGGTGAATCAGCAACGGAATTTTCCACTCGCGCAGCAGCGCAGCGATTTCGCGGGTCTTGCTGCCGGAGTACGAGGAAATACCGATGTACAGCGCCTTGCCCTGCTGCACGGCAGTGGCCAGGGCGCTGGCGGTTTCTTCCAGCGGGGTAAGCGGGTCGAAGCGGTGCGAATAGAAGATGTCGACGTAATCGAGGCCCAGGCGCTTGAGGCTTTGATCGAGGCTCGCCAGCACGTATTTGCGCGAGCCGCCGCCCTGGCCATAGGGGCCGGGCCACATGTCCCAGCCGGCCTTGGTGGAGATGATCAGTTCGTCGCGGTACTGGCTGAAGTCTTCTTGCAGCAGGCGGCCGAAGTTGGTTTCGGCGCTGCCGTAGGGTGGGCCGTAATTGTTGGCGAGGTCGAAGTGGTTGATGCCCAGGTCGAAGGCGGTGCGCAGCATGGCACGCTGAGTGTCGATGGGAGTGCTGTCGCCGAAGTTATGCCACAGGCCGAGCGACAGCGCGGGCAGGACAAGGCCGCTGCGGCCGACGGCGCGGTAGGGCATATTCTCGTAGCGATTTTCGGCAGCGATATAGGTCATGGGGCGGTTTACCTGTGGGCAGTGAAAGAAGGGCGCGCGAGGCCAAGATGGTCGCGCAGCGTGGTGCCAGTGTAGTCATGGCGGAACAATCCGCGACGCTGCAGTTCAGGAATGACGTGGTGCGCGACATCCTCAAGGCCGCCGGGCAGGTGCGGTACCAGAATATTGAAGCCATCCGCGCCGCGGCCTTCGAACCAGGCCTGCATCTGGTCGGCAATATCGCTGGCGGTGCCGATCAGGCTGTAGTGACCGCGGCCGCCGGCGATCTTGCGGCCCAGTTGCGCGAGGCTGAGATTTTCATCACGGGACAGCTGGATCAGCAGTTGTTGGCGGCTTTGCTGGCCACTGTCGGTGAGGGGTAAATCGGGCAGCGGTTGGTCCAGCGGGTAGGCGGACAGATCGAAGTTGCCGAGCATGCGCCCAAGCAGTGCGACGCCGACTTCGGGTTCGACGAGGTCCTGGAACTGCTCGAATTTTTCCACCGCCTGGGCGGTGCTGTCGCCGACGACGACGAACGCGCCGGGCATGATTTTCAACGCGTCCGGATCACGCCCGAAGCGCGTCATGCGGCTTTTGAGATCGAGATAGAACGCCTGCGCCGCCGCCAGTGACGTTTGCGCGGTGAACACCACTTCGGCCGTTTCGGCCGCCAGTTCCAGGCCGACGGGCGAAGAGCCGGCTTGCACGACGACGGGCCGACCTTGAGGCGCGCGGGCGACGTTGAGCGGACCTCTGACCTTGAAGTGCTCGCCGTGGTGGTCCAGCACGTGCAGCTTGGCCGGGTCGTAATACTGGCCGCTGGCTTTGTCGCGGATAAAAGCGTCGTCTTCCCAGCTGTCCCACAGGCCGGTGACCACCTGATGAAACTCCCGCGCCCTGGCGTAGCGCTCGGCGTGCCCGACATGACTGTCGCGGCCGAAGTTGAGGGCCTCGGCGGCGGCATCCGAAGTTACCAGGTTCCAGCCTGCGCGGCCGCTGGAGAGGTGGTCCAGGGACGCGAACTTGCGCGCCACGTGGTAGGGCTCGTTGTAGGTGGTGGTCGCGGTGGCGATCAGGCCGATGCGGTCGGTGACGGCGCTCAGCGCCGAGAGCAGGGTCAGGGGCTCGAAGTAGTCAGAGCGGGCCATGTGGCTGGCGATGTCGCCGGTCGCGGCAGCGATGCTGTCGGCGATGAAGAGCGCGTCGAACTTCGCCGCCTCGGCGACTTGCGCCAGGTGCTTGTAGTGCTTGAAGTCCAGGCCGGCGTTGGCCGGGACCTCGCGGTGCCGCCAGGCCGCGACGTGGTGCCCGGTGGCCATCAGGAAGGCGCCGAGCTTGAGTTGTCGTGTTGCGGTGGTCATAGCGGTGTCCTTGTAAGTGTGCGGTGTGGCGGCGGGCGTCTTCGCGGGCAAGCCATGCTCCCACAGGTATCCGCCAATACATCTTGTGGAAGCAAGGTTGCGCTCGGCGGCGAAGAGGCCGGATCAGGCGACATCTCCCTATTGGCCTTCAGCCCATCAAAAATCCTTGCGCAACTGCACCCCGAAATACCGCTGATCATCGCGCGCCACCGCCCGGTAGATATACCCGGTGCCACTGGCCAGCAGCGGCGAATAGGACTTGTCGGTCAGGTTCTTCGCCAACAATGCCACGCGCCAGCCGTTGTTGTAATCGGCCAAGGCGACGCTGGCATTCCAGATGCCATAGGCGCCCTGTTTGGTGTCGGGGTTCTGGCTGATGTCGTACTGCACTTCGCTCTGCCAGTTGTAATCGGTGCTCAGCTCGACATCCAGGCCGTTGTCCAGCGGGATGCTGTAGTCGGCGCGCACGTAGCTTTTCCAGTCCGGGCTGAAGGGCAGGGTCTTGCCGTTGACGTTGCACGAGGCCGCCGCGCCTGCCGGGCAAGTGAAGCTGTCGATGCGCGCGCGCGTATAGGCCAGCGCGCCGGAGAGTTTGAGGTTGCGGCTGGCCTGCAATGCGTAGTCGGCCTCGACGCCTTCGGTACTGACGCTGCCGGCATTGATCAAGCGAGTCACCACTTGGCCGGCAACGGTGTCGTAGAAGTTGGCCTGGTAGTTGTCGTATTCGCTGTGGAACACCGCCAGGTTGGTGGTCAGGCGGTTGTCGAAGCTGGTCGCCTTGAGGCCCAGCTCCCAGTTGTTCGAGGTCTCGGGCTTGAGCGCGCCGGTGTCGCGCGGCTGCATATTGAAGAACACGTTGTAGGCCGGGCCCTTGTAGCCGCGCGAGTAGGTCAGGTAGGCCATGACGGTGTCGGTCAGATCGAACTGCGCGCCCAGGCGCCCGGACCAGCCGTCTTCGTCCACCGAGCCGGAGCTGCTGGTGCTCGGCTGAATGCCGCTGACGGTGGTGGCCGAGGTCGACACGCGGCGGTGATCGTACTCGAGCTGGTCGTGGGTCCAGCGCAGGCCGGCGATACCGCGCAGCCGCGAGGTGAAGTTGAGCGTGGTCTCGCCGAACGCCGAGTAGCTGTCGCTGGTGGTGCTGTAGTTGGCGACGCCGCGGTTGACCGCCGTGGTGGTGCGCAGCGTGCGGCTGTACGTCTCGTCGTCCTTGCCGTGCATGTAGAACAGACCGCCGACGTATTCGAGGAATTGCCCTTTGGGCGATGCCAGACGCAGTTCTTGCGAATACTGGTCGTAGCTCAGGTCGCCCTTGTCCTCGGTGCCGGGGAACGCTGTGCTGATGGTCGCCAGGCGGTCGCCGTCCTGCCACTGAGTGTTGTCCCAGCCGCGCCAGGCGGTGATCGAGGTCAGGGTGTAATCACCCAGGTTCCAGTCGAGCTGGGCGGACAGGCCCTTGTTGGTGTCCTCGACGTGGCTGCGGTAGTCGCTGACGATATTGCGGTTACCGTTGCTGGCGGTCACCGGCGACAGGGCGTTGGCGAAGGCCGGGGTCAGCGACTGGCTGATCACGCCGTTGGGCGCGTCGCTGTGGTTTTGCATGTAGTCGCCGATCAGCGTCAGCTTGATGTCTTCGTTGGGCGTGAACTCCAGCTTGCCGCGCAGGCCCTTGCGGTTGTAACCGTTGACTTCCTGGCCGTTGGCCTTGTTGTCGACGTTGCCGTCGTAGCTGCCCACCAGGCCGGTCAGCGAGCCCCTGAGCACATCGGGCACCAAGGTGCCGCCAATGCCGAAGCGCGTGCGGCTTTCGGTGCCGGTGTAGAACGACTGGTCGATGTAGCCGTGGGTTTCGGCGCTGGGCGCTTTGGTGATGACGTTGAGCACGCCGGCCGAAGCGTTCTTGCCGAACAGCGTGCCTTGGGGGCCGCGCAGCACTTCGATGCGCTCCAGGTCGAGCAGGTCGAGAGTGGCCTGACCGGGGCGACCATAGACGACGCCGTCGACCACGGTCGCCACGGTCGGTTCGACGCCGGGCGAGGTCGAGATGGTGCCGACGCCGCGAATGAACAGCGAGGTGTCTTTGTTAGAGGCGTTGGTTCGGAAATTCAACGTCGGTATCTGCTGGGCGATGGTGGCGATATCGGTGCGGTTGTCGCGTTCCAGCTGTTCGCCGTCGACCACGGTGACGGCCACCGGGACTTTCTGCAGCGATTCCTCGCGGCGGGTCGCGGTCACGGTGACGGCTTGCAGTGATACTGACTGGCCGTCGCTGCTGTCGGTGCCGTAGCCCGGCAGACTGATCAGCGTCAGCGCGGCGGCAACGGCCTGGGCCAGCTGGGCGGGTTTGAGTGTGTCCCCGAAGTGTTGATGCATGGATTTGATGCTCGCTTGGGTGAGTGCCGAACTGCTACGGTTCTGCGACCGCTGCAGCGATAGAGTGCATGGAGTGTTCGGCGGCATTCGCTCATGCGAGTAGCAAGCGATAAAACACTTCGTTAGCGCTAACGGTGCAAGTATCATCAACTCTTGGATAGATCGTCAAATAATCAAAAATTACCTTCTTATGCCTTTTTTCAATACCGCAGGAGCATCCCTTTGAGCGATTCCAAAGGCCCGCCGCGCAGCAAGCGGCGTTCGGCCGGGCGCACTACCCTGGCCGCCGTGGCGGCGCATCTGGGGGTGTCGACGATGATGATTTCGCGCTACTTCAATCAGCCTGATCAGGTCTCGCCCGAGCAACGCGAGAAGATCGCCGCAGCGGTAGCCGAGCTCGGTTATGTGCCCAATCTGGTGGCGGGTGGCCTGGCGTCGGCGCGCGGGCGTATCGTCGGCATGGTGGTGCCCAACATCTCCGGGCCGATCTTCGCCAATACCCTGCAGGGCTTCAGCGATACTCTGAGCCGCCATGGCTACCAGACGCTGCTGGCCTCGAGCTATTTCGATCAGGACAAGGAAGAAAGCGCAGTGCGGGCCTTTCTAGGCTGGTCGCCGGCGGCCTTGGTGGTGACAGGACACTTTCATTCGCCCGCCACGGAAAAGATGCTCGCCCAGGCCGACATCCCGTTGATCGAAACCTGGGACTATCAACCCGAGCGCGCGCCGGTACAGATCGGCTTCTCCCACCATGAAGTCGGGGTTCAGAGCGCGCGCTACCTGTATGCCAAGGGCTATCGGCGTATCGCCTATGTGCTCAACAGTGCCCCTGGCGACCTCAGTGCAGTGGAGCGCAGCGAGGGGTACGCCGCGACGCTGGCCGAGTTCGGCTTGACGCCCCAGGTGTTCACCCCCGATGCCGCCAATCCTCCCCTCGAAGCCGGCAAGCAGGCGATGCAGGCACTCATGGCCAGTGCCGAGCCGCCGGACGCCATCATCTTCGCCAACGACAACCTCGCCGCCGGCGGCTTGCTGGCCGGGCAGCGTGCGGGTCTGAGCATTCCTGGCGATTGCGCGATTCTGGGCTTTGGTGATTTCCCCTTCGCGCAGATGCTGATGCCGAGCCTCAGTACCCTCAAGCCGCCGGCGCTGGAGATTGGCGTGCTGGCGGCCACCCGGGTGCTGGAAAGCCTCGGCGTGCTGGCGCTTGAAGGGGAGGTGCGGCGTTTGAATCTGCTGGGTTGCGAGGTGATAGAGCGGGAGAGCTGCTGACGGGCAGGCGTATTGCAAAGACCAATAGCGGCTATAGATTCAAGCCTCTTTCGGACGCGGCCATCGTTGCTCTACACTCAGACCAGCTTCCCGCCACCACCCAAGAGAGGCCAATGTGAACGCGCCGCAAAAACGCCGTACCTTCGACCGCATTCGTGAAGCCGTCTTGCCTGAATACCGTGATCGGGTCGATGAGTATCTCGAGCAATATGAACGTGTCCTGCACGACGAACTGGCCGAACCTGCAGCCCGACAAGAGGCCGGGCAGCAACTGAGAGGCTATCTGCGTGGCCTCAATACCACCCGCGTGATCGGTATGGCTGATTGGGAAGACCTGGACCACCGTGTCGTCGAAGCCTGGTTGCTAGTCACCGCCTGAGTCGTGCTTCTCCTGCTCGCTCAGCTCCACCGCCAACGCCGCCGCTGCCACATCCGTATGTCGATAATGGATTTGCCCATCTGCCCCCTCGACCTGGAAAACCACGTCGGCTGTCGGGTCCTGTGCGCGCAGATGCTCCGGGATTTCATCGCCGCTGAGTTTCTTCACTGAAATTGCCATCTGCCTACCCTTGAAGGTCCTAAAAACAGTGGGACTGCGCTGGGGGGGAGGAGTGCGGTTGGATTGCCCGTTAGCGTCACCCGATCAAGCGCGTCAGGCCACCATTCGTCGCCTCCGGAAACTTTCCTCCCGAGCCTCGCACTAAGTCCCCAGAGCACAACAACGTGCAGGGGACGCAATCGATGGAAACGACCTACACCTTGACCCGCTATCTGGCGCTGGGGCTGGCGATTCCCTTGGTGGGATTGACGGCGATGTTCATGGAACTGCACGCTCAGGCGCAGCCTGACCACAGTTGGTGGCATGACTGCCGCCAGCCCATCCAGTGGGTAGGACGGGCGTCGACGGCAGTGTCGGTAGGCTTGTTCGCGATCGCTGCTCTGCTGATGTGGGGGAGTGCTTGAGCGCGCCACATCATGGCGATCAAGATCGATCAATAGTCGGTACCTAGCAGCCTGCAGAAATAGCAGCGATGCCGTCCAGGTTGGTCGTGTTGTCTGATCCGCAATATCCGCAATATCCGCGCTATCAGGACGACCACGATTGTCCAGCGGTGTCGCAAGCAGTAAGCAGGAGTGCCTGAGGCGGGGGGCGGCTCTCAGGCCCAATTTGCGTTACAGGCTCAAGCGCATCGACAGGTCCACGGCTTTGACATCCTTGGTCATGGCACCGATGGAGATGTAATCGACGCCGGTTTCGGCAATCACCCGCAGGGTGCTGTCATTGATGCCGCCGCTGGCTTCGAGCTTGGCGCGGCCGGCATTGAGGCGCACCGCTTCGCGCATGTCGTCGAGGCTGAGCTCGTCGAGCATGACGATGTCGGCTCCGGCATCCAGCGCTTCCTTCAGTTCGGCCAGGCTCTCGACTTCGATTTCCACCGGTTTGCCTGGGGCAATGCGGTGGGCGGCGCTGATCGCCAGGGCGATGCCGCCGCAGGCCGCGATGTGGTTTTCCTTGATCAGGAAGGCGTCGTACAGGCCGATGCGGTGGTTATGGCAGCCGCCGCAGGTGACGGCGTATTTCTGTGCCAGGCGCAGGCCGGGCAGGGTCTTGCGGGTATCGAGTAATTTCACCTGAGTATCGGCGACCTTGTCGGCGAAATACTGCGCGCGGGTGGCCACGGCCGAAAGCATCTGCAGGAAGTTCAGCGCCGTGCGCTCGCCGGTCAGCAGCGAACGTGCCGGGCCTTCGAGGTGGAACAGTGGTTGATTGGCCGTGGCACGCTGGCCGTCACTGACCTGCCAGTGCACCGCAACACGCGGATCCAGCTGGCGGAATACTGCGTCGACCCAGGCAGTACCGCTGATGGTGCAGTCTTCTCGGGTGATGATCGTGGCCTTGGCCAGGCGCTCGGCGGGGATCAACTGAGCAGTGATATCGCCACTGCCGACGTCCTCGAGCAATGCGCGACGCACATTGGCTTCGATTTCGGCGGTGAGGTCGGCGAGGCGTAGATTCGGCATGGCGGGCTCCCTGAACAAGTGCGGCGATTATAGGCAGCAAACTGCAGGGAGGTAACCTTTGGCATATGGCCACTATGCGCCGGAAAAAATCGTGCCTTTGGTCGGTATTCGATCAACTTTATTTTTGTTTTGTGGTCTATCACTCAGCAGGTGTCCTTTGCAGTGAAGGCACTGGCAAGCCACAGGCATTTAGCATAATAATGCGCGCCTAGTTATTGACGTCACGTCTTTGACGTTTCTTCCATGATCCGTGAACTTTTGCTGTTCAACTCTGCCAAAGAGTGCTCAGCAGGTGCGCGGTGCGTGGATGCCAGGGCTTGCAGTGAACGATCTCTCATATTGGGTTCCGAATTTACTCTGGCAGGGGGCAAGCATGCAGAACGACGGTAAAGTGGTGCCATTGAACAAAGCAGCCGAACAGGCAGCTAGTGCGCCGCTTGCTCGTTTGCCTGTGGTCCTTCTGCAGGTGCGTGATAAAGCCGCACAACAGTTGAAGCATGCCCTGCAGGCATTGTTCGACAATGCCGACGATACCTTGTTCGAGATGGCCGACAAGGCCCAGAACAACGTCGATCAAAACAACTTTTTCGAAGCCATGCGCGACTTGCGCCTCAAGCGAAAGAGCATCGAACGAGGGTTTCTGGACAAGTTCTATGAAGCCTTCGTTCGTATCGGTCAATATGATGTTGCTCACGAGCCAGCCCCGGCCATGAGCTATGACAAGCTCGCACTGGTGCCCAACGACGAACTGGAGCGCACTGTCGCCCTGGATGCCATGGTCGGCAAGGTGTTTGCGCGTGACGGGTTTGCGCTAGGCCAGCTCACCACGCGCCTCAATACGCTGGTACCGCGCCGTCTCGAAGACTCCACCAACCCGATGGGCCCCGCGATGCTCTGCGATTTTTTCCTGCAGGCCGGGCGTAATCTCGGGGTGGAGATCAAGGTCAAGCTGATCATTCTCAAGCTGTTCGAGAAGTACGTATTGAGCGACACCGAAAAACTCTACGGTGACGCCAACCAGTTGCTCATCGCCACCGGTATTCTGCCAGAGCTCAAAGCTGCGCCGACTCGCCGAGCCGAAGATCGTCCGCCACCGCGCCCGCGCAGCAACAACGACATCCCCACCAGCGGTGGCGCACCCCAGCCGCCGCCGGACCAGGCGGTGCAGGAAGTCTTCACCGCGCTGCAGGATCTGATTCACGGCCTGCGTGGCACTGTCGCGCCGAAGATGGAAAGCCACAGCGAGCCGCAGCCCATCTCCACCAACGACCTCATGCGCCTGCTGTCGCACTTGCAGCAATACGTGCCGAACGCGCTCGCGCACCAGGACGATTTCGACCTGCGGTCTCAGCTCGAACAGCTGCTGACCCGGGTCAGCGTCAAGAGCGGCAAGTTTCGCGTGGTGGGGGTGGTCGACGAAGACGTCATCAATCTGATCGCCATGCTGTTCGAGTTCATCCTCGACGACGGCAGCCTGCCGGATTCTCTCAAGTTGCTGATCGGCCGCTTGCAGATTCCGATGCTCAAGGTGGCGGTGCTGGACAAGAGCTTTTTCTCCCGCGGCAGCCATCCCGCGCGCCGTCTGCTCAACGAAATCGCTTCGGCGGCGATGGGCTGGGGTGGGCGTGACGATCACCAGCGCGACAGCCTCTATATGCGCATCGAGCAGATCGTCCAGCGCCTGCTCAATGATTTTGTCGATGATCCGGCGCTGTTTTCCGAGCTGCTGGTGGATTTTCTCGCCTTCAGCGCCGACGAGCGCCGTCGCAGCGAGCTCCTCGAACAACGTACCCGCGATGCCGAAGAAGGTCGGGCCAAGGCCGACCTTGCACGGCGCCTGGTGCAGGTCGAGCTGAACCAGCGATTGTTCGGCAAGACCCTACCCGAGGTGGTGGTGCGTTTGCTGGAAGAGGCATGGAGCAAGGTCCTGCTGCTGGTGTGCCTCAAGCACGGCGTCAAATCGCCTGAATGGGCCAGCGGCCTGCGCACCATGGACGACTTGATCTGGAGCGTCGAGCCCCATGACGAACCGGCCGCGCGCATGCGCCTGCTGGAGCTCGTACCGGGCTTGCTCAAGGCTCTGCGAGACGGTCTGACCAGCTCGGCGTTCGACCCGTTCGCCACCGGCGAATTCTTCAGCCAGCTCGAAGCGCTGCATGTGCAGGCCTTTCAGCGTGAACTGCAAAGCATCGACCCGGCGGCTGCCCACGACGATCCGCCCATGGTCGCGATACTCGAAGAGATCGTGCTCGAAGGCACCGAGACGCTGGCGGCCGACGCGCAAATCGCCCTGGCCGATGACGATGCCGGGCTGGTGGAGGTCGACAAGCTGCGCCTGGGCAGTTGGATCGAAATCCGCGAAGATGACGAGTTCACCCTGCGCTGCAAGCTGACGGCCATCATCGAGTCCACCGGCAAGTACATTTTCGTCAACCGCACCGGCATGAAAGTCCTGGAACGCACCCGCACTCAGCTGGCGCTGGAGTTTGACGAAGGCCACGTGCGCGTCCTGGACGACACCCTGTTGTTCGACCGCGCGCTGGATTCGGTGGTCAGCAATCTGCGCAAGCTCAAGGCTTGATACACACGCAGCTGCACAGGGGCTACGCTTCCCGGCATACTCTCCCGGTCGCCCCGCGTTCAAGGTAAGCCCATGCAGTTGGACCCTACCACCGGCTGGTGCGCCGGTGTGCAGCATTGCCCCTCGCCCAATTTCAATGAACGCCCTGCAGGCGAAATCTCGCTGCTGGTGATTCATAACATCAGCCTGCCGCCGGGCCAGTTCGGCACCGGCAAGGTGCAACCGTTCTTCCAGAATCAGCTCGACCACAGCGAGCATCCGTTCTTCGCGCAGATCGCCCACCTGCGGGTGTCGGCGCACTTTCTGATCGAGCGCGACGGCGGGGTCACCCAGTTCGTTTCCTGCCTGGGACGGGCCTGGCACGCGGGTGTCTCGTTGTTCAACGGGCGCGAGGGCTGTAACGACTTTTCCCTCGGGATTGAATTGGAAGGCACCGACACCCTGGCATTCACCGATGCGCAGTACCAGGCGCTGATCATCTTGACCCGACAGTTGCAGGGGGCCTGGCCGGCCATTACTGTGGAGCGAATTTGCGGTCATAGCGATATCGCCCCAGGCCGCAAGACCGATCCAGGCAGTGCCTTCGACTGGGCGCGCTATCGCGCCGGGTTGCGTGCCGAAGAGGATGTAAAATGAGTTTTCTGGTGTTGTTGCTGGTGTTGTTGATCGAGAAGTTCTCTGCGTTGCGCCAGCGTTTCCAGCGTGACGGGTTTTTCCTCGGCGAGCTGGCGCGTCTTGAAGTGCAACGCAGTCTGGCGGCTCGGCCCTGGTTGCTGCTGATCATTCTGGTGCTGCTGCCGGCGGTACTGCTGGGGCTGCTGCTGTTGGTGCTCAAGCCGGTGGCCTACGGTTTGCTGGCCTTGCCGGTGCATTTGCTGGTGGTGGTCTATAGCCTCGGCCGCGGCGACATCAAGGCGTCCCTTGGGCCGTTGCGCGACGCCTGGCGCCGGGGCGATGAGCAAGCCGCCGTGCATGTGGCCGAGCGCGACCTGGGGTTGGTGGCCGAGACCCCGAAAGCCCTGCTCGAAGGGGTCGAGAACCATCTGCTGTGGCACGCCTACCAGAGTTTTTTCGCCGTGGTGTTCTGGTATTTCCTGTTGGGGCCCGTGGCGGCGCTGAGTTATCGCCTGCTGGCGTTGATCGCCGAGCAAGGGCGCAATCCGGCGCTGGTCGAGCGCGCCGCGCAATTGCGTCATGCCTTTGATTTTCTGCCAGTGCGGGTGTTGGCGGCGAGCTTTGCGATGGTGGGCAACTTCCTGGCGGTGAGCCGGGTGATGCTCCACGAGTTGCTGAACTGGCACCTGAGCGCCTGGGATTTCATTGCCCGAGCCGGGCGGGTAGCGGGGGAGTTGTCGGCACCGCAGGTAGGTGCCGAAGGCGTCGAAAGCCTGGCCAGCCTATGGGAACTGCTGCTGCGCTCGGCGGTGCTGTGGTACGCCGCGTTCGCGCTATGGACCCTGTTTTACTGACCCGCCGAGCTCCCTGTGGGAGCTTCAATATCCCAGCCGAACAACTCACAGGCATTGGCGCTACTGGCCTCGGCCAGCGCGTCAGCCGTACAGCCCATGATCTCGGCCAGGGCCTCACAGATGGCCGGCAAATGCACCGGGCTGTTGCGCACCCCTGAAAACATCGCCGGGGCCATGTCCGGCGAGTCGGTTTCCAGCACCACGCTGTCCAGCGGCAACTCGGCGATCACCTTGCGCAAGCGCAGCGCCTGGGGCCAGGTCGCTGCACCGCCCAGGCCCAGCTTGAAACCCAGCTTCAGATATTCTCGCGCTTCTTCCCGACTGCCTGAAAACGCATGGATAACCCCCGCGCGCTTGAGCTTGAAGCGCTTGAGCGCGGCCGTCACTGGCGCGTGGCTGCGGCGCACATGCAGCAATGCCGGCAACTCGAAGTCGGCGGCCAGCTGCAACTGTGCTTCGAACAACGCCTGCTGACGTTCGCGGTCGAGCTCGGGCAAATAGTAATCCAGGCCGAATTCTCCCACCGCGCAGAGCTGCGGATCACCGGCCAGACGTTCCAGCCACTCGCGCAGGTGCTCCAAGTGCTCCGGGCGATGCGTATCGAGATACACCGGATGCATTCCCAGCGCGGCACACAGGCGAGCATCGGCCTTGACCCCGTCCCACACCCGTTGCCAGTTGCCGTGCTCGACGCCCAGCACGACCACACGCTCGATCCCCAAGGCTTGCGCCTGGGCCAGCAGCGCGGGTCGATCGGCGTCGAAATCGGGAAAATCCAGGTGGGTGTGGGTGTCGATCAGGCGCATGCTCAGGCCTCGGCAATGCGCTGCTTGAAGGTCCGGGCAATCGCGTGCACGCCCGTGTCGTAGGTATTCTGCTCGATGGCTGCCAGCGCCAGTGCCAACGCCTGTTCGGCGATCAGCTCGTGCTGCTGGGCCATGGCGTTGACCGGCAACGGCAGAAAATCCAGCAGTTGCGTGTCGCCGAAAGTGGCCAGGTGCAGCGGTTGCGTATCGAGCTTGAGGCCCTGCAGGATGTCGAACACCCCCTGCAGCAGCACGTAGGAAGTGGTCACCAGCGCATCCGGTAGTTGCCCCAGATGTTGCAGCAGGTCGCTCATCAACTGCCGCCCGCATTCACGGCTGAAGGCCTCGCCATGTTGCAGCAGGACGTTGCCATCGAAGCCTTCGAGGGCTTCCTGAAAGCCGCAGGTCCGCTCCTGGCTGACGCTCAGCTCTGGCCGCGCGCCGATCAGCGCGATATGCCGCGGCGCGGGGTGCAACAAGCTGCGAGTCAGTTGCAGGCTGGCGTTGCGGTCATCGCTGATGACCGAACAGAAATGCCGCGGATCGAGGCACCGGTCGATGCCGATCACCGGTGTACCTTTGCTTTGCAGCAACTGGTAGCTGTCGTCTTCGGCGGGCAGGCAGGTGGCCACGAACAAGGCGTCGCACCGCCTGGCGCGAAACAACTGCTGCAGCTGGCGCTCGCTGGCGGGGTCGTCATCGGAGCTGGCGATCAGCAGTTGATAACCCTTGGCGCGGGCGCGCTGCTCGAGGATCTTGGCGATCCGCGCGTAACTGGGGTTCTCGAGATCAGGCAGGATGAAGCCCAGCGTGCGCGTGTGGCGGCTGCGCAAGCCGGCCGCCTGGGGGTTGGGCGTAAAGCCATGGGCGTCGACCACCGCGCGCACACGCTCGACGGTGGCGGCGCTGATGCGTTGTTGTTCGGCCTTGCCGTTGATGACATAACTGGCGGTAGTGACTGAGACCCCGGCCAGGCGGGCGATATCGCTGAGTTTCAACCGAGTTTTCCTTGTTCTGCTGAGCGAGACGACACAAGCGTCGGCCTAGACTCTATTGTTACCGATCCGCAGTGCCAGCGGCAGTTCAACCTGTTTTTTGCAGCGCTGGGCGACAGGAAGGGCTTCATTGCACGCAGATTATCGAGTAACGTGCCTGTCATTCTAGATTAAACGATTCAGCTGACGACTCCATGCGGTAAATCTGCTTCGACCGGGGTCTGAGACCTATCCTGAACGATTGCTGCGGAAATTTTGAGGATTTTGAGCAAGGTGACTGGCCCCTTCGCGTCCAATGACGAAAGCGTCGGTACAGACTACCCAGTTGCTCGGCCTTGGTTTGATTCATCTACAACAATACCTCAGCGCCCCAATGACGCTGCAAAGGAGTAAGGCAATGCTCGAGCTCACTATAGAGCAGATTTCCATGGGCCAGACGGCAGCGGACAAGCCCGCGGCCCTGCAATTGCTGGCAGACAAGCTGGTCGCCGATGGCCTGGTCGCCGAGGGTTACCTGGCCGGCCTGCAGGCCCGCGAAGTGCAAGGCTCGACGTTTCTGGGGCAGGGCATCGCCATACCCCACGGCACGCCCGAAACCCGCGACCTGGTGTATGCCACCGGTGTACGCCTGCTGCAATTTCCCGAGGGTGTGGATTGGGGCGACGGCCAGATCGTTTACCTGGCCATCGGCATCGCCGCCAAATCCGATGAGCACCTGCGCCTCCTGCAACTGCTGACCCGTGCCTTGGGCGAGACCGATCTGGGCCAGGCCTTGCGCCGCGCCGGTTCCGCCGAGGCCTTGTTGAAACTGCTGCAAGGAGCCCCGCAAGAGCTGGCCCTGGATGCGCAGATGATCGGCCTGGGTGTGGCTGCCGACGACTTCGAAGAGCTGGTATGGCGTGGCGCCCGTCTGCTGCGCCAGGCCGATTGCGTGAGCGGTGGATTTGCCGCCGTGCTGCAGCAGGTCGAAGCGCTGCCATTGGGCGATGGCCTGTGGTGGCTGCACAGCGAACAAACAGTCAAACGCCCCGGCCTGGCGTTCGTCACCCCGAGCCAGCCGTTGCGTTATCTCGGCCAGCCGTTGACCGGGCTGTTCTGCCTGGCCAGCCTCGGCGAGGCGCACCAAGCGCTGCTCGAACGCTTGTGCGCGTTGTTGATCGAAGGCCGCGGCCAGGAACTGGGGCGCGCCACCAGCACCCGCGCAGTGCTCGAAGTGCTGGGCGGTGAAGTACCGGCCGACTGGCCCAGCGCGCGCATCACTCTGGCCAATGCCCACGGCCTGCACGCCCGCCCGGCGAAGGTCCTCGCGCAACTGGCCAAAAGTTTTGAAGGCGAGGTGCATCTGCGCCTGGTCGACAGCGCCGAGCCGGCGATCTCTGCCAAGAGCCTGAGCAAACTGTTGAGCCTGGGCGCACGTCGCGGCCAGGTGCTGGAGCTGATCGCCGAACCGAGCGTTGCGGCCGATGCGTTGCCGGCGTTGCTGGCGGCCATCGAGTCCGGGCTGGGTGAAGAGGTCGAGGCGCTGCCTGCGGCCACGGCGGTGGCAGACAAGGTCGCCGAAATCGAACCAGAGATCAGCGTTCAAGCCCCCCTGGCAGGCCAGCGTGTGCAAGGTATCGCCGCGGCGCCCGGCATCGCGGTCGGCCCGGCCCATGTACAAGTATTGGCCGATTTCGACTATCCGCTGCGCGGCGAAACCCCGGCGGCCGAGCGTCAACGTCTGCAAGCGGCGTTGACCGCCGTGCGCGCCGATATCGAAGCGCTGGTGCAGCGCAGCACGGTCAAAGCCATTCGCGAGATCTTCATCACCCACCAGGAGATGCTCGACGACCCGGCCCTTACCGACGAAGTCGAAGCGCGGCTCAAGCAGAACGAAAGCGCCGCCGCCGCCTGGAACACCGTCATCGAAGCCGCCGCCCGCCAGCAAGAGTCGCTACAGGATGCGCTGTTGGCCGAACGCGCCGCCGACCTGCGCGACATCGGTCGCCGCGTGCTGGCCGAACTGTGCGGCGTGCAGACCCTCGAAGCGCCGGACGACGCCTATATCCTGGTGATGGACGAAGTCGGCCCCTCCGACGTCGCCCGTCTCGATCCAGCCCGCGTCGCCGGTATCCTCACCGCCCGCGGTGGCGCGACGGCCCACAGCGCTATCGTCGCGCGTGCGCTGGGGATTCCTGCCGTGGTCGGCGCTGGCGCGGCGGTGCTGTTGATCAAGCCGGGTACGCCGTTGCTGATCGACGGCCAGCGCGGCCTGCTCACTGTCGAACCTGCCGCCGAGGTGCTGGAAAAAGCCCTCGTCGAGCGCTACAGCCGCGAGCAACGTTTGCAGGCCGCCGCCGCCCGCCGGCATGAAACCGCTGTCACCCGTGACGGCCATGCCGTGGAAGTGTTCGCCAACATCGGCGAAAGTGCCGGCGTGGCCGCTGCGGTGGAGCAGGGCGCCGAAGGTGTCGGCCTGCTGCGCACCGAACTGATCTTCATGGCCCACTCCCAAGCGCCGGACGAAACCGTGCAGGAAGCCGAGTACCGCCGCGTGCTCGATGGCCTGGCCGGGCGGCCGCTGGTGGTGCGCACCCTGGATGTGGGCGGCGACAAACCGCTGCCGTATTGGCCGATCGCCAAAGAGGAAAACCCCTTCCTCGGCGTGCGCGGCATTCGCCTGACCTTGCAGCGCCCGCAGTTGATGGAAGGCCAGTTGCGCGCGCTGCTGCGGGCCGCCGACAACCGCCCGTTGCGGATCATGTTCCCGATGGTCGGCAGCGTCGAAGAATGGCGCGCGGCGCGGGACATGACCGAGCGCCTGCGTGCCGAGATTCCGGTGGCCGACCTGCAACTGGGGATCATGATCGAGGTGCCATCGGCTGCCCTGCTGGCGCCGGTGCTGGCCCGCGAGGTGGACTTCTTCAGTGTCGGCACCAACGACCTGACCCAGTACACCCTGGCCATCGACCGTGGCCACCCAACGCTGTCGGCCCAGGCGGATGGCTTGCATCCGGCGGTGTTGCAGCTGATCGACATCACCGTGCGTGCCGCCCATGCCCATGGCAAATGGGTGGGCATCTGCGGCGAACTGGCAGCAGACCCGGTCGCCGTACCGTTGCTGGTCGGCCTGGGTGTGGATGAATTGAGTGTCTCGGCGCGCAGCATTGCCGAGGTCAAGGCCGGGGTCCGCGAGTTGACCCTGGCGCAAGCACAAGCGTGGGCGCAGCAAGCCCTCACGCTGGGCACTGCCGCGCAAGTGCGGGCCCTGGTGGAGAACACATAATGGCCAAGATCCTGACCCTTACCCTCAACCCCGCGCTCGACCTGACCATGGAGCTGACATCGCTGCGCCTGGGCGAAGTCAACCGCGGCGACGCCCTGCATGTGCACGCTGCGGGCAAAGGCATCAACGTCGCGCAGGTGCTGGCCGACCTGGGCCATGAACTGACCGTGGCGGGCTTCCTCGGGGCCGACAATACCGGACACTTCGAAGAGTTGTTCACGGCGCGTGGCTTCGTCGACGAGTTCGTCCGCGTGCCGGGCGAGACGCGCCGCAACATCAAGCTGGCCGAGACGGGTGGCCGCGTCACCGACGTCAACGGCCCCGGCCCGCAGGTCGATGAAGACGCGCAGCAGGTCTTGCTCACGCGCCTGGAGCAGATCGCCCCAGGCCACGATGTGGTGATCGTCGCAGGCAGCCTGCCCCGTGGCATCAGCCCGCAATGGTTGCAGGCTCTGCTCGAACGCTTGCACGCGCTGGGCCTCAAGGTGGTGCTCGACACCAGCGGCGCCGCCTTGCGCGCCGGCCTCACCGCACAGCCTTGGCTGATCAAGCCCAACACCGACGAGTTGACCGAAGTGCTTGGCGAGACCGTCAGCACCCTGGACGATCAAGCCAGGGTCGCCGCGCAGTTGCGCGCTCGTGGCATCGAGCATGTGGTCATCTCTCAAGGCGCCCAAGGCGTCAACTGGTTCAACAGCCAGGGCGCCTGGCAGGCCTTGCCGCCGACGGTCGATGTCGCCAGCACGGTAGGCGCGGGTGATTCGCTGCTGGCCGGAATGGTGCACGGGTTGCTCAGCGAGCACGATGAGGCCCAGACGCTGCGCAAGGCCACGGCGATCGCCGCCATGGCGGTGATGCAAATCGGCTTCGGCATCAGCGATCACGATGAACTGGAACGGCTCGAAAGCGGCGTCAGCGTCCGCGCGCTCGCAGAACAATAAGAGGGTCTGAAATGAAGTTAGCCATTGTCACGGCGTGCCCCAACGGGCGCGTCTCCAGCGTGCTCAGTGCGCGCCTGCTGGACGCCGCCGCGCAGCGTCAGGGCTGGAGCACCAGCGTTGAAGTGCATGATCCGCAGCATCCGGAACGCCAGCTGAGCAAGGCCACCATCGATGAGGCCGAGTGGGTGCTGGTGGTCAACACCGGGCCGCTGGATTTGAGCCGTTTTATCGGCAAGCGCGTGTACCAGAGCACACCGGCTCACGCGCTGCAGGATGTCGAGACGTTTCTGCGCGACGCGGCCGAGCAGGCTCAGCCCTATGTGGCCGTTGCCGAGGCGGCGCCTGCAGCCGCCGCTGATCGAGCGCCGCGCCTGATCGCGATCACGGCGTGCCCGACGGGCGTCGCCCACACTTTCATGGCCGCTGAAGCCTTGCAGCAGGCGGCCAAGCAACTGGGCTACGAGATCAAGGTCGAGACTCAGGGCTCGGTGGGCGCGCGCGATCCCCTCAGCGCCACGGCGATTGCCGAGGCTGACGTGGTGTTGCTGGCCTGTGATATCGATGTCGCCACCGAGCGTTTTGCCGGCAAGCGGATTTACCGCTGTGGTACCAGTATTGCGCTCAAGCAGTCCCAGGCGACCCTGAAGAAGGCGCTGGCCGAGGCCAAGGAAGAATCCGGCGCCAAGGCCGAAGGCGCTGCCCCGGCGCGCAAGGAGAAGACCGGCGTCTACAAGCATCTGCTCACTGGTGTCTCCTACATGCTGCCGATGGTGGTGGCGGGGGGCTTGATGATCGCGCTGTCGTTCGTGTTCGGCATCAAGGCCTTTGAGGAACCGGGCACGCTGGCGGCGGCCCTCAAGCATGTCGGCGATGCCGCCTTCACCTTGATGGTGCCGCTGCTGGCGGGCTATATCGCCTATTCGATCGCCGACCGTCCGGGCCTGGCGCCCGGCATGATCGGCGGCCTGCTGGCGAGCACGTTGATGGCGGGATTCCTGGGCGGGATCGTCGCGGGCTTTATCGCCGGCTACACGGCGTTGGCGATGAGCCGCTATATCCGCCTGCCGGCCAGCCTTGATGCGCTCAAGCCGATCTTGATCATTCCGCTGCTGGCGTCCCTGATCACCGGGCTGTTGATGCTCTATGTGGTCGGTTCGCCGATTGCCGGCGTGATGGCCGCGCTGACCGAATTTCTCAAGAGCATGGGCACCACCAACGCCATTCTGCTGGGGATCTTCCTCGGCGGCATGATGTGCGTCGACCTCGGCGGGCCGGTGAACAAAGCGGCCTATGCGTTTTCCGTCGGTTTGCTGGCCAACGGCAGCCAACTGCCCATGGCCGCGGCGATGGCGGCGGGTATGGTGCCGCCGATTGGCCTTGCCATTGCGACCTTCATCGCGCGCCGCAAGTTCGCCCAGAGCGAGCGTGAGGCCGGCAAGGCGGCATTGGTCTTGGGGCTTTGCTTCATTTCCGAGGGCGCGATTCCGTTCGCGGCCAAGGACCCGCTGCGGGTCATCCCGGCGAGCATCGCCGGCGGTGCGCTGACGGGCGCGCTGTCGATGTACTTCGGCTGCCAGCTGGCCGCGCCCCATGGCGGCTTGTTCGTGTTGCTGATCCCGAACGCCATGAACCACGCGCTGCTGTATCTGCTGGCGATCGTGGCGGGGAGTGTGGTGACTGGGGTGGTGTATGCCCTGATCAAACGGCCTGAAGCTCAGGAAGTCGCCTTGGTGCCTGAGGCGGCCTGAGTTTTGTTGCGGTCTTGAGTCCTTCGCTGGACTCAAAGGCCTCTTCGCGAGCATGACTCGCCATCGCTGGAGAGCCTGCATCTGTGGGGGACTCCAGGGTGCTGGGCAAGCAGGACCGGCCCCTTCGCGAGCAAGCTTTGCTCCCACGGGTGTACGGCTCAGATGCGCACTGTGGGAGCAAGGCTTGCCCGCGAAGGGGGCGGCAGCGTCACTGTAATTTCAGCCCTGGATCAATAAACATCCCGCCGATACCGCCCCTGCTCGACCAACTGCTCCACAGCCTCCTCGCCGAGCACCTGCTTCAATACCTCATCCACCCCGCCAGCCATGCCGATCAGGCTGCTGCAGGTATAGGTCAAATAATACCTGGGCACTAGGTATGCCCATAGGCGTGCTCACCGGACGGCATTTTTGCATGTAAAACCTCAATATCGATCATTCGCTAGATGAGCGGGCGGTGCGGAGCGGCCACGGCATGAAGTTCGAGTGAGAGTAATTACGTTGTGCTCATACATTAGGTCATGAATCTTTGAATTAAACTGTGTCTATTTGTGTTATGGCATAGACGTAATAGTTGTCCTTTGTTAGAGGGAAATGTTTCCCTGGTTGTTGTTTGGTAATGTCATATGTACAGTCTTTGGGCGCATTGCTCTATAAGTAAGGAGCCATCGTAGAGTTATAGCGATATGAATGGAGGGAAAATCGGGAACTGGGCTTATAGTTGAATTGCCCGATCAATGGGTTTTCCCAGGCCGTGAACAAACTTTCGGTGATCGCGAGGGCGGGGGCTGTTCCGGGAATGGGCATCCCGTATTCGATGGAGACACTCCGCAAACAGGGCAAGTTCGTAATAAAGATTTCAGAAATTTCAATAAATTTAGAGAGGCGCTATGGAAGGCCGTAGCTAACGATGCTGAACTAGCAAAGCAATTCGAGCCTAGCATTTTAGCTACAATGAAAAAAGGACGAGCTCCGCTGGCAAAGAGAAGCGAGCGGCGAGGGCTTCGAATAAAATTAGAGCTTCATCATAAAGTGTATATTGCGGCGGGTGGGGGTGTTTATGATATTGATAATATTGTTATTTTGACACCAAACCGCCACATCAATACACATAACGGGAGCGGAGAATGAGTGCGCTAATAAGTGAAATGTCTGAGGCTGAGTTTTTGATTTTTGTGAAGAAGATTTATAATGATGAGTATGAAACAGAAGAGGGTCATATCGATGCGATTCTTAAGTTTGAGAGGTTGGTTGGGCATCCATCTGGTTCAGATCTGTTGTTTTACCCAGAGCCTGGCAAAAGCGGGCCTGAAGCGGTGGTAAAGGAGGTTAAAGAGTGGCGTGCCGCTAACGGAAAAGTCGGTTTCAAAATTTAGTGGTTTAGTACTGTGCTTAGTCACCATCTTAAAGAGTCGTGACTAAGCGAAACAGAAGCAGGCTGGTTATCGTATCTACAGCGATCTGCCTCAGATTGCGGTCATTCAGCCACATCTCTGGCCGCTGACACACCGCAATCGGGGGCAAGCCCCCTCGCTACAATGGAGTGCAATGCCAGCCCCGTGCATGGGAGTGTGGTATCGGTCAGTACACGTCCCGCCGATACCGCCCCTGCTCGACCAACTGCTCCACAGCCTCCTCGCCGAGTACCTGCTTCAATACCTCATCCACCCCGCCAGCCATGCCGATCAGGCTGCCGCACACGTAGATGTAGGCGCCGTCGGCCAGCCATTGCTGCAACTGCACTGCGGCGTCGAGCAACCGATCCTGGACATAGATCTTCTCGCTCTGGTCCCGTGAAAACGCCAGATCGAGCCGCTGCAGATCGCCGCGCTCAACAGCGCCTTGCAGCTCATCCCTGCAGTAGAAGTCATGCTCGGCATTGCGCTCGCCGAAGACCAGCCAGTTGCGCCGCTGCCCCCGCGCAATCCGCGCCTGCAGCAGGCTGCGCAACCCCGCCAGCCCGGTACCGTTGCCCAGCAGAATCAACGGTGCATCCTCGCTCGGCAGGTGGAAGCTGCTGTTGCGACGAACCCGCAGGCTGATATGGGTACCCACCGCCGCGTGCTCACACAACCAGCCCGATCCCAGCCCCGAGGTGCCGTCTGGATGGCGCTCCAGGCGCACGATCAGTTGCAGCGCGCCACCCTCGGCGACCGAGGCGATGGAATATTCACGGGCATCCACCGGAATAAGCGCGTCCACTACCGCTTGGGCGTGCAGGCCCACCAGGTGCTCGGTGCTGACCGGCAACTGCCGCAGCGCCAAGGCATGCGCCAGCGGTTCTTGCAGGTCATTGAGGCGAACTTTGGCATCGGCCGACAGACCCAGGCGCTTGAGCATTCCTTGCACCGAAGGGGTACCGTTGCGCGGCAGCACCTCGACCAGATCGCCCGCTTCCCAGTGGCTTGCGGGCGGCCCTTGCAGGTCCAGCAAGTACACCGGCGCGCCGGCACTGCCGGGGTTGAGCAGTGTGCGTTTTTGCAGGCTCCACGCCTCGAACACTGGCGCCTGCCAGGCCGCCGCTGGGGCGCTGCCGGTGAGCTGGCCCAGTTGCCGTTGCCACTGCTGCAAGGCCTCGGTGTCGGCGTTGTCGACCTCCACCGGGGTAAAGGCCGGGCGAGCGCCGTGCTGTTCCAGCCAGCCCTGCAGGCGCTGGCCGAAGGCGCAGAAGTTCGCGTACTGACGATCCCCGAGCGACAGCAGGGCGAAGCGGATATGCCCCAGCGCATAAGCCTGGCCGAGCACCTTGCGCTCGAAACCGCGGGCGTTGTCCGGTGCCTGGCCATCGCCGAAGGTGCTGACCACGAACAACACCTGCTGAGTGGCCTGCCAGTCGTTGTCATCCAGTTGCGCCAAGGAACGCACCCGCACGCCATGGCCTGCGGCCTGTAATTGGCCAGCGGACTGCCATGCCAGCTGTTCGGCCAGGCCGCTCTGGCTGGCGAAGGCCACCAGCCAGTCGCCGGTACCCCCCGGCTGGTTGACTACGGCACCACGGGAGAGGGCAGTCGCGCGTTTTTTGCGCCGACGGTCCAGATACAGCAGCCAGCCGGTCACGAAGAACAGCGGCATGCACAGGCTGGCCAAGGTCATCAGAATGCGCCCGACGATGCCGAAGTAGCTGCCGACGTGCAGGGCGTAAATGCTGGCGAACAGCTGCCCGCCCAAGGGCTGCTCGGCGTAGCGCTGTTGCTTGAGGACTTTGCCGGTGTTCGGCTCCAGCGAGATCTGATTGAGCGCGCGCTCATGGGGCGAGCTGCGCAGCAGATAGAACACGGTTGCCGGTTGCCCGCCGTTGGGCGCGACTCGCAGCACGAAGGTAGTCAGGTCGGGCCCGGCGGTGCGCTTGATGCTGTCCCACAGGGCGTCGTAATCAACGGTGGCGACCGGCTCGGCATCGGTTTTTGTCCGGTCCTGTTTGCCACCGGGCGGCGGCCCCTCACGGCGGCGTTGTTCGCCTGCGGGTGGGCCGCCCACCAGGAGCAGATTCAGCCCATCGCGGAACCAGCTGTACGACCAGGTCAGCCCGGTCACCGCCGACATCAAATAGAACACCAGGCACCAGGTGCCGAACACCGAGTGCAGATCCCAATTGAACGCGCGGCCTTTTTTCGCCCAGTCCAGCGTCAGCCAGGCGCGCCAATCGAGCGCCTTGCGCGGCCAGCGCAGGTACAGGCCCGACAAGGCGAAGAACAGCAGAATCAGGGTGCAGGCGCCGGTGATCTGCCGGCCGGTGTCACCGATGGTCAAAAAGCGATGAAATTGCAGCACGAATTCGAAAAAATCCTGCCCCACCACGTCGCCTTGCATCTGCCCGGTAAAAGGATCGAAGTAGCGCATTGGTCCGCGCCGCTCGCCTGGAGCGGGCATGTAGTTGACCCGTGCGGCATCGCCTAATGCGGTATCGATACGCAGCCCGAAGACCTTCTCGCCCTGCGCGGCCTCCAGCAACGGCACCAGTTGCGACAGCGGCATGATGCCCTCGGGCCTTACCTCGACGCTCATGCTCTGTGGGTTGAGGCCATGCAGGATCTCATCCGAAAACGAGTACAGGGCGCCGCTGATACCCATGACGGCCAACACCAGCCCAGCAGTGATGCCGAAAAACCAGTGCAACTGGAAGAGGACTTTCTTGAACACGCAAACCACCATGAAATCGGTAAAAGAGACAGGGCGCCGGGATTATGGCAAAAAGCATTAAGAATTATTCAGCTTTTACACGCAAAAACCCCGCTTAGGTCAATAAGCGGGGCTGGTGTGCGGTGCTACAGAATCAGAAGTGGAAGCTGGCACTCATCATTGCGGTGCGGCCCGGGGCCACGTGCGCGTAGTGAGTGGTGAAGATCTGATCGAAGTAACGCTTGTTCGTCAGGTTCTGCACGTTGAGTTGCAGGTCGACGTTTTTGGTCAGCTTGTAGCTGGCCATTGCGTCGTAGCGCCAGTACGAGGGAATCTCGATGGAGTTGGCTTCATTGCCGAAACGTTGGTCGACAAAGGTCGCGCCAGCGCCCACGGTAAGCTTGGGCACCACTGCATAGGTCGACCACAGGTTGAAGCTATTACGCGGCGTGCTAGGCATGTGATTGCCTTTGTCGGCAGCGGTGGAGGTCTTGACCAGCTCGCTTTCCATGTAGGTGTAGCCACCAAACACTTTCCACTGGCGGGTGATATTGCCGGTGTAGGTGAACTCGAAACCTTGTACGCGCTGCTCGCCATCCAGGACCTGGAAGCTGGAGTTGTCCGGATCGGTGATACGGGCGTTGGTCTTTTCGGTGCGGAACAGCGCGGCGGTCAGCGACAGGTCGTCGTCGAAGAAGTCCCACTTGGTACCGACTTCATAGTTGCGGCTCTTTTCCGGATCGAGGTCGGCGTTGTTGGCCGCGATCTCCTGCCCACCGTTACCGGCGGTTTCACCCGACGGGTTGCTGGAGGTGGACCATGCCGCATAGACGCTGCCGTTGGGCAGTGGCTTGTACACGACGCCAAGTTGATAGCTCCAGATGTCGCTGGTTTTTTCGCGGTTGAAATTACCGGCCACCGAACCGCGACCACCGGTGGAGTAGCCACTGGAGGCGATTTCGTAGTGATCCAGACGCAGGCCCAGATTCAACGACCATTGTTCGTTGAATTTCAGCGTGTCGAACACATAGGCCGCGCTGTTTTTGGCGTCGGTGTCGGTGTATGCCAGGCTGTCGGTGATCGAGCCGTTCCAGCTGTCATGGGGATTTGGATCGTAGGCGCTGGTGCAGTCGTGGGACGCCAGCAAGGCGGCGTTACAGGTGTTGCCGGTGCTTGCCACGCCGATGTTGTAGCCGCGGTTGTGGGTGTCCTGATACGAAAACTCGATACCGGTCGCCAGGCTGTGTTCAAGGCTGCCTGTGTTGAATTTGGTGGTCAGGTCAGTCTGGTTGACGAAGCCCGAGGACGTCGAATTGCGGTTCTTGGACGAACGATACAGCAGGCCGTTGGCGACGTTGCCACGGCTGTCGTCAGGGTTGGTGACGATGTAGTCCAGCGTCGAACGCGACATGCGGAAGCTGTTGGAGAGGGTCGTATCTTCGTTGAGGTCATGCTCGATGCGGATCGTGCCGCTGTCGTTGACGCTTTTACGGTAGTCACGGTCGTTCAGGCCGTAGAAGTTGCTCTTGCTGACGTTGGCCGGCCCATCGACGTGATACTTACTGCGGTTGCTGCTCAGGGTCAGCGGAATGCCGTAGTCCGGCATGTCGTCGGTGCGCAGGTGATAGTAATCGACCATTACACGGGTATCGGTACCCAGGCCGAAGGCGAACGAGGGGGCGAAGCCCCAGCGGCTGTTGTCGACATCGTCGCGGCCCGCCACGTTGTTCTCGTGTTTCATCAGGTTGAGACGGAACGCCGAAGTCTCGGTCAGCTGTTTGTTCACGTCCAGGGTGTAACGCTGGGTCTGATCCGAGCCGAAGCTGTATCCGCCGTTGTAGGCGTCGCCTAGTTTGGCGCTCTTGGTGATCAGGTTGAGGCTGCCGCCGGTGGAACCGACGCCGGTATAGGCAGAGCTTGGGCCTTTGCTGACTTCGACGGATTCGACGTTGAAGATCTCGCGGCTCTGCGCCGCCACGTCGCGCATGCCGTCGATGAAGATATCGCTTTCGGCACCGAAGCCGCGAATGATCGGACGGTCGGAGTTGGGGTTGCCGCCTTCACCGGCTCCGAAGGTGATACCCGGCGTAGTGCGCAGCGCGTCGGTCAGCGACATCGCACCCGTATCACGGATCACCTGTTGCGGGATGACGGTGAGCGTCTTGGCCGAATCGCGCAGAGGTGCCGTCATTTTCTTCGACTCGGAGACGTCGGTCTTGTAACTGGTCTCCGATTGCTGCGCATTGATGTCGGTAGCGCCCAGCGAAATGGATTTGCCATCGCTCTGCTCGGCGGCCTGGGCCAGATGCCCTGCCGAAAAGGCCGTGATCGCCATACCGACCGCAGAAGCTAAGGCGCGCGGAGCGCCCAGCGCATTTTGCATGTTTTGACGCGACATGAATTGTTACCTTCCCCAAGGTTGAGGCGGCGAAATATAGGGGAAGTGTTCCTCTGTAGCAATTGAGACACATTGCTATTTGCGGTTAATTTACATTCTTTACACATTTCGACGATGGGATTTTCACGATTCCTTCACGAGGTAGTTGTGCTCAGGCAATAAGAATCAATATCATTGACGCCTTTCCGCTTTCAGGCCGCGCACCATGCTCATTCACATCCCCGGCGTCTTCAGCCACGACGAAGTCGGCCGCATCCGCGAGGCGCTGGAGCAGGCCGATTGGGCTGATGGCAAGATCACCGCCGGCCATCAGTCGGCCAAGGCCAAGCACAATCTGCAGTTGCCCGAGAGCCACCCGTTGAGCAAGGAAATCGGCGCCGCGATGCTCGAGCGCCTGTGGAGCCATCCGGTGTTCATGTCGGCGGCCCTGCCGAACAAGGTGTTCCCGCCGCTGCTGAACTGCTACAGGGCCGGCGATACGTTCGATTTTCATATCGACAACGCGGTACGCCAGGCCAGGGGCAATCCGGAGCGAGTCCGTACGGATCTGTCCACGACGCTGTTCTTCAGCAACCCCGAGGATTACGACGGCGGCGAGTTGGTGATCCAGGACACCTTCGGCACCCGCGAGATCAAACTGGCGGCGGGCGACCTGGTGCTGTATCCGGGCACCAGCCTGCACAAGGTCAATCCGGTGACCCGCGGAGTGCGCTATGCCTCGTTCTTCTGGACGCAAAGCCTGGTGCGCGAAGACGCCCAGCGCGCCTTGCTGTTCGAGATGGACACGGCGATCCAGCGCCTGACCCAGGATGTGCCCGATCACCCGTCGCTGATCCAGCTCACCGGCACGTACCACAACTTGCTGCGTCGCTGGGTGGAGGTCTGACATGGGCTTCGAGATGCGTCGTGAAGAGGTCCTCGATGCCGACAGCCTGCGCGCGATGCTCGACGAGCAGCCGGGGCGTGCGGCCCAGGCGATTGTTGCGGCGGCCGGGCAGAACGTGGTCGAGGCCCAGGCGTTGCTGGGGCAGATCCTCCTCGATGGTCGCGGTATCGCTCAGGATCAGCCCCTGGCCTTGCGCTGGTTCGCCATCGCCGCCGACGCCGGGCACTTGATGGCGCGCAACATGCTTGGCCGTTGCCATGAGCACGGTTGGGGCTGCACGGCCGACGCGCAAGAGGCGGCAGTGCACTATCGTCTGGCTGCCGCGGCAGGGTTGGATTGGGGGTTGTACAACTATGCCAACCTGCTGAGCACCGGTCGTGGCGTGGCGCAGGATCAGGAGTTGGCGCTGGCTTGCTACCGCAAGGCGGCGAACCTGGGGCACGCCAAGTCGATGAACCTTTACGGTCGCTACCTGGAACAGGGGCTGGCCTGCAAGGCGAACCCGGCTGAGGCTTTCGACTGGTACGAGCGCTCGGCCGAAGCGGGGGACTTTCGCGGGCAGTTCAGCCATGCCTCGGTGCTTGCCAGCAAGGGGCAGGTGGATCTGGCGCTGGCGTGGTTCGAAGAGGCGCTGCGTATCGGCAACGCTAACTTTCTGAGGGTCAGTGGGCCGCAGTTGGAGAGCGCTGGTGATCCGCGTATTCAGGCTTTGGCGGTGCGTTATCAGGCGCGTTTGCTGGAGCTTGGTGGCTCGCTGGCTTAGCGGTTTTCTCAAAATGTGGAGAGTGGTTTTTGGATCGGGATCGTTCTGCTTTCGAGCCGGCCTTGGCCCTTCGCCTAGGCTCGGGGTGCCCGTGCTCCGCCAATCTCAGAAACACCAACTACAAACCCACAAAAAAGCCCTGAACACTGTCAGGGCTTTTTCACATCCAGCGTAGCTTAGACGTAGTAAGACTTCAGCGGCGGGAAGCCATTGAATTCCACTGCGCTATAGCTGGTGGTGTAGGCACCGGTCGAAAGCCAGTACATACGGTCACCGATCGCCAGGTTCAGCGGCAGGCCGTACTTGTAGTTTTCGTACATGATGTCGGCGCTGTCGCAAGTCGGGCCGGCGATGACCACTTCTTCCATCTCGCCCTTTTTCTCGGTCCAGATCGGGAACTTGATGGCTTCGTCCATGGTTTCGATCAGGCCGGAGAATTTGCCCACATCCGTGTACACCCAACGCTCTACTGCGGTGCGGGATTTACGCGACACCAGCACCACTTCGCTGACCAGAATGCCGGCGTTGGCGATCAACGAACGGCCTGGCTCCAGAATGATTTCCGGCAAATCATCGCCGAAGTCTTCTTTCAGATAGCGAATGATTTCTTCAGCGTAGGTTTCCAGGCTGTTGGTGCGGGTGATGTAATTGGCCGGGAAGCCGCCACCCATGTTGATCAGCTTGAGGACGATGCCGTCTTCTTCTTTCAAGCGTTCAAAGATTACTTTGACCTTGGCGATGGCGGCGTCCCACACGCTGATGTCGCGCTGCTGCGAACCGACGTGGAAGGAGAGGCCGTAAGGCACCAGGCCCAGGTCGCGAGCGAGGATCAGCAGATCCATGGCCATGTCGGTCTGGCAGCCGAATTTGCGCGACAGAGGCCAGTCGGCCGTGGTCGAGCCTTCGGTGAGGATGCGCACATACACTTTCGAGCCCGGCGCGGCCTTGGCGATGTTGCGCAGGTCGGCTTCGGAATCGGTGCTGAACAGGCGCACGCCCTTGTCATAGAAGTAGCGGATGTCCTTGGATTTCTTGATCGTGTTGCCATAGCTGATACGGTCGGGGCTGACGCCACGGTCCATGACCTTGTCCAGCTCGTAGATCGAGGCGATGTCGAAGCTCGAGCCCTTGTCTTTCAACAGGTCGATGATTTCGACGGCCGGGTTGGCCTTGACCGCGTAGTAGACCTTGGCGAATTCGAAGCCGGCGCGCAGATCGTCGTACGCCTTGCTGATCATCGCGGTATCGATGACCACGAACGGGGTTTCTTGTTTGTCGGCGAAAGCCTTCATTTTATCGAAGGTTGCGCGCTCGAAATAATCTTCGACCTGGATCGACATGCTAGGGACTCCTGGTGGCAAACATCATGGCAGTCATGGGATTGAAAGCTGCATGAAGATGAAAAATGGGTGCAAATGAACGCCCTCCGTATCCCCACTTTGGTTCGCCTACTTCCCAAGGCATGTCGCCGAAAGCAAAAAGGCCACTGGAAGCGGGTTCCTCATGGCCTTGCTGTCTCGTCGTCAGTACTTGAGCCGGATGGATCGTTTCCAGCATGGACGTTCGGCGCGAACTTTAGGACGTGAGGGGCCATAGATCAACTAAAAATGTCGCGTTTTTACACGCTTTGATCGCGATGCACTTCTGTGCTCTTGTTTAACCGACCCGGATGACAGGTTGATGTTCCCGAGAATTCGGCGAACGGTGCCAGTCCCTGTGGGAGCGTGCTCTGCCCGTGAAGGCGTCCCACAGGTGTACGGCCCAGGAGCGGTTCACACTGTGGGAGCAAGGCTTGCTTGCCAAGAGGCCGGTACGTCGAGCCCCGATAGCGGAATCAGGCGCTGACCTGCTCCGCTGGTGACACGATGCTGGTCTTCATGCCCCGCGAACGTCCCGAACTCAGGTAGGCGGCAATCGATTCCTGAGTCACTTCACCCAGGAACACGTTCTCGGCATTGAGCACCGGCAGCCAGCTGCGGTTGAACTCGTACATGCGCGACAGCAGGATGCGCAGGTGCTCGTCGTACGCCGCGGTGGCGTTGAACGGCCGCAAGAAGTCACCGCAGGCGCCTTGCTGGCGGTGCAGGTCGCGACGGCGCACGTAGCCCATGGCCTTGTTCTCGGCGTCGGTGACCACTACGTAGCGGCGGTCGTGTTCGTCCATCAGTTCCAGCGCTTCGGCCACTGGCGTGCTCGGGCTGACGGCCGGGGCGTTGTCGGCGGCGTCTTCGGCCCTGACCAGCAAGAGGCGCTTGAGGGTGCTGTCCTGCCCGACGAAGCTGCTGACGAAGTCGTCCACCGGGTGGGCCAGCAGAGTATCCGGGTGGTCCAGTTGCAACAGCTTGCCGGCACGGAAGATGGCGATCTTGTCGCCCAGCTTGATGGCTTCGTCGATGTCGTGGCTGACCATGATCACGGTCTTGTTCAGGGCCCGCTGCATCTCGAAGAACTCGTTCTGGATCATCTCGCGGTTGATCGGGTCGACCGCACCGAAGGGTTCGTCCATCAACAGCAAGGGGGCATCGGCAGCCAGGGCGCGAATCACGCCGATCCGCTGCTGCTGACCGCCGGACAGTTCACGCGGGTAGCGATGCAGGTACTGCTTGGGCTCGAGCTTGATCATGCTCATCAGCTCGCGGGCCCGCTCGTGGCACTTTTGCTTGTCCCAGCCCAGCAGCCGCGGGACTACAGTGATGTTTTCCTCGATGGTCATGTTGGGGAACAGGCCGATCTGCTGGATCACGTAGCCGATGTTGCGGCGCAGCGTCACCTCGTCGAGGCCGGTGGTGTCTTCGCCGTTGATCAGCACCTTGCCCGAGGTCGGCATGATCAGGCGGTTGATCATCTTCAGCGTGGTGCTCTTGCCGCAGCCCGATGGCCCGAGGAATACGCAGATCTCGCCTTCGTTGACGGTCAGGCTCACGGAATCAACGGCGGTGACGGTCTTGCCGTTGCTTTGGAAGGTCTTGGTCAGGTTCTGAAGTTCGATCATTTGAGTAATCCTTTGGGAGTCAGGGCGCGTTGCAGCCATTGCAGGAACAGGTCGGCGATGATCGCCAGGACACTGACCAGCACGGCGCCGACGATCAACATCGACATGTCGCTGCGGCTGATGGAAGTCAGGATGAGTACGCCCAGGCCACCGGCGCCGATGGTGGCGGCGATGGTCATGACGCCGATGTTCATCACCACGGCGGTGCGCACGCCGGCGAGAATTACCGGTACGGCGATGGGCAGCTCGACCATGCGCAGGCGCTGGCCGAAGGTCATGCCGATGCCCTTGGCGGCTTCGCGGATGCCTGGGTCGACGCCAGTGAGCGCCAGGTAAGTGTTACGCAAGATCGGCAGCAGTGAATAAAGGAACACCGCGGTAATGGCTGGCAGCGGCCCCAGGCCCTGGCCGAACTTGGAGTACACCGGCAGGAGCAGGCCGAACAGGGCGATCGACGGGATGGTCAGCAACACCGTGGCGCTGGCCTGGATCGGCCCGGCGGCGGCGGGGAAGCGCGTCATCAAGACACCCAGGGGCACGCCGATGACTATCGCCAGGGTCACGGCGATCCCGACCAGGGTGATGTGCTGCCAGGTGAGGTGCGCGACCTGCGCCCAGTCCAGCTGATTGAACGCATCTAAAAAGCTCATGGCGCCTCCTGCGGTTGGGGCGCGGCCACTGGGTGGCTGCGCAGGAAGTCGGCGGCGACCACGGACGGGTTCTTGTGCTCGACGTCGACCTGGGCGTTGAGTTCGCGCATGGTCGCGTCATCCAGCTGTTCGGCCAGCGGCTTCATGAGCGCCGCGATGTCCGGGTGCTTGTCCAGGAAGTCCTTGCGGATCACCGGCGCGGCGGTGTAGTCAGGGAAGTAATGCTTGTCGTCTTCCAGCAGCTTGAGGTGGAAGGCGTTGAGGCGCCCGTCGGTGGTGTACACCAGCCCGGTGAACACCTGACCATTGCGCAGCGCGGTATAGACCAGCCCGGCGTCCATCTGGCGGATATCCGCGCGGGTGAAGCTCAGACCATAGGCCTTGGTCATGCCCACCAGGCCGTCGGAACGGTTGGCGAACTCGGTGTCTAGGGCGAGGATGTGGCCCTTGTCCTGCTCGCTTTGCACCACGGTGTTGAGCTGGCTGATGGTGTTGATCTGCGGGTATTGCTCGGCGATCTTCTGCGGCAGCGCCAGGGCGTAGGTGTTGCTGAACTTGGAGGGCGCAAGCCAGACCAGCCCCTTTTTAGCGTCCAGCTCCTTGACCCGCTGGTAGGTGGCAGCGCTGTCGAGCTTCTCGTCGACATGGTTGTACGACACCAGCGACACCCCGGTGTATTCCCAGAGCATGTCCAGCTGATTGGTTTCCTGGGCACTGCGCGCCAGGTTGCTGCCCAAGCCGCCGGTGATCTGGACGTCGTAGCCTTTGCTGCCCAGGTATTGGGCAGTAAGGGTGGCGAGCACGGTCTGCTCGGTGAATACCCGGGCGCCGAGGCGAATCACCGGTTTTTCTGCGGCCTGTACGGCGCCTGCACAGAGCAGGGCCAGGGCCATTAGCACACTTGTCTTGTTCATCTTTATTCCTTTGCTCAACGGGCCAGGCCTTTTTCCAGCCAAAGCCGGCTGGCCAACGTGACCAGGCCGTCGAGAATCAACGCCAGCAGGGCCGTGCACACGGCGCCCAATAGCAGCTGCGCATGATTGTTCAGGGCGATGCCGGGGAAAATCAGGCTGCCCAGGCTGTTGGCGCCGATCAAAAACGACAGCGGTGCGGTGCCGACGTTGATCGCCAGCGCCACGCGCACGCCACCGATGATGATCGGCACGGCATTGGGCAGTTCGACCTGGAACAGCACCTGACGCGGGGTCATGCCGATGCCGACGGCAGCTTCCTTGAGTGAGCCCTGAACGTTTTTCAGTCCCTCATACGTGTTGCGCACGATGGGCAGCAAGGAGGCCAGGAACAACGCGAAGATCGCCGGACCACTGCCGATGCCCAGGATGCCCAGAGCGATGGCCAGTACGGCCAGGGGCGGCACGGTGTTGCCGATGTTGAATATCTGCATGAACCGCTCGGCGCGCCCGACCATGCTCGGGCGGCTGAGCGCGATACCGGCAGGGATACCGACCACCAGCGCGGCCAGCATCGAGGCCAGTACCAGCAGCAGGTGGGCTTGCAGATAGAACCAAAGATCGTCTTGGTATTGCTTGAGGGTATCGATGCCGATCCAGTAGACCAGCAGGGCGAGGATCACGACCGCAGCCGCACATCCCGTCAGCCCTTTGCCATAGCCTTTAGCCACAGAGGAGCTCCTTTTTTTCAGTCGGCGCACGGGGTGTCTGTGGCGCCAGCCTGCTTGGAGGACCGACACCCGATACGCGAGAAGCAGTTCGCTGCAGCGCCCGCTGTAGAGGGGCTGTAGAGGAACCATGAGCGCAACCTGCCGCAGCTAACGTATTGATTCTGAAAGCCCTGCGGGTTGCTCGACTCGGGGAGTGGACGTGCGCGGGGCAGAAAAGGTTCCCCGTGAGTTGGCATTTGGCCATGTATCGGCAGTGCGTGAAATTTTGAGATGCCAGTGTTCCCACCCTGTCGAGAAGGAAATTCCTCCCTCTCAAATCGGCCAAGACCAAGGGGTAGGGATGCCGAACGCTGTCTAAAAATAAATCACTTAAGGGGATCTTCCTCAGAAGGTGGATTTGTCACTGGCAAGTCGAAATTTGCGATGAGTTCATCCCCTGCCGCCGAAGCCCCGAGCAAGGAAGGCCGGTGCTGTTCGAACGGGATAGCGGATAGCTACTATCTCAGGCGTTTGACGCTATTTTCACTTCTAAATGATGTGTAACAAACAGTTTCAGGCCCAGACTGCAGCGCGCCTGCAGTACTCGAGCCTCATTGCCATAACGTGAGGTGCCGTTTCTTTCCGCAGTGGACCCCTCATGTCAGCCACCTTCTCGCGTCCCACGTCACGTCCGTTAAATTACTGGATCTGCCTGGGCATTCCAGCCGTCATCGCCATCGCGCTATGCCTGCTGGAACTGACCAACATCGATATGGACATCGAGAAGCTCTTCTACAGCACCGTCGACCATGCATTCATTGGCCGGCACAGCCATTGGCTGGAAGACATCCTGCACGACCGAGCCAAGCAGTTGGTGATTGCCATCGGCGTATTTGGCGCGCTGGGCTATTTTGCCAGCTTCAAGGTCAAGCGCTTGATGCCGATCCGCAAGGAGCTGGCCTGCCTGGTCGTCGCCATGACCCTGGCCACCAGCTACACCCCGCCGCTGAAAACCGTGACGGGTGTGCAATGCCCCTGGGATGTGACCGAGTTCGGCGGCAAGGAAACCTACAGCAAACTGTTCGAGCACCGTCCGGTCGCTATCGAAGCTGGGCGCTGCTGGCCGGGCGGGCATGCCGCCACCGGTTTTGCTCTGTTCGCGCTGTTTTTCGTGCTGCGAGACCGTCGTCCGCGCATGGCCCGTGCTGGCCTGCTGTTCGCGTTTGGTCTGGGGACGCTGTTCTCGGTGGTGCGGATGATTCAGGGTGCTCACTTTTTGTCGCACAACGTCTGGGCAGCGATTTTCTGCTGGTTGATCTGCCTCGCGACCTACCGCGTGATGCTCTACCGTCCGCATCCCGCCGTGCAGAAAGCACCTAAGGTAGCCTTGGCGACGGCTTGAGAATGGGGCGACCGGCGAGTTGGCCTCATGGTTTCAGCTCGCCCCCCTTTAGGCTATAATCTGCGCCCTTTTTTGAATCACCTCGCAGGCGATCTCTCATGACCCAACAGGCCGCCGAAGTCGCGAAACGCCGCACCTTCGCCATTATTTCCCACCCGGACGCCGGTAAGACCACCATCACCGAGAAACTCTTGCTGATGGGCAAGGCCATTGCCATCGCCGGTACGGTGAAGTCGCGCAAGTCCGACCGGCACGCTACGTCTGACTGGATGGAAATGGAGAAGCAGCGCGGGATTTCCATCACCACCTCGGTGATGCAGTTCCCCTATCGCGAGCACATGATCAACCTGCTCGACACCCCGGGTCACGAAGACTTCTCGGAAGACACCTACCGCACCTTGACCGCAGTGGACTCGGCGCTGATGGTGCTCGACGGCGGTAAAGGCGTCGAGCCGCGCACCATCGCCTTGATGGACGTCTGCCGCCTGCGCGATACGCCCATCGTCAGCTTCATCAACAAGCTCGACCGCGATATCCGCGACCCGATCGAACTGCTCGACGAGATCGAAGCCGTCCTCAAGATCAAGGCCGCGCCGATCACCTGGCCGATTGGTTGCTACCGCGACTTCAAGGGCGTGTACCACCTGGCCGATGACTACATCATCGTCTACACCCCGGGGCACGGTCACGAGCGCACCGAAACCAAGATCATCGAGAAGCTCGATTCCGATGAGGCCCGCGCGCATCTGGGCGACGAGTACGATCGCTTCGTCGACCAGTTGGAGCTGGTTCAGGGCGCCTGCCACGAATTCAACCAGGACGAGTTCATGAACGGCCAGCTGACGCCGGTGTTCTTTGGCACCGCGCTGGGCAACTTCGGTGTCGATCACGTGCTCGATGCCGTGGTGAACTGGGCGCCGCGCCCGCTGGCTCGCGTCGCCAACGAGCGGACGGTCGAGCCGGTCGAAGAGAAATTCACCGGCTTTGTGTTCAAGATCCAGGCGAACATGGACCCTAAGCACCGTGACCGCATCGCCTTCATGCGCATCTGTTCGGGCAAGTACGACCAGGGCATGAAGATGCGCCACGTGCGCACCGGCAAGGACGTGCGCATCGGCGACGCGTTGACGTTCTTCTCGTCCGAGCGCGAGCAACTGGTCGAGGCCTGGGCCGGCGACATCATCGGCCTGCACAACCACGGCACCATCCAGATCGGCGACACCTTCACCGAAGGCGAGGCGCTGGGCTTCACCGGTATCCCGCACTTCGCCCCAGAGCTGTTCCGCCGCGTGCGCCTGAAAGATCCGCTCAAGTCCAAGCAGCTGCGTCAGGGCCTGCAGCAGCTGGCCGAGGAGGGCGCCACTCAGGTGTTCTTCCCGACCCGCAGCAACGACATCATTCTCGGCGCCGTGGGTGTGCTGCAGTTCGATGTGGTCGCCAGCCGCTTGAAGGAAGAGTACAAGGTCGAATGCGCCTACGAGCCGATCACCGTGTACTCGGCGCGCTGGATCGAATGCGGGGACAAGAAGAAACTCGAGGAATTCGAGAACAAGGCGGTGGAAAACCTCGCGGTCGACGGCGGCGGCCACCTGACCTACCTGGCCCCGACACGGGTCAATCTGGCGCTGATGGAAGAGCGCTGGCCGGATGTGAAATTCCGCGCGACGCGGGAACATCACTGATAGAAAAAGCAGCCTTCGGGCTGCTTTTTCTATGGGGGGATTTACGGCGAAGGGGCCCCAGTGGAGCAACGAGTTGCCGATGGCCGTCGGCCTGATCGCGGCAGGCCTTGGTATCACCCTGGTGCCGGAGTCTGGTGCCGGTGCGCATTCTGCACCGCGATGATATTCGCGAGGTGAGCCTGCAGGAAGCCAACGTGACGTTGCCGATCATCCTCAGCCACCGCGCCGGGGCTGTCTCGGCAAGCTTGCAGCATCATCTGCGGTTGATCGAGACATTGCGTGCCCACCCCTCGACATGATCATCGGCTGCCGGGGTGATGAGGGGAGTCGGCAGGAATGTTTTATTGTCCAAATCTGGCTTCAGCACAATCCACGTAGGGATAAGGTATTCTATGCCACTTTCCCGGCGTCAACCAAAAGGCGTCGCGCGGTTTCCTACCCGCCATTGATAAGGTGACGTTCCGTCGAGAGGCCCTTGATGTCAGCTGCCAGACAAAAACTTCTAACGACCGCCCTGGAACTCTTTCTTGATGAAGGGCTGCAGAATGTCGGCATCGATCGCCTCATCAAGGTGTCCGGTGTCAGCAAGATGACGCTGTACAAATACTTCCCCTCCCGCGACAACCTCATCGTCAACGTGCTGGCCTTGTATCATGAACAAATCGTCAGCGAAGTGATGCAGTGCGTTGCCGATGCGCCACCGGTGCTGGAGGTGCGTTTTGCACTGCTGCTGGACTGGTACAGAGCCAGGTTCGTCGAGCCCGTCTCGCGTACCTGTCTGTTCGTGATCGCCGCCAGTGCCTACCCCGATCCTGCCGATCCGGTGCATCAGATGTGCCTGCGTCACAAGCGTACCTTGGTTGATCTGTTTGCCGCGATGCTGGCCAATCTTGGCTACGCCGACGCACCTTGCCTGGCACTGCAATGCCTGATGCTGTTCGAGGGGGCGCGTAATCTGGCGTTCATCGGCGTGTCCGGCCAGCCGCTGGATGCCGCGACTCAGGCCATGCTGGTACTGTTGCACCAGCACCCGCCGGGGGCCGCCCAAAGCCTCAGCGTGGCCAGCCGCTAGAAGCGATACTCGGCTTGCGTGTAGACCGTCTGGTCGTCACGCAACTGGCCGAAGAAGGTGAGCTTCGGGCCATAGTAGTAGTCCATCCCGGCAGTCAGCTTGATGTTATCGGTCAGGGCATAGTCGGCTTTGAGGCGGGCGATGCCGCTGCCCGAGGTTTGCTGCGCCACACCGCTGAATTCCACCCTGAGCAGCTCATTGAACCAGGTATCGGCCAGGCGCCAGGTGAAGCCTGCCTGGTCCCTTGACGTCTGGCCGCTGGTGGCCGCCTGGCGCAGCGCCACTTCACGCTCGAACCCGGGGGCCAGGTCATGGGCGTCGGCGTAGTCGAATACATGGGTGTAGGTCAACTGCAGCCCCAGCGTCGCGGTATCGAAGAGACGCCATTCGCCGCCCCCCACGAACCACAACTGGTTTTTCTTGTGCCTGAAATCATCGGAGCCACTGCTTTGGGTCTCAGACAGGGCAGTTTCGGCGCGCCAGATGGTGCCGCCTTGCGTCATGCTCATGTCTGCCCCCCAGAACCGCGTGCGCTGGGCCTTGACCTTGACCGTCGCACCGGTGCTGGTCAGCATTCCCGGCACCAGATCGGGCATGGGGTCGACGCCATCGAAGTAGGACACGGAGCCATCGATGTTATCGCCGCTCATGTCCCATTTCAGTGCCCACTGCGATTGATCGGGCTGCTGCACGTCGTAGCTGACATTGGCCAGCCGGGTCAGTGGGATAGTGTGAGCCGCCGCTTGCGGGAACCATAGGGCGGTCAGGGTCCCCATTTCCCATTCATAGCTCAGATTCAGCGCGGTGTTGCCATAACGCTGGTCGCCATCCACGGGGGTCAGCAGCGTAAAGTCTCGTGGCGACAGATTATCCGTGGGGTTGAGGCCGTCGGCCCGCCCCCAGACGATGATCTGCCGCCCGGCCTTGATGCTCAGATTACCCACGTCGTCGCGCCAATAAGCCTCGCGTACCAGGCCGTGGCGCGGCGCGCTGGTGTTCTGGACATTGGCCCAGGCATCGAAGATGCCTTGGCCGGCAGACTCGGTATCGAGTCGCGTGCGGATGCCCGCGGTGCCCGTGACGATGTCACTCTGCGAGGTGAGGGAGCGATCGCCGCTCCACTCGCCACCGCGCAATGTCAGCGCGTTATCGACCTCTACATTCGCCATGGCCAGCACTGGTACGGTACTCAGCAACAGCGCAGCCAGAGGCCTCATCGGTCCAGTGCCTGTGGTTTGAAGAGCTGATCCGCCACCCCCTGATCCGCCACGAAGTGCTCGAAGCGGATCGTGGTCTTGTGCCCCGTTTGCAGGTTTTCGGCCTCGGAGTTCATGGGCTGCCACTTGCCATGGTTGCCGACCGGCTGCAGTTGGTTGGCGACGATGCGCTTGATCGGCTGCCCATTGAGGTCAGCGAACTCCACTTTTACCGCCACGAAGTTGTCGGCCCGCACCCAGCTCTGCATCTTCGAATAGCCGGTGTCCTTACCGACTTTTTCGGTCTTTGGCGTCGATTCGATCACATAGGCTTGAGTGCCATCGGGCAGCGCCTCCATGCGCACCAGGCGCTGCTGCCATTGCGCCGGATTGTGGCCGATGATGTCGCCGTAGCTGAAGTCGGTGCCAACGAAGCTGTCGCGCTTGTTGGACGCCGAGAGCCGGCGCACCTTGCTTAGTGCCGGCAGGTACACCCACATGTCGTCGTCGGCGCCACTGTGTTCCACCAGCAGCGTCGCGGTACCCTTGATGTCAGGGGGGGAGACGAACTTCACATAACGGGAATTATCATCGCTGCCGTCGCCTTGCAGGCGCGTGGCGCCTTCGGTCTTGCGGACTCGCTGTTCGCCGTTAGCGTTGGTGAGGGTAAAGGTGGCGTCGGTGGAAGAGTCCAGCACCTTGGTGCTCACGAAGCTGTTCTGCATGACTTGTTCGGGGCTCAAGGTGGCGGCCTTTGCCGAGGGCGTATTGCCTGCCAACAACGCGACGCCCAGCAGCACCAGGCCCGCGTTCAACTGAGTGGCGTACTGCGTTCTGCCCTTGAAGATGAAAGCCGGCTTGAACGCCAGGGCCAGGGCCGGTACCAGCGTCAACGACGCGCAGACGCTGACGAGCATGGCGATGACGATGAACATCGACAACCACAGATGCACGTTGTAGCCCAATGACAGCGATAATACCCCGTAACCCCCCGCCACCGCCGTGGCGACGAACAGCGATGCCTTGCCAGCGGTGGCCAGGGTGTTGCGCACGGCGGCGGCGGGCTCTTCGCCACTTCGCACTTGCTCGCGCAGGCGGTAGAGAATGTAGATCGCATAGTCCGCGCCGATGCCGACTGCCATGGCGGAAATCAACGAATTGGGGATGTTGAGGGGAATGTGCAGCAGCCCCATGATGCCGAATACCGCCACCACCGATAATGCCAGTGGCGTAAGGACGATGAGACCGGCGAAGGCCGAACGGAACACCAGCGCCGAGATCAGGAAGATCGCCAGGCCGACCTGAACGATGTTGCGGATCTTGCCATTGACCAGGGTATCGGTGAGCGCCACGGTCTGCGCCACATCACCGCCGAAGCTGACTTTGACATCGGCAGGGAAGGTACGGTCGGCTTCGCTCTGCAACGCGTCTAGGAGTTTCTTGACCACGGCATTGTTGCCGGTCTTGAGCAACAGGGTCACCTTGGCGCGCCGGTAGCTGTAATCCACGTACGAATCGAAATCCCCCGGCTCGCCTGACATCGAGTACAGCAACAGGTACTGGGAGATGAGGTTTTCACTGGTGGGCACGGTGCTGAAGGCGCGGTCATCGGCGTGCATGGCCTGGTTCATGCGGCGGACGAAGTCGACGATCGACAGGGTCTTGCCGACTTCCGGCCGGGTTTGGGCGAAGTGCTGCAGATTGGCGATGGCCGTCAGTACGTCGGGGCGCTTGATGGCATCAGGCGCCTGGCCCTCGACCATCACATACAGGCTGTTGGTGCCGCCGAGCTGCTGATTGAGGAACGCATCGTCCTTCTGGATATCGAGGTTGGCGGAGAAGAAGTTCTTGGTGGCGTTGTCGATCACCACGTTCTGCATCGCCAGTACCAGGCCGACAGTCGCCAGGAAATAGAGGACGAACATCGATTTGCGTCGGGTCGGATCAATCACCCAGCGTGCGGCTGCGGCAGGAATGCGATCCCATATACGCTGCTCTTGTTCCAGACGCAGGGCTTTATCGCCCGGCGGCTTGAGCAGGGAGCGGATGGCCGGGATGAACGTCATCTCAAGCAGCATGGCGCTGAGGATGCCGACACCGGTAAAGATCCCGAAAGCACGGATGGTGGCAATATCGAAAACCAGCAACGAGAAGAAACCAATGGCGGCGATGCTCCCCGCAATCAGCATGACCGGGCCGACGCCTACCATGGAGTTGACCACGGCCTGGCGATTGGCGGCGTCGGGGCTGAGCTCGCCGGTCTGCCGCAAGCGCGCGTATTCCTCGTAGTAGCGCTTGAGGAGCTGCACCGCGTGTCCGGCCGCCACAGCGAGGATCAGGATGGGTGTGGGGGAGTTGAAGATGTCCATCGACTGGCCCAGTACGCCCATGAAGCCGGTGCCCCACATTACCGCCATCAGTGCGGTCACCAAGGGCAGGATCAGGCCCTGCTTGGTCCGGAAGGCTTCGAAGTGCAGCAGGCCGATGACCAGGATGGCGATCGGGAAGAGAATGTTGATGCGGTTGGCGAACTGCTCGGTTTTTTCCAGATAGACCGGATTGCCCCCATAGGTGATGGTGTAGTCATCCGACTGGAAAGCATCGACCACCTTGTGAATCGGCGCCACCATGTTGCTGAAACCATCCGAGCGCTCCTTGAGCTCGACCAGGATCGCGGCGGTACGGCCATCGGCCGAGATCACCGCGTTCTGATAGACCGGGTTGTCGGCCAGGGTCTTGCGCAGCGCAGCGTAGTCGACTGGCTCGCCGGGTTCTCCCAGCAGTTGGCGTGCCTCCATGCCCTCGGCCGTGCCCTCGATGCCCTTGGCCTGATGACTGCCCAGGCTCAGCAACGTGGAGCGCACCACGCCGGGCGTAGCGTCCAGCTGGCGGGTGATCGCGCTGACGGTCTCGAGCACGTGGGGTTGATAGATATCGCCCTGCTTGGGTGTGATGCCAATGAGCATCAGGTATTTGGAGCCGAAGATTTTTTCGACCTGGTTGGTCGATTTGATCAACGGATGGCCCTGAGGGGCGAGGGTAGCAGGGTCGATGATGACCTTCAGGCCGGCTCCGAAGCTTCCCAGCACGGCGGTGATTGCCACTGTCAGGATGATCACCCAGAGCCGATAGCGGATGATGAAGTGGGCGTACTTATTCATGGATCAACTCCTTGGAAGTCGCTGGGTCGACGTGTCGAAGCAGGGTTGCCAGCTTCGCGAAGTCCTTTTCGATCTGGGAAACCAGAACCTTTTTTAATAATGAAACCGGCACGATGCCGAAAAATCTGCCGGGCTCGACATCGAACTGCCAATGCAGGCGCGTGCCGTCCTCGGCTTCTTCGAAGCGATACAGGCCTTCGTATTCAAATGACCCCTGCAGCACTTTGAAGCCATACCTCGCGGGGGCCTCGACGCAGGTGATCTGGCATTCGAAGTTCATGCGTCGGCCAAGAAAACTGAACACGATCGCATACCGACTCCCCACCTCGGTGCTGTCCTGAAGCAGGCGTGCTTCTACGCACGAGGCCTGCCAGTGCAGGTCGTTGGCCGGGTTGCTGAGATAGTCGAATAATCGCGAGCGGGGCACGTCCAGCGTGCAGCTGTATTCAGCGCGAATCATGATTCAGGCTCCAGCACATAGGTATTCAGGAAGTGCAGATTGAGTTGCTCGGCAACGGCGTGGACTTGCGGGGCATACATGATGCTGTTGTGGTCCCCGGCCAGCGCGACAGTGGTGAGGGGGCCGTGCGCGAGTTGCTCCCACCCAAGACGTGGGCCGTAGTCGGCCTCCTCGTCGCGGGCCAGCAACAGCAGTAAGGCTTTTGCGCTGGGCGGCGGGAAGTACAACTGCAGGGCGATGCCGTTGGCCAGGTAGGTTTCGAAGTAACGGGCCAGTTGCGCACCGTCGGCTTGCTCGCTCAAGACGCCGAGGCGCTTGCCTTCGACCAGCACGTGATCGAAGGCCAGGTCGCTCTCCAGCGCGCGCAGGCGAGCAGGCTCGATGTTCCAGCGTTTGCCATGGGGCGTTGCCAGGTCGCGGGCGAACCACGACAGCAAGGTCGAATCATCGGCGTCGTCGGGTACGTTGGCGGCGATCGGCGCCCGTGTATCGATCAGGAACGTGCCCTGCACGGTCTCACCCATGGCTTCGAGTTGCAGCCCGATTTCATAGGCAATCGCGCCACCGAAGCACCAGCCGCCGAGCAGGTAGGGGCCCTGAGGTTGGACCTGTCGGATCTCGTGCAAGTAACCGGTGGCCATGGCCTCAATCGTCACCTCCACGGCCTCGGCGTCTTCAAGCCCAGGGGATTGCAACGCCAGAATCGGCCGCGTACCCGCCAGATGGCGGCTCAGCTCGCGGTAGCTGAGCACATTGCCGCCAATCGGGTGGAACAACCAGATTGGCACGCCTTGGCCTTTACGCAGGGTGATGATATTGCCCCGATCAGGATTGCCTCCCTCGCGGATGCGCTGGGCCAGGCTGGCGACGCTGGGGTTGTCCAGTAGCTCGCCGACGCTCAGCGTGGCGTGCAGGTCTTTTTTCACCAGGCCGAGTAGCTCGACCGCGAGCAGCGAATGGCCGCCGAGTTCGAAAAAATCGTCTTCGATGCACAGCGTGGTGCGACGCAATACCTTCTGGAACAGCGCTGACAGCTGCCGTTCCAGTTCGTCCCGCGGGGCGATGACGGACTGACGTTCGGCCTGTGCCCCACGTGAGGGTGCAGGCAGGCGCTGGCGGTCGATCTTGGCATTAGGTGTGAGCGGCAGCGCGCTCAGGAAAATGAACTCGCCGGGCACCATGTAGGTTGGGAGTTGGCCTTTGAGGTGCTGCTTGAGGCTTGCGGCAGTGGGCGGGTTGTCCATACGGGGTATCACGTAGGCCACGAGGACACTACCCAGGTCGTCGCTGAACACGGTCGCGATGGCTTGTTCGATGCCATCCACCGCCAATAGACAGGCCTGGACCTCTTCGAGCTCTATGCGGTAGCCACGCAGCTTGACCTGAAAATCCAGGCGGCCCAGGTGTTCGAGTTGCTGGCGGCTGTTCCAACGCACCTGATCGCCGGTGCGATACCATCGTCCGGGTGCTGCGAGCAGGTCGTCGCGGAATTTCTCCGCGCTCAGCTCCGGGCGTTGCCAATAACCTTTGGCCAGCCCCAGGCCGCCGATCCACAGCTCACCGAGCATTCCGGGTGGCAGCACGCGCCGGTGCTCGTCGAGCACTAGAAAGTCCGTATTGCAGATCGGCTGGCCCAGGCTTGCCGGGCACCCAGCCTGTAGCCTTGCCAAAGATGACCAGATGGTCGTCTCGGTTGGCCCATAGAGGTTCCAGGCGTCGGCGCAGCGGCTCAGAAGACGTTCGGCCAGTGGTTGCGGCAGCGGGTCACCGCCGCACAGTGCCGTTACGGCCCGCAGGCTCTGGGGGGCGGCCTGATCGAGCAGCATTTGCCAGGTCGCGGGCGTCGCCTGCATCGCGTTGATGGTGTGGTGCTCTATCAGCTCGGCCAGCAGCGCGCCATCGCGAGTGCTTGGGTAGTCAGCGATGTGGCTCAGGCCACCTGCCAGCAACGGCAGGAAAAGCTCCAGCACACTGATGTCGAACGACGGTGTCGTGACTGCCAGCAATCGGGTTGCCGGATTGAAATCCAGGTGGTCCTGCATGCCGAGCATGAAGTTGATCAGTGCCTGCTGACCGACTTCGACGCCCTTGGGTTTACCGGTAGAACCCGAGGTATAGAGGATGTAGGCCGTCGCATCGACCGCCGACGGCATCGGCAGCGCCTCATGCAGCGTGCTGCCGAGCGTGTGGAGGTACAAGCGCGGCAGGGCGCTCGGGAAGTCATCGAGCTCGGGGCTGGTAATGACCATGCGCAGTTGCGCATCTTCGGCGATATAGGTCAGACGGTCCTGTGGAAAGTGCGGGTCCAACGGGACATAGCAGGCGCCCAGACGCCAGATACCGAGGATCGTCGTGGTCAGTTCGGTGCCACGTTCGAGTTTGAATCCGACCCGGTCGCCGGCCACTACACCCCCCGCACGCAGCGCTTGGGCGATCTGCTCGCTGCGTTGCCACAGGCGAGCGTAGCTCAAGCTCTGGTGTTCGTCGGCGACCGCCATGCTGTCGGGGCGCACGCGCACGTGGTGGGCGATATGCTGCAATACGCTCTGGTCACGCAGCATCAGCGCTTGTCCTCGGCCTGCAGCGCGCCATTGCCGTTGTTGCTCGCTGTCACCCTGAGTCAGCGTATCAATGGGCCGCTGCGGCTCGGCCAGCAGGCGCTCGGCCAAGGTGATTAGAAACTCGCCCATGCGCTGAACAGTGCTGGCGTCGAACAGTTGCGGGTTGTATTTAAAGATCGCGTCGTAGGCGCCGTCAGTTTCGCCACCCATTTCCAGCATCAGGTCGAGCTGGCCCTCCTGTTGCGGGACATGGAAGCTGCCCAGTTGCAGGTGCTCACCGATCTGCATCGCCGCGCTGTCACCCTGGCTGTAAAATTCGGCGAAGTCAGCGAGACCGGGCAGGCGCTCCCACGAAAACCCCAATTGCGCGATGGCCGTGTAGCTGTTGTCGCGTTTGGGAGCCAAGGCCTCGACCAGCTTGGAGAACGGCATGGCTTGATGGCGAATGGCATCGGTGACGGTGGCCTTGACCTGCTCTACCCGTTCGCTGAAAGACTGCGTGCTCGGTGTGTGGATGCGCAGGCACAGGGTGTTGACGAACTGCCCAAGGGTATTGCGCACTCGCCGAGAGGCGCGGTTAGCCACGGGGGTACTGATGACGACCTCGCTGGCGGCAGACCAGTAGCCGAGGAAGGTGGCGTAGATCGCCAGCATCATCATATAAGGCGTGGCGTGCAGTTCGCGCGCGCGGGCCCGGAGGGCTTCGCTGCTGGAGGCGCTGAGCCCGAAGGTATGGGAGGCACCCTGAAACTGCTGCTTGGCGGGCCGCGGGTGGTCGAGGGGCAAGTCATGGAGTTCAGGTGCACCGCGCAGCTGAGCGAGCCAATAGCGGGTTAGTTGCTCCAGGCGTTCATCATCGAGTGCCGTGCGGGCGTAGTCGGGGAAGGCGTTGGCCTGCTCCAGGCTCCAGATCGAATGCTGACCTTGCAGGCGCGTCAGGGCCTCTTTGAGCAGCAGGCCCATCGACCAGAAGTCAAAGGCGATATGGTGCATCACCAACACCAGCAGGTATTGGTCCTCGCTCATCCGATACAGATGCACACGCCACAGCCCCGGATTGCCGAGATCGAAGGGCGCTCGGCTGTCGAGTCGCGCCAGTTCGCGCAGGGCGTGATGGTCGAGGTGGCGGACGTCGCTATGGAGGATTTTGGCGTCGAGGGTCTCGACGACACGTTGTTGTACGCCTTGTGGGCTGGCGACCAGCGCTGAACGCAACAATGGGTAGTCGGCGGTCATCTGCGTGACGAAATCGGTGTCTGGCCACCGGCCGTTCAAGGTACGCACGGTGCAGCTGAACAGCAGATTGTAGGCACCTATCTCGGGGTCGAGTTGTTGCAGATACCAGAGCCCTTTCTGTTCGGCCGAGATCGGCCAGGCGGCTAAAGGCTCATCCGGGTGTTCCCCGGCCGCCAGGCTCACGCGGCGTCTCCTGCGCGGGCGGTCATGATGCCGTACAGGTAGTTGGCCAGCGCATCGATGCTTGGATAGTCCCAGAGCAGGGTCGAAGGCAACTCGATGCCCAGCTCGTCTTCAAGATCGCCGGCGATGGTCAGGGCGGTGATGGAGTCAAGGCCGTATTCGGCCAGGTTGCGATCCGTGGCGACGCTGCCGTCGCTCAAACGCATTTCGCGCTCGACCATGCTGCCCAATTTGCCGCGGTAGTGGTCCAGATCAAACAGTGCGCTGTTCATCGAGGTTTTCCTTTTCCAGATCGAAGCCATAGTTGCGTTCCGCTTCACCTGCAGCGGCCAAGGGCCAGCGCATCAGGGAGAACATTTCGTTGTGTTGTCGTTGCTCGTCCATCTGAGCAAACAGCGCGCTGGTCAGGGCCGGATCGAGGGTGCCAGGGGCGAATTCGGCTGAAAGCCCGCGCTGCAGTACCGCGCTGAGCCACAGTCCACTCTTGAAGGCACTGCCGAATTTTTCCCGGTTGAACAGCCAGATACCCATGCACGCGGCCACCCCGAATACCGCGCAATAACGCTGCGCCTGAGCCAGGCGCCTTGCGCTGTTGCGCCCGGAGCGCACGCTGCTTTGGCGGATCTGCGCCTTGAGGTGTTCGACATCGGCAAGAAACCTGCGGGCACCGGTCTTGATGTTTTGCAAGGTCTGGGCGGTGCAGCTCTCGTCGGCGTTGAGTAGGTCAAGCTGCTCGATCAACTGGGCAACCGAGCCGAGCAATGGGTCGCCTTGGCGGGAAAAGAGTTTGAGGCGCGAGTAATCGAGGTCCGGCATGGCCGACTCGAGATCGAACAGGACATGCAGGCAGCCTTCTTCAGGCTTGGGGGCGTCCTCGCGGGTGAGGGTATCAAGCAAGGTGGCAAGGCTGTCGAGGCACACCACGCTGCTGCCATCGAAAATTGAAACCACCGCGCCGTCGCGCATGAATTTCTGGAAAATGCCGACGCCTTGCTGATCGCGCATGTAAAAACGCGCACCGAGTACGCTGGCGAGCTGCTGGCAGGAGAAATCCACCAGATGGCAGACCTCGACCTTGGCGATCGATGACCAAGATGAATACAGCTCGGGGCATACGTGCAGGCCACGGGCCGAGACGATCGACACGCATTCGGCGATCAGTTGCGAGACGTAGGTGTTGGCCAGAACATCCTGAACGTGCGGCAGGCGACTGATCGCATCGCCATACAGCCGGCGGCGCGACGCATAGTCGGCCACTAGCCGCAATGCGGTATCGCCAACGCCCAGGGACAGTGCAGTACAGAAGGTGCGGGTAACCTGAAACCCCTTGAGCGCCAGTTCCAGTCCGTGGCCCTGTTCACCGACCCGGCAACTCGCGGGGATGACACAGTCGCGAAAGCCGATACCGCTGATGTCGCAACCCTTGAGGCCGTGCGTCTTGACCCGCGGAAGGTGGTAATAGCGCCGACTCAGTTGGTCCTTGCGCACGATGAACAACGAATGGTTACGCATATGCACGCCGTCGTCGGTCCGCGCCAGCAGCACCAGGAAGTCGGAACGGATGGCTCGGTTGATCGGCCATTTCTCGCCGTTCAGGGTGTAGGTGCCGTCGGCGTTGAGGCGTGCGCTCAACTGGTTGGAAGTCAGGTCGGCGCCATGCTCGGATTCCGAATACGCCAGGCACGGAAAGCTGCCATGGCTGATGATCCAGCGGGCGATCTCGCGCTTCTGGTCGTCGCTGCCACCCAACCACCCGAGCGTGCTCCAGAGCATTGTGCTGTAGGCCACGGCCACGGACATGTTGCGCCGGGCCAGCACCCGGCCCATGGCGACGAAGGTCTCGCAATTGCGAAAGGTGCCGCCATAGGTGTGTGGCACGTAGCTTTTATTGAATCCCAGCGCGTTGAGGGCCGTTACCTGGGCCTCGGGGAACGCATCTTCCTCGTCCATGCTAAGCGCCTGGGCGTAGGACAATGAGTTGTCGGGCAGCCATGGGTCGCCAAGCGACTGCTCCATCCATACCGCTTCAAAATACTGTGCAGGGATCATTGTGCTGTCTCCATGCTCAGCGGCCGTAGCTCGCCGCGCAGCAGTTGCTCGCGGGTACGACCACGCTGGATCTTGCCGCTTGAGGTCTTGGCGACTTGATTGATAGCGACGAACGTCAGTTGCTCGACCCGCAGCTGATGATGTCGCGAAACCTGCGCGATCAATGTGTCGCGCACCGCATTGAGGTCCAGCTCACTCCAGCCGCGTTCGAGCTCGACCACCAAAGCCAGCGCCTCCTCGCCGTGGCGGTCGATGGCGAAGGCGGCGACGCCATTGGCACGAACGGCGCTGTGGGAGGCCACGACCGTCGATTCGATGTCGCTGGGATAGTGGTTGTGGCCCGCAACGATGATCAGGTCCTTGATGCGGCCGGTCACGTAGACCTGATGATCGACGATGGCACCCAGGTCACCCGTGCGTAGCCAGTGGTGCTCACCGCCGTCCAGCGTCACGAAGAAGGTTTCGCGTGTGGCCTCGGCGTTGTTCCAGTACCCATCGGCGACCATGGGCCCGGCGACCCAGAGCTCACCTACAAAACCATCGGCCAAGGGCTGCAGGGTCTCGGGATCGACCACGCAGAGGCTGGCGTCGCGATCGACAACACCGCTGCTGACGACATCGATCGTTTCGCTCCCACCCGCGACCAGGCGCCCTTGTGCCAGTTGTCGACGATCCGCCACGAGGTGCCGAAACGGCAGATGGGCCGGGGTCGAGGCGACCAGCAGCGTGGTTTCCGCCATGCCATAGCTTGGGGAGAACGCCGAGGCTCGAAAGCCCACGGGGCCGAAAGCCTCCTGGAAGGCATCCAGAGTCTGTTTGTTTACCGGCTCGGCACCGTTGACGGTCAGGCAGCCAGCTGGACAGGTCCAGTTGTGCCCGTTGCTCCGGCTTGATGCGGCGGGTGCACAGGTCATAGGCAAAGTTGGGTGCGGCGCTGACGGTACCTTTGAGCCGGGAGATCATTTCCAGCCAGCGTAGCGGGCGCTGAAGGAAGGCGGCCGGTGCCATGAGGTGTACGGGATAACCACGGTAGAGGGGTTGCAGGATGCTGCCGATCAGCCCCATGTCATGGTAAGGCGGTAGCCAGAACACCCCGATGTCATCCTCACGGGTGTCCATCGCGCGATGAATCATCTCCGAGTTCTTCAGCAAGTGGCGGTGTTGCAGGCGTACGCCTTTAGGAGCACCGGTCGAGCCGGAGGTGTACTGCAATACCGCCAGGGTCTGACTGCTCAGGCTTGGTGTGCGCCAGTTCTGGGCCGTTTGCGGTGCCACTTGATCGATGGCTACAAGGGCTATTTCGCCTTTGCCGCCGCTGCGCCACTCGCCGCGGTCGAGGTCGCTCAGCACGCTCGCGGTACTGAGCACCGCGCGTGCGCCGGCGTCCTGAAGAATCAAGCGTACCCGTTCATTGGACGAATTTTCGCGGGGTGAAAAGACCGGGACCGCAGTCACCCGCGCGTACCAGCAACCCAGCAGCGCGAGAATGTAGTGCGTGCCGGGTTGCAACAGGATCACCGCGCGTTCGCCGGCGCAATGGTGCTGTTGCAGTGTGGCGGCGATTGCTCGAGCGCCCAGATCGAGTTGGGCGTAGGTGAAAGATTGTGCCTGTTCGCTACTGCTCGCGAATGTCAGCGCAAGGCGATCAGGTGTAGCCCCGGCGCGCCAGCGCAGTAGATCGACGAAAGTGTCAAAGCGGTTGAAAAGCGCGTGCGCAGGGGCACTTTCCCCAATGCCAGAGCTGGAGACGTCCATTGTGATTAGCTCGCGAAAAGAAGGTCGCCGCAGTATACATACAAGTCTGTATATAGCAATACGGAGCCCATGCAACTCGGGCGGGCACCTTTGAGTGGGCGCCACGGCGGCCCCGACTGGTGGTCATCGAACCTGATAGTTCTGCTCGCTAAAGACCAATACCCTTGGAGTAATGGACTCCGGCTCTTAGCTCTGGGAGCAGGCTGGACCTAGGGAGCCAGTGCACGTGCTATTGAATCTGTAGCGAGGGGGCTTGCCGCCGATAGCCCCGCTCCGACACTGCGCGAATCACAGGTCGGGTGTTTCGGGGGCAAGCCCCCTCGCTACGCAGTGTGGCGGGTTACAGGAACTGCTCCGCGTAATGGCACGCCACCTGCCGCGTATCCACTTTGCGAAACTCCGGAATCTCATCGCTGCAACGTTGCGTCGCATAGGGGCAGCGCTTGTGGAAGGCGCAGCCGGAGGGTGGATTGAGCGGATTTGGCAGTTCCCCGACGATCTTGATCTTCGGCTTGAGCGGGTCCGGCTTGAGGGTCGGCGTGGCGGACAGCAGCGCCTGGGTGTAAGGGTGCAACGGCCGGGTATACAAGTCCTCCTTGGGGCCCATCTCCGCCGGTCGGCCGAGGTACATCACCAGCACATCGTCGGCCACGTGACGTACCACGGCCAGGTTGTGAGAAATGAACACGTAGGCGGTCTGGTATTGCTGTTGCAGGTCCATGAACAGGTTCAGCACCTGGGCCTGGATCGACACGTCCAGCGCCGAGGTCGGTTCGTCCGCCACCAGCACCTTGGGCTGCAGCATCATCGCCCGCGCCAGGGCGATACGCTGGCGCTGGCCACCGGAGAACATGTGCGGATAGCGCTGATAATGCTCGGGGCGCAAGCCCACCTGCTGCATCATCGCCTGGACCTTCTCGCGCCGCTCGACCTTGCTCAGCGAGGTGTTGATCAGCAGCGGCTCGCCCAGTTGATCGCCGATCTTCTGCCGCGGGTTGAGCGAGGCATAGGGGCTCTGGAAAACCATCTGCACGTCTTTGCGCAACTGCTTGCGTTCGGCCTTGGTGGCGCCGTGCACCTCTTGGCCGGCAATCTGCAGCGAGCCCGATGAAGGCTCTTCGATCAGGGTCAGGGCGCGGGCCAGGGTGGACTTGCCACACCCCGATTCACCCACCACGGCCAAGGTCTTGCCGGCTTCCAGCTCGAAGGACACGCCATTGAGGGCGCGCACCACGGCTTGGGGTTTGAACAGGCCGGTGGAGACATGATAGTGACGGGTCAGGTCACGGGCGGTCAGTACGACGCTCATCACGCCACCTCCTGGTTCAGCGGATAGAAACAACGGGCCAGGCTGTGGGCCTTGGGGTCGAGGCCGGGGCGTTGGGTGCGGCAGTTTTCCTGTACATAGGGGCAACGTGGCGACAACAGACAGCCTTGCGGCCGGTCATAGCGGCCGGGAACGATACCCGGCAGTGTTGCCAGGCGCTCGGCGCCTGCGCTGTGCTCGGGAATCGCCGCCAGCAGCGCTTCGCTGTAAGGGTGCCCTGGCACGTCGAACAGTTGCGGGACATGGCCCACTTCGACCGCCTGGCCGGCGTACATCACGCACACGCGCTGGGCGGTCTCGGCGACCACGGCGAGGTCGTGGGTGATGAGGATCAGGGCCATGTTCTGCTCTTGTTGCAGGTTGAGCAGCAGCTCCATGATCTGCGCCTGAATGGTCACGTCCAGGGCGGTGGTCGGCTCGTCGGCGATGAGCAGTTTCGGCTCGCCGGCGATGGCCATGGCAATCGCCACCCGCTGGCTCATGCCGCCGGACAGCTGGTGCGGATAGGCATCGAGACGGCTTTCCGGGGCCGGGATCTCGACTTTTTTCAGCAGCTCCAACGCCCGTTGACGCGCCGCTTTTCCGGACATGCCCAAGTGCTGGCGCAGCACTTCTTCGATCTGGAAACCCACGGTGTAGCTGGGGTTGAGGGCGGTCATCGGGTCCTGGAAGATCATCGCCAGGTCCTTGCCCACCACCTTGCGGCGCTGGCGACTGCTCAGGTTGAGCATATCGTTGCCATCGAACACCAGTGAGTCGGCGGTGACGATGCCGGGCGCATCGACCAGGCCCATCAGCGCCATCATGGTCACCGATTTGCCCGAGCCGGATTCGCCGACGATCGCCAGCACTTCGCCCTTGTCGACCTTGAGGTCGAGGCCGTCGACCACCGGTACCGCGTTACGGTCGCCGAAGCGCACCGAGAGATTGGAAATATTCAACAGTGACATGGTCGGCTCCTCAGGCGGCATTCTTGAGTTTCGGGTCCAGCGCATCGCGCAGTCCGTCGCCCATCAGGTTGATTGCCAGCACGCTGAGCAAGATGGTCAGGCCAGGCAGGCTCACCACCCACCAGGCGCGTTCGATGTAGTCCCGCGCCGAGGCGAGCATGGTGCCCCACTCTGGCGTCGGCGGTTGCACACCCAGGCCCAGGAAGCCCAAGGCGGCAGCGTCGAGGATTGCCGAACTGAAGCTCAAGGTTGCCTGCACGATCAGCGGCGCCATGCAATTGGGCAGCACGGTAACGAACATCAGCCGTGGTAGCGAAGCACCCGCCAGGCGTGCAGCGGTAACGTAGTCGCGGTTCAGTTCGCCCATCACCGCTGCCCGAGTCAGGCGCACATAGGAGGGCAGCGAGACCACGGCGATGGCGATCACGGTATTGATCAGGCCAGGGCCGAGGATGGCGACGATCGCCACAGCCAGCAGCAGCGATGGCAGAGCCAGCATCACGTCCATCAGGCGCATGATCGACGGCCCCATGATGCGCGGGAAGAAACCGGCGATCAGGCCCAGGAAGATCCCTGGAATCAGCGACATCAATACCGATGACAAACCGATCAGCAGCGACAGCCGCGAGCCGTGGATCAGCCGCGACAGCAGGTCGCGACCCAGTTCATCGGTACCCAGCAGGTACTGCCACTGGCCACCCTCGAGCCAGGATGGCGGAGTGAGCAGTGCATCTCGGAACTGCTCGCTAGGGTCATGCGGCGCTACCCAGGGGGCGAACAGCGCGCAGAACACGATCAGGATCATGAACAGCAGGCCGGCGACGGCGCCTTTGTTCTTGGCGAACGCTTGCCAGAATTCCTTGTAGGGGGAGGGGTAAAGCAGACTTTGATCGACTGCGACCGCAGGGGTTGGCGTACTCATGATTAGGGTCTCAGCGCTGATGACGGATACGTGGGTTGGCCAGGCCGTAGAGGATGTCCACGACGAAGTTGACCAGAATGACCAGGCAGGCAATCAACAGAATGCCGTTCTGCACCACGGGGTAGTCGCGGGCGCCGATGGCTTCGATCAGCCATTTGCCGATGCCCGGCCAGGAGAAAATGGTTTCGGTCAGCACGGCGCCGGCCAGCAGGGTGCCGACTTGCAGGCCGAACACCGTCAGCACCGGGATCAGTGCATTGCGCAAGCCGTGCACGAATACCACGCGGGCCGGCGACAGGCCCTTGGCCCGGGCGGTTCGCACGTAGTCTTCACGCAGCACTTCGAGCATCGAGGAGCGGGTCATGCGCGCGATCACCGCCAGCGGGATGGTGCCGAGCACGATGGAGGGCAGGATCAGGTGACGTACGGCGTCGACGAAGGAGCCTTGTTCGTCGCTGAGCAAGGTGTCGATCAGCATGAAGCCGGTGCGGGGCTCGATGTCGTAGAGCAGGTCGATGCGCCCCGACACGGGCGTCCACCCCAGGCTCACGGAGAAGAACATGATGAGGATCAACCCCCACCAGAAGATCGGCATCGAATACCCCGCCAGGGAGATGCCCATGACCCCATGGTCGAACAGGGACCCTCGCTTGAGTGCGGCGATGACCCCGGCCAGCAGGCCGAACACCCCGGCGAAGATCAGCGCCGCGATGGACAGCTCCAGGGTGGCCGGAAACAGCGACTTGAACTCGCCCCACACACTGGTGCGGGTGCGCAGCGATTCGCCCAGATCACCGTGGGCCAGTTTGCCCACGTAATCGAGATACTGTGCGTACAGCGGCTTGTTCAGACCCAGCCGTTCCATGGCCTGCGCGTGCATCTCGGGGTCCACACGGCGTTCGCCCATCATCACTTCGACGGGATCTCCGGGGATCATCCTGATGAGCGCGAACGTCAACAAGGTGATGCCGAAGAAGGTAGGGATCAGCAATCCCAATCGGCGGGCAATAAAACTCAACATCTTTCGTGATACCTCATCAGCCGGCTAGGCATGCCTGCATCGGGCGTTCGGATAGAACGCCCGACTCAGCGTTGTCTTCACTTCACATGCGTGGTGGCGAAGTTGTTATTGGTCAGTGGGCTTATGTGAAAGCCTTCGACATCGGTGCGTGTAACAGTGAACAGCTTGGGGTAGGCCAGGGCGATCCACGGGTGTTGCTGCTGGAAAATCACCTGCGCCTGTTCATAGAGTGCCGCGCGCTTGGCCGGTTCAGTGGTGGCGCGGGCGCCAGCCAACAGTGCATCGAAGTCCTTGTCGCACCAGCGGGCGATGTTTTCGCCGTTGCTGGCGGCCGCGCAGCTCAGGTTCGGGGCCAGGAAGTTGTCCGGGTCGCCGTTGTCGCCGGCCCAGCCATAGAAGCCCAGGTCGTGCTCGCCGCTCTTCAGGCGCTTGAGCAGCTCGCCCCATTCCAGCACGTGGATATCCACCTTGAGCCCGACCTTGGCCAAGTCAGCTTGCAATAATTGCGCCCCCAGCGCCGGATTGGGGTTGGTCGCGCCGCCGCCGTTGCGGGTGAACACGGTCAGCACGGTGCCTTCGGGCACGCCTGCCTGCTTGAGCAGTTCGCGCGCACGGGCCGGATCGTAGGGGGTGTCCACGAGCGCGCGATTATACCCCAGCAACGTGGTCGGGTAGGGGCCGATTGCCGGCGTGGCATTGCCTTCGCCGAACAGCGTGCGCACGAAATTCTGTTTGTCGAGCGCCAGGGCGATGGCCTCGCGCACGCGGATATCGCTCAAGTACTTATGCTGGGTGTTGATGCCCAGGAAGCTGGTCATCAACGCGTCCATCTCTTCGACCCGCAGATTCGGGTCGGCCTTGAGCGCCTTGATATCGTCGGGCTTGGGATACACCGCCACCTGGCACTCGTTGGCGCGAATCTTTTGCATGCGCACGTTGCTGTCCACGGTGATGGCGAACACCAGCGGATCGGCCGGCGGCTTGCCCTTGTAGTAGTCCGGGTTGGCCTTGTAGCGCACCTGAGCGTCTTTGTTGTAACGGCTGAAGATGAACGGCCCGGTGCCGACCGGCTTGCTGTTGAGGTCGGCCTGCTTGCCTTGCTTGAGCAACTGGTCGCCATATTCGGCGGAGTAGATCGAGGTGAAGCCCATGGCCATGTCGCGCAGGAACGGCGCTTCGGCGCGCTTGAGGGTGAAGGTGACGGTGTGGTCGTCGACCTTGTCGATGCGCGCGATCAGGTCCTTGAAACCCATGGTTTCGAAATAGGGATAACCGAAGCTGGTCTGTTCATGCCAGGGGTGCTTGGGATCGAGTTGGCGCTCGAAGCTCCACAGCACGTCATCGGCGTTGAACTCACGGCTGGGCTTGAAGTAGTCGGTGGTCTGGAACTTGACGCCTTGGCGCAGGTGGAAGGTGTAGGTCAGGCCATCGGCGCTGATGTCCCAGCTGCTGGCCAGGCCCGGCTCGATGTCGGTGGTGCCGGGCACGAAGTCCACCAGGCGATTGAAGATGGTTTCCGATACCGCATCGGCGGTCGTCGCAGCGGTGTACTGGACGATGTCGAAGCCCTCGGGGCTGGCCTCGGTACAGACTACCAGCGGTTTGGCCAGCAGACCGCCAGAAAGGCTCAGCAAGGCAACCGCGAGTGCTGCGTGGAGTGGATGCGCTTTCATTGGAACCCTCTTCGCTCAAGTGCAGATTAGTCGCTGCGGCCGATCCGTCGAATCGACCGCAGCCGTTGGTTACAGCAGGTTGAATGGGATCTGCGTGACCACGCGCAGCTCTCTCAGGCTGCCATCGGCCTGATTGGCGCTGGCGCGGTGGGTCGCGTAGGTGGCTTTGATACGGCTGTTCTTGAGTGCGCCGCTCTGGATCACGTAGCTGGCGCCGATGCCGTATTCGATGTGTTTTTCGCCGTCGAGGGCGAGCACGTCATAGGCGCCGCCTTTGTAGTGGGTGCCGTCGATGCCCCAGCCACGCGCCGTGTAGATATTCATCGCCAGGCCGGGCACGCCGTAGCCGGCCATGTCCAGGCCGTAGGCGACTTGCACGGACTTCTCGTTAGGGCCGTTGAAGTCCGAGAGCAGCGAGTTGGCCAGGTAGATGCCGTTGGTTTCGTGCAGGTAATCGAAGTACTCGTTACCGTCGACCTCCTGGTACGCCAGGGTCAGGTTGTGGGCCTTGTGGCTGGCGGTGAGGCTCAGGCTGTAGGTGTTGTTGTCGATGGCGCCCAGCTTGCGCTGGCCGGTGTCGCGGGTCTTGTAGTAGTTGAAGGCGGTGTCGAGCTGCAAGCTGGCGTTGTCGCCGGCCGAGTGCTCGATGTTGAGGTAGTACTGGTTCCAGAAATCCTTGACGTTGGCGGCGTAGAGCTTGGTGGCAAGGTTGTGGAATGGCTGGTAGCTGAGGCCCGCCAGCGCGACGTGATCGGCGGTGATCGAGCGATCGGCGTATTCACTGACGAAGCGCGTCTGGCTTTGCTCGGTACGCGGCGAGACGCGGTCGAAGGCGGCGAAATCGAACGTCAGGTTGTCGAATTCGGCGCTGTTGATGGCCACGCCTTCGAAGCTCGACGGCAAGGCGCGGTTGCCGATTACATCGACGATCGGCGAGTTGTAGGCCATGCGCCCGGCAGTCAGCGTGGTGTTGGAAACGCGAGCCTTGAGGTTGGCCAGGCCCAGCTTGCTCCATTGCTCGACCGCTTCGCCGTCGTGGTCGGTGAGGGTGCGGTTGCCGCCGCCGGCGATGCGACCTTTGCCCTGTTGCAAGGCGATTTCGTTGTAGGCCGCCACCTGCGCCGCGATGCCGACCGTGCCCTGAGTGAAGCCCGAGCTGTAGTCGAGCACGGTGCCTTGGGTCCAGGTCTCTCGCAGCCGGGTGCTTTCGCTGCGGCCGTTGCCCTTGTCGATGGCGAATCTCGTCTTGCGCTGAGTGCGTTCCTGGGCGAAGAAGTTGCGCGTCCAGCCGCTCAGCGATTGTTCTTCGACAAAGCCCTTGGCCTCGCTCTGGGCGTTGCTGGTTTTGAAACGAGTGGATTGAAAACCGCGGCCTTCGGCTTCAGGGGCGGTTTCGGCCTCGGATCGTGCTTCAGCGCCGAGGCTGAAGGTGCCGATGGACAGGGCCAGCAGGGAAATTTTCTTCAAGTGCACAGTGATGCTCCTTTTCTTATTTAACCCCAGGCGTCTTTGTGCGCTCGGGAACTGCGGGTGAATCTCAATCAACGATCGAAACGCCGCTGAAAGCGTTGCGTCCGAACGGGCTGACATGGAAGTCCGCGACCTTGACGCTCAACGGTTGGCTGACCGTGGAGTGGGCGATCGGGGTCATCGGCACCTGGCTCTTGAGGCGCTGCTGGGCCTGCTTGTAGAGGTCGCTGCGGGCATCGCGATCGGTCAGTTGCTTGGCCTTGGTGACCAACGCGTCATAGGGCTGATCGCACCAGCGGCTGGCGTTGTTGGCGCCCACCGAAGCGCAGCTGTAGAGGGTGCCCAGCCAGTTGTCGGGGTCGCCGTTGTCGCCGGTCCAACCCATCAGAGCGACATCGTGCTCGCCGTTTTTCACGCGCTTGAGGTATTCACCCCACTCGTAGCTGACGATGCGCGTCTTGATGCCGACCTTGGCCCAGTCGTCCTGGAGCATCTCGGCCATCAGCTTGGCGTTGGGGTTGTAGGGACGTTGCACGGGCATGGCCCAGAGGGTGATCTCGGTGCCCGGCTTGACCCCGGCGGCTTCGAGCATGGCCTTGGCCTTGACCGGGTCGTAAGGAGCGTCCTTGATGCTGTCGTCATAGCCCCACTGAGTGGGCGGCATAGCGTTTACCGCGCGCTGGCCGGCGCTTTGGAACACGGTATCGAGGATCGCCTGCTTGTCGACCGCCATGTCCAGAGCCTGGCGCACCTGCAGTTGGTCGAAAGGCGCGCGCTCAACGTTGTAGGCGACGTAGCCGAGGTTGTAGCCGGCCTGTTCGACCACCTTGAGCTTGGCGTCCTGCTTGAGCGCGGGCAGGTCTGCCGGGCGTGGATTGAGGGTGACCTGGCACTCGTTCTTGCGCAGTTTCTGCATGCGCACCGACGCATCGGTATTGATCGAGAAGATCAACTGGTCGAGCTTGACGTCGCTGGGGTTCCAATAGCCTTTGTGCGCGACGTAGCGGATCTGCGAGTCCTTCTGATAGCGCTGGAAGGCGAACGGCCCGGTGCCGATGGGCTGATGATTGATGTCGCTGGGCTTGCCGCGGTCGAGCAGTTGCTCGGCGTATTCGGCGGACAGGATAGAGGCGAAGTTCATCGCCAGGTTCTGGATGAACGCGGCATCGACTTCATTGAGGGTGAAGACCACGGTCAGCGGGTCGGTCTTCTCGATGTTGGCGATGTTCTGGTGCAGGCCCATGCCGACGAAGTACGGGAACTCGGTGGCATACGCCAGGCGGAACGGGTGCTGAGGGTCGCGCATGCGATTGAACGTGAACAGCACGTCGTCGGCGTTGAACGCACGGCTGGGCACGAAGGCCTTGCTGCTGTGGAACTTGACCCCTTCGCGCAGGTGGAAGGTGTAGGTCAGGCCGTCCTCGGAGATGTCCCAGCTTTTGGCCAGCGACGGGATGGCCGCGGTGCCGCCTTTTTCGAACTCGGCGAGGCGGTTGTACAGCGGCTCGGCGGCGTCGTTATCGGTGCCGCCGGTGTACTGCGCGGTATCGAAACCGGCCGGGCTGCCTTCGGAGCAGAACACCAGGGTTTTGGGTGCGGCATGGCTCAGGCCGGACTGCACGGCCAGAGCAAGGGTCGAGGCAAACATTAACGCGTGTCGCATGGCTTTTCCTTCTTGTCGTTTGGGGAGAGCTGCCCCGGAAACTAAGTAGCCATGGAGGTCGTGTAAATCAGACAAATCGCCGTGGCTTGTAGGAAAAATCTGAAGGCCCCGTAAGGGTTGGGCGAAAATTTTCCCGACATCTGCTGGGGTATTGTTTTTCCAGGCAAGCCGCTCCCAATGCAGCGCCCGAAGGCACTACAGAGGTCGCAGTTGGGGGTTACTTGATGCTGACGCCGTAGAACGAGTTCAGGCCAAATGGGCTGATCTTGAAGTCCTGGACGTTGTTGCGCATCGGCTGGTACACCGTGGAGTGCGCGATGGGGGTCATCGGCACCTGGCTCTTGAGGTACTGCTGAGCCTGCGTATACAGCTCGGTGCGCTTGGCCTGGTCGGGGGTGGACTTGGCCTGCTTGATCAGCTTGTCGTAGACCGGGTCGCACCATTTGCCGAAGTTGTTGCCATTGACCGCGTCGCAGCCGAACAGCGTGCCCAGCCAGTTGTCCGGATCACCGTTGTCGCCGCTCCACCCGATCAGCATGGCGTCGGTTTCGCCGGCCTTGGCGCGCTTGATGTACTCGCCCCATTCGTAGCTGACGATCTTGGCCTTGATGCCGATCTTGGCCCAGTCCGACTGCAGCATTTCGGCCATCAGCTTGGCGTTGGGGTTGTAGGGCCGCTGCACGGGCATGGCCCACAGCTGGATTTCGGTGCCATCTGCGACGCCGGCCTGTTTGAGCAGGTCCTTGGCTTTCGCGACGTCCATCGGGGCGTCCTTGATGCTCTTGTCGTACGACCATTGGGTCGGCGGCATGGCGTTGACCGCCAATTGGCCGGCGCCCTGGTACACCGCGCCGATGATCGCCGGCTTGTCGATCGCCATGTCCAGCGCCTGGCGTACCTGCAGCTTGTCGAGCGGCTTGTGGGTCACGTTGTAGGCGATGTAGCCGAGGTTGAAGCCGGCCTGCTCAGGCATCTTCAGGTTCGGGTCTTTCTTCAGCGGCTCGATGTCGGCCGGACGGGGGAAGAGGGTGACCTGGCACTCGTTCTTCTTGAGCTTCTGCATGCGCACCGAGGCGTCGGTGGTGATGGCGAAGATCAGGTTGTCGATCTTCACGTCCTCGGGCTTCCAGTAGCTCTTGTTGCCGACGTAGCGGATGTTCGAGTCTTTCTGGTAGCTCTTGAACGCGAACGGGCCGGTGCCGATGGGCTTCTGGTTGATGTCCTCGGGCTTGCCTTGCTTGAGCAACTGAGCGGCGTATTCAGCCGACTGGATCGAGGCGAAGCTCATGGCCATGTTCTGGATGAACGCGGCATCGACTTCCTTGAGGTTGAACTTGACGGTGTGGTCGTCGACCTTCTCGACCTTGGTGATGTTGTCGTTCATGCCCATGTCGGTGAAGTACGGGAACTCGGTGGGGTAGGCCTTGCGGAACGGCATGTCCTTGTCGAGCATGCGGTTGAAGGTGAACAGCACGTCGTCGGCGTTGAAATCACGGGTCGGCTTGAAGTAGTCGGTGGTGTGGAACTTGACGCCCTGGCGCAGATGGAAGGTATAGATGAGGCCGTCCGGCGACACGTCCCAGCTGGTGGCCAGGCCCGGCTCGACGGCGGTGCCGCCACGCTCGAACTGCGACAGCCGGTTGAAGATGGTTTCGGCCGAGGCATCGAAGTCGGTACCGGTGGTGTACTGGCCCGGGTCGAAGCCGGCAGGGCTGCCTTCGGAGCAGAACACCAGGTTGGTCGCAGCTTGGGCGAAGGGGGTACTGGCGAGCAAACCTGCGCCTAGGATGAACGGAATGACCGCGTGTTTGAGCATGGTGGCCTCAGTGTTGTCATTTTAATTAAGAGGGCGACCTTGTGAGTCGTCCTGCCGATACTTATGCAGGGCTCATACCGTTGCAATGCCTAAGGGCAGGAGAAGGGCAAAAAAGTGGTACGGGCGTACTTGAATGTCGCTTGTGTATAACTAATTACAATCTTGTATGTTCAAGTAAAGACGAGTTGGTGTCATTTACCCGGCGTGGCGCCCCATCTCGAAGCCGAAGGCTCTGAAATGGGGCGCCGAGGCTCAAGGCCGCACGCTGACACCATAGAAAGGCGTCAGACCGAAGGGGCTGATCTTGAAATCCTGGACCTCTTTGCGCATCGGCTGGTAGACCACCGAGTTGGCGATCGGGGTAATCGGCACCTGCGCCTTGAGGATCTGCTGGGCCTGCTGATACAGGCGAATGCGGGTGTCGCGATCGCTGGTGGTCTTGGCCTGCTGGATGAGTTTGTCGTAGGCAGGGTCGCACCATTTGGCGTAGTTGCTGCCCTTGACCGCCGCACAGCTGTAGAGCACGCCGAGCCAGTTGTCGGGGTCGCCGTTGTCGCCGGTCCAGCCGTAGATCATCGCATCGTGCTCGCCGGCCTTGGCGCGCTTGATGTACTCGCCCCACTCGTAGCTGACGATATTGGCCTTGATGCCGATCTTGGCCCAGTCGCTCTGGATCATCTGTGCCGACATCCGCGCATTGGGGTTGGAGGCGCGCTGCACCGTCATGGCCCACAGGTTGATCTCGGTGCCGGGGGCGACGCCGGCCTCCTTGAGCAGGGCCTTGGCCTTGTCCGGATTATAGGGCGCGTCCTTGATGCTCGGGTCAAAGGACCACTGGCCCGGCGGCAGGGCATTGCTCGCCAGTTGCCCCGCCTGGCCGTAGACCGCCTTGATGATCGCCGGCTTGTCGATGGCCATGTCCAGTGCCTGACGCACTTTTAGCTGATCCAGCGGCTTGTGGGTGACGTTATAGGCCAGGAAGCCCAGGTTGAAGCCCGGTTGATGCAGCACTTTAAGGTTCGGGTCCTGCTCCATCAGGGTGATGTCGCTGGGGCGCGGATAGCCGCTGACCTGGCATTCGCCGGCCTTGAGTTTCTGCAGGCGCACGGCCGGGTCGGTGTTGATCGAGAAGATCAGGTTGTCGATCTTCACGTCCTCGGGTTTCCAGTAGCTCTTGTTGGCCGTGTAGCGGATCTGCGTGTCCTTCTGGTAGCGCTTGAACACGAAGGGGCCGGTGCCGATCGGCTTCTGGTTGATGTCTTCGGCCTTGCCTTCCTTGAGCAGCTGGTCGGCGTATTCGGCGGATTGAATGGACGCGAAACTCATGGCCAGGTTCTGGATGAACGCGGCGTCGATATGGTTGAGCTTGAACACCACGGTCTGAGCGTCGGTCTTGTCGACCGAGGCGATGGTGGTGTTGAGGTCCATGTCGCCGAAGTACGGGGACTCCGACGGGTAGGCCTTGCGGAACGGGTGATTGGGGTCGAGCAGGCGACGGAAGGTGAACAGCACGTCGTCGGCATCGAAATCGCGGCTGGGGGTGAAGTAGTCGGTGGTGTGGAACTTGACGCCCGAGCGCAGATGGAAGGTGTAGGTGAGGCCGTCCGGGGCCACGTCCCAGCGCGTGGCCAGGCCGGGTTCTACCTCGGTGCCGCCGCGCTTGAACTGGGTCAGGCGGTTGAAGACGGTTTCGGCCGAGGCGTCGAAGTCGGTGCCGCTGGTGTACTGGCTGGGGTCGAAGCCGGCGGGGCTGGCTTCGGAGCAATAGACCAGGGTGCTGGCCGCCTGGGCCAGAGGAGCGCAGGCGAGCAGGGCGGTGGTCAGAAGCAGGGGTTTGAGCATTGCGGGTTCTCCGGGAGTCAGGACCATTGCCGTTGTTGCGGATGGCGCTTTCGCGGGCAAGCCTTGCTCCCACCATGTGGGAGCGCAGCTTGCTGGCGAAGGGGCCGGTGCGCTTTCGCGGGCAAGCCTTGCTCCTACCGTGTGGGAGCGCAGCTTGCTGGCGAAGGGGCCGGTGCGCTTTCGCGGGCAAGCCTTGCTCCTACCGTGTGGGAGCGCAGCTTGCTGGCGAAGGGGCCGGTGCACTTTCGCGGGCAAGCCTTGCTCCTACCGTGTGGGAGCACAGCTTGCTGGCGAAGGGGCCGGTGCAGTCACCTTACGGCATCTGCACTTCAATCGTACCGTCGGCGTTGACGCTGACATCGCTGGTGCCGGCTTCGACATCCGGGGTCACGGCGTCGCTGGCGCGGGCGGCTTTCATCATCATCGGCGCGCGGGCGAAAGGCTGTGGATAACCGGCACTGTTAAGGTTGAGGTTGACCACCTTGTAGCTTTTACCACCCAAGGCATCCGTGGCGAGTTGCGCGCGCGCTTTGAAGGCCGCCACGGCGTCCTTGAGCAGTGCATCTTCGCTGGCCTTGCGCGTGGCCGGGGCAATGCTGAAGTCCATGCCGCCCATTTTCAGTTGCGTCAGCAGTTCGCCAGTGAGCTTGGACAGGGCCGGGAAGTCGGCGCTTTCGAGGCGCAGCTCGGCGCGCTCGCGCCAGCCGGTGATGGCCTGGCCCTTGTCGTCATAGATGGGGTAGCTGTTGCGGCTGCCCTGGCGAATGGTCACGGCCTTGACCTGCCGGGCTTCGGCCAGCGCCTTGTTGAGGGTTTCGCTGATCTGGCCGGCGAGTTTGCCGGCGTCGGCGTCCTGGGCTTCGGTATAGAGGGTGACCTGCATGAGGTCGCGCGGGACTTCCTGGCTGACTTCGGCGCGCAGGGATATCTGGTTGTAGTGCGGCTCGTCGGCCAGCGCGGGCAGGCTGATCAGCAGGCTGGCGCCGAGGATCAATGGGGTCGTGCGAAGCATGGGCAGTCACTCCTTGTTGTCGTTTGGTGGGGTGCAAGGGTATGCCAAACAGAGTTCAAAGGTGAGGGCGGGTTCAGCCCTCGTCAGCAAAATTGTCCCACCCAGCGCAAGCCCGCTCCCCACAGGGGGCGCCGTGTGTCCCTGAGGATGTGGCCGTTTGCCGCATCGTCGGTCGTCAGCGGCGCGATTTGGTTATACTTGCCGATCCACGTGGAGCACTCATCAGGAGAGCTCATGCTCGCCCCCGTATTACCACTGTCCGCTACCCGTCAGAATCTCTGGCGCCTGACCTTCGTACGCATCCTGGTGCTGGCCGCGCAAGCCGGTTCGGTGGGGTTCGCCTACCTGACTCATTTGCTGCCGCTGCCCTGGCTGGCGCTGAGCGTGACCCTGGGTTGCTCCATGGGCCTGTGCCTGCTGACGGCGTTGCGGCTGCGCACCTCGTTGCCGGTCACCGAGCTCGAATATGCCGTGCAGCTCGCCTGCGATCTGTTGATCCACAGTGCGCTGCTCTACTACTCGGGCGGCTCGACCAACCCGTTCGTCTCCTACTATCTGGTGCCGTTGACCATCGCCGCCGTCACCCTGCGCTGGGTGTATTCGCTGATTCTCACGGGCGTCGCGCTGGCCTGTTACACCTTCATGCTGGTCAGCTTCCACCCGCTGGAACCGACCGTGATCGGCCGCGAAAGCATGCAGATCTACGGCATGTGGCTGAGTTTCGCCCTGGCCGCAGCAGTAATCACCTTCTTCGCCGCGAAAATGGCCGAAGAGCTGCGCCGTCAGGAGCAACTGCGTGCCGAACGCCGCGAAGAGGGCCTGCGCGACCAGCAATTGCTGGCAGTGGCCACCGAAGCCGCCGGCGCCGCCCACGAACTGGGCACGCCGCTGTCGACCATGAGCGTGCTGCTCAAGGAAATGCGCCAGGATCACCCCGACCCCGCGCTGCAGGAAGACCTGTCGATCCTTCAGGATCAGGTCAAGCTCTGCAAAGAGACGTTGCAGCAGTTGGTGCGTGCTGCCGAGGCCAACCGACGCCAGGCCGTGGTCGAGCAGGAAGTGACCTTCTGGCTCGACGAAGCGCTCAACCGCTGGCACCTGATGCGCCCCGAGGCCACTTATCGCTTCACGCGCCTGGGGCAAGGCGCCGTGCCGACCCTGGCGCCCGCGCCGGACCTGACCCAGGCGCTGTTGAACCTGCTCAACAACGCTGCCGATGCCTGCCCCGACGACCTCGCTGTCAAGGTTGATTGGGACGATGAAAACATCTTCATCCATATTCGCGACCGCGGGCCCGGTGTCCCGGTAGCAATTGCCGAACAAATAGGTAAACCTTTCCTGACCACCAAAGGAGGCAAGGGCTTCGGCCTGGGCCTTTTTCTGAGCAAGGCCAGCGTGACTCGCGCAGGCGGCTCGGTAAAACTCTATAGTCATGAAGAGGGCGGCACATTGACCGAGCTGCGCCTGCCCCGTGACGCCCGAGGAGATAGACATGAGTGATGAAAACCAGGTCGAAAGCGAAGAGCTGCCGCACCTGCTGCTGGTCGATGACGATGCCACCTTTACCCGCGTCATGGCCCGCGCCATGAGCCGCCGCGGCTTCCGGGTAAGCACCGCCGGTTCCGCTGACGAAGGGCTGGAGATCGCCAAGGATGATCTGCCTGACTTTGCCGCGCTGGACTTGAAGATGGAAGGCGATTCCGGCCTGGTGCTGTTGCCCAAGCTGCTGGAACTCGACCCAGAGATGCGCGTGGTCATCCTCACGGGCTATTCCAGCATCGCCACTGCCGTCGAGGCAATCAAGCGCGGCGCCTGCAACTACCTGTGCAAGCCGGCCGATGCCGACGACGTGCTGGCCGCGTTGCTGACCGAACACGCCGACCTCGACAACCTGGTGCCCGACAACCCCATGTCCGTCGACCGCCTGCAGTGGGAGCATATCCAGCGCGTACTGGGTGAGCATGAGGGCAATATCTCGGCCACCGCCCGTGCGCTGGGCATGCACCGCCGCACCCTGCAGCGCAAATTGCAGAAACGCCCGGTTCGGCGCTGAGCGCCTGCCCTACGCTATCCCGTGCAGCCCGGGCGCCCAGGACGGGTCGCTGTGGCTGGCTTTCTGGTAACCGAGCCTGAATATGAATCGAAACGCAGAAACTGCGGCGATCAACTCCGTCGTGCACCGTCATTTTTTTCGCAAGGTCTGGCAGCTGGTGACGCCTTACTGGCGCAGTGAAGAGAAGGGCAAGGCCTGGGCGCTGCTGATCGCGGTAATTGCCCTGTCGCTGTTCAGCGTCGGCATTTCGGTATGGCTGAACAGCTGGTACAAGGACTTCTATAACGCCCTGCAGGAAAAGAACTCCACCGAGTTCTGGCGGCTGATCCTCAACTTTGGCGGCATTGCCACGGTCGCCATTCTAGGCGCGGTGTATCGCCTGTATCTGACCCAGATGCTCACCCTGCGCTGGCGTCGCTGGCTCACCGAACAGCATTTCAAGCGCTGGCTGGATCACAAGAATTACTACCACCTCGAACGCCACCCCTATACCGACAACCCTGACCAACGCATCAGTGAAGACCTCAACAACTTCACCTCCGATACCCTCAGCCTGAGCATCGGCCTGCTGCGCAACGTGGTCAGCCTGGTATCGTTCTCAGTGATTCTGTGGGGCGTGTCGGGCGATATCGAAGTGTTCGGCATCAACATCCCCGGCTACATGTTCTGGTGTGCACTGCTGTATGCCGTGGTCGGCAGCTGGCTGACGCATTTGATCGGTCGCCATTTGATTCCGCTCAACTACCTGCAACAGCGCTATGAAGCCGATTTGCGTTTCTCCATGATGCGCGTACGCGAGAACGCTGAAAGCATTGCGCTTTACCAGGGTGAGGCCAACGAAAAGCGCCACCTCGGCAAGCGCTTCAGCGATATCTGGAGCAACTACTGGTCGCTGATGCGAGTCACCAAGCGCCTGACGTTCTTTACCGCTGGCTATGGTCAGATCTCGACGATCTTCCCGTTCATCGTCGCTGCGCCACGCTACTTCACCGGCAAGATCGAGCTGGGCGGGCTGATGCAGATCAGCTCGGCGTTTGGCAACGTGCAAGAGAACATGAGCTGGTTCATCGATTCCTTTGCGGCGCTGGCCAGTTGGACGGCGACCTGTAATCGTCTCCTGAGTTTTCGCTCGGCGATGGATGAGAACGAGCAACGCAGCCCGGCCATCGACGTGCAGCACGGCGGCAATGCCCTGGTAGTAGAGCGGCTGGATCTCGATCTGGGTACCACTCGCCATCTGCTCAGCGGCGCCGCCATGACCGTTGCGCCTGGCGAACGGGTGATGATCAGCGGCCGCTCCGGCAGCGGCAAAAGCAGCCTGCTACGCGCCATGGGCGAGCTGTGGCCTGAAGGTGGCGGGACCATTCGCCTGCCCGAAGGGCGCTTGCTGTTCTTGCCGCAAAAACCCTACCTGCCGATCGGTACCCTGCGTGAAGCGCTCAGTTATCCACAGGAGGGGGACGCGTACGGCGAAGAGAGTTATGCACAGGCACTCACAGATTGCCGCCTCGAGCAGCTGATTCCCCGGCTTGACGAGGAGCAGCACTGGCAGAGCCTGCTGTCGCCGGGCGAGCAGCAGCGTCTGGCGTTTGCCCGCGCCTTGTTGTTCAAGCCGCAGTGGCTGTTCATGGACGAGGCGACGTCGGCCATGGACGAAGAGGACGAGGCCGCGCTGTATGAAGGGCTCATGGCGCAGTTGCCCGGTTTGAGCATCGTCAGCGTGGGCCATCGCAGCAGCCTCGATCGGTTCCACCCGCGTCGGGTGCGGATCGAGTCCGGGCAGTTGCAGGCGCAGGGACCGGCCTTGGTTTGAAACATCCATCCTCAAGTCAACTGTAGTCGTACAACCGCGATGCGCTATTATGGCGAAATCAAACTTATGTCACCGCCCGATGGCAACAACGGATAAGCAGAACCATGGATAACCAGAGCGCCCAACCTCGCGCCCGCCGCAAACCTCGCAGCCTCGCTCAGGAGCTGGTCACCGTCCTGTCCGAGCGCATCCGCAGTGGTGAGCTCAAGCGTGGCGACAAGTTGCCGACGGAGTCGGCGATCATGGAAGAGCAGGGCGTCAGCCGTACCGTGGTCCGTGAAGCGATTTCACGGCTGCAGGCGGCCGGTCAGGTAGAAACCCGCCATGGCATCGGTACCTTCGTGCTCGATACGCCGAGCCCCAGTGGCTTCCGCATCGATCCGGCGACCATCGTCACTCTGCGCGACGTGCTGGCGGTGCTGGAATTGCGCATCAGCCTGGAGGTGGAATCGGCAGGTCTCGCGGCCACGCGTCGCACCGATGAGCAATTGCAGGCGATGCGCACGGCCCTCGATGCGCTCAACGACAGCGCGGCCCATGCCCGCGATGCCGTGGCTTCGGACTTCCAGTTCCACTTGCACATCGCGTTGTCCACGGGCAACCGCTATTTCACCGACATCATGACCCACCTGGGCACCAGCATCATTCCCCGCACGCGGCTCAATTCGGCACGTCTGGCCCATGATGACCAGCAGCACTACATGACCCGCCTGAGTCGCGAGCACGAGGAAATCTTCGATGCCATCGCCCGCCAGGACCCGGATGCAGCCCGTGCGGCCATGCGTCTGCACCTGACCAATAGCCGCGAACGGTTGCGTCAGGCCCATGAAGAAGCCGAGAAAGCTCCCAGCTGATTCTCCGTTTGACCTTTGTGCGAGCGGGCTCTGCCCGCGAAGCCTTCAGCGCTTTAAAACCCTGAAAAGGTTCGCGGGCAGAGCCCGCTTCCACAGGGATCGTAGCTCCCCCATAAATTTATGTAACACCCCCCTTGAGGCTTTCCATTTATGGTTGTACGATGACGTACGACTTCGGCAATGGGTGCTGAAGCCCATGTCTTTCATCACAGTACTTTCAAGGGTGTTCGAACAATGACTCCACAAGAACTCAAGTCCATCCTCTCGTCCGGTCTGCTGTCTTTCCCGGTCACCGACTTCAATGCCCAAGGCGACTTCCACAAGGCTGGCTACATCAAGCGCCTCGAGTGGCTCGCCCCGTACGGCGCCAGCGCGCTGTTCGCCGCCGGCGGTACCGGTGAGTTCTTCTCCCTGGCGGCCAGCGAGTACTCGGAAGTCATCAAGACTGCGGTCGACACTTGCGCCACCAGCGTGCCAATCCTTGCCGGTGTCGGCGGTTCGACCCGCCAGGCCATCGAATACGCTCAAGAAGCCGAGCGCCTGGGTGCAAAAGGCCTGCTGCTGCTGCCGCACTACCTGACTGAAGCCAGCCAGGACGGCGTTGCCGCTCACGTCGAAGCCGTGTGCAAATCGGTCAAGATCGGTGTGATCGTCTACAACCGTAACGTCTGCCGCCTGACTGCTCCGCTGCTGGAGCGCCTGGCCGAGCGTTGCCCCAACCTGATCGGCTACAAGGATGGCCTGGGCGATATCGAGCTGATGGTCTCGATCCGCCGCCGTCTGGGCGATCGCTTCAGCTACCTGGGCGGCTTGCCGACCGCTGAAGTCTACGCCGCTGCCTACAAGGCGCTGGGCGTGCCGGTTTACTCGTCGGCCGTGTTCAACTTCATCCCGAAAACCGCGATGGACTTCTACCACGCGATTGCCAAGGATGATCACGAAACCGTTGGCAAGCTGATCGACGATTTCTTCCTGCCGTACCTGGACATCCGTAACCGCAAGTCGGGCTACGCTGTCAGCATCGTCAAGGCAGGCGCCAAGATCGCTGGCTACGACGCAGGCCCGGTGCGCACCCCGCTGACCGACCTGACCGGCGAAGAGTACGAAATGCTCGCCGCCCTGATGGACAAGATGGGTCCGCAGTAAGCCGTAACGGTGTTCCCCTATGGGAGCGAGCTCTGCCTGCGCAGAGCCCGGTCCCACAGGGATTCGTATCGCTGCAAGACGGATCACCTGGCCACAAGCCCCCGATCCTGACCTCACCTATTGGCTGCCTCGCGCAGCACCGAAGCGCGCCATGAGCGCGCTTTTTTATGGTCGGCTGGCTATGATAGCTCGCTAACGACAGGCAACAGGTCCCCCTCCGCATGCTGGCAATCTTTCTGCAGACGCTCGCCATCACCGCTCCGGTGTTCGTCATGCTGTTTCTGGGTCTGATGCTCAAGCGCATCGAGTGGATCGACGACAACTTCATCCGTGTCGCCTCTGGCCTGGTCTTCAACGTCACCATGCCGGCGCTGCTGTTCCTCGGCATCCTCCACGCCGATTTGCGCACGGCGTTGCGCCCTGCGGTGCTGATCTATTTCATCGTGGCGACGCTGCTGAGTTTCTTCGCGGCGTGGGGCTGGGCGATCTGGCGCTGCCCCAAGGTCGACCGCGGGGTTTACGTGCAAGGAGCCTTCCGTGGCAACAACGGCATCATCGGCCTGGCGCTGGCGGCCAGTATGTACGGCGCCTACGGTATCTCGATGGGCGCGGTGCTCGCTGGCCTGGTGATTCTGTTCTACAACGCCTTGTCGTCGATCATTCTGGCCATCTACAGCCCGGCCATGAAGTCCGACCCGTGGAGCCTGTTCGTCAGCATTGTGCGCAATCCGTTGATCATCAGCGTGCTGGCCGCCATCCCCTTCGCCTACTGGCAGATCGGTTTGCCGCGCTGGCTCGAGGGCTCGGCGCAGAGCCTGGGCAACATGACCTTGCCGCTGGCGCTGATCTGCGTGGGCGGCACCTTGTCGCTGGCATCGCTGCGCGAAAGCAGCCGGCTGGCAATCAGTGCCAGCCTGGTGAAGATGGTCGGTTTGCCGTTCATTGGCACCTTGGGCGCCTGGCTGTGCGGATTCCGCGGTGCCGATCTGGGCATTCTGTTCCTGTATTTCGCCGCGCCCACGGCTTCGTCCAGCTACATCATGGCCCGCGAGGCTAAGGGCAATCACCAACTGGCGGCCGCCATCGTGGTGATCACCACGGTCGCGGCGGCGGTGACCACCAATATCGGTGTGTTCATCCTGCAGTGGGGTGGGTGGATCTGAGGGCTCCTCGCCGCCGAACTGGCACCCTCCCACAGGTGTATCACGATAGCTCAACCAACTCTGTGGGAGCACAGCTTGCTGGCGAAGAGGCCGGTACAGCTTGCCCAAAACCATAGAATGTCCCAAGGCGTAAGAGGTCGGCATGTGGAAGCAACGCTGGCCCGCGATGTGGTCAGGCCTTGCGGCATGGATTCGAAGGCTTGCCTCAAAGCCAGACAGCATCCCACATTGGATAATCATCGATCTTTTCCACCAAGCCCGCTCTTACTGGGTTGGCCACGATGTAGCGCGCGACGTTCTTCACATCCTCTTCGCGGCGCAGCACTCGATCATGAAACCCTTTCTGCCAGATCGGCCCCGTGCGATTCAAAAGGCGATTCATTACGACGGTCGAGCGCGACTTCATACGGCCTAGCACGTGAGCAAGTCGAGGGTGCTTAAGTTCGATTAGCCAGTGAAGATGATCAGGCATGACGACCCAGCATAGGGATTCGACATCTGCATCTTGCTGAGCGCGTTTGAAGGCGTCGATAGCAGGATAGGCCAGGCGCCACGATGTGAATAACCGTTCACGATTCGCTGTCACCAAGGTAATCAGATATTGACGGCCGGTCTCGCTGTAACGACCTTTGCGTAATTTTTTTGATTCATAGCGTGTGGGCATTCCGTTGCGTCCATTGTTTAGAGGCTTAGGATTTTGCTGGTTACGCGGGTAGGTATGCTGGGGAAATTTCGTACGGGGTGTTGCGAGCGGCCATTAAAGCGCCTGACGATATACATCGTATTTGAGGGGTTCTTCGCCGCCGAACGCGCACGCTTGCGTTATTGGGCAAGCCATGCCGGCCCCTTCGCCAGCAAGCTGTGCTCCCACAGGTGTGGGGCTTGGGGCGGTTAGCACGGAGGGAGATTCTGTGTTTTTGCGCAAGCCATGCCGGCCCCTTCGCCAGCAAGCGGTGCTCCCACAGGTGTGGGGCTCAGGCGCGTTTACATTGTGGGAGCGAGGCTTGCCCGCGAAGGCGTCAGTGCTGTCGCCGCCAGGCCCGCCAATGACTCAGGCGCAGTTTGCACGGCGGGAGATTCCGTGTTTTTGCGCAAGCCATGCTGGCCTCTTCGCCAGCAAGCTGTGCTCCCACAGGTGTGGGGCTTGGGGCGGTTAGTACGGAGGGAGATTCTGTGTTTTTGCGCAAGCCATGCCGGCCCCTTCGCCAGCAAGCTGTGCTCCCACAGATGTAAGGCTCAGGCGCGTTTACACTGTGGGAGCGAGGCTTGCCCGCGAAGGCGTCAGTGCTGTCGCCGCCAGGCCCGCCAGGTAGTGAAGGCAATCACCAGTGCGATCGGCGCCAGCAGGTAGCGCAGCATCGCGTGCTCCAGCCGGGCGGCAAGCGGCATGCCGGTGGCGAACGACACCAGATGCAGGCCGTACATGGCATACAGCGCCAGCAGCATCAGGCCTTCACCACGGGTGATGCGCATCCCCGAATAGAACAGCGGCAGGCTCAACGCCGCCACCCCGAGCATCACCGGCAGGTCGAAGGCCAGTGCATTGGGAGATACCGACAGCGGCAGCGGTGCCAGCAGCGCGGTAAACCCCAGCACGCCGAGGAGGTTGAACAGGTTGCTGCCCACCACATTGGCGACGGCGATATCGCGCTGGCCGCGCAGGGCCGCAATCAGCGAGGTGACCAACTCTGGCAGCGAGGCGCTGACGGCCACCAGCGTCAGGCCAATCACTCGCTCCGACAGCCCCAGGTCGCCGGCCACATCGACCGTGGCGTCCAGCAGCCAGCGCCCGCCACCCACCAGCAAGCCGATGCCCACTACGAACATGACCGTGCAGCGTGGCCAGGTACGGGTCGGCACAGGCGCCGCGGGGTAGGTGCGGCCATGCTCACGGGCCTGGCGCAACAGCAATATCAGATAACCCGACAGGGCCGTCAGCAGCACGATGCCTTCGACAGGGCCCAATGGCCCTATGAACGCCAGCACGAAGACCAGCGCGCTGGCGCCCAGCATCACTGGCAGATCCAGGCGCACCAGTTGCCGAGACACCCGCAGGGGGGTGATCAGCGCGCAACAGCCTAACGTCACCAGCAGACTGAAGACGCTGCTGCCCACCACGCTGCCGACGGCAATGTCAGGTGCATCGTTGAGCACGGCCTGGGTGCTGATTGCCATTTGCGGCGCGCTGCTGCCGAACGCTACCACAGTCAGGCCGATGATGAGCGGGCGTACCTGCAACCTTGCGGCGACACGCACGGCCGAACGCACCATCAGCTCGGCGCCGACGATGAGCATCATCAGGCCCAGAGCCAGTTGCATCAGGCTGAAGGCGGGCAGGTTGGCGAGATCGAAGATAGCGGTGCTTCCTGGTGAGGGTCAGTCGATAAGATCCTGGACGCGGACTTTGGCGGTACCGGTGCCGATCATGCCCAATTGCTCGGCTGCCGCGCGTGAGACATCGACGAGGCGATTGCGCGTGTGCGGGCCGCGATCGTTGATGCGCACCACCACGCTGCGGTCGTTGTTCAGGTTGGTGATCTTGACCCGCGTACCGAACGGCAGGCGCCGATGGGCGGCGGTGAGGTCCTGCTGATCGAAGCGTTCACCGCTGGCGGTGCGGTTGCCTTGATGAGCCGAACCATAGAAAGAGGCTACGCCGGTTTCGTCATAACCGTGGGGGTCGATAACGGAATCATCCTGGCTGGCACAGCCGGCGAGCAGGAGCAGGGCGGTAGCGAAAAACAGGTAGCGCATTGCCGGTTCCTTGTTTTGAGCCGCAAGCCGCGAGCCGCGAGCTTGCAGCTTGCGGCTCGCGCGAAGCGCGCCCGATCAGCCCTCGAGCTTGCGCTTGAGCAGTTCGTTCACCTGTTGCGGGTTGGCCTTGCCTTTGGAGGCTTTCATGGCCTGACCGACGAAGAAGCCGAACATCTTGCCACGCTTGGCCTCGTCGGCGGCGCGGTACTGTTCGACCTGCTCGGCATTGGCGGCGAGCATTTCGTCAAGCACCTTCTCGATCGCGCCGCTGTCAGTGACCTGCTTGAGGCCCTTGGCTTCGATGATCTGGTCGGCACTGCCTTCACCGTTGGCCATGGCTTCGAAGATCACCTTGGCGATCTTGCCGGAGATGGTGTTGTCCTTGATGCGCAGCAACATGCCACCCAACTGCTCGGCGCTGACCGGCGACTCGTCGATCTCGACCCCCAGCTTGTTGAGCAAACTGCCCAGCTCGACCATCACCCAGTTGGCCGCCAGCTTGGCGTCGCCACTGATGCCCGCGACCTGCTCGAAGTAGTCCGCTTGCTCGCGGCTCGACGCCAGCACGCTGGCGTCGTACAACGACAGGCCGAACTGACTCTGGAAGCGCTCGCGCTTTTGCGGCGGCAGCTCGGGCAGGGTGGCGCGGGTGGCCGCCAGGAAAGCGTCCTCGATGACCACCGGCAGCAGGTCCGGGTCGGGGAAGTAACGATAGTCGTTGGCTTCCTCCTTGCTGCGCATGGCGCGGGTTTCGTTGGTGTTCGGGTCGTACAGGCGAGTTTGCTGGATGACCTTGCCGCCGTCCTCGATCAGCTCGATCTGGCGCTGGATCTCGCTGTTGATGGCCTTCTCGATGAAGCGGAACGAGTTGACGTTCTTGATCTCGCAGCGGGTACCGAACTCGACCTGGCCCTTGGGTTTGATCGAAACGTTGCAGTCGACGCGCAGCGAGCCTTCGGCCATGTTGCCATCGCAGATGCCCAGGTAGCGCACCAGCGAGTGCATGGCCTTGACGTAGGCCACGGCTTCCTTGGCGCTGCTCATCTCGGGCTCCGAGACGATTTCGAGCAGCGGCGTGCCGGCGCGGTTGAGGTCGATGCCGGTGCTGCCGGCGAAGTCCTCGTGCAGGCTCTTGCCGGCGTCTTCTTCGAGGTGCGCGCGGGTCACGCCGATGCGCTTGATGGTGCCGTCTTCGAGGGTGATGTCCAGGTGGCCCTTGCCGACGATCGGCAGCTCCATCTGGCTGATCTGGTAGCCCTTGGGCAGGTCCGGGTAAAAATAGTTTTTACGCGCGAACACGTTGTGCTGGCCGATCTCGGCATCGATGGCCAGGCCGAACATCACGGCCATGCGCACGGCTTCCTGGTTGAGCACCGGCAGCACGCCGGGCATGCCGAGGTCGACGAGGCTGGCCTGGGTGTTGGGCTCGGAGCCGAACGTGGTGGAGCTGCCGGAGAAAATCTTCGACTGGGTGGCGAGCTGGGTGTGAATCTCCAGCCCGATCACGACTTCCCATTGCATAGTCATATTCCTTAAAAGCCCTGAGGAGCGCGGGTGTGCCAGTCGGTAACTTGCTGGTACTGGTGCGCCACGTTGAGCAGACGGCCTTCCTGGAAGTACGGCGCCAGCAATTGCACACCCACCGGCAGGCCGTCGGCAAAACCGGCTGGCATCGACAGGCCCGGCAGGCCGGCGAGGTTGGCGGTGATGGTGTAGACGTCTTCGAGGTACGCGGCGGTCGGGTCGGCATTCTTGGCGCCGAGCTTCCAGGCCGGATTCGGCGTGGTCGGGCTGAGGATCAGGTCGACGTCATGGAATGCGGCCATGAAATCGTTCTTGATCAGGCGACGGATCTTTTGCGCTTGCAGGTAGTAGGCGTCGTAGTAGCCGGCCGACAGCGCGTAGGCGCCGACCAGAATGCGCCGCTGCACCTCGACACCGAAGCCTTCGGCGCGCGAGCGCTTGTAGAGATCGGTGAGGTCTTTAGGGTTGTCGCAGCGATGGCCGAAGCGCACGCCGTCGAAACGCGACAGGTTGGACGACGCTTCGGCCGGGGCAATCACGTAGTAGGCCGGGATGGCTTGCTGCATGTTCGGCAGGCTGATGTCCTTGATCACGGCGCCGAGTTTTTCCAGCTCCTTGATGCTGGCCTGTACCAGGCTGGCGATGCGCGGGTCGAGGCCGGCCCCGAAGTACTCTTTCGGTACGCCGATGCGCAGGCCTTGCAGCGGCGCGGCCAGGGTGGCGCTGTAGTCGGCTACCGGCTCGTCGATGCTGGTGGAGTCAAGCGGATCGAAGCCGGCCATGCCTTGCAGCAGCAGCGCGCAGTCTTCAGCGGTGCGGGCCAGCACGCCGCCCTGGTCGAGGCTCGAGGCGTAGGCGATCATGCCCCAGCGCGACACCCGGCCGTAGGTGGGCTTGAGGCCTGTGAGGTTGGTGAAGGCTGCGGGCTGACGGATCGAGCCGCCGGTATCGGTAGCCGTCGCCACGGGCAGCAGGCGCGCCGCCACTGCGGCAGCCGAGCCGCCCGACGAACCACCAGGTACGTGCTCGAGGTTCCACGGGTTCTTGACCGCGCCGTAGTAGCTGGACTCGTTGGCAGAGCCCATGGCGAACTCGTCCATGTTGGTCTTGCCCAGGGTCACGGTACCCGCAGCGGCCAGTTTGGCGACCACGGTGGCGTCGTAGGGCGCCTTGAAGTTGTCGAGCATCTTCGAGCCGCAGCTGGTGCGGATGCCCTGGGTGCAGAACAGGTCCTTGTGCGCCAGCGGGGCACCCAGCAGGGCGCCTGTCTCACCTTGGGCGCGGCGGGCATCGGCGGCCTGGGCCTGGCTGATGGCCAGTTCCTCGGTCACGCTGATGAAGCTGTTAAGCTGCGGATCGAGCTGGGCGATACGCGCCAGCAAGGTGCGGGTCAGCTCTTCGGAAGAAAACTTTTTGTCGGCGAGTCCGCGAGCGATCTCGGCCAGAGTCATTTCATGCATGGCAGGCTCTTTTCCCTTACTCGATGACTTGCGGAACCAGATACAGGCCGCTTTCGACCGATGGCGCGATGGCCTGGTAGGCGTCGCGCTGATTGGTTTCGGTAACCTGGTCGGCACGCAGCCGTTGGCTGGCCTCCAGGGGGTGGGCCAGGGGTTCGATGCCCTGAGTGTCGACGGCTTGCATCAAATCGACCAGCCCGAGAATGCTGTTGAGGGCGTCGAGGGTGTGTGGAATATCGTCTTCGGCCAGGCCCAATCGGGCGAGGTGAGCGATCTTTTCCACGTCAGAGCGTTGAAGCGCCATGGGGAGTCTCCAGTGGAAAACAAAACGGATACATTCCGCCTGTCAGGGAACACAATTGCGATTTTACGGTCATATGGCGCGATTGTGTGGTGGCGTGTCCGGAAAAACAGCCAATTTAACATATTGGCGCCTTGCCCAAAATCCCCGTCGTTGTTAGAGTTTGCCGCACTTTTTTACCCACGCGTTGCCTAGGGTCACTTTCCCATGTTCAAGAAACTGCGTGGCATGTTTTCCAGCGATCTTTCCATCGACCTGGGGACTGCCAACACCCTTATTTACGTGCGTGAGCGCGGTATCGTCCTCAATGAGCCATCAGTTGTGGCCATTCGTACCCACGGCAACCAGAAAAGTGTTGTCGCCGTCGGTACCGAGGCCAAGCGCATGCTCGGCCGTACGCCGGGCAACATTGCCGCCATTCGGCCAATGAAGGACGGCGTGATCGCCGATTTCAGCGTCTGCGAGAAGATGCTGCAATATTTCATCAACAAGGTTCACGAAAACAGCTTTCTGCAGCCCAGCCCTCGTGTGCTGATCTGCGTGCCGTGCAAGTCCACCCAGGTGGAACGTCGTGCCATTCGCGAATCGGCCCTCGGTGCCGGTGCGCGCGAAGTGTTTCTGATCGAGGAGCCAATGGCGGCTGCGATCGGCGCCGGTCTGCCGGTTGAAGAAGCCCGTGGCTCGATGGTTGTCGACATCGGTGGTGGTACTACCGAAATCGCACTGATCTCTCTGAACGGTGTGGTTTACGCCGAATCCGTACGGGTGGGTGGCGACCGTTTCGACGAAGCCATCGTCACCTACGTGCGTCGCAACTACGGCAGCCTCATCGGTGAATCCACCGCCGAGCGCATCAAGCAGGAGATCGGCACCGCTTACCCGGGTGGCGAAGTCCGTGAAGTCGATGTGCGCGGCCGCAACCTGGCCGAGGGCGTGCCTCGTGCGTTCACCCTGAACTCCAACGAAGTGCTCGAAGCCCTGCAGGAATCGCTGGCGACCATCGTTCAGGCGGTCAAGAGCGCCCTGGAGCAATCGCCGCCCGAGCTGGCTTCGGACATCGCCGAGCGCGGTCTGGTGCTCACCGGTGGTGGCGCACTGCTGCGTGATCTCGACAAGCTGCTGGCACAGGAAACCGGCTTGCCGGTGATCGTCGCCGAAGACCCGCTGACCTGCGTCGCTCGTGGCGGTGGTCGTGCTCTGGAAATGATGGACAAACACACCATGGACCTGCTCTCCAGCGAGTAAGCTGGCCAGTCGGTTTCAAGGTGCCCGGTTTACAGGCAGCGCCAGCGGTGCTACCTGTAAGCGTCGGGTCGACGCCCTCACGGGCGTTTTCTGTTTATCTGCTTTTCAGTCGGTTTGTCTGCTCATGAATCACTCTTCGAACATCTCCCCGCGAGGAGCGGCTTATTAAACCGCTTTTCGCCAAGGGCCCCACACTGGGTGTCCGCCTGCTGGTGCTGGCCGTGTTATCGGTCGCGCTGATGGTGGTCGATGCCCGCTTCACGCTGCTCAAGCCCGTGCGCAGCCAGATGTCGCTGGTGTTGATGGAGTCCTACACCCTCACCGATCTGCCTGGCCGGCTGTGGCAGGGTGTGGCCAGCCAGTTTGGCAGCCGCACCGAATTGATCGCCGAAAACGAAAAACTCAAGACCGAAGCCCTGCTGCTGCAAGGTCGCCTGCAAAAGCTCGCGGCCCTGACCGAGCAGAACGTGCGGCTGCGCGAGTTGCTCAACTCCTCGACGCTGGTGAACGAAAAGGTCGAAGTGGCTGAGTTGATCGGTATCGATCCCAACCCCTTCACCCATCGCATCCTGATCAACAAGGGTGAGCGCGATGGCGTGGTGCTGGGGCAGCCGGTACTGGATGCCCGCGGCCTGATGGGGCAAGTGGTCGAGTTGATGCCCTATACCTCACGGGTGCTGTTGTTGACCGACAGCACCCACAGTATTCCCGTGCAGGTCAATCGCAACGGCTTGCGCGCCATCGCCAGTGGCACCGGCAACCCGGAACGTCTGGAGCTGCGCCACGTAGCGGATACCGCCGACATCAAGGAAGGCGACCTGCTGGTGAGTTCCGGCTTGGGACAGCGCTTTCCGGCGGGCTATCCGGTGGCGACGGTGAAGGAGGTCATCCATGATTCCGGGCAACCGTTCGCTATTGTCCGTGCCGTGCCGACGGCGGCCATGAACCGCAGCCGTTACGTGCTGTTGGTATTTACCGACAACCGTTCGCCGGAAGAGCGCGCAGCGCAGGCGGCCCAGGCTCAGGAAGCAGCAGATGGGCAACCGGTAGCGCCGGGCATTGCCGCTGTTCGAGATTCAGCTGCGGCGGCCGCGGCGGCCGCTGCGGCTGCGGCCGCCGCAGCACCTCCGGTGACCGCCGGTAATCTGGTCGGTGCGGCGATCGTCAAAAACGTCGTGCCTGCCACTCACAGTGCTGCGCCTGTCCACACTCGGGCGCCAGGTGAAGCTGCACCGACGCACTCAGGCAATTCGCCGGCCAGCCCGGCAGCGCCTGCCCCCAGCCCGGTGCCACATGCCGCAGCGCCCGCTACCGCCCCCGCGCGCAGCGCTACACCCAACGCTGCGCCTGCCCGCAGCGCCACCCCCGCCGCGCAGGAGAGGGAATAATGCCCAGTTCGCGTAAAAGCCGTGGGTGGATCGTGTGGTTCACCTTTCTCGTCGGGTTGCTGCTGACCATCTCGCCGCTGCCGCAGTTCATGGAGGTCTTGCGGCCGATGTGGCTGGCCCTGCTGATGGCGTTCTGGTCGCTGGAGTTGCCGCAGAAGATCGGCATGACCACCGCCTGGCTGCTCGGCCTGTGCATCGATGTGCTGTATGGCACGTACCTGGGGCAGAACGCTCTGATCCTGACGCTCATCACTTTTCTGGTGCTGTCGTTGCAGCAGCGCATGCGCACTTTTCCGATGTGGCAGCAGAGCCTGATCATCCTCGTGGTGTTCGGCCTGGCGCAGTTGGTGCAACTGTGGCTCAGCGCGCTGACCGGCAATCGCCAGCCCACCCTGGCCCTGTTGCTGCCCGCGCTGGTCAGTGCCTTGCTCTGGCCGTGGGTGAGTTTCGGCCTGAGTGGCCTGACCCGTCGCTACAAAATCAATTGATCTGCGCGCGTCCTCGCGCGGCGCGCCCATGCCGACAGGGAGATGTCCGATGAACCCGATCTACCTGGCCTCCGGCTCTCCACGGCGACGCGAACTGCTGACCCAGATCGGCGTGCCCTTCGTGCCCCTCAGCGCCGCCATCGATGAAACCCCGCTGCCTGGCGAGGCGCCGGCCGACTATGTCGCTCGCCTGGCGCTGGGCAAGGCGATCGCAGGATTTGCCAGCGTGCCCGCCGATGCTCGGCAGGGCGTGGTGCTAGGCGCCGACACCGCGGTGATCGTCGACACGCGCATCCTCGGCAAGCCTGTGGATAGAGCCGATGCCCTGGCCATGCTCGCCAGCCTGTCCGGCCGCGAGCATCAGGTGCTGACCGCCGTGGCGCTGTTCGATGGCACTCGCAGTGAAGTGGTCAACGTCAGCGCCCAGGTGCGTTTTCGCGTCTTCGAGCCGGCCGAGGCGCAGGCCTACTGGGCCAGCGGTGAACCGGTCGACAAAGCGGGTGGCTACGCGATACAAGGGCTGGGGGCGGTGTTCGTCACCAGCCTGCAAGGCAGCTATTCGGCCGTCGTCGGGCTGCCGTTGTGTGAAACCGCCGCCTTGCTGGGGCGTTTCGGCGTACCCTGCTGGCAATAGAGTTGCGTCGACTGGTGCGTCAGTGTGACAGTCGTCCTCAATAACAAGACTTCGCAATCGATGTCGACAACGCACGGGACCGCGCCATGAGTGAAGAGATTCTGATCAATATCACGCCAATGGAATCGCGCGTGGCGGTGGTAGAAAACGGTGTATTGCAAGAGGTGCACGTCGAGCGCACCCAGCGCCGCGGCATCGTCGGCAACATCTACAAGGGCAAGGTGGTGCGGGTATTGCCGGGCATGCAGGCGGCCTTCATCGATATCGGCCTGGAGCGCGCGGCGTTCATCCATGCTTCGGAGATCTCCTTGCGTGAAGGCTCGGCGGTCGAGACCATCAGCGCCCTGGTGCATGAAGGCCAGAGCCTGGTGGTGCAGGTCACCAAGGACCCGATCGGCTCCAAGGGCGCGCGCCTGACCACCCAGCTATCGATTCCGTCGCGCTACCTGGTGTACATGCCGCGGACCAGTCACGTGGGCATCTCGCTGAAAATCGAAGACGAAGCCGAGCGTGAGCGCCTTAAACAGGTGGTCAGCGATTGCGTTGCCCAGGAAGGCATCAAGGAGAACGGCGGATTCATTCTGCGCACGGCGGCCGAGGGCGCCCGCGCCGAAGAGATCCTCATGGACATCCGCTACCTGCGCCGGTTGTGGGATCAAATCGCCGCGCAGATCAAGACCGTCGGTGCCCCGACAGAAATCTACGAAGACCTCGGCCTGGCCCTGCGCACCTTGCGCGACCTGGTCAGCCCGAAGATCGAAAAAATCCGCATCGATTCCCGCGAGACCTTCCAGAAGACCACGCAGTTCGTTGCCGAGCTGATGCCGGAAATCGCCGATCGCCTGGAGCACTACCCGGGCGAGCGACCGATTTTCGATCTGTACGGTGTCGAAGACGAAATCCAGCGCGCCCTCGACCGCAAGGTGTTGCTCAAGTCCGGCGGCTACCTGGTGGTTGATCCGGCCGAGGCCATGACCACCATCGACGTCAACACGGGCGCCTTCGTCGGCCACCGCAACCTTGAAGAGACCATCTTCAAGACCAACCTCGAGGCGGCCACCGCCATTGCCCGGCAACTGCGCCTGCGCAATATCGGCGGCATCATCATCATCGACTTCATTGACATGGAAGACGAAGAACACCAGCGTCAGGTGTTGCGCACCCTGGGGAAACAGCTGGAGCGCGATCACGCCAAGACCAACATCATCGGCATCACTGAGCTGGGCCTGGTGCAGATGACCCGCAAGCGCACGCGAGAGAGCCTTGAGCAGATACTCTGCGAGCCGTGCTCCTGCTGCGCCGGGCGGGGCAAGCTGAAGACTCCTGAAACGGTCTGCTACGAAATTTTCCGGGAGATTCTGCGCGAAGCCCGTGCCTATCAGGCGGTTGGGTATAGAGTGCTGGCCAATCAAAAAGTGGTCGATCGCCTGCTGGATGAAGAGTCTGGCAATGTGGCGGAGCTCGAGGCGTTCATCGGCCGCACCATTCGCTTTCAGGTAGAAACTTTGTACTCACAGGAACAATACGACGTGGTGCTGCTCTGAATCAGCGTGAAACCGCTGTAGGTGTCGTCACGAGGGATCGGGCTGTCGAGTCGCTGCAGCCCGGTGTCCGTCTGCAAAGCGTTGCCCGGTTTGAACTGCGGCGCGCCAATGTTCATCTTTTTGTTTCCGGGAAATTTCTTGCATGGGGCGTCTGACGCGTTTCCTCGGCGCCCTGACCCGCTGGGGCTTGGGGCTGGCGGCCTTGCTGCTGGTGCTGATGGCGCTGTACGTGAGCCTGGGGCGGCAGTTGACGCCGCTGGTGGCCGAGTATCGTGACGAAGTCCAGAGCAAGGCCGCAGCGGCGCTGGGCATGCCTGTGTCGATCGGCAGCCTCGAGGGCCGCTGGAGCGGTATGGTGCCGGTCATCCTGGTCCACGACGTGTTGCTGGGGGAGGGCCGCAATGCCTTGCGCCTGGATGACGTGCGGGTGGTGCCCGACCTTTGGGCAAGCCTGACTCACCGCGATGTACGCATTGCCCATCTGCAACTCGGTGGCCTGCAACTGACGGCCGCGCAAGGCCTCGATGGCCGCTGGGCGCTCAAGGGCCTGCCACCTGTCACCGGCAGTGACAACGCCGCTGGCGATCCGGTGCAGATGCTTCAGCGTTTGCAGCAACTGGAGCAGATTTCGATTCTCGATAGCCAGCTGACCCTGGTGCCCAACGATCATGCGCCGATGACGCTCACCTATGTGGGTGTCAATCTGCGCACCGGCGCTTCACGCCAGCGTCTGGATCTGCGCCTGACGTTGCCGGATGGCCAGCCGTTGGCCCTCAACGTGCTGGCCCGCGTGAATCCCCAGCAATGGCGCGACAGCCAGGCACAGGCGTATCTGAGCCTGCCGCAAAGCGATTGGGCCAAGTGGTTGCCACCTTCATTGCAGCAGCAGTGGAAGCTGGGCACCTTCAAGGCGGGCGGCGAGTTCTGGCTGGATTGGCGTCAAGGAGCGCTGCAGAGCGCGGCGGTACGCTTCAACGCGCCCAGCATCAAGGCGGGGTATGCCAGCCGTACCCCTATCGCGCTGGACAACCTGGCACTCAACGCCTGGGTGCAGCGCTCCGATCAGGGCCTGAGTGCCACGGTCGATTCGCTGGCCTTGAACCTCGGCAAGCGTCACTGGGAGTCGCGCTTGCAGTTGCAAGGCAGCGGCGCCGGTACCCCGGACGAGCGCTGGCACCTGCAGGCCGATCGGCTCGATCTGACGCCGGTGACGCCCGTGCTCGACGCGCTGGCGCCGTGGCCGGACAAGGTCGCAGCGGTCATCGATGCACTCAAGGTCACCGGTGCCGCACGCAATGTAGTGCTCGACTATCGACCCCAGGTCCAGGGCAACCAGCGCCTGGCGTTCGCCGCCAATCTCGACAAGGTCGGGTTCAGTGCCACCCACGGCGCGCCGGCGGCCGGCAACGTCAGCGGCAGCATCAGCGGAGATCTCGGTCAAGGGGAACTGCGCCTCGATACCGACGACTTCATGCTGCACCTTGAGCCGATCTTCGCCAAACCCTGGTATTACAAGCACGCCAATGCGCACCTGACCTGGACCCTCACACCTGACACCTTTACCCTCGTCGCGCCCTATATCAAGGTATTGGGCGACGAGGGCAAGATTGCCAGTGACTTCCTGATCCGCATCCCGCTGACCCCCGAACACGAGCCGTACATGGACCTGCGCGTCGGCATGACCGAGGGCGACGGCCGCTATACCAGCAAGTACCTGCCCACGGCGCTCAGCCCGCAGGTGACTGAATGGTTGAGCACGGCGATTCTCAAGGGCACGGTCGATCAGGGTTATTTCCAGTATCAAGGTTCGCTGGCCAAGGCGGCGCCGGACCACGCGCGCAGTATCAGCCTGTTCTTCAAGGTGCGCGATGCCAGCCTGGCATTCCAGCCCGGCTGGCCACAGCTCGATGGCGTGGATGGCAATGTCTATGTGCAGGATGGCGACGTGCGGGTCGAGGCCAGTAAAGGGCAATTGCTCGGAGCAGCGCTGAGCCAGGTGGTGGTGCATGTGCCTCATGTCCCAGCGACCGAGCACGCCCATCTGTTCGTCAACGGCGCCTTCGATGGCGGCTTGGCAGATGGCATCCATATCCTGCAACAAGCGCCGATCGGCACGGGCCCGATCTTCGCCGGCTGGCAGGCCGATGGTCCGCTGTACGGCAAGGTCGATCTGGACATTCCACTGGTCAAGGGCCAGGACCCTAAGGTGGTGGTGGATTTCAGCACCCAGGCGGGGCAGCTCAAAATCGCCAATCCGGCCCTGGAGCTCAGCCAGTTGAACGGCACCTTTCGCTTCGATCTGGACAAGGGCCTCAGCGGCCAGGGCGTAACCGGGCAGGCGTTCGGCCAGCCGATCGCCGCGCAGATCATCGCTGACGGCAGGCCGGGCAGCCCGCTGACGCGGGTCAACGTCAATGGCCAAATCGGCCTCAAGACCCTCACTGACTGGTTGAACGTCAAGCAGCCGCTGCCGGCCTCCGGCAATTTGCCCTATCAGTTGCAATTGGCGCTGGGCGGCGCCGCCAGTCGGCTGACCATCGATTCCGACCTCAAGGGCTTGGCGGTCGATCTGCCCGCGCCTTTCGGCAAGGGCGCCGGCGATGCCCGCGCCAGCCGCTTCACGATGAATCTGCAAGGCGATGAGCGACGTTTCGAGGGCGGCTATGCCGACTTGGCGAAATTTGCCTATGCCGCTCCGGCCACTGATCTGGCCCAAGGCCGCGGCGAATTGGCCGTAGGTGGCGGACCGGCGACGGTGCCTGCCGAAAAAGGCATTCGGGTCAGCGGCCAATTGGCGGAGCTCGACCTGGCGCCTTGGCAAGCGGTGGTGGCGCGTTATGCCGGCCAGGGTGCTACGGCGGCTTCCTCGGGAGCCGCTGCGCCTGCTGCGGCCGCCACGTCGCCTCCGGCCGCATCTGCGTCGGCCAGCTCGCCGGGCAACACCCTGCTCAGCGGCCTGAATCTGCAGATCACTAAACTGACCGGCTACGGCGTCACGCTCGATCAAGCCACGGTCGCGCTCAAGCGTTCAGCGGCGGCCTGGGATGCCACGGTCGCCAGCCAGCAAGTGACTGGCTCCGCGCGGCTGCCGGACGCCAGCGGGCAACCGATCGTGGTCAATCTGCAGACGGTACACCTGCCGCCTGCGGCCACGCCGAAACCCGATGCGCCGCCGCCTGAAGACACGCCTGACCCGTTGGCCAGTGTTGACCCGCGCAAGATTCCGGCGGTAGACCTCAGCATCGCCAGCCTCTATCAGGGCGAGGACCTGATCGGCGCCTGGTCGATGAAAGTCCGGCCAACCCCCACCGGGGTGCTGTTCAATGACCTCGATCTGGGCCTCAAAGGCCTGCACCTCAAGGGCATGCTGGGATGGGACGGCAGTCCGGGGGCCAGTAACAGCTGGTTCCGCGGGCATTTGGAGGGCAAGAACCTGGCCGATGTGCTCAAGGCCTGGAAGTTCGCGCCGACGGTCACCAGCCAGGATTTCAGCCTTGAAGCAGAGGGCGGCTGGCCCGGTTCGCCGGCCTGGATTTCGCCCAAGCGCTATTCCGGCAGCCTGGATGCCACGCTGGATCGCGGCCAGTTCGTCGAGGTCGAGGGCGGGGCGCAAGCGCTGCGGGTGTTCGGCTTGCTCAACTTCAACTCGATCGGCCGACGTCTGCGCCTGGATTTCTCCGACCTGCTAGGGAAAGGCCTGAGCTATGATCGAGTGAAGGGCGTGCTGGCGGCGAGCAATGGCGTATATGTGACGCGCGTGCCGATCACCATGACCGGGCCGTCGAGCAACTTCGAACTGGATGGGACGTTGGACATGGTGGCCGATCAGGTGCACGCCAAGCTGTCGGTGACCTTGCCGGTCACCAATAACTTGCCGATTGCCGCATTGATCGTCGGGGCGCCGGCCATCGGTGGTGCGTTGTTTCTGGTGGACAAACTGCTGGGCGATCGCGTCGCGCGGTTCGCGAGTGTGCAATACAGTGTCGAAGGGCCTTGGAAGGAACCGAAGATTACCTTTCTCAAGCCGTTCAAAAAGTAATCCCACAGGGTTTGTGGCGCCGCAGCACTATGGAGTCTGGTTCATGTCATTCGCCGTCATTCAAATGGTCAGCCAGCCTGACGTTGCCACCAACCTGGCGCAGGCTCGCGCACTGCTCGAACAGGCCGCCGAGCGCGGTGCGCGGCTGGCAGTGCTGCCAGAAAACTTTGCCGCCATGGGCCGCAAGGACGCCGCCGCCATCGGCCGTGCCGAGGCCAAGGGTGAAGGGCCGATCCTGCCATGGTTGAAACAGACCGCCCGCGACCTCACCTTATGGATAGTGGCCGGCACAATTCCCCTGCCGCCGGCCGACGAGCCCGACGCCAAAGTGCGTGCCTGCTCGCTGTTGGTGGACGATCAAGGTGAAATCGTCGCGCGTTATGACAAGTTGCACCTGTTCGATGTGGACGTCGCCGATGCCCGTGGTCGCTATCGGGAGTCGGATGACTATGCTCATGGTCAACAAGTCGTGGTGGTGGATACGCCGGTAGGACGGTTGGGCTTGAGCGTGTGCTACGACCTGCGCTTCCCCGAGTTGTACACGGCGTTGCGTGAAGCCGGCGCCGAGTTGATCACCGCGCCCTCGGCCTTTACGGCCGTGACGGGTGCGGCGCATTGGGACATATTGATCCGTGCACGGGCCATCGAGAGCCAGTGTTATATGCTGGCGGCAGCGCAAGGCGGCATTCACCCCGGCCCACGAGAGACTTACGGGCATGCCGCGATCATCGACCCCTGGGGGCGTGTGCTGACACAACAGGATTCAGGCGAGGCCGTACTGCTGGCCGATCGCGACAGTAACGAACAAGCGTCCATCCGGGCGCGCATGCCGGTCAGCAGTCACCGGCGCTTTTTCTCGCGGGACGCCTTGCGGCCTGCGCACATCGCGGAGTGAATATGAGCGAGATGTTATCCACCGTCAGCGAACAACTGCTGGCCCCCGGCGGCCTGACCCTCGACAGCCTGCAATCGGTGCTGGGCGAGCTGGCGGGTCCGGGCATTGACGCCGCCGACCTGTATTTTCAAGGGCAGATCTCCGAATCCTGGGCGTTGGAAGACGGTATCGTCAAGGAAGGCAGCTTCAACCTCGATCAAGGGGTGGGCGTGCGTGCCCAATCGGCGGAAAAAACCGGTTTCGCCTATAGCAATACCATCACCGAAGACGCTCTGATGCAGGCCGCCCGTGCCGCCCGCTCGATCTCCCGCGCCGGGCAGAACGGCCGCGTGCAGACGTTCAGTTCCCATGATGTCACCCAGCTTTACGGCGAAGGCAATCCGCTCGAAGTGCTGACCCGCGCCGAGAAGGTCGACCTGCTCAAACGCGTCGATGCCGCCACCCGCCTGCTCGATCCGCGTATTCAGCAGGTCACGGTGAGCATGGCCGGGGTCTGGGAGCGCATTCTGGTGGCCGCCGCCGACGGTAGTTTGGCAGCCGATATTCGGCCGCTGGTGCGCTTCAATGTCAGCGTGATCGTCGAGCAGAATGGCCGGCGCGAGCGCGGCGGGCATGGCGGTGGCGGGCGGACCGACTACCGCTATTTCCTCGAAGATGACCGCGCCATGGGCTATGCCCGAGAGGCGCTGCGCCAGGCGCTGGTCAACCTCGAAGCGATTCCTGCGCCCGCAGGCACCTTTCCGGTAGTGATGGGCTCGGGCTGGTCCGGCGTACTGCTGCACGAAGCTGTCGGGCATGGCCTGGAAGGCGACTTCAACCGCAAGGGCAGCTCCGCCTACAGCGGCCGTATCGGCGAAAAGGTCGCCTCCAGCCTCTGCACCATCGTCGATGATGGCACGTTGGCGGGCCGTCGTGGCTCTCTCAGTGTCGACGACGAGGGCACACCGACCTCCTGCACCACCCTGATCGAGAACGGCGTGCTCAAGGGCTACATGCAGGACAAGCTCAATGCGCGGCTGATGGGCGTGGCGCGCACCGGCAACGGCCGGCGCGAGTCCTACTCCCATCTGCCGATGCCGCGGATGACCAACACCTACATGCTGGCCGGTGAAAGCGATCCGGCGGAAATCATCGCCTCGGTGAAGAAGGGCATCTACTGCGCCAACCTCGGCGGCGGTCAGGTCGACATCACCAGCGGCAAGTTCGTCTTTTCCACCAGTGAGGCTTACTTGATCGAGGACGGCAAGATCACCGTCCCGGTCAAGGGCGCGACCCTGATCGGCAATGGGCCAGAGGCGATGAGCAAAGTGTCGATGGTCGGGAACGACCTGTCGCTGGACAGCGGCGTGGGGACTTGCGGGAAGGACGGGCAGTCAGTGCCTGTGGGCGTTGGCCAGCCGACGCTGAAGATCGATGCGATCACCGTCGGTGGTACCGGCGGCTGATGTTTCAGGTACTCCGTGTGGGAGCTGGCGCTGCCCGTGAAGCTGTTGAACGCTTCGCGAGCAGTCCCGCTCCCACAGAAGTCCTTGCAGCATTGGCGATCAGCTCAAACCGCGTTTGCTGTCATCCAGATCGCGGATGTATTTGAAGATTTTGCGCGTGGACGCCGGTGGTTTGTTATGGGCGTTCTCGTGCTGGGCCTGGCGGATCAGCCCGCGCAGGTGCTGTCGATCCGCGTCGGGGTATTCGCCGACGAAGGTCTCCAGGACCGCATCGGTGCCCGTGATCAGGCGGTCACGCCAGCGTTCCAGATTATGGAAGCGTTCGTTGTACTGGCGCGTCGAAGCGTCGAGCTGGTCGAGCAACTGCAGGATGGCGTCGGTGTCCTGGTCGCGCATCAGCTTGCCGATGAACTGGATGTGCCGTTTGCGGGCGATATTCGCCGTGTGCTTGGGCGCATCGGCCAGCGCCTTGCGCAGCGCATCGGTCAGCGGCAGCTTGTTCAGCGTGTCCGGCTTGAGGGTCGTCAGGCGCTCACCGAGATCCACCAGCGCATGCAGTTCACGCTTGACCTGAGTTTTGCTTTTTCCCTCGTCGAGGGAGTCGTCGTAAGAATCAACCATGGGGGCAGTCCGAAAATAATCGCCGCCATGATAACCAGTCGGGGGCCGCTTGTCCGGCCCGGTCGTAGATTGACCCGTGCCGAACACAGAATTTGAGTGGAGAGCACTATGAGCGCAGTCCAAAGCGTCGGTCCGCAGGCCTTGCCGGCACTGCAGGAGCAAGTCGAGCAGATCATCGCCGAAGCCAAGCGTCAGGGCGCCAGTGCCTGTGAAGTGGCGGTATCGCTGGAACAGGGGCTGTCGACGTCGGTGCGTCAGCGCGAAGTCGAAACCGTGGAGTTCAACCGCGACCAGGGTTTTGGTATCACCTTGTACGTTGGCCAGCGCAAGGGCTCGGCCAGTACCTCGGCCAGCGGCCCGGACGCCATTCGCGAAACCGTGGCGGCGGCCCTTGCGATCGCCAAGCATACGTCCGAAGACTCCGCGTCCGGGCTGGCCGATGCTGCCCTGATGGCCCGCGAGCAGCAAGACTTCGATCTGTACCATGCCTGGGATATCACCCCCGAGCAGGCCATCGAGCAGGCGCTGGCGTGCGAGGCGGCAGCCTTCGATACCGATCCACGCATCAAGAACGCCGACGGCACCACCCTCAATACTCATCAGGGCTGCCGCGTGTACGGCAACAGCCACGGCTTCGTCGGCGGTTACGCGTCCACCCGCCACAGCCTCAGCTGCGTGATGATCGCCGAGGCTGACGGGCAGATGCAGCGCGACTATTGGTACGACGTCAATCGCAAGGGCCCCTTGCTGGCCTCGGCGCAGAGCATCGGCCAGCGTGCCGCGCAACGAGCGGCCAGCCGTCTGGGCGCGCGGCCAGTGCCGACCTGCGAAGTACCCGTGCTGTTTTCCGCCGAGCTGGCGGGAGGGCTGTTCGGTAGCTTCCTGGGGGCTATTTCGGGCGGCAACCTGTACCGCAAATCGTCGTTCCTCGAAGGCACCCTGGGCCAGCGTCTGTTCCCGGAGTGGTTGACCCTCGACGAGCGGCCACACCTGCGCGGCGGTATGGCCAGCGCCTCCTTCGACGGTGATGGCCTGGCAACCTACGCCAAGCCGTTCGTCGAAAACGGCCATTTGGTGTCCTACGTGCTCGGTACCTATTCCGGGCGCAAGCTGGGCCTGCCAAGCACCGCCAACTCGGGCGGCGTGCACAATCTGTTCGTCACCCATGGGGTCGAGGACCAGGATGCGCTGATTCGGCGCATGGGCCGTGGCCTGTTGGTGACCGAGCTGATGGGCAGCGGCTTGAACATGGTCACCGGCGATTACTCCCGTGGCGCGGCGGGCTTCTGGGTCGAAAACGGCGAAATCCAGTTCCCCGTTCAGGAAATCACCATTGCCGGCAATATGAAGGACATGTTCCAGCAGATCGTGGCGATCGGCAGCGATCTGGAGACGCGCAGCAATATCCATACGGGCTCGGTTCTGATCGAGAAAATGATGGTGGCAGGTAGCTGATACAAAGCTGTCCCCCTGTGGGAACGGAAGGCGTGCACAACCGCGTTCACAGGTCATCATGCAGTTGTAGGTGAGAAGGGCGCCCCGTGGCAGACGGGGCGCCCTTTTTTTGCGCTTGCGTCGATTCTCAATATCAAATAATAATAAATATCATTATCGAGATTCGCAGGCGTATCGATGAGGGCTGCCTTTCCGGATACACCCTACCAAGACAACTGGCGTCGGCTGAGCCTGCGGATTCGTTGTGCTCTGGAGCCTGACGAGCCGCGCCTGATCGATCATTACCTGGCAGAGGGTCGTTATCTCGCCAGTTGCACGCCGACTTCACCCTGGACAGTCGCCGAAACCTCCTTGCGACTGCTCCTCGATACCGCGTGTGATCACGCGCTGCCCTGGCATTGGCGCAGCCTGTGCCTCGATCTGGCGTGGCGACCCCTGCGCGACCTGCGCGCCGCCGCCAGCAGCCTCGAACATCGCCGCCGCTGGCAGGGGTGGGCCGCGCAGCTGGCCGGCTGCCGCCTCACGCCGTCTCTTTCCTCAACTGAACTGCTGCAAGGATATTCCGATGAGTAATACCCGTATCGAGCGCGACAGCATGGGCGAACTGCACGTCCCCGAGCAGGCCTTGTATGGTGCCCAGACTCAGCGCGCGGTCAATAATTTCCCGATCAGCCATCAGCGCATGCCGACGCAGTTCATCCGTGCCCTGATCCTCGCCAAGGCCGCCGCCGCCCACGCCAATATCGAGCTGGAACAGATCAGCGCCGCGCAGGGCAAGGCCATCGTCGGCGCTTGCGAGCAATTACTGGCCGGGGATTTCATGCAGCACTTCCCTGTGGATATCTACCAGACCGGCTCCGGCACCAGTTCCAACATGAACGCCAACGAAGTCATCGCCACCTTGGCCACGCGGCTGCTGGGCGATACCGTCAACCCCAACGACCACGTCAACTGCGGCCAGAGCAGTAACGACATCATCCCCACCACCATTCACGTCAGCGCCTCTCTAGCCCTGCACGAACAGCTGCTGCCAGCCCTCGGCTATCTGGTCGACGTCACCGAGCGCAAGGCCGCCGAGGTGCATCAGTACATCAAGACCGGCCGCACCCATTTGATGGACGCCATGCCGGTCCGCATGAGCCAGGTCCTCAACGGCTGGGCCGCGCAACTCAAGGCCAATATCGTCCACCTGCAAGCGCAGCTGCCAGCCCTGCAATCCCTGGCCCAGGGCGGCACTGCTGTGGGCACGGGGATCAATGCGCATCCGGAATTCGCCTTGCGCTTCAGCAGCCACCTCAGCGCGCTGACCCGTGTGCAGTTCGTGCCGGGCAAGAACCTGTTCGCGCTCATCGGCTCTCAGGACACCGCCGTGGCGGTGTCGGGGCAGCTCAAGGGTACTGCGGTGTCGCTGATGAAAATCGCCAACGACCTGCGCTGGATGAACTCCGGGCCGCTGGCCGGCCTCGGCGAGATCGAGCTCGAAGGCTTGCAGCCTGGCTCTTCGATCATGCCCGGCAAGGTCAATCCGGTGATCCCGGAAGCCACCGCGATGGTCGCGGCACAGGTCATCGGCAACGACGCCACCATCACCGTGGCCGGACAGTCGGGGAATTTCGAGCTCAACGTGATGCTGCCGATCATCGCTCAAAACCTGCTGAGCAGCATCGAGTTGATGGCCAATAGCTCGCGGCTGCTGGCCGACAAGGCGATTGCCACTTTCCGCGTCAACGACGCCAAGCTCAAGGAGGCGTTGTCGCGCAACCCGATCCTGGTCACGGCGCTTAACCCGATCATCGGCTACCAGAAGGCCGCCGAGATCGCCAAGCTGGCCTACAAGCAGGGGCGTCCGATCATTGATGTCGCGCTGGAAAATACCGATCTGCAACGCAGCCAGCTGGAAGCCTTGCTGGATCCCGAAAAGCTGACGGCGGGCGGTATCTGACAGCGCTCGCGCCTGATCATCGCTACGCCTGGGAGACTCACCATGCAGCACTGGAAACGCACCATCGAACGGGCCAACGAGTGTTTCAACAAGGACGAGCTGGTCGACGCCCGCGAGCATTACCTGCAGGCGCTGGCCTGGGCACAAGTGCTCTTCGAACGATGGCCCGAGCCGGACGAGGCGGTGGCCGCGTGTGTGATCTCCCACCACAACCTGGCCGATCTGCATTTGCGCCTGAACCAGCCGGAGGAGAGTGCCGAGTACCTATGCGCCATTCATCAGCGGCTGTTGCAGGCGGCCCAGGATCCGCGGCTAAAACCTGAACTTCGTCAGGCGGCCCTGCGTCACAGTGGTAAGACCTACGCCGAATTGCTGGCCTTCATCGGCGAATACGGCGAATACCCCCGCACCTCACGCCTGCTCTACAGCGGCGTGCAATCTGTCGAAAGCGCTGCCGTCGGCGCTGCGACCCACCGATATGGAGTTCATTGACATGGCTTACACCTTGCCTGCATTGCCTTACGCTTACGATGCCCTGGAACCGCATCTCGATGCCAAGACCATGGAAATCCACCACACCAAGCACCATCAGACCTACATCACCAACATCAACGCAGCGATCGAAGGCACCGAATACGCCGAGTGGCCAGTCGAGAAGCTGGTGGGCGCGGTCAAGCAGCTGCCGGAAAAACTCCAGGGCGTGGTGACCAACCACGGTGGCGGCCACGCTAATCACTCGTTGTTCTGGACCGTCATGGCGCCTGATGCCGGTGGTACACCGACGGGGCCGGTGGCCAAGGCCATCGACGAGCAGCTGGGTGGTTTCGACGCCTTCAAGGACGCATTCACCAAGGCCGCCGTGTCGCGCTTCGGTAGCGGTTGGGCGTGGCTGAGCGTCACCCCGGAGAAAAAACTGGTGGTCGAAAGCAGCGGCAACCAGGACAGCCCGCTGATGCACGGCAATACGCCGATCCTCGGTTTGGACGTCTGGGAACACGCCTATTACCTGAAGTATCAGAACCGCCGCCCGGAATACATCTCGGCGTTTTACAGCGTGATCAACTGGGCCGAAGTCGAGCGCCGTTACCAGGCTGCCGTGGCCTGATCATCGCCTTTGTATGACTCTGCCCAAGGCCTTTTATGCGTTCTGATAGTCTGTCGATCAGCGGTGGGCGTATGTCTCGCCTGACTTTGGGTGCCCTGCTGTTGTTGATCGGCATGGCGGCGCTGGTGGGCACGGCATTGGCCTGGGTCGACCTTGATCCACCGATGATGCGGGCCCTCGAAGGCGGAGCGATCTGTGCCTTGGGTACGGCGCTGGGCGCTGTTCCGGTATTGGTGATTCGCAGTATGCCCGTGGCGATCGCCGATTGCCTGTTGGGTTTCGGCGCCGGTGTCATGCTGGCTGCAACGGCGTTCTCGCTGGTCATGCCCGGTATCGATGCAGCGCAAAGCATCGGTCTTGGGCGTTGGGGGGCGGGAGGCTTGATCAGCTTCGGCATCATGTTCGGGGCGTTTTGCCTGTTCTTGCTGGACCGCAAAGTGTCAGCTCCTGGGCCAGAGTTACTGGTGGGTGACCCAGCCCACCCGCACATCCCTGCGCGTATCTGGGTTTTCGTGATCGCCATCGTCGCTCACAATATTCCTGAAGGGATGGCCGTTGGTGTATCGGCGGGCGGTGCCATGCCGGACGCCAACAGCCTGGCCATGGGCATTGCACTGCAGGATGTGCCGGAAGGCTTGGTCATTGCGCTGGTGCTGGCCGGGGCGGGGATGTCGCGGTTCAAGGCGTTTCTGATTGGCGCCGCGTCCGGGCTGGTGGAGCCAGTGGCGGCGGTGCTCTGTGCCTGGTTGGTGCGTTTGGGGGAGGTTCTGCTGCCGCTCGGGCTTGCCTTCGCTGCGGGGGCCATGTTGTTGGTGGTGACCCAGGAAATCATCCCCGAATCCCGGGCCAACGGCCACCATCGACTGGCCAGCGCAGGCCTGTGCGTAGGGTTCTGCCTGATGATGCTGATGGATACCGCTTTGGGTTAGCGGGGAAGGGCGCAAATCAATCCTGTGTGGGCACGGTATTATTCGCCTTCGTCGAACTTGTCGTTTATCAGTTTCACCAATCCATCCAGAGCGTCCTGCTCCTGCTCACCCTCGGTGCTCAGGTGGATCTGTGTGCCTTTGCCGGCTGCCAGCATCATCACGGCCATGATGCTTTTACCATCGACCATGGTCTCAGGGGTGCGGCCGACACGGACCTGACAGGGAAAACGGCCGGCGACGCCGACGAACTTGGCGGCCGCGCGGGCATGCAAGCCAAGCTTGTTGATAATGGTGATTTCAAGAGCGGGCATCGCGGGGTGGGTCCTTTCAGCTGAGGTCGCGGTGGCGGACCTGGACATTCTTGAGGGCAGGTTGCAGCAGCTTGCCCAAGCGTTCGGTGAGATATACCGAACGATGGTGCCCGCCGGTGCAGCCGATGGCGATCGTCACGTAAGCACGGTTGCTGGCGGCAAAGCGCGGCAGCCATTTGAGCAGGTAGCCGGAGATGTCCTGGAACATCTCTTCGACATCCGGCTGAGCGGCCAGGTAGTCGGCCACCGGTTGATCCAGCCCCGATTGCTCGCGCAATTCGGGCTTCCAGTAGGGGTTGGGCAGGCAGCGCACGTCAAAGACCACGTCGGCGTCAACCGGCATTCCGCGTTTGAACCCGAAGGACTCGAACAGGAAAGCCGTGCCCGCTTCGGGTTTGTCCAGCAGCCGCAGTTTGATGATGTCGCGCAGCTGATAGAGGTTGAGGCTGGTGGTGTTGATCTTGAGGTCGGAGAGGTCTGCAATCGGCCCCAGCAGATCGCTTTCGACACGAATGGCTTCGGCGAGGGAGCGATTGGCGCTGCTCAGCGGGTGTCGCCGGCGAGTTTCGGAAAAGCGTTTGAGCAGTGTCTCTTCGTCGGCATCCAGATAAAGCACGTCGCACTGGATATGACGGCCGCGGACTTCATCGAGCAGCTCCGGGAAGCGGCTCAGATGGCTGGGCAGATTGCGGGCATCGATGGAGACGGCTACCAGTGGCTGGGCCAGTTCGGTATGGATCAGTGCGCGCTCCGCCAGCTCGGGCAGCAAGCCGGCCGGCAGATTATCGATGCAGTAGAAGCCGTTGTCTTCCAGTACATCCAGGGCTGTGCTCTTGCCGGAGCCGGAGCGACCGCTGACGATGATCAAACGCATGATTACTGACCGTTCTGGGCGTCCAACACGACTTGGTACAGGGCCTCGCTACTGCTGGCCTTGCGTAGGTTGTCACGAACTTCCTTTCGATCGAGCATGCTGGCGATCTGGCGGAGCAATTCGAGGTGTGCGTCGGTGGCAGCCTCGGGCACCAACAACACGAACAACAGATCCACCGGCTCGCCGTCGATTGCATCGAAATCTATGGCGTGTTGCAAATGGAGCAGGGCACTGATGGGCGCGTCACAACCCTTCAGGCGGCAATGGGGGATGGCGATACCGTTGCCAAAACCGGTCGAGCCGAGTTTTTCACGGGCAAGCAACGCTTCGTACACGGTCTGCTGAGGCAGCGCGGGCACCTGTTCAGCGATCAGATCGGCGATCTTTTCGATGGCGTTTTTTTTACTGCTCCCCAGCACGTTCACGAGGGAACGGCCAGGGGTCAGGATATTTTCAAGTCGGATCATGGGTTGGGGTATCAGCGAGCAGCAGCACCTTGAAGCTGGCTTAGCTGTTTTTCCTTATGCTTGAGCAATTGTCGGTCGAGCTTGTCGGTCAGCAGGTCGATGGCAGCGTACATGTCATCATGTTCGGCATTGGCAACGATATCCTTGGCGCCAGCGACGTGCAGGGTGGCTTCGATTTTCTGTTTCAGCTTCTCGACCTCCATGATCACCTGCACGTTGGTAATCTTGCCGACGTGCCGCTCAAGTTTGGCGAGTTTTTCGCCTACGTAGCTGCGCATGGGCTCGGTCACATCCAGTTGGTGTCCACTGATGTTGACTTGCATACCGCTTCTCCTTATTGCCAGTGCATAAAGAGACAGGCTGAAGGCCTGCCACTGGAACGCTGTGGCGCATCCAGGCGCTACATCAACCGCTTGCGTTCGCTGGAGGGAGCGATTCCCAAAGACTCGCGATACTTGGCGACGGTGCGACGTGCTACCTGGATGCCTTGTGCCTCCAGTAAACCAGCGATCTTGCTGTCGCTCAATGGCTTTTTCTGATTTTCCGCTGCGACCAGTTTCTTGATGATTGCCCGAATCGCCGTAGACGAGCATTCACCGCCTTCGGAGGTGCTGACATGGCTTGAAAAAAAGTATTTCAATTCATAGATGCCGCGGGGCGTGTGCATGTATTTCTGCGTGGTGACCCGTGAAATCGTCGATTCGTGCATGCCGACCGCTTCGGCGATATCGTGGAGGACCAGCGGCTTCATGGCCTCGTCGCCGTAGTCCAGGAAGCCGCGTTGGTGCTCGACGATCTGCGTGGCGACCTTCATCAGGGTCTCGTTGCGGCTCTGCAGGCTCTTGATGAACCAGCGGGCTTCCTGCAGCTGGTTACGCATGAAGGTATTGTCGGCGCTGGTATCGGCGCGGCGGACAAAGCCTGCGTACTGAGGGTTGACCCGCAGGCGCGGCACGCTTTCCTGGTTTAGCTCGACCAGCCAGCGCTCGTTGTCCTTGCGCACGATGACGTCAGGGACCACGTATTCGGGTTCGGAAGATTCGATCTGCGAGCCTGGGCGTGGGTTGAGGCTCTGGACCAGTTCGATGACCTGGCGCAGTTCGTCTTCCTTGAGCTTCATGCGGCGCATCAGCTGGCTGTAATCGCGGCTGCCGAGCATGTCGATGAAGTCAGTGACCAAGCGCTGCGCTTCCGCCAGCCAGCGAGTGCGCGGGGGCAACTGGCGCAATTGCAGTAGCAGGCATTCGCTGAGGTTGCGCGCGCCGATCCCGGACGGCTCGAATTGCTGGATGCGGTGGAGAACGGCTTCAACCTCGTCGAGCTCGATATCGAGCTCCGGGTCGAACGAGTCGCAGACTTCCTGCAAGGTCTCGTCCAGGTAGCCCTGGTTGTTGATGCAGTCGATCAGGGTCACGGCGATCAAACGATCGGTATCCGACATCGGCGCGAGGTTCAATTGCCAGAGCAAATGGCTCTGCAGGCTCTCGCCAGCCGAGGTACGGGTGGTGAAGTCCCACTCGTCATCGTCATTGCTGGGCAGGTTGCTGGCGCTGGTTTGGTAGATGTCTTCCCAGGCGGTATCGACCGGCAGCTCGTTGGGAATACGCTCTCCCCATTCGCCTTCTTCGAGGTTGTCGACGGTAGGGGCGCTGCTCTCGAACGTGGGCTCCTGGATGTCCGGCGTGGTTTTCTGCTCGATATTGTCCGCCAGCGGATCGCTGTTATCGAAGTCGTCACCTTCCTCCTGGCGTTCGAGCATAGGATTGGATTCCAGCGCTTCCTGGATTTCCTGTTGGAGATCCAGAGTCGATAGCTGGAGAAGGCGGATGGCCTGTTGCAACTGCGGTGTCATCGTCAGTTGCTGGCCCATTCTTAGGACGAGCGATGGTTTCATGGCTGGGGCTTAACACCTTATTCGCCGGCGCAGAGCGCCATCCACTACAAGGCGCCGAAGCGCCCGGCTTTATGTCGTAAGCAAATTATATGCCTGAAACCCGAGTGTTTGCCTAGAGCGTTTGTCCAATTTAAACCAAAAGGTTTGGAGGACCGCGGAAAACGCTCCGGGCGCGGGGACTTCTACAGGCGGAACTCGTGCCCGAGGTACACTTCCTTGACCAGCTCATTGGCCATGATAGCGGCTGCGTTGCCTTCGGCAATCAGTTGCCCATCGCTGACGATGTATGCGGTTTCGCAGATGTCCAGCGTCTCACGTACGTTGTGGTCGGTGATCAGAACGCCGATGCCCTTGGCCTTGAGGTGGTGGATGATCTGCTTGATGTCGCCGACCGAGATAGGGTCCACGCCCGCGAAGGGTTCGTCCAGCAGGATGAACTTGGGCGCCGTGGCCAGGGCCCGGGCAATCTCCACGCGGCGGCGTTCGCCGCCGGACAGACTCATGCCGAGGTTGTCACGGATGTGGGTAATGTGGAATTCCTGCAAGAGGCTTTCGAGTTCCTTGCGCCGGGCATCGCCGTCGAGCTCCTTGCGGGTCTCGAGGATGGCCATGATGTTGTCGGCGACCGAGAGCTTGCGAAAGATCGAAGCTTCCTGCGGCAGATAGCCGATACCGGACTTGGCGCGACCGTGCATGGGCTGGTGGCTGACGTCGAGGTCGTCGATCAGCACGCGCCCTTGGTCGGCCTGAACCAGGCCGACGATCATGTAGAAGCACGTGGTCTTGCCCGCGCCGTTGGGGCCCAGCAGGCCTACGATCTGTCCGCTGTCGATCGACAGGCTGACATCGCGCACGACTTGCCGGCCCTTGTAGGCCTTGGCCAGGTGTTGTGCTTTGAGGGTCGCCATTAATTGGCCTTCTGGTCGGCAGGCTTGTTCTTCGGCTGGATCACCATGTCGATACGAGGGCGCGGCGCAGTGATCTTGGAGCCATTGCCACGGCCAGCGTTGACCACCTGCTTGACGGTGTCGTAGACGATCTTCTCGCCTTCGGAGGTGTTGCCATCATTGATGACCTTGGCCTTGTCGATCAGCACGATACGGTTTTGCGGCGCAAAGTACTGGATGGTGACGCCCCAGGCCTGAACGATAGGCTTGTCGACCTGCGGCTTCTGCTCGTAATAGGCCAGGTTGCCGACGGCCGTGAACACGTCGACGTCACCGTTGGCGGCGCGAGTGATGGTCACCGTGTTGCCAGTGATCTTCAGCGTACCCTGAGTGATGATCACGTTGCCCTTGTAGGTCGCAACGCCTTGTTTGTCATCGATCTGCGCGTCATCGGACTGAATATGAATAGGCTGATCGCGGTCTGTCGGCAGAGCCCAGGCGCTCGCGCTTCCCAGTGCTGCGCTCAGGCTGAGCAAAAAAGGGAGGGTTTTAACGAGCCTCATACTGTCCTCTTACGTTGGATAGCAGGTTCATCCTGCTGTCGTTCAAGTACGCCTTCATCCCTGTCGCCGTGGTGACACTGCCGGCAGCTTCGATTCTAACGTTTTGCTCGGTTTGCGCATATTGCTTCTGCGGGAAGACAGTCATGCGCGGACCGGTGATGATAGTGGTGCGTTTCTTTTCGTCGGTACGGGCAACCCTGACGTTCTCGATCAGCTCGACCTGAGTGCCGTCCGGATTGACCTCGGCGCGTACGCTCTGGATGTGCCAGGGGAACTCGGTGCCACGGTACATGTAGACGTCGGGCGTGGTCACGTAGGTGATCTGGCTGACCTTCATATGCTCGACCTTGGCCCCGGTCATTTCATACTGGCGCTTGCCTTCGAGGTTGAACTGCACGGTGTGGGCGTTGGTCGCGTAATAGTCGATCTGGGTCGGATCGGCCTGTGCGGCGGCCTGCGGGTCCAGCAGCCGTTCGGGGCTGATATTCCAGTAACCCACGGCGACCAGCACGGCCGCCAAGGCACACATTAATAGAATGTTGCGAAACTTTTTGCTCGGCATATCTGACTCTACAGGTAGTCGGCGTAAGCCGCATCGAGGTTGCCCTGCGCTTGCAGGATCAACTCGCAGAACTCGCGGGCAGCGCCTTCACCGCCGCGCGCCTGGGTGACCCCATGGGCATGCTGGCGCACGAAAGGTGCAGCGTTGGGTACGGTCATGCCCAACCCAACGCGGCGAATGGCCGGCAGGTCGGGCAGGTCGTCGCCCAGATAGGCGACTTGTTCGTAACTCAGACCCAGTTCGGCCATCAATTGTTCGAGAACCACGCGCTTGTCTTCGCGCCCTTGTACTAGATGCGCTACGCCCAGCGCCTTGGCGCGGCGCTCGACCATGGGCGATTTGCGCCCGGTAATGATCGCGATGGTCACGCCCGAGGCGATCAGCATCTTGAACCCTTGGCCGTCGAGAGTGTTGAAGGCCTTCATCTCGCTGCCGTCTTCAAGAAAGTACAGGCGGCCATCGGTGAGGATGCCATCGACATCGAAAACCGCCAGTTTGACGGGCTTGCCGCGTTCTAGCAAATTCATGGTCATCAAATGACTCCGGCGCGCAGCAAATCGTGCATGTTCAGGGCGCCGACCGGGCGATTGTCGCCGTCGATCACGGTCAGGGCGCCTATTTTATGGTCTTCCATGATTTTCAGTGCTTCGGCGGCGAGCATCTCGGGGCGGGCGGTCTTGCCACGGGGGGTCATGACGTCGTCGATCAGCGCCGTGCGCAGGTCGATCTCGCGGTCCAGGGTGCGGCGCAGATCGCCGTCGGTGAAGATCCCCGCCAGGCGCCCGTCGCTCTCCAGAACCACCGTCATGCCCAGGCCTTTGCGGGTCATTTCCATCAGCGCCAGTTTCAGCGAAGTGCCGCGTTGAACCTGAGGCAGGTCGGCGCCGCCATGCATGACGTTCTCGACCTTTAACAGCAGGCGTCGGCCCAGTGCACCACCGGGATGGGAAAAGGCGAAATCCTCGGCGGTGAAGCCGCGCGCCTCGAGCAGGGCGATGGACAGGGCGTCGCCCATCACCAGCGCGGCCGTGGTCGAGGAGGTCGGGGCGAGGTTCAGCGGGCAGGCTTCCTGAGCCACGCGCACATCGAGATTGACCTCGGCAGTCTTGGCCAGCGTCGACTCGGGGTTGCCGGTAACGCTGATCAGCTTGATGCCCAGGCGTTTGATCAGCGGCAGCAGGGTGACGATCTCGGCGGTAGTGCCGGAGTTCGACAGGGCCAGGATTATGTCGTCGCGGGTGATCATGCCCATGTCGCCATGGCTGGCTTCGGCCGGGTGAACGAAAAACGCCGGCGTGCCGGTGCTGGCCAGGGTGGCTGCGATCTTTTTGCCGACATGCCCGGATTTGCCCATGCCCAGCACCACGACGCGGCCCTTGCTGCCCAGGATCATCTCGCAGGCGCGCACGAAATCGGCGTCGATATGGGCCAGCAGGCCCTCGACCGCTTCGATTTCATAGCGGATGGTGCGCTGGGCGGATTGGATCAGTTCGTTGGCCTGAGTCATGTCGAAAATCGGAATGCCTGATGAAAAGGCGGCGATTATAGCGGTAATACGTGAAACCCTCACGTGCGATCATAACTTTCATGCATTTGAAGAAACTCTGTTGCGTTTCGAGCTTTGGCCGTCTGTGTCTGCGGTGATATAGTTCGCCGCCTGTTCGGCCATCTCGGTCCTCGTATGGCACTTTTGCGTCCATGCGCACGAGCAAGAGGCTGCATCGAAAGGAGTTTCAATTGAGTGCCGATAACGCCTACGCGGTCGAATTGAAGGGCGTGTCCTTCAAGCGAGGATCGCGCAGCATTTTCAACAACGTCGATATTCGTATTCCCAAGGGCAAGGTAACCGGCATCATGGGGCCGTCCGGTTGCGGCAAGACTACCCTTCTCCGGTTGATGGGAGCGCAGCTGCGGCCTTCCGCCGGCGAGGTCTGGGTCAATGGCCAGAACCTGCCCAAACTCTCGCGCAGCGACCTGTTCGATGCCCGCAAGCACATGGGGGTACTGTTTCAGAGTGGCGCGTTGTTTACTGATCTGGATGTCTTCGAAAACGTCGCCTTTCCGCTGCGTGTGCACACCGAGCTGCCCGAAGAGATGATCCGCGACATCGTCCTGATGAAACTGCAGGCGGTGGGCTTGCGCGGTGCTGTCGAATTAATGCCTGACGAGCTGTCCGGCGGGATGAAGCGCCGTGTGGCGCTGGCCCGGGCGATCGCCATGGATCCGCAGATCCTCATGTACGACGAACCTTTCGTAGGGCAGGACCCGATCGCCATGGGCGTCCTGGTGCGTCTCATCCGTTTGCTCAACGATGCCCTGGGCATTACCAGCGTGGTGGTCTCCCATGACCTGGCCGAGACCGCCAGCATCGCCGACTACATCTATGTGGTCGGTGACGGTCAGGTGCTGGGGCAGGGGACGCCGGCAGAGCTCATGGGCTCCGATAACCCGCGCATTCGCCAATTCATGAAAGGGGACCCCGACGGTCCCGTGCCCTTCCACTTTCCGGCGCCGGCTCTCGACGCTGATTTCCTGGGGAAGCGCTGATGCGTCGCAAGACATTGACCGACCGCGTGGCCTTGTTCGGCCATTCCGCCATCGAGGCTGTGGCCATTCTTGGGCGTTCGACGCTCTTTCTGCTTCATGCTCTGTTCGGCCGCAGCACCAGTGGCGGCGGTTTTCAACTGCTGGTCAAGCAGCTGTATTCAGTCGGTGTGATGTCCTTGGCCATCGTCGTGGTGTCCGGGATGTTCATCGGCATGGTGCTGGCGCTGCAAGGTTTCAGCATCCTGAGCAAGTACGGGTCCGCGCAAGCCACGGGGCAGATGGTTGCCCTGACCCTGCTGCGCGAGCTGGGGCCGGTGGTCACGGCGCTGTTGTTCGCTGGCCGGGCCGGCTCGGCGTTGACCGCCGAGATCGGCAACATGAAGTCGACCGAGCAACTCTCGAGCCTTGAGATGATCGGCGTCGACCCGCTCAAGCACATTGCCGCGCCGCGCCTCTGGGCCGGTTTTGTCTCGTTGCCGGTGCTGGCGCTGATCTTCAGCGTGGTCGGTATCTGGGGTGGCTCGTGGGTCGCGATCGAATGGCTGGGTGTGTATTCCGGTTCGTTCTGGGCCAACATGCAAAACAGCGTGACCTTCAATACCGATGTTCTCAACGGCGTGATCAAAAGCGTTGTTTTCGCCTTTGTAGTGACCTGGATCGCCGTGTTCCAGGGGTATGACTGCGAGCCCACTTCCGAGGGGATCAGCCGTGCCACGACCAAGACCGTTGTCTACGCCTCGTTGGCCGTGCTCGGCCTGGATTTCATTCTGACCGCTTTGATGTTTGGAGATTTCTGATGCAAAACCGCACCCTTGAAGTCGGTGTCGGCCTGTTTTTACTGGCCGGGATCCTGGCTCTGCTCTTGTTGGCGTTGCGCGTCAGCGGTCTTGCAGCCACTCCGTCCGCCGACACCTATAAACTTTATGCTTATTTCGACAATATCGCCGGTTTGACGGTCAGAGCCAAGGTGAGCATGGCCGGTGTCACCATCGGCAAGGTCACGGCGATCGATCTGGATCGCGATAACTTCACTGGCCGAGTGACCATGCAAATTGACAAGAAGGTCGACAACCTGCCGATCGACTCCACCGCATCGATCCTGACGGCTGGCCTGCTGGGCGAGAAATACGTCGGTATCAGTGTGGGGGGCGACGACAAGCTGCTCGCCAACGGCGGCACGATCCACGATACCCAGTCCTCGTTGGTGCTGGAGGACCTGATCGGCAAATTCTTGCTCAATAGCGTGGGCAAAGACGCCAAAGACGCCAAATGAGGAGTGGTTCAATGATTTCGACTTTGCGACGTGGCCTGCTGGTCCTGCTGGCGGCCCTGCCAATGTTTGCCAACGCGGCTCCTAGCGTTTCGGCCCATGATCTGGTGCAGAACACCACGCACGACTTGCTGGGCGATCTGGCCACCAATCGTGCGCAATACAAGTCCAACCCCCAGGCGTTCTACGATGCGCTCAACCGCATCGTCGGGCCGGTCGTGGATGCCGAAGGAATCTCCAAGAGCGTGATGACGGTCAAGTACTCGCGCAAAGCGACGCCTGAGCAGATGGCGCGCTTCCAGGAGAACTTCAAGCGCGGCCTGTTCCAGTTCTATGGCAATGCGCTGCTCGATTACAACGATCAAGGCATCACCGTTGCGCCAGCCAAAGACGAAAGCGGCGACCGCACCAGTGTCGACATGACCGTCAAGGGCACCAACGGTGCGGTCTATCCCGTGTCCTACACCCTCGAGAAAATCAACGGCGAGTGGAAAGTGCGCAACGTGGTGCTCAATGGTATCAACGTCGGCAAGCTGTTCCGTGATCAGTTCGCCGATGCCATGCAGCAGAACGGCAATGACCTGGACAAGACCATCGATGGTTGGGCTGGCGAAGTTGCCAAGGCCAAGCAAACCACCGACAGCGCTGCTCCGGCGCCTGCCCAATGACCGCCAGTGTCAGCCTGCAAGGCGCCGGCGTGCTGGCGCTCGCCGGTGTGCTCGACTATCGCTCAGGGCCGGCCTTGCGTGAACAGGGCCGCAAGCTGATCGCCAGCAGCAGCGTGGATCCGTTGATCGTCGACTGCGCAGCGGTCGAGAAGGCCAACAGCGTCGGCGTGTCGCTGCTGTTGGGCTTCACCCGTGACGCCAGGGCGGCCGGCAAGGCCTTGGTCATCCGTGGCTTACCCAGCGACATGGCACAGATTGCCGAAGTATCCGGGATCAGCGCACTGCTGGTCCGTGACTGAAAGCGCCATCAGCGTCAACGCCCCTCCGTCAGAGTTCTCGTATCCGGGTTCGCAGGCGCGGGGCTTTTTTTGTATGATGGCCGACCCGCGCGCACAGGGCGCCGATTGAGGTTGAGCATGCAGGCCGTAGAAGTTAAGAGCTTCCTTGAAGGAAAGCTGCCGCAAGTCCAGGTGGAAGTCGAAGGCGAAGGCTGCAACTTCCAGTTGAATGTGATCAGTGACGAAATCGCCGCCCTCAGACCGGTCGCCCGTCAGCAGCAGATCTATGCTCATTTGAACCCTTGGATTGCCGACGGCAGTATCCACGCGGTAACGATGAAATTCTTCAGCCGCGCAGCCTGGGCTGAGCGCACCTGAGCCCTTTGGGGTCGAGATTCTAATGGACAAACTGATTATTACTGGCGGCATCCCTCTCGATGGGGAAATCCGCATTTCCGGGGCGAAGAACTCCGCCCTGCCGATTCTGGCCGCTACCTTGCTGGCCGATGCGCCGGTCACGGTCGCCAACCTGCCGCACCTGCACGACATCACCACGATGATCGAGTTGTTCGGCCGCATGGGCATCGAGCCGATCATCGACGAAAAGATGGCCGTGGAAATCGACCCGCGCACCATCAAGACCCTGATCGCACCCTACGAGCTGGTGAAAACCATGCGCGCGTCGATCCTGGTGCTGGGCCCTATGGTTGCCCGCTTTGGCGAGGCCGAAGTGGCTCTGCCGGGTGGTTGCGCCATCGGTTCGCGTCCAGTCGACTTGCATATCCGCGGCCTTGAAGCCATGGGCGCAGTGATCGAAGTCGAAGCCGGCTACATCAAGGCCAAGGCGCCGGAAGGCGGTTTGCGCGGTGCCAACTTCTTCTTCGATACCGTCAGCGTGACCGGTACCGAGAACATCATGATGGCCGCATCGCTGGCCAATGGCCGGACCGTGCTGCAGAACGCGGCGCGCGAGCCGGAAGTGGTCGACCTTGCCAACTTCATCAATGCCATGGGCGGTAACGTCCAGGGCGCCGGTACCGACACCATCACGATCGAAGGCGTCAAGCGCCTGGGCTCGGCTCACTACAAAGTGATGCCGGACCGTATCGAGACCGGCACCTACCTGGTGGCCGCTGCCGCCACCGGTGGTCGCGTCAAGCTCAAGGATACCGATCCGACCATCCTCGAGGCCGTACTCGACAAGCTGCGCGAAGCCGGTGCCGAAATCACCACCGGCAATGACTGGATCGAGCTGAACATGCATGGCAAGCGGCCCAAGGCCGTCAACCTGCGTACCGCTCCGTACCCAGCGTTCCCGACCGACATGCAGGCTCAGTTCGTTTCGCTCAACGCCATCGCCGAAGGCACGGGTGCGGTCATCGAGACCGTGTTCGAGAACCGTTTCATGCACGTCTATGAAATGGTCCGCATGGGCGCACACATCCTGGTCGAAGGTAACACCGCAGTCGTGACCGGCACGCTGAAGCTCAAGGGCGCGCCAGTGATGGCCACCGACCTGCGCGCTTCCGCCAGCCTGGTCATCGCCGCGCTGGTCGCCGAGGGCGATACCCTGATCGATCGCATCTACCACATCGACCGTGGTTACGAGTGCATCGAGGAAAAACTGCAGATGCTCGGCGCCAAGATTCGCCGCGTACCGGGCTAGTGCTTCCGGGCGCAGGGATGCGCCCCATGGGGTTATTGCCGAATAAATTATAAGGATCGATGTTTTTCATGTTGACCATCGCGCTGTCCAAGGGCCGCATCCTCGACGACACTCTGCCGCTGCTGGCTGCAGCGGGCATCGTGCCCACCGAGAATCCGGACAAAAGCCGCAAACTGATCATTCCGACCACGCAGGATGATGTACGCCTGCTGATCGTGCGTGCCACGGACGTTCCGACCTATGTCGAGCACGGCGCCGCCGACCTCGGTGTGGCGGGCAAGGATGTGCTCATGGAGTACGGCGGCCAGGGCCTGTACGAGCCGCTGGATCTGCAGATCGCCAAATGCAAGCTGATGACCGCCGGTGCCATCGGGGTTCCCGAGCCCAAGGGCCGTCTGCGCGTCGCTACCAAATTCGTCAATGTCGCCAAGCGTTACTACGCCGAGCAGGGCCGTCAGGTCGATATCATCAAGCTGTATGGCTCGATGGAACTGGCACCCCTGGTAGGTCTGGCCGACAAGATCATCGACGTCGTCGATACTGGCAACACCCTGCGTGCCAATGGCCTGGAACCCCAGGAAATGATCGCTGACATCAGCTCCCGGCTGGTCGTCAACAAGGCATCGATGAAGATGCAGCATGCCCGCATCCAGGCCTTGATCGATACCCTGCGCACTGCGGTCGAGTCGCGACACCGCGGCTGAATCACTTGCACGCCCTCTGTGCGTGCCCATCTATCCGCGTCATAGCCAAAATCTCAGGTGCCCACGCGGATGGCTTGGTAGTCTAGCGACGCCTGAGTTTTGCCCTTTGTGCCCCCGCCAATTATTGAGGCCCACGTCATGACCCTGACCGCTCCCACTGCAATCCGTCGACTCAACGCGCTTGACCCGGACTTCGCACGCCATCTGGATCATCTGTTGAGCTGGGAAAGCGTGTCCGACGAGTCGGTCAACCAGCGTGTGCTGGACATCATCAAGGCCGTGCGCGAACGCGGCGACGAAGCCGTCGTGGAGTTCACCAAGCGTTTCGATGGCCTGGATGTGGCCTCGATGGCCGACCTGATCCTGCCGCGCGAGCGTCTGGAGTTGGCGCTGACGCGGATCACCGCGCCTCAGCGCGAAGCCTTGGAAACAGCCGCCGCCCGTGTGCGCAGCTACCACGAAAAGCAGAAGCAGGACTCCTGGAGCTACACCGAGGCCGACGGCACGGTGCTGGGCCAGAAGGTCACGCCACTGGATCGTGCCGGCCTGTATGTGCCGGGTGGCAAGGCCTCGTATCCGTCCTCGGTGCTGATGAACGCCATTCCGGCCAAGGTCGCAGGTGTCGGCGAAGTGGTCATGGTGGTGCCAACGCCCCGTGGTGAAATCAACGAGCTGGTGCTGGCTGCGGCCTGCATCGCCGGCGTCGACCGGGTATTTACCATCGGTGGCGCACAAGCGGTCGCCGCGCTGGCCTACGGCACCGAAAGCGTGCCCAAGGTCGATAAGGTGGTCGGGCCGGGCAACATCTATGTGGCGACTGCCAAGCGCCACGTGTTCGGGCAAGTGGGCATCGACATGATCGCCGGTCCGTCCGAGATCCTCGTGGTCTGCGACGGCGGCACCGATCCGGACTGGATCGCCATGGACCTGTTCTCCCAGGCCGAGCACGACGAAGACGCTCAGGCGATTCTGGTCAGCCCGGACGCCGAGTTCCTCGACAAGGTCGCGGCCAGCATCGACAAGCTGCTGCCGACCATGGAGCGCGCTGAAATCATCAAGACTTCGATCAACGGCCGCGGTGCGCTGATTCAGGTGCGCGACATGCAGCAGGCCATCGAAGTGGCCAACCGCATCGCGCCGGAGCACCTTGAACTGTCGGTGGCCGACCCTGAGGCCTGGCTGCCGCAGATCCGTCACGCCGGTGCGATCTTCATGGGCCGTCACACCTCCGAGGCACTGGGCGACTACTGCGCAGGCCCCAACCACGTGCTGCCGACCTCCGGCACCGCGCGGTTTTCGTCGCCACTGGGGGTGTATGACTTCCAGAAGCGTTCGTCGATCATCTTCTGTTCCGAAGCCGGAGCTTCCGAGCTGGGCAAGACCGCCTCGGTGCTGGCTCGCGGCGAGTCCTTGAGCGCCCACGCCCGCAGCGCCGAATACCGCATTCTGGAAGGTAAACAAGCATGAGCAAGTTCTGGAGTCCTTTCGTCAAGACCCTGGTGCCTTACGTGCCGGGCGAGCAGCCCAAACTCACCAAGCTGGTCAAGCTCAATACCAACGAGAACCCCTATGGTCCGTCGCCCAAGGCGCTGGAGGCCATGCGTGCCGAGCTGAACGACGACCTGCGCCTGTACCCCGATCCGAATGGCGATCTTCTCAAGCAAGCGGTGGCCGAGTATTACGGCGTGCAGACTGGGCAAGTATTCGTCGGCAACGGTTCGGATGAAGTGCTGGCGCACATTTTTCATGGTCTGTTCCAGCAGGATCTGCCGCTGTTGTTCCCGGATATCAGCTACAGCTTCTACCCAGTGTATTGCGGGCTGTATGGCATCGAGCACGTTCTGGTGCCGCTTGACGAGCAGTTTCAGATCCGTGTCGCCGATTACGCACGCCCCAACGGCGGGATCATTTTCCCTAACCCCAATGCGCCGACTGGCTGCGTGCTGGCACTGGACGCGGTCGAGCAGATGCTCAAGGCCAGCCCGGATTCAGTGGTGGTGGTCGATGAAGCGTATATCGACTTCGGCGGCCAGACGGCGATCAGCCTGGTGGATCGCTATCCCAACCTGCTGGTGACTCAAACGCTGTCCAAGTCGCGCTCGCTGGCGGGCCTGCGTGTCGGACTGGCGGTGGGTCATCCGGATTTGATCGAGGCGCTGGAACGGGTCAAGAACAGCTTCAATTCTTACCCGCTGGATCGCATGGCCATCGTTGGCGCCGCCGCGGCGTTCAACGACAAAGCGTATTTTCAGCAGACCTGCAAAGCGGTGATCGACAGCCGAGAGCATTTGGTGGCCGAGCTGCAACAGCGTGGCTTCGAGGTATTGCCGTCAGCGGCGAACTTCATCTTCACCCGCCACCCGCAGCAGGACGCCGCAGGGATCGCCGCCAAGGTGCGCGAGAAAGGGGTGATCGTGCGGCACTTCAAGCAAGAGCGAATCGCTCAGTTCCTGCGCATCAGCATCGGTACGCCGGAACAGAATCAGGCGTTGCTCGACGCCCTCTGATCGATTTACTTCGCCCGCTCCCACAGGGCCGTCCTGAGTCGTACGCCTGTGGGAGCAAAGCTTGTTCGCGAAGAGGCCATGAGCCTCAACCGCGCTATTGGATTACTTCTCTTCCGGCGCCACCGCAGCCGGCGCCGGTGGGGGGCGCAGGCCCACTTCAGCCATCATCTTCAACTGCTTACCGTTGCGCATGACTTCAATGGCGATCTTGTCGTTGGGTTTGGTCCGCGCTACTTGATTCATCGAGCGGCGCCCGTCGCCGGCCGGCTCGCCGTTGATGCTCAGGATCACATCGCCCAACTGCAGGCCGGCTTTCTGTGCCGGGCCGCCGGCGAAAATGCCCGCCACCACGATGCCGGGTTTGTCTTTCAGGCCGTAAGACGCGGCCAGATCTTCGGTCAGCGGTTGCACTTCGATGCCCAGCCAGCCGCGGATTACCTGGCCGTGCTCGATGATCGATTTCATGACTTCGACCGCGAGCTTGATAGGGATCGCGAAGCCGATGCCTTGGGAGCCACCAGACTTGGAAAAGATCGCCGTATTGATGCCGGTCAGATTGCCATTGGCATCCACCAGCGCGCCGCCGGAGTTGCCGGGGTTGATGGCCGCGTCGGTCTGGATGAAGTCCTCATAGGTGTTAAGGCCCAGCTGGTTGCGGCCAGTGGCGCTGATGATGCCCATGGTCACCGTCTGGCCGACGCCGAAGGGATTGCCGATGGCCAACGCGACATCACCAATATGGATGTTGTCCGAGCTGCCGATAGTGATCGATGGCAGGTTCTTCAGGTCGATCTTGAGGACCGCCAGGTCGGTTTCCGGGTCGCTGCCGATGACGCGCGCCAAGGTCTCGCGACCATCCTTGAGCGCTACCACGATCTGGTCGGCGCCAGCGGTGACGTGGTTGTTGGTCAGCAGGTAGCCTTCCGGGCTCATGATCACCCCCGAGCCGAGGCTCGACTCCCAGCGCCGTTGCTTGGGCAGGTTGTCGCCGAAAAAACGGCGGAACTGCGGGTCTTCGAACAGCGGATGATTGGTCTTGTTGACCACCTTGGTGGTGTACAGATTGGCCACGGCAGGTGCAGCAAGGGTGACGGCGCTGGCATAGGACACGGGGCCCTGGACCACGGTGGCCGATTGCGGCGCCTGTTGCAGATTGATGTCCTGGCTCGGCAAGCCGACCCATTCGGGGAAACGCTGGATGACCAGCAACGCAATCAGGATGCCGGTCAATAATGGCCAACCAAAAAAACGTAGCGCCTTGAACATTTAACGATTCCCGGGAGATGGCGGTCGGGCGTTTCCACATGGCTTGGGACGCCCCATAATGGCCGCCATTATACGAGGCCTTTAGCGGCTCCGAACGGCCTTTATGGAGACTTTTATGGCTATTGCCTTGACGACCCTGGTGCAGGAGGCGGATCGCTACCTCGCCAGTGCAAAAATTCAGGATTACTGCCCCAATGGCTTGCAGGTCGAGGGCCGCTCGCAGGTGCTGCGTATCGTCAGTGGGGTTACAGCTAGCCAAGCGCTGCTGGATGCCGCAGCCGAGGCGGGCGCCGACGTTGTATTGGTACACCATGGGTATTTCTGGAAAGGCGAAAACCCCTGCGTGACCGGGATGAAGCAGCGGCGCCTGAAGACCCTGCTGCAGAACGACATGAGCCTGCTGGCCTATCACCTGCCGTTGGATGTGCACCCGGAGGTCGGCAACAACGTGCAGTTGGCGCGCCAGCTCGATATCACCGTGGAAGGGCCGCTGGACCCGAGCAATTCGCGGGTGGTGGGGCTGCTGGGCTCGCTTGACGAACCGATGAGCGCCCGTGATTTCGCCCGCAAGGTGCAGGAAGTGATGGGCCGCGAGCCGCTGCTGATCGAGGGCAGCGCCATGATCCGCCGGGTAGGCTGGTGCACCGGCGGCGGCCAGGGCTACATCGATCAAGCCATTGCGGCCGGCGTCGATCTGTTCATCAGTGGCGAGGCCTCGGAGCAGACTTTCCACAGTGCCCGAGAGAACGACGTGAGTTTCATCGCCGCAGGTCATCACGCCACCGAGCGCTATGGCGTGCAGGCGCTAGGGGATTATCTGGCGCGGCGCTTTGCGCTGGAGCACATCTTTATCGATGTTCCCAATCCGATCTGAATATTGGTTTATGAGCGCGTAGGTCATCAGCGACACCCTAACCAGCGGGTATAACCTTATAACCTTTGCGTCTAGTCGGCTTTTTTCATAGAAACGGCCCCCATGTTAAAGTGCGCGGCTCGAACACGGCCCGTGGGCCGTCCATAAAGAATGTATCCGTGAGTAACCATGGTCGACAAACTGACGCACCTGAAACAGTTGGAGGCGGAAAGTATCCACATCATTCGTGAAGTGGCCGCCGAATTCGATAACCCGGTGATGCTGTATTCGATCGGCAAGGACTCCGCCGTCATGCTGCATCTGGCGCGCAAGGCGTTCTTCCCGGGCAAGCTGCCGTTCCCGGTGATGCATGTCGATACCCGGTGGAAATTCAAGGAGATGTACCAGTTTCGCGACCGCATGGTTGAAGAAATGGGCCTGGACCTGTTGGTGCACATCAATCCTGACGGCGTCGCCCAGGACATCAACCCGTTCACCCACGGTAGCTCCAAGCACACGGACATCATGAAGACCCAGGGCCTCAAGCAGGCGCTGGACAAGTACGGCTTCGATGCCGCCTTCGGTGGCGCACGCCGCGACGAAGAAAAGTCCCGCGCCAAAGAGCGCGTGTATTCGTTCCGCGACAGCAAGCACCGCTGGGACCCGAAAAACCAGCGTCCTGAGCTGTGGAACGTCTACAACGGCAAGGTCAACAAGGGCGAATCCATTCGCGTGTTCCCGTTGTCGAACTGGACCGAGCTGGACATCTGGCAGTACATCTACCTCGAAGGTATCCCGATCGTGCCGCTGTATTTCGCCGCGGAGCGTGAAGTCATCGAGAAGAACGGCACCCTCATCATGATCGACGACGATCGCATCCTCGAGCACCTTAGCGAGGAAGAAAAGTCCCGTATCGTCAAAAAGAAAGTGCGTTTCCGTACGCTTGGCTGCTACCCGTTGACGGGCGCAGTGGAGTCCGAGGCCGAAACCCTCACGGACATCATTCAGGAAATGCTCCTGACGCGAACTTCCGAGCGCCAGGGCCGGGTCATCGACCACGATGGCGCAGGCTCGATGGAAGACAAGAAACGTCAAGGCTATTTCTAAGTAGGGTCAGACCATGTCGCACCAATCAGAATTGATCAGCGAGGACATCCTCGCTTACCTGGCCCAGCACGAGCGCAAGGAACTGTTGCGTTTCCTGACCTGCGGCAACGTCGATGACGGCAAGAGCACCCTGATCGGGCGCCTGCTGCACGACTCCAAGATGATCTACGAAGATCACCTGGAAGCCATCACCCGCGACTCGAAAAAGTCCGGTACCACCGGCGATGATATCGACCTCGCACTGCTGGTCGATGGCCTGCAGGCCGAGCGCGAGCAGGGCATCACCATCGATGTCGCCTATCGCTACTTCTCCACGGCCAAGCGCAAGTTCATCATTGCCGACACTCCGGGCCACGAGCAGTACACCCGCAATATGGCCACCGGTGCGTCTACCTGTGACCTGGCGATCATTCTGGTCGACGCTCGCTATGGCGTGCAGACCCAGACCCGCCGACACAGCTACATCGCCTCGTTGCTGGGCATCAAACACATCGTGGTCGCCATCAACAAGATGGACCTCAAGGGTTTTGACGAGGGCGTGTTCGAGTCGATCAAGGCTGATTATCTGAAGTTCGCCGAGGCCATCAACCTCAATCCGACTACCTTGGCCTTCGTGCCGATGTCGGCGCTCAAGGGCGACAACGTGGTGAATCACAGCGAGCAATCGCCGTGGTACACCGGTCAGACCCTGATGGAAATCCTCGAGACCGTTGACGTTTCGACCGATCGCAACATGACCGACCTGCGCTTCCCGGTGCAGTACGTCAACCGCCCGAACCTGAACTTCCGCGGTTTCGCCGGCACCTTGGCCAGCGGCATCGTGCACAAGGGCGACGAAGTCGTGGTGCTGCCATCGGGCAAGAGCAGCCGCGTCAAATCCATCGTCACCTACGAAGGTGAGCTGGAGCATGCCGGCCCAGGCCAGGCCGTGACCCTGACCATGGAAGACGAGATCGACATCTCCCGTGGCGATCTGCTGGTGCACGCCGATAACGTGCCGCCGGTGACCGACCAGTTCGACGCCATGCTGGTGTGGATGGCCGAAGAGCCGATGCTGCCGGGCAAGAAATACGACATCAAGCGCGCGACCAGCTATGTGCCAGGCTCGATCGCCAGCATCGTCCACCGCGTCGACGTCAACACCCTGGAAGAGGGCGCCGCGAGCTCTCTCAACCTCAACGAGATCGGCAAGGTCAAGGTCGCGCTGGATGCCGCCATCGCCTTGGACGGCTATGAAAGCAACCGCACCACAGGCGCCTTCATCGTCATCGATCGCTTGACCAACGGCACCGTCGGCGCCGGCATGATCATCGCGCCGCCCGTGGTCGTCCAGGGTGGCGGCCATCACGGCAAGCTCGCCCACGTCGCCACTGAAGAGCGCGCCCAGCGTTTCGGCCAGCAGCCCGCTACCGTGCTGTTCACCGGCCTCTCGGGCGCCGGCAAGAGCACCTTGGCCTATGCGGTCGAGCGCAAGCTGTTCGACATGGGCCGTGCGGTCTACGTACTGGATGGCCAGAACCTGCGCCACGACCTCAACAAGGGCCTGCCCCAGGATCGCATCGGTCGCACCGAGAACTGGCGGCGTGCCGCGCATGTGGCGCGCCAGTTCAACGAAGCGGGCCTGTTGACCCTGGCAGCCTTCGTCGCACCGTCGGCCGAAGGTCGCGAGCAAGCGAAGACCCTGATCGGCACCGAGCGCTTGATCACGGTGTATGTGCAGGCTTCGCCGCTGGTATGCCGTCAGCGTGATCCACAGGGCCTGTACGCGGCCGATGGCGACAACATCCCGGGTGAGTCCTTCCCGTACGATGTGCCGTTGAATGCTGATCTGGTGGTGGATACCCAGAGTGCGTCGGTGGAGGAGGGGGTGAAGCAGGTGCTGGAGTTGCTGCGTTCGCGTGGGGCTATCTGATCTAGCCCGTCACACAAAACCTCGCCGCTGCGGGGTTTTGTCGTTTAAGGGGCTGCTCAAGACGTGTCTCATCCAGGCTGGGTTGACTCAAGCACAATGCACCGAGGCGCTAGGTCGTCCGCATTCGTTCATGAGCGACGTCGAGCGCGGGTCGCGGCGGCTCGATCTGGTGCGGCTCAGAGTGCTGCTCGACGTGTGAGGGACGGAGCTGATTCAATTTGTGGCTCGGTATGAGGCTTTGTGCCTGAGAATTGAATGGAAATGTAACGGTGGATCGTTCATCTGTATTGGAATTCGTTCATAACTGGCTGTGGATAAGTTTGCTCTGTCGCTCATGTAAAGATTAGCGTGGCTAGGGTTTCCGGTGGTGCGCCAATTATGTTTCAAGATATTCAGATATATCATGTTACTTTCTGCCAATCTGTATGGTCTCCATGGCTAATTACCATTGTCCGAGGCTCGTGAATCAATATAAAACTCCAGCTTGAATACGCGTTAACACGCGGCGTATGGTGCCTTCCTCTTGTCTCGACAACAAAAAAGGAGCTACCAGTAATGGCACTGGATGCATTCATGAAAATCGACGGCATTGCCGGCGAAGCAAAAGACAGCGATCATAAAGAGTGGATTGAAATCACCGGATACAGCTTCGGGAACACGCAGCCGACTACCCTCACGGCCACCAGCGCCGGGGGTGCAACCTCAGGTCGTACCCAGCTCGCTGATTTTCACGTCAGTAAACGGTTGGATTTCGCTAGCGTCAAGCTGTTCGGCGAAAGTTGTGCCGGTAAGCATATCAAAGAGGTGACAATTGCTGTTCACCGTGCCGGTGGGGAGAAGCTCAAGTACTTCGAGATAGTGCTGGAGGAAGTCATTATCTCCAGTTACACACAGATAGCGCAGGATGGGATTCCGCTCGAGTCCATCCAATTCAACTACGGCCGAATCAAGACAACCTACACGCAGCAACGTCGTAGCGATGGCGGCGAGGCCGGCAATGTAGCCGCTGGCTGGGATCAAATCGCCAATAAACAGTACGCTTGAGGAGCGGGCCTATGTCCAGCCAATACAGCTTCGTCAATCCTCGGCCCCAGCCTTATGAGACGATCAAACGCTCGCTGGACCTAGGCCCGAACGCGGCCAGCAAGTTCGACACACTCAACGCCCATGTCCGAAACATCGTGGTCATGCCCGGCGAGCTGATTATTCTTGGCGATGGATCGACGCGGTCTTGCACCAGTCATGAAGCCTTCCTGATGACCAAAGCAAGCGAAGTGCACCGCGCGCTGATGCTCAGCGGCGGGGGAGATGGGTTCATTCACAGCAACTTCGAAATGATCAGCGCCATGCTTGGGCATACATCGTTGGGCATCAGCACCGCTAGCGGTGCGTGGGGCAAACGCCTGGATGATATCCAGCAAACGCTGGCCAGGATCGAAATGCTGTACCAAGAATCGCTCGGTAAAAACTCGATCCTGTCTCGGAATGAGTTCATCACCCGGCGGCGGGTGATGTTCGATCTGCTGGACAGGCAGCTGAAGGGATTTGCTGGGACAGGGTCAGGACTGAGGAACACTCATGGGATCAGAAATATGCTCGGGGTTTCGACGAACAGCTATCTGCGGCACGGAGAAATCACCGGGTACGCGGACAGGATGGCGAAGGTGTCGAAAGCAGCATCATATATCAAGGCCGGTGGTTATATCGGGGTTGCTTTGAATGTCGCTGCCAGCGGTTTGGCTATTCAAAAGGCTTGCTCAATCGGGCGTGAGGAGGAATGTATTGAAGCTAAATACGTGGAAGGTGGGAAGTTATTAGGGGGTGTTTGGCTCAGTTCCATGATAGGAGCGTACGGCGGCTCCGCAGGTGCTGCGATCTGCCTTGGACTGGGAGTGCTGACTGGCGGAGCTGGTGCATTTTTTTGCGTTATCGCAGGGGCGGCTATTGGAGGTTATGTCGGAGGCCTTGCGGGCGGCGCCTTCGGGGAGAAAGCTGGTCAGGAGTTGTACCGTGCTCAACTGGACTGAAATTATTACCCTTGTCTCGATTCTAGTAGTTGTTGTTATTGCTATGATTTATACAGGGCTCATATTCTATATAATGCATTCGAAGCTTGATAGAATAGAGAGTTTTATCACCTCTGCTACTTGGGTGGTGCCGGTCAAGACAATGCTTGCAGGTACTGGGTGGGTGTCTAGGTTTCATCGTCTGACTTTGGTTAGCTTATTGTTTTTGATGCCTGCCTTTTTTATTAAAAGGGGGGATGTTGATGCTCGTGAACTTTTACTGGTGCCAAAATCCCTGCGCCGCCTAGTGTTAGGCACCTATATGTTTGGCATTGCGGGAGTAATGGCGGCCACAGCCCTTTATCTTTATTTATGGTTTGATGGTCAATTGGCCTGATCCAGTGAGCTGGAGGTACAGTGGGAGCGTACGGCGGCTCCGCAGGTGCGCTGATCGCCGATGCGCAACGCAGGAGCGATGACGCCTGCTGGAGTGCATCCGTCGCATCAAGCCCCGGGTTGACGCTGAAAAGATTGGGTTCTTTGGCGCCGCCGTGTTGAATGCCAAGTGTCGAGTCTTTTTATTATTCATTAGGTCTGTCCGTCTGTCGGTGAAGTGAGCAGAATTGAGCTGTATCTGACTTTCAGATATCTGAAAAGTGGATATAGCGTGCTTGGCTTCACCAGCGCCGGGACAGGTCATGACTAAAGCTATCTACTCTCGGGAATACGAGGTCTACGTGGCGCTGCTCAAGGCGTACCGGGTCGAGGCAGGTCTGACCCAGGCGCAATGCACCGAAGCGTTAGGTCGTCCGCAGTCGTTCATGAGTGATGTCGAACTCTGGTTCAGCTCAGAGAGTTGCTGATGGTGCTGGGAACGGATCTGTTTCGATTCGTGGCGCGCTATGAGGTAGCACTAGTTGAACTGAGCAAGGGTGATATACGCCAGCCATAAAAAACGGAGCCCGCAGGCTCCGTCGTTTTTTGAGCGAAGCGTTACTTGCGCTTCAACCCATACTGCTCATCCAGCATCCCCGGCGAGTTGGGCGCTTTTGGCGCGTAGTCGAGCGGCGGCTCGGCGCCTTGTGGCGGGGTCAGGCGCTCGCGAGGGCCGATTGGCGCTTCGGAGTGCAGCGAGGCCAGCAGGCGCTGGCGGGTCAGTTCGTCGAGGGCCAGGCTGTTGGCGCCCTCGGCGAGGTGATCTTGAACCTCCTGGTAGCTCTGAGTGAGCTTCTTGACCAGGATGGCGGTGCTGTTGAAGTGGGTGACCACCTCGTGCTGGTAGTTATCGAAACGTTCCTGAATTTCGTCCAGCTGACGCTGCGTGCTGCTAGGCGCGGCGTTGGGCGCGAGGCGGGCGATCAGGAAACCGGCGACCACACCGACCACCAGGGCCAGGGTAGGCAACAACCAAACTAAGAGCGAGTGTTCCACGAGTCCTTCCTCTATAAACGGCTTTGCTTTACGTTAACGGCTCGGACCTGCACTGTACACTGCATTACGATGGCAAATATGTCAGACAGGATCTTTCAGCTAGACGAGTCGACCCTATCAGAGGTCACGGAGTTCATCCTTGCTCACCCGCGAAACCCCTTTGATGCTTGATGGTCCGCTGGGCCAACTGGAAGCGCTGTACCTCGATACCCCCGATGCCACCGGCGTAGCGTTGATCTGTCATCCTAACCCGGTGCAGGGCGGCAATATGCTCAACAAGGTCGTGTCGACGCTGCAGCGCACTGCGCGGGATGCGGGTCTTGTGACGTTGCGTTTCAATTATCGCGGCACGGGTGCCAGCGCCGGCAGCCACGACATGGGCAGCGGCGAAGTCGATGACGCCCTGGCGGCGGCCACCTGGCTGCAGGCCCAGCACCCTGAGCTGCCGCTGACGCTGTTCGGCTTCTCCTTTGGGGGCTTTGTGGCCGCCAGCCTCGGCGGGCGCCTGGAGGCCCGGGGAAGCGCCTTGAAACACTTGTTCATGGTGGCCCCGGCGGTGATGCGCCTCAAGCCCGAGCATCCGCTGCCACAACATTGCCCCATCACGGTCATCCAGCCAGAAACCGACGAAGTGGTCGAGCCGCAGTTGGTATACGACTGGTCCTATGCGCTGGACCGTCCCCATGAGCTGCTGAAAGTGGCAGAATGCGGACACTTTTTTCATGGCAAGCTGACCGATCTCAAGGATCTGGTCGTACCCCGCCTTTCGAACTGACTGCAGCCTGACTAAGCGACCCGACATGACCACCACTCGTATCCTCACCGGTATCACCACCACCGGGACCCCGCACCTGGGCAACTACGCCGGCGCCATCCGCCCGGCTATCGTTGCCAGCCGCCAGAGCGATGCCGATTCGTTCTACTTTCTGGCCGACTACCACGCCCTGATCAAATGCGATGAGCCATTGCGCATTCAGCGCTCGCGCCTGGAAATCGCCGCGACCTGGCTGGCGGCGGGGCTGGACGTGGATCGAGTCACCTTCTATCGGCAGTCCGATATTCCCGAGATCCCCGAGCTGACCTGGCTGCTGACGTGCGTCGCGGCCAAGGGCTTGCTCAACCGCGCGCACGCCTATAAAGCCTCGGTGGACAAGAACGTCGAGACCGGCGAAGACCCGGACGCCGGCATCACCATGGGCCTGTACAGCTACCCGATTCTGATGGCAGCGGACATCCTGATGTTCAACGCGCACAAGGTGCCCGTCGGTCGCGACCAGATCCAGCACGTCGAAATGGCTCGCGACATCGGCCAGCGCTTCAATCACCTGTTCGGCCAGGGCAAGGAATTCTTCGTCATGCCTGAAGCGCTGATCGAGGAGAGCGTCGCCACCTTGCCGGGCCTCGACGGTCGCAAGATGTCCAAGAGCTACGACAACACCATTCCGTTGTTCAGCAGCCCCAAGGACATGAAAGAGGCCATCTCGCGGATCGTCACCGATTCGCGCTTGCCGGGTGAGGCCAAGGACCCTGACAACTCGCACCTGTTCACCCTGTTCGAAGCCTTCGCCACACCTGAGCAGGCAGCCGAATTTCGCGCCGACCTCCTGCAGGGCCTGGGCTGGGGCGAGGCCAAGAACCGCCTGTTCACCTTGCTCGACGCCGATCTGAGTGAAGCGCGGGATAAATACGCGACCTTGATCGAGCGCCCGGCCGACCTTGAGGACATCCTCCAGGCTGGCGCCGCCAAGGCGCGCAAGGTAGCGACGCCGTTCCTCGGTCAACTGCGCGAAGCGGTGGGCCTGCGCTCGTTCCGCGAGCAAGTGCAAGTCGCTGCCGCTGGCAAGAAAAAGGCCAGCAAGGCGGCGCGCTTTGTGAGCTTCCGTGAAGACGACGGCAGCTTCCGCTTCCGCCTATTGGCCGCCGATGGCGAGCAACTGCTGCTGTCGCGCAGCTTTGCCGATGGCAAGGCCGCAGGGGGCGTCAGCAAACAACTGCAGCAAGGCGGCGAGCTGGATATCCGCGTTGATGCCGATAACGGTTTCACCTTGTGGCTCGACGGTGCCTGCGTGGCCGACGGACCGCAGTTTGCCGACAGCGCTGCGCGCGAGCTGGCCGTAGAGGCTCTGCGTCAGGCGCTGCAGCCTCAAACGGACTGATGCGACAGCCTGTCGCACTGTCCATTGCCATTCATCAGGGGCGCCGCTACAGTGGCGACCCGTTTTTGTTGCCTTGCTGACGAATATGACGCCTCTAGAACGATATCAAGCCGACCTCAAGCGCCCCGACTTCTTCCACGATGCCTCCCAGGAGAACGCCGTGCGCCACCTGCAGCGTCTATACGACGATCTGGTGGCCGCGCAGCACAGCAAGCCGGGCATGTTGAGCAAGCTGTTCGGCAAGAAAGAGCAGGTACCGGTGACCGGCCTGTATTTCTGGGGCGGTGTCGGCCGCGGCAAGACGTATCTGGTGGATACCTTTTTCGACGCGCTGCCGTTCGAGCAGAAGGTGCGCACGCACTTTCACCGCTTCATGAAGCGCGTGCACGAAGAAATGCGCACCCTCAAGGACCAGAAAAACCCGCTGACGGTGATCGCCAAGCGCTTTTCCGATGAGGCGCGGGTAATCTGCTTCGACGAGTTCTTCGTGTCTGACATCACCGACGCCATGATCCTGGGCACCCTGATGGAAGAGCTGTTCAAGAACGGCGTGACCCTGGTGGCGACCTCCAACATCGTGCCTGATGGTCTGTACAAGGACGGCCTGCAGCGCGCGCGCTTCCTGCCGGCCATCGCGCTGATCAAGCAGTTCACCGAAGTAGTCAACGTCGACAGCGGCGTCGATTATCGTCTGCGCCACCTCGAGCAGGCTGAGCTGTTCCATTCCCCGCTCAATGAAGCGGCCGAAAAAAGCATGCGCGACAGCTTCAAGGCGTTGACCAACAACAGCACCAAGGTCAAGGAAAACGACCCGCTGATGATCGAGAACCGCGAGATCAAGGCGCTGCGTACCTGCGAGGACGTGGCCTGGTTTCAGTTTCGCGAGCTCTGCGATGGCCCGCGCAGCCAGAATGACTACATCGAGCTGGGCAAGATCTTCAACACCGTGCTGCTCAGCGACGTAGAACAGATGAGCGTGACCATCGATGATATCGCGCGCCGATTCATCAACATGGTCGACGAGTTCTACGACCGTAACGTCAAGCTGATCATTTCCGCCGAAGTGGAGCTCAAGGACCTGTATACCGGTGGGCGCCTGAACTTCGAGTTTCAGCGCACCCTGAGCCGGTTGCTGGAGATGCAGTCCCACGAGTTCCTGACTCGCGCGCACAAGCCCTGACTTCGCTGCCGAACGCGCAAGCCCGCTCCCGCAGGGCGATACGTAACTTGTGGGAGATTCTATGGTCTTGCGCAAACCGTGCCGGCCCCTTCGCCAGCAAGCTGTGCTCCCACAGGTGTACGGCTCAGGCCAGGTTTGCACTGTGGGAGCCGGGCTTGCCCGCGAAGAGGCCCTCGCAAACGCCTAGGACTCCTGCATGAACTGCTGCCGATACTGATTCGGCGACAGCTGCGTGTGGTGGCGAAACAGTCGGGCGAAAAAGCTGGCATCGTCATAGCCCACTTCGTAGCTGATCGTCTTGATACTCTCCCGCGTCGCCGACAGCAGGCCTTTGGCGGTCTCGATACGCAGCCGCTGCAGATAATGCAGCGGCTTGTCTCCCGTGGCGGTATGAAAGCGGCGCATGAAGTTGCGGATGCTCATGCCATGCTCGCGCGCCACATCCTCGAAGCGGAATTTCTCGGCGAAATGCACCTCCAGCCACTGCTGGATGCCGAGGATCGTCGGGTCGTGATGCAGCTTCTGTCCGCCGAACCCGAGTCTGCCGGGTGAATAGTTTCGCTGCACCTCGAACAGAATCTCCCGCGACACCGCTTGAGCCACGGCTACGCTGCAGAAACGCTCGATCAAGTACACGTACAGATCGCAGGACGACGTCGAGCCCGCCGCGCAGTACAGCGAGTCGCTATCGGTCAGGTGTTTGTCGCGGTTCAGCGTCACCAGCGGGTAGCGCTCGGCGAAGTCATCGAAAAACCGCCAGTACGTGGTGGCTTCCTTGCCATTCAGCAGCCCGGCCTCGGCGAGCCAGTACACGCCGCTGGCCTCGGCGCACAGGATGGCGCCCCGTGCATGCTGGGCGCGTAGCCAAGGCAGTATTTGCGGGTAGCGCGCCTGCAGGGTGGCGAAATCGCCGCCAAAGGCCGGCAGGATGATCACGTCGGCGTCTTCCAGGCCGCCATCGACCGGCAGCACCACACCGCTGAAGGTGCAGGCCGGGAGGCCGTCGGGGCTGACCAGGCGGGTTTCCAAGCGCGGGATGCTGGGCGGCGATGGCAGGGCGGACGGCGACTCCGGCAAGCGACCATGGCGCAGGTCGGCCAGGTGAAACAGATCCTTGGCCTGCATCGCGGTGGTGGCGAACACCTTGTCGATAACCAGGATGTGGATCCTGCGCGGCGAGGGGGCAGGGGGCGTTGTGGTCATGGGTATCTTGTTCTTGTTCGAATTTTTATAGGGGGCCGCTGAAAGGGGATAGCGGTCAGATCACGGCTGGATCGTCTTATTTTTCCGCGCGGCTGTCCAGCCATGGCAGGATACGCAGCGAAACCTGAAGCCTTTTGAAAAAGCTGCTTGAAATTTCCCCGTCAATCTGGATAATTAGCCCGCTCTTTCTGCAGTGGAAGTGATGCGCCGCCGCCGAAGAATCTTGCCGTTGAACGGACGCGCTGACCCGAGCCCCCGATAGCGTCTGTATCCGGCTGCCTTTGACTTGTCAAAGTACGCACTATTCAGTAAGATCCGCCGTCTATTTTGTTGGGCGGCCCCTGAGGCTATAAAGAATGAAAACTTTTACTGCTAAACCAGAAACAGTTCAGCGCGACTGGTTCGTCGTCGACGCCGCTGGCCAGACCCTGGGTCGTTTGGCTACCGAAATCGCGAGCCGCCTGCGTGGCAAGCACAAGCCAGAATACACTCCGCACGTTGACACCGGTGATTACATCGTCGTCATCAACGCTGAGCAGGTACGTGTGACCGGTGCCAAAACCACCGACAAGATCTACTACTCTCACTCCGGTTTTCCGGGCGGGATCAAGTCGATCAACTTCGAAAAGTTGATCGCCAAAGCTCCTGAGCGCGTGCTCGAGACCGCAGTCAAAGGCATGCTGCCTAAGAACCCGCTGGGTCGCGACATGTATCGTAAGCTGAAAGTCTATGCGGGCACTGTACACCCTCATACTGCTCAGCAGCCCCAAGAACTGAAGTTTTAAGAGAATAGTTACCTATGTCGGCGACTCAAAATTACGGCACTGGCCGTCGCAAGACCGCAACCGCACGCGTTTTTCTGCGTCCGGGGACCGGTAACATCTCCATCAACAACCGTTCGCTGGACAATTTCTTCGGCCGCGAGACTGCCCGCATGGTAGTTCGTCAGCCGCTGGAACTGACCGAGACCACCGCCAAGTTCGACATCTACGTCACCGTTATCGGTGGTGGTGTCAGCGGTCAGGCCGGTGCGATCCGCCACGGTATCACTCGCGCTCTGATGCAGTACGACGAAACCCTGCGTGGCGCTCTGCGCAAAGCTGGCTTCGTGACTCGCGATGCTCGTGAAGTTGAACGTAAGAAAGTCGGTCTGCGTAAAGCACGTAAGCGTCCACAGTACTCCAAGCGTTAATTCGCTTTCTGGTACTGGCTTTCGAGCCCAAAAGAACCCGGTTCCTAAACGAGCCGGGTTTTTTTTCGTCTTATGGAACGAGAAGATGTGTGATGACGCAGGCGCGCAATTGACAGCAGAGGGCTCGATGGACGGCGATGGCATCAATCCAGGTCGGCGCCGCTTTCTGGTGGCCGCTACTTCGGTGGTAGGAGCGGTGGGGGCGGTCGGCGCGGCGGTGCCTTTTGTCGGTTCCTGGTCGCCGGGTGCGCGAGCCAAGGCTGCGGGCGCGCCGGTGCGGATCAGTATCGCCAAGCTCGAGCCCGGCCAGCAGATGGTTGTCGAGTGGCGCGGTCAGCCGGTGTTCGTGTTGCGTCGCAGCGAGGCGATTCTGGCCGATCTCGGCAAGGTCACGCCGCAACTGGCCGATCCCCAGTCCGAGGACTCGGTGCAGCCGGATTACGTCGATCATCGCCTGCGCTCTATCAAGCCCGAAATTCTGCTGGTGGTCGGCATTTGCACGCATCTGGGCTGTTCGCCGACCTTTCGACCACAGGTCGCTCCAGTCGATCTGGGGGCGGATTGGTTGGGAGGGTATTACTGCCCCTGCCATGGCTCGCGCTACGATCTGGCTGGGCGGGTTTTCAAGTCGCAGCCCGCACCGCTGAATCTGCCGGTGCCGCCGCACGCCTATGAGTCCGCTGACATCATCGTCATCGGTATCGATCAGGAGCACGCCTGATGGGCAAGTTGATGGACTGGGTGGATGCGCGCCTGCCGGTCACCAAGATGATTCGCGAGCACCTGACGCAGTATTACGTGCCGAAGAATCTGAATTTCTTTTACATCTTCGGTTCCCTGGCGTTGCTGGTACTGGTCAATCAGGTGTTCACCGGCATCTGGCTGACGATGAATTACACCCCAACGGCCGAGGGTGCCTTTGCCTCGATCGAATACATCATGCGCGATGTGCCCTACGGTTGGATCCTGCGCTATCTACACTCGACCGGGGCCTCGGCATTTTTTATCGTGATCTACCTGCACATGTTCCGCGGCTTGCTTTACGGCTCCTATCAGAAGCCCCGAGAGCTGGTGTGGATCTTCGGCATGCTGATCTATCTGGCGCTCATGGCCGAGGCGTTCATGGGCTACCTGCTGCCTTGGGGACAGATGTCCTATTGGGGGGCGCAGGTGATCATCTCCCTGTTCGGCGCCATTCCGCTGATCGGCGGCGAGCTGACCCAGTGGATTCGCGGGGATTACCTGGTGTCGGGCATCACCCTCAATCGCTTCTTCGCGCTGCACGTGATAGCCCTGCCGATCGTGATTGCGGGCCTGGTGGTGCTGCATATCCTGGCCTTGCACCATGTCGGGTCCAACAACCCGGACGGCATCGATATCAAACGGTACAAGGACGAGGCAGGGCGCCCGCTCGACGGGATTCCTTTCCATCCGTATTACACGATCAAGGACCTGCTGGGCGTGGCTATTTTCCTGCTGGTGTTCTGCTCGGTGGTGTTTTTCTTTCCGCAGATGGGCGGCTACTTCCTTGAGGGGGCCAACTTCGAGCAGGCGAATGCCTTCAAGACCCCGGAGCATATTGCCCCGGTATGGTACTTCACGCCGTTCTACGCCATCCTGCGCGCCGTTCCCGACAAGTTGCTGGGGGTAATCGCCATGGCAGGGGCGATCGCCGTGCTGTTCGTGCTGCCGTGGCTGGATCGCAGTCCGGTCAAGTCGATGCGTTACAAGGGTTGGATCAGTCGCGTGGCGCTGGCGTTGTTCTGTGTGGCGTTCGTGGTGTTGGGAGCGCTGGGTGCGCAGGCGCCGACGCCGCTGGGTACGCTGCTGTCGCGAATCTGCACCCTGGTGTACTTCGCCTACTTCCTGACGATGCCGTTCTATACCTGTCGGGAACGCACTCGGCCCGTGCCTGAGCGAGTGACCTGATGATCAAGGCCCTATTGCTGTCATGCCTGATGTGGCTGTGCCCGGCGGTTGTCATCGCCCAGGAGGCGCCACTGGAGCGGGTCGATATCGACCTGGCGGACAGGTCCGCGTTGCAGGATGGCGCGCGCACGTTCGCCAGCTACTGCATGGGCTGCCATGGTGCGAAATTCCAGCGCTACGAGCGGGTGGCCGATGATTTGGGTCTCTCGCATGATCAGATGCTCAAAGAGCTGGTGTTCACCGGTGCCAAGATTGGCGATCCCATGGCCAGCAGCCTGCGGGCGAGCGATGGCAAGCACTGGTTCGGCGCCGCGCCGCCGGATCTGACTCTGGTCGCGCGGGTGCGCGGCAATGACTGGCTGTACGGCTACCTGCGCGGGTTCTATCCCGATGCGACCCGACCCTGGGGAGTGAACAACCACGTGCTGCACGACGTCGGCATGCCCAATGTGCTGGAGCCTCTGCAAGTGAGACTGCCGCCTGCGCAGTTCGATGCCAAGGTCAAGAATCTGGTGACCTTCCTGGCTTACTCCGCCGATCCGGTCAAACTGCAGAGCCAGCGGATTGGTATTTACGTTCTGTCATATCTTCTGGTGCTGCTGGGCTTCGCTTTCCTGCTCAAGCGCGAATACTGGAAGGATGTGCGTTGAAATTACTGTAATATTCAGCCCCTGTTGCGCGCGCCCTTGGGCGTCTCCGTGCGATGACTCATGGATCGGCCGCACGGTGTGCAGCGTTTTGCTGCCTTCGCCGGCGATTGATCCGAATCATGCTGGGGCCGGCTGGGGGCGCGTTCGTATTTGCAGATCCATTATTTTTATACGCGAGGAGGACCGCCATGGGCGTGACCAATCGGTTGGCCTGTTACTCCGACCCCGCCGACCACTATTCTCACCGAGTGCGCATTGTGCTGGCCGAGAAGGGTGTCAGCGCCGAGATCATCGATGTCGTGGCCGGGCGTCAGCCTGCCAAGTTGATCGAAGTGAATCCCTACGCCAGTGTGCCGACGCTGATCGATCGAGACCTGGCGCTGTACGAGTCGACAGTCGTCATGGAATATCTCGACGAGCGCTATCCGCATCCACCGTTACTGCCCGTTTATCCTGTCGCTCGCGCCAACAGCCGGCTGCTGATGCACCGTATCCAGCGCGATTGGTGTGGCCTGGTCGATACCATCCTTGACCCGCGCAGCAAGGAAAACGCCCGAGTGCAGCCGCGAAAGGAGCTGCGCGAGAGCCTTACCGGGGTTTCTCCGCTGTTTGCGGACAAGCCGTTTTTCTTGAGTGATGAGCAAAGTCTTGTAGATTGCTGTCTATTACCCATACTTTGGCGCCTGCCCATCCTGGGGATCGAGCTGCCGCGGCCGGCCAAGCCACTGCTCGATTACATGGATCGCCAATTCGCCCGAGAGGCTTTCCAGGCAAGTCTCTCAGCCGCCGAACGTGAAATGCGTTAAGTTTTCAAGGAGCCATGATGAACTCCAGTCGTCCCTATCTTGTGCGAGCGCTCTACGAGTGGATCGTGGATAACGATTGCACCCCCCACATGCTGGTCAATGCCGATTTCGCTGAGGTGCAGGTCCCTCAGGGCTTCGCCAGCGATGGCCAGATTGTCTTGAACGTATCGCCCAGTGCCGTGCGCCATCTGCATATGGATAACGATGCAGTGAGCTTCGAGGGACGCTTTGGCGGTGTTCCGCACAGTCTGTTCGTGCCTATTGGCGCCATTCTCGGAATCTACGCTCGCGAGAACGGCCAAGGCATGGTGTTCGACCTGGAAGCGCCGGATGTTGATGAGGAAGAAGTCGACTTTGCTGAAGTGGTCGACTCCGATGACGACGTGCCTCCGCCTGATGGCCAGCCACCTCGCCCCACCGGCCGGCCGAGCTTGAAAGTGGTCAAGTAACGATCATTTGGCTTGAATAAAAAAGGCGACCTCACGAGGTCGCCTTTTTTTGTGCGCTGCTGGGCCGTCAGTTGATGTATTCGAACAACTTGACGATCTTTTGCACGCCGGAAACGCTTTGCACCAGGTTGGTGGCCTGGGCGCCTTCCTGTTGAGTGACGAGGCCGAGCAGATAAACGATGCCGTTCTCGGTGACGACCTTGATGCGCGAGCCCGGAACGCTGGCATCGGTGAGCATTTGCGTCTTGATCTTGGTGGTCAGCCAGGCGTCATTGTTGCGCGCAAGAAGGGAGGAGGGCTCAAGGACCTGCAGCTCGTTGTGCACGGTTTTCACGCGTTGCACTTGGCCGGCCGCCTGTTCGGCGGCAGCCTTGAGGTCGGCGCGCGGGGTTTGCCCGGCCAGCAGTACGACGCCGTTGTAGCTGGTCACCACGATGTGAGAGTTCTGGTCCAGGTCAGGGCTGGCCTTGGCGACGTTGACCTTCACTTTGGTTTCGATCAGCGAGTCGTCGATCTTGCTGCCGAAAGTGCGCGTGCCGCGGTCGTCGTCGATGGGTTTGTCGCGGGTAGCGGTAATTACCGAGCTGCAGCCCGACAGGGCCAGGCACAGGGTCAGGGCCATGAGGCCAAGGCGATTAGGGGTCATTCTTCACTCCCGAACAATTGGCTGTCGATCAGATCGCAGAGGCAGTGGATCGCCAGCAGGTGGACTTCCTGGATACGCGCGGTGACGGTAGCAGGTACTCGGATTTCGACGTCTTCGGGCAGCAGCAGCGATGCCATGCCGCCGCCATCGCGACCGGTCAAGGCTACGACAATCATTTCACGATCATGTGCCGCCTGGATGGCTTGAATGATGTTCGCCGAATTACCGCTGGTGGAGATTGCCAGCAGAACATCGCCTGGCTGGCCGAGTGCGCGGATCTGCTTGGAAAAGATTTCGTTGTAGCTGTAATCGTTGGCGATCGAGGTGATCGTCGAGCTGTCGGTGGTCAGTGCGATCGCCGGCAGGCTGGGGCGCTCGCGCTCGAAGCGATTGAGCAATTCGGAGGAAAAGTGCTGGGCGTCGCCGGCCGAGCCGCCGTTGCCGCAAGACAGCATCTTGCCGTCGCTGAGCAGGGTGTTGACCATGACCTGACTGGCTTGTTCGATGTACGGTGCAAGGACTTCCATCGCCTGTTGCTTGGTATCGATACTAGCCTGAAAAAGCTGGCGAATTCGGGATTGCATGTCCATCAATGAGACCTTAAGTAGGGCGGCTGGTCGGGGAGTTTCGAGTGGTCTCGAATGCTGCCCGGCACATGAATGTGCGGCCCGCAAAACAAAGCGTTAGAAGTCGTGAGTATGAAAAGGGGCGCGGCAAGCATCGCGTATCAGCTCTCGAAAGCGTTTTTCAGCCAGTTGAGACCTGCTGTCGAAGGATCGCTGCCTTCAATGGCGACCACGTCGAACCGGCAGGGGGCATCGGCCCAACGCGCTTCTTGCAACAAAAAATACTGGGCGGCCAATACCAGCTTCTTACGCTTGCCGGCATCGACGCTACCCGCCGCTCCGCCCCATTGTGAATGCAGGCGATAGCGAACTTCGACGAATACTACTGTATCGCCATCAACCATGACCAGATCCAGCTCACCTCGTTTGCAGCGCCAGTTCCTGAACAGGGTGCGCATACCCTGCTCGAGCAGGTGGCGTTCGGCCCACTGCTCGGCTTGCTGGCCACTGCGCTGACGTGTCTGCGGCGGGGAAAGCGGTGCTGGCATCAGCGCGGCGTATCGGGAAGGCGCTTGACCTGCCCGCCGTCGAATTGTGCCCAAGGCAGTTGACGCTCGATGCGCTGGCCGGTGGTCATGCTGAGGCTGCCCGACAGGCCGTCGATACGGTTATCCGGCAGGGCCTTGAGTTGATCCAGGCGCGGTGCGAGCAGAAAGGCGTCGGCGCCCATGGCGTAGAGGCGCCCGAGGCTGCCAGCCGATTGTGGCCATTGGCGCACGACTTGCTGACGCAGGGCGTTGCCGGTATCCAGCAGCCAGGGTGTTTCGCAAAAGCGCACGCCAGCCATGTCGTTGTATTGAGCCTGGTCGCCACTGGCGCTATAGACGTGGGAGGTGGCGTAGACAGGCACGTCGCCCGCGTACTGGTAGTTCAGGGTCGGTTTGATCTGCTGTGCCAGCTGCGGCGTGGCGGCCAGGAAGATGAAGTCGATGTCCTGGCGGCGGGTAGGTGTGGCGCCGGTGGTATTGCCGGCGCCGTGCAGCTGGAACATGTCGGCGATCTGGTTGGCCAGGGCTACGGGTTGGTCGACGCGTTCGACGGCCATGATCTTGCCGCCGCCGCCCTCCCAGTCCTGGCGGAAGGCTGCGAGTACGCGATCGCCCCATTCGCCCTTCGGTACCATGGCCGCGGCGTTGTGCAGGCCGTCGGCGCGGGCCCGGCGGGCGACTTCGTGGGCTTCGTCTTCAGCCGCCAGACCAAACTGGAACAGCTGGGGCGGCCCAGCCTGGGTCGAATCGCTGTAGTTGAGGGCGAGGGTAGGCAGCGGCAGTTGCGGTTTGCCATTGAGTTGCTTGACCAGGTTCTTCTCCAGGGGGCCGACCACCAGTTGTACGCCGGCCGCCTGGGCCTGGCGGTAGAAGTCATCCATGGAGGTGATGCGCGAGCTGTCGTAGATCTCGATGGCGGGGACTTTCTGGCCGCTTTGCTGGGCCTGGAATTGCGCAGCCATGAAGCCTTCGCGCAGGGCGCGCGCGACAGATACCAGCTGGCCCTGTTGTGGCAGCAGCAGGGCGATCTTGTCCAGCGGCTGGTTCTTGAGGTTCTTGATGGTCACCAGCTGTTGCGGCAACTGCTTGGCGGCAGGGTGGTTGGGATGCTGGGCGATCCAGTTGTCGATGGCGGCCTGCTGTTGCTGCAGGGTGCCCGGGGTCTTGGCAGCCAGGGCCAGGCTCAGCCAGCCACCGAGGTCGTCATTGCTGGTGGCCTGCAGCTGCTCTGGCGGCAGCGCCATGACCAGCGACCAGATGGCCTCTTGGTTGGTCGCGGCTTCGGCGCCATTGAGCAGCGGAGCGATGAAGATGCGTTCACGGGCCGCTGCCAGGGGCTGGTTGTCGGCTTCCAGCGCCTTGGCCTTCACGGTCGAGGTGCGGATCTGCTGTTCTACCGGCAGCTCTGCCAGATGGCTCATGCTCGGGTGATTGAGGCTGCTCAGGGCTGCCTTGAAATCGTTGCGGGTCATGGCCAGTTCGGCGCTCAGGGTTACCGCGAAAATCTGCTGGGCGGGCTTGAGCGAGTCCAGCGGCACGGTGCCGAGGATTTGCGCGGCGCGGGCGGCATCGCCCTGGCGCGAAGCCTGGTCGGCGGCGCTGAGGCGTAGCAGCGCGGCTTCTTCCGGTTTGGCTGTGGCGGCTTTTTCGAGCAGTTGTTCGATGCTCGCATCCGGCGTGCGCGGCAGTTCACCCAGTGTCGATGACGGGGAGCTGGCGCAAGCTGCCAGCAGGGCAGCGAGGCAAAGGGCGGTCAGCAGCCGCAGGCAAGCTATCATTTAGATCTTCCTGATACCGGTTCGGTTTAAGCGAGCAATTGTACCCAAGCACTGGCCTGGGCGCGATGTTACTGGTGTGAAAGCGTTCATGCATTGCGCCAGTGGTTGCAAAACATCTCCAAGGTGGCCGCAGCCCTCGTCGTCGTATCGAGTGTCGACCGGCGCGCGCAAGACGGTACAATGGGTCTTTTGCCAAACCATTAAGGTGTGTGCTGTGACTGTGACGGGCGCTTTGAATTCCACGACTGGCACACTTTATGTAGTGGCGACGCCCATCGGCAATCTCGATGACATGAGCGCTCGCGCCCTCAAGGTGCTCGCCGACGTGGCCCTGATTGCGGCCGAGGATACCCGGCACTCGATCCGCCTGTTGCAGCACTTCGGTATCGAGACGCCATTGGCGGCCTGCCATGAGCACAATGAGCGCGAAGAGGGCAGCCGTTTCATCACCCGGCTGCTGGCGGGTGACAGCGTGGCGTTGATCTCCGATGCCGGCACGCCGCTGATTTCCGACCCTGGCTATCATCTGGTGCGCCAAGCGCGGGCCGCCGGTGTGCCGGTGGTGCCGGTCCCAGGTGCCTGTGCCCTGATCGCCGCGCTGTCGGCGGCGGGTCTGCCGTCCGATCGCTTCATCTTCGAGGGTTTCCTGCCGGCCAAGACGACCGGGCGCAAGGCGCGTCTCGAACAGGTGCGCGAGGAGCCGCGAACGCTGATCTTTTACGAAGCACCGCACCGGATTCTCGAATGCCTGCAGGATATGGAGCAGGTGTTCGGTGCCGAGCGCCCGGCGCTGCTGGCACGGGAGCTGACCAAGACGTTCGAAACCCTCAAGGGCTTGCCGCTGTCCGAACTGCGCGCCTTCGTCGAGGGCGACAGCAACCAGCAACGCGGCGAGTGTGTGGTGCTGGTGGCGGGGTGGACCGCACCCGAAAGCGACGAGGCCGTGAGTACCGAAGTGATGCGTATCCTTGATCTGCTGCTCAAGGAGATGCCACTCAAGCGCGCGGCGGCTCTGGCTGCGGAAATCACCGGCGTGCGCAAGAACCTGTTGTATCAGGTCGCCCTCGAGAAGCAGAAGGATTGAACCTGTGGGAGCGGGCTCTGCTCACAAAGCTGTCCGGTTTGTGCGGGTTCAAGAGCTTCATGGGCAGAGGCCGCTCCAACCTTGGAGGATGTCCACACATCCCCTCAAGCCGCGATAAAGCTTGTTCTTGAGGGCCGCTGCCGTTAATCTTGCCGGCGGAGAGTCGATCGGACAGTCGCTGCCTTCTTTTGTTCCGCAAAAGGGGGGGGAGGAAAGTCCGGGCTCCATAGGGCGGAGTGCCAGGTAATACCTGGGGGGCGTGAGCCTACGGAAAGTGCCACAGAAAATAACCGCCTAAGCGCTTCGGCGCCGGTAAGGGTGAAAAGGTGCGGTAAGAGCGCACCGCGCGACTGGCAACAGTTCGTGGTCAAGGTAAACCCCACTCGGAGCAAGACCAAATAGGGTTCCATATGGCGCGGCCCGCGTTGGAACCGGGTAGGTTGCTAAAGGTGTCCAGTGATGGCCACCGTAGAGGAATGACTGTCCTCGACAGAACCCGGCTTACAGATCGACTCTCCACCTTTTTCCCTCGCTTCATTGGCAAAACGCCATCCGATACCCCTCGTCGTAATCCTGAAAAATTCTTGCTCTTGATAAAACACTTTAACTTTGGCCGCTAGTTGCCTGATTTATCAAACGTTGTTATCCGAAAATCCCCCTCTTTTTGCTGTTCTGTATCCCAAATGCACTGTAAATCTCCGATCTGTAAGGCTTTTCGTCGCGTGCGCGCCTTGACGGTGTGGCAGGCGGGTTCCTATAGTGTGCGCGAGTGGAGAGAAGTGGCACAAAGTGGGTTTTTTGGACGCAAAAAAGTAAAAAAGGGGAAGCGCAGCTGTGTTTCGCGGAGCGAATGCCATCAGTCTCGATGCCAAGGGTCGTCTCGCTATGCCGAGCCGGTACCGTGACGAGCTGAATTCGCGTAGTTCCGGACAGTTGGTGATCACGATCGATACCGTCTCCCCGTGCCTTTGCGTCTATCCGCTGGATGAATGGGAAATTATTGAAGCCAGGTTGAGCAAGTTGCCGTCGTTCGATGACGAAGCCCGTCGCCTTCAGCGTTTGCTGATTGGTAATGCGGTGGATCTCGAACTCGACGGCAGCGGTCGTTTCCTGGTTCCGCCGCGTTTGCGCGAGTACGCCAAGCTCGACAAGCGCACCATGCTGGTCGGCCAGCTGAACAAGTTTCAATTGTGGGACGAAGACGCCTGGAACGTTGTTGCGACAGCGGACCTGGAAGCCATACAACGACCGGGCGCGATGCCCGCTGAACTGCGTGATTTGATTCTGTGACTATAGATAGCGGCTTTAACCACATCACCGTGCTGCTCGACGAAGCTGTCGAGGCTCTGGACGTGCGCGTCGATGGCTGCTATCTGGATGGCACGTTCGGCCGCGGTGGGCACAGTCGATTACTGCTCTCCAAGCTCGGGCCCGATGGCCGCCTGCTAGGGTTCGACAAGGATCCTCAAGCGATTGCCACCGGGCAAGCGCTGGCGGCCGAAGACGGCCGCTTTGTCATTGTGCAGCGCAGTTTTGCCGAAATGGCCGCGGTCATCGCCGAGCAAGGTCTGGCCGGCAAGGTTCAAGGCGTGCTGATGGACCTTGGCGTGTCGTCGCCCCAGCTCGATGACCCCGAGCGCGGTTTCAGCTTCATGAACGACGGCCCGCTGGACATGCGCATGGACCCGACGCGCGGCGTCAGTGCCGCCGAGTTCATCGCCCAGGCGCCGGAAGAAGAAATTGCCCGGGTCTTCAAGGAATACGGCGAAGAGCGTTTCGCCCGGCGCATGGCCCGTGCCGTAGTGCTGCGTCGCGAAACCGAGCCCTTTCTGCGCACCGGTGACCTGGCCGAAGTGCTCAAGGTTGCCAACCCTGCCTGGGAAAAGGGCAAGAACCCGGCCACGCGCGCCTTTCAGGGGCTGCGTATCCACGTCAACAACGAATTGGGTGATCTGGAGGCTGGCCTCGAAGCGGCACTCGACGCCCTGGAAGTCGGCGGACGCCTGGTCGTCATCAGCTTCCATTCGCTCGAAGACCGTATCGTCAAACTCTTCATGCGTCGCTTGGCCAAGGGCGAAGCCGACAATCTGCCGCGCAACCTGCCGGTGCGTTTCGAAGCCTTCGTGCCGAAGATCAAGGTCCACGGCAAGGCGCAGTTCGCCTCCGAGGCCGAGCTCAAGGCCAACCCGCGCTCGCGCAGCGCGGTCATGCGCGTGGCGGAGAAGCTCCGTTGAGCAAACTCTTGAAAAAGCCTCTGCCCAGCGCGCCGCTGAGCAAGCTCATGAACAAGCCTCTGCCGGGCGGCAGCTTCCTGATGCTGCTGTTGTTCATCGCGGTGCTGGTCTCGGCCATTGCCGTGGCGTACAGCGCGCACACCAATCGCATGCTGCTCAACCAGCTGTACACCGAGCTGAACGACGCCGACAAAGTGCAGGCTGAATGGGGCCGCTTGATCCTTGAGCAGAGCACCTGGACTGCCCAGAGCCGTATCGAGGCCCTGGCGGCCGATCAATTGAAAATGCGCGTGCCCGACGCCGCCGAAATTCGCATGGTGACGCCATGATGAAACTCGAAGGCGCACTGTACCCGTGGCGGTTCCGGGTAATGGTCGGTTTGTTGATGAGCATGGTCGCGGCCATTTCCTATCGTATCGTCGACCTGCAGGTCATCGACCATGACTTCCTCAAGGGTCAGGGCGATGCCCGCAGCATGCGCCACATCCCGATTCCCGCCCACCGTGGCTTGATCACCGACCGTAATGGCGAGCCGCTGGCCGTCAGTACGCCGGTGACCACCTTGTGGGCCAACCCCAAGGAAATGCAGGCCGGCAAAGACAAATGGCCAGCGCTGGCGGCTGCCCTGCAGCAGGATCCCGCGCAACTGACCGAGCGTCTTGAAGCCAACGCTACCAAGGAGTTCATCTACCTGGTGCGCGGCCTGACTCCGGAGCAGGGCCAGACGGTGCTCGACCTCAAGGTACCGGGCGTCTACGGCCTCGAAGAGTTCCGCCGCTTCTATCCGGCTGGCGACGTGACCGCGCACATGGTCGGCTTTACCGACCTGGACGACCACGGCCGCGAAGGTGTCGAGCTGGCCTATGACGATTGGCTGGCCGGTGTGCCGGGCCGTCGTCAGGTGCTCAAGGATCGCCGCGGTCGTTTGATCAAGGACGTGCAAGTCACCAAGAACGCCAAGCCAGGCAAGACTGTGGCGCTGTCGATCGACTTGCGCCTGCAATACCTGGCGACCCGTGAATTGCGCAAGGCCATCACCGAGAACGAGGCGAAGGCTGGCAGCCTGGTGATCCTCGACGTCAAGACCGGTGAAGTACTGGCCATGGTCAACATGCCCACCTACAACCCCAACAACCGCCGAACCATGTTCCCGGCGGCAATGCGTAACCGTGCCATCACCGACGTGTTCGAACCCGGTTCGACCATGAAGCCGCTGTCGATGAGTGCCGCGCTCGAGACCGGGCGCTGGAAGCCAAGCGACAAGGTCGACGTGTACCCAGGGACCCTGCAGATCGGTCGCTACACCATTCGTGACGTGACCAAGACCGAAGGCCCGGTGCTCGACCTGACCGGCATCCTGATCAACTCCAGTAACGTCGGCATGAGCAAGGTCGCCTTCGATATCGGCGGCGAAGCCGTGTTCAAGGTGATGTCGTCGGTAGGCCTGGGGCAATATTCCGGCCTGGGCTTCCCGGGCGAGCGTGTGGGTAACTTGCCTAACCACCGCGAATGGCACAAGGCCGAAACCGCAACGCTCTCGTACGGCTACGGCCTGTCGGTGACCGCGCTGCAACTGGCCCATGCCTACGCGACCATCGCCAACCATGGCCGCCTGACACCGCTGTCGATCCTCAAGGTGGACAAACAGCCTGACGCGGTGCAAGTGATTCCGGAAAAAGTCGCCGACACCGTGCAGTGGATGCTCGGCCAGGTGATCGAAGACCCGCGCGGCGTCTATCGCGCACGGGTACCGGGCTATCACGTGATGGGCAAATCGGGTACCGCCCGTAAAGCCACCATCGGTTCGCGCGGCTATACCGAAAATGCCTACCGTTCATTGTTCGCCGGTTTCGGCCCGGCCGCCGATCCTCGGTACGCCGTGATCGTGGTCATCGACGAACCTGGCAAGGCCGGCTACTTCGGCGGCTTGGTATCGGCACCCGTATTCAGCAAGGTGATGTCCGGTACCTTGCGCCTGATGAACGTGCGTCCCGACAACCTGCCGAGCACCCCGCAGCAGCAGGCCGAAGCGGCTCCCGCTGCGGCCCCGGTCAAGGGAGGGCGCGGCTGATGGTCATGTCACTCAATCAGTTGTTCATCCAGGTCGAGCGCGATCCATTGATCCGCGAGTTGACTCTGGACAGCCGCAACGTACGGCCGGGCGACCTGTTTTTGGCGGTGCCAGGGCTCAAGGTCGACGGCCGCGATCACATTGCCGATGCCATTGCCCATGGTGCTGCTGCCGTGGCCTATGAAGTCGAAGGCGCCACCGTACTGCCCTTGACCGACATTCCGCTGATTCCGGTCAAGGGCTTGATCGCCCAGCTGTCAGACCTGGCCGGGCGTTTCTACGGCGAGCCGAGCCGGCAGATGAACCTGCTGGGTGTCACCGGCACCAACGGCAAGACCAGCGTCACCCAGTTGGTCGCCCAGGCGCTGGACTTGCTCGGCCAGCATTGCGGGCTGATTGGCACCTTGGGCACGGGTTTCCATGGCTCGCTGAAAAGCGGCCGCCTGACCACGCCCGATCCGATTGCCGTGCAGGCGACCCTGTCGGACCTGCGCAAGGCCGGTGCTCGCGCCGTGGCCATGGAGGTTTCCTCCCACGCGCTGGATCAAGGTCGCGTAGCGGCGCTGGACTTCGACGTGGCCGTGTTGACCAACCTGTCGCGCGACCACCTCGATTACCACGGCAGCATGCAGGCCTATGCCGACGCCAAGGCGCGTCTGTTCGCGTGGCGGACACTCAAGTGCCGCGTATTGAATCTCGATGACGACCTGGGCCGTGAACTGGCCGGTCGCGAGGCCGAATCGCGCTTGATCACCTACAGCCTCAAAGACCCAGCCGCTACCTTGTACTGCCGCGAAGCGTCGTTCGATGACAGCGGCGTGCGCGCCACGCTGGTCACCGCACAAGGCGAGCGCAGCCTGCGCAGCGGCCTGCTCGGGCGCTTCAACCTGAGCAACGTACTGGCGGCGGTCGGTGCCTTGCTGGGCATGGATTATCCACTGGACGACATCCTCAAGGTGCTGCCAGTGCTCGAAGGTCCGGTCGGCCGTATGCAGCGCCTGGGTGGCGGCAAGCGGCCCCTGGTGGTGGTCGATTACGCCCATACCCCCGATGCCCTGGATCAGGTGTTGCAGGCAATGCGTGCGCACGCCAAAGGCCAGCTGGTGTGCCTGTTCGGTTGCGGTGGCGACCGTGACAGTGGCAAGCGCCCCTTGATGGCCGCCGTGGCCGAGCGCCTGGCCGATCGCGTGGTCGTCACCGACGACAACCCGCGCAGCGAAGAACCGCTGGCGATTTTCGACGACATCCGTGCCGGGTTCGTCAACCCCGGCTCCGTGCCATTCGTGCCGGGCCGCGGGGCGGCCATCGCCCAGGCCATCGCCACTGCCGCTGCCGACGATGTCATCGTCCTGGCCGGCAAGGGCCACGAGGATTATCAGGAAATTCACGGCCAGCGCCTGCCGTTCTCCGATCTGAACGAGGCCGAAATGGCGCTCGCCACCTGGGAGCTCAATCATGCTTAAGCCCTTGGCATTGAGCGAAGTGTTACAGCCCTTGAACGGCCGCCTGCAAGGCGGCGATTGTCATTTTAGCGGGGTCAGTATCGACAGCCGCGCGATCGAGGCCGGGCAGTTGTTCGTCGCCTTGAGCGGGCCGAATTTCGATGGCCACAATTACCTGAACGATGTCGCCGGCAAAGGCGCTGTGGCCGCGCTGGTCGAGCGCCCCGTCGCCGACAGCGACCTGGCGCAGATCATCGTCGCCGATACCCGCGCCGCGCTCGGCCAGCTGGCGGCGCTCAACCGCGCCGCGTTCGACAAACCCGTAGCCGCCATCACCGGTTCCAGCGGCAAGACTACGGTCAAGGAAATGCTCGCGAGCATTCTGCGCACCCGCGGCCTGGTCCTGGCCACCCGCGGCAACTTGAACAACGATCTGGGCGCACCGCTGACCCTGCTCGAACTGGCGCCGGAGCACAGCGCCGCGGTGATCGAGCTGGGCGCTTCACGTCTGGGTGAAATCGCCTACACAGTCGGCCTCACTCGCCCGCACGTCGCCATCCTGAACAACGCCGGTACTGCCCATGTCGGCGAGTTCGGCGGCCCGGAAAAAATCGTCGAAGCCAAAGGCGAGATCATCGACGGTCTGGGCGCCGACGGTGTGGCCGTGCTCAACCTCGACGACAAAGCGTTTACCATCTGGCAAGCCCGTGCCGGCGCGCGTCAGGTGCTGACATTCGCCCTGAGCAACCCGAGCGCTGACTTCCATGCCAGTGCCATCAGCACAGACGCCCGCGGTTGCCCTAGATTCGAATTGCATTGCAAAGAGGGTGTGGCACCGGTGCAATTGAACCTGCTCGGCACCCATAACGTGCAGAACGCCCTCGCGGCCGCTGCGGCCGCCAGCGCCATGGGCGTTTCCCTGGCGGGCATCGTTGCCGGCCTTGACGCGGTGCAGCCGGTCAAGGGCCGCACCGTGGCGCAGCTGGCCAAGGCTGGCATGCGCGTCATCGATGACACCTACAACGCAAATCCCTCCTCCATGTGCGCGGCCATTGATATACTCGCCGGCTTTTCCGGTCGCACCGTCCTGGTGCTCGGAGATATCGGCGAGTTGGGCGAGTGGGCGATAGAGGGGCATCGGCAGGTTGGTGACTATGCGCGTGGCAAGGTTGACGCGCTATATGCCGTCGGGCCGCTCATGGCTCACGCCGTCAGTGCCTTCGGTGAAGGCGCCGCACACTTTTCCAGTCAGGCCGAACTGATTTCTGCGCTCGAGGCCGAGCAAGGTTCCGACACCACTATTTTGATCAAGGGTTCACGCAGCGCGGCGATGGAAAACATCGTCGCGGCCTTGTGCGTACCCGGCGGGGAGAAACATTAATGCTGCTGCTGTTGGCCGAGTATCTGCAACAGTTCTACAAAGGCTTCGCGGTCTTTCAATACCTGACCCTGCGCGGGATTCTGGGTGTGTTGACCGCGTTGGCGCTCGCCCTGTTTCTGGGCCCATGGATGATCCGTACCCTGCAGATGCGCCAGATTGGTCAATCGGTGCGTAACGATGGTCCGCAATCGCACCTGTCCAAGTCGGGCACCCCGACCATGGGCGGCGCGCTGATCCTCTCGGCGATCGGTGTCAGCACCTTGCTGTGGGCCGACCTGAGCAATCGCTATGTCTGGACCGTGTTGATCGTCACCTTCCTGTTCGGCGCGATCGGCTGGGTGGATGATTATCGCAAGGTCATCGAGAAAAACTCCCGCGGGTTGCCAAGCCGCTGGAAGTACTTCTGGCAGTCGGTTTTCGGCCTGGGCGCGGCGGTCTTCCTTTATATGACGGCGCCGGGCAGCAACGAAACCACGCTGATCATCCCGATGCTCAAGGACGCCAGCATTCATCTGGGCCTGGGCTTCATCGTGCTGACCTACTTCGTGATCGTCGGCTCCAGCAACGCGGTCAACCTTACCGACGGCCTCGACGGCCTGGCGATTCTGCCCACGGTCATGGTCGGCGGCGCGCTGGGCATCTTCTGCTACCTGTCGGGCAACATCAAATTCGCCGATTACCTGCTGATTCCCTATGTACCGGGGGCTGGCGAGCTGATCGTGTTCTGCGGCGCGCTGATCGGTGCGGGGCTGGGCTTCCTGTGGTTCAACACCTATCCCGCGCAAGTATTCATGGGTGACGTCGGCGCGCTGGCGCTGGGCGCGGCCCTCGGCACCATCGCCGTGGTGGTGCGTCAGGAAATCGTGCTGTTCATCATGGGCGGGGTGTTCGTGATGGAGACCTTGTCGGTTGTCATCCAGGTGGCGTCGTTCAAGTTGACCGGCCGCCGGGTGTTCCGCATGGCGCCGATCCATCACCATTTCGAACTCAAGGGTTGGCCTGAACCACGGGTCATCGTCCGATTCTGGATCATCACCGTGATTCTGGTGTTGATCGGCCTTGCCACCCTGAAATTGAGGTAGAACGAGTGTCTCTGATCGCTTCTGACCAATTCCGCATCGTTGTCGGCCTCGGCAAGAGCGGCATGTCCCTGGTTCGCTTCCTGGCGAATCGGGGCGTGTCCTTTGCCGTGGCCGATACGCGCGAGAATCCGCCAGAACTCGCGACCTTGCGCCGTGACTACCCGCACGTCGATGTGCGTTGTGGCGAGCTGGACGTCGAATTTCTTTGCCGCGCGTCCGAGCTCTACGTGAGCCCGGGCCTGGCGCTGGCGACCCCGGCCTTGCAGCAAGCGGCAGCCCGTGGCGTCACCCTGTCGGGCGACATCGAGCTGTTTGCGCGCAATGCCAAGGCGCCGATCGTGGCAATCAGCGGCTCCAACGCCAAGAGCACCGTGACCACCCTGGTGGGTGACATGGCGCGGGCCTCGGGCAAACGCGTCGCGGTGGGCGGCAATCTCGGCACCCCAGCGCTCGACCTGCTCGCCGACAACGTCGATCTATACGTGATGGAGCTGTCCAGCTTTCAGTTGGAAACCACCCATCATCTGGGCGCCGAAGTGGCGACCGTGCTCAATGTCAGTGAAGACCACATGGATCGCTACAGCGGGCTACCGGCCTATCACCTGGCCAAGCACCGGATCTTCCGCGGCGCCCGCCAGGTGGTGGTCAACCGCCAGGACGCGCTGTCGCGGCCATTGCTGACCGAAGGCCAGCCGTGCTGGACCTTCGGCCTCAATCGTCCGGACTTCAAGGGCTTCGGCCTGATCGAAGAAAACGCCGAGAAGCACTTGGCGTTCGAGTTCAAGACCCTGATGCCCGTCAGTGAATTGAAGATCCGTGGCGCACATAACTACGCCAACGCTCTGGCTGCGCTGGCGCTGGGGCACGCGGTCGGCTTGCCGTTCGCCGCCATGCTGCACACCTTGCGCGAGTTCGGCGGCCTGGAGCATCGCTGCCAATGGCTGCGCGAGCGTGCAGGGGTAAGCTATTACAACGATTCCAAGGCCACCAATGTCGGTGCCGCGCTGGCGGCCATCGAAGGCCTGGGCAGCGACATCGACGGCAAGCTGGTGCTGATCGCCGGCGGTGATGGCAAAGGGGCGGACTTCAAGCCCCTGGCCGCGCCGGTTGCCGCTCATTGCCGTGCGGTCGTGCTGCTGGGCCGCGATGCCGAGCAGATCGCCGCCGTGCTGGGCGACCGCGTGCCGCTGGTGCGCGTGCAATCGCTGGAGGACGCCGTGCTGCGCAGCGCCGAACTGGCCCAGCCCGGCGATGCCGTGTTGCTGTCGCCGGCCTGCGCGAGCCTCGATATGTTCAAGAACTATGAAGAGCGCGGACATTTGTTCGCCCGCGCCGTGGAGGCTTTGTCATGATTTTCGGTGTGATCAAGCCTTATCCGTCACCGCTGATCAGCGGCCGCGGTATCGATATCGATTTCCCCATGCTGGTCGGCTGCCTGGCGTTGCTGGGCCTGGGCCTGGTGATGATCACGTCGGCTTCGTCGGAAGTAGCCGCGGCGCAGTCCGGCAATCCGCTGTATCACATGATTCGCCACCTGATCTATCTGGCCATCGGCCTGGGGGCGTGCATCGTCACCATGATGGTGCCGATCGCCACCTGGCAGCGGCTGGGCTGGTGGATGCTGGTGGGTGCGTTCGGTCTGCTGGTGGCTGTGCTGCTGCCGGGCATCGGCCGCGAGGTCAACGGCTCGATGCGCTGGATCGGCTTCAGTTTTTTCAACGTGCAGCCTTCGGAAATCGCCAAGGTGTTCGTGGTGATCTTCCTTGCCGGTTATCTGGTACGCCGTCAGCAAGAGGTTCGCGACAGTTGGATGGGCTTTTTCAAGCCGTTCTTCGTGTTGCTGCCGATGGCAGGCCTGTTGCTGATGGAGCCGGACTTCGGCGCAACCGTGGTGATGATGGGCGCCGCGGCGGCCATGCTGTTCCTCGGGGGTGTCGGGCTGTTCCGCTTCGCGCTGATGGTGGTGTTGGCGGTGGCTTCGGTCATTCTGCTGGTCAAGGCGCAGCCTTATCGGATGGCGCGTTTGGTGACCTTTACCGATCCGTGGTCCGATCAGTTCGGTTCCGGCTACCAGTTGACCCAGGCGTTGATCGCGTTCGGGCGTGGCGAATGGTTCGGCGTCGGCCTGGGCAACAGTGTGCAGAAGCAATTCTATCTGCCGGAAGCGCACACCGACTTCGTGTTCTCGGTACTGGCCGAAGAGCTGGGCGTCGTGGGCTCGCTGTGCACCGTGGCGCTGTTCGTGTTCGTGTGTATTCGCGGCATGTACATCGGCATATGGGCGGAGCGCGCCAAACATTATTTCGCCGCGTACATGGCCTATGGTTTGTCGTTCCTGTGGATCGGACAGTTCTTGATCAACATTGGCGTGAACGTCGGCCTGCTGCCGACCAAGGGCCTGACCCTGCCATTCCTCAGTTACGGCGGCAGCTCGTTGGTGATCTGCTGCATGTGCCTGGGCTTGCTGTTGCGCATCGAGTGGGAAAGCCGTGCGGCGCTGGGCAGTGAAGAAACCGAATTCAGCGAAGACGATTTCGCCGAGGAGCCTGCCCATGGCCGGTAACGTGCTGATCATGGCCGGCGGCACCGGCGGGCACGTGTTCCCGGCCCTGGCCTGCGCGCGCGAGTTCCAGGCTCGTGGCTACAGCGTGCACTGGCTGGGAACCCCGCGCGGGATCGAGAACGACCTGGTCCCCCAGGCGGGTTTGCCGTTGCATTTGATCAACGTTGCCGGGCTGCGGGGCAAAGGTATCAAGTCGCTGCTCAAAGCGCCGTTCGTATTATGCAACGCGCTGTTGCAGGCGCGCCGTGTGGTGCGCCAGATCAGGCCGGTGTGCGTGCTCGGCTTTGGTGGCTACGTGACCGGCCCCGGCGGCCTGGCTGCGCGCCTGGCCGGCGTACCGGTGATCGTGCACGAGCAGAACGCCGTGGCCGGTACTGCCAATCGCCTGTTGGTGCCGTTTGCCAGCCGCGTCTGTGAAGCGTTCCCGAACACCTTCGGGGCGTCCAGCAAGCGCCGCACCACGGGTAATCCGGTGCGCCCTGAGCTGTTCCTCGAAACCCCTCGCCAGAGCCTCGCCGGGCGCAAGCCGCGCTTGCTGATCACGGGCGGCAGCCTCGGCTCCGAGCCGTTGAACAAGTTGCTGCCCGCCGCTTTGGCCCTGGTGCCCGCCGAATTTCGCCCAGAAGTCTTTCATCAGGCCGGCAAGAAACATGACCAAGTGACCCTTGAGCGTTACCAGGCTGCGGGTGTCGAGGCGCAGGTCGCGCCTTTCATCCAGGACATGGCCCAGGCCTATGGCTGGGCCGACATGATGGTCTGCCGCTCCGGTGCGCTGACCGTCAGCGAGCTGGCGGCGGCCGGGCTGCCGTCGTTCCTGGTGCCGTTGCCCCACGCGATCGACGACCACCAGACTCGCAATGCCGAATATCTGGCCCGTGAAGGCGCTGCCTTCCTCATGCCACAAGCGACAACCGGCGCGGCCCAACTGGCCGAGCGCCTGAAAGAGGTTTTGATGCAACCCGAGAAACTCAACCAAATGGCCGCCACCGCGCGCCGTCTGGCGAAACCCGATGCCACCCGTAATGTCGTCGATGTCTGCCTGGAGGTGGCCCATGGTTGAAAACCAGAAAGGCATCCCACAGCCAGAAATGCGCCGTATCCGCCGTATCCACTTCGTCGGTATTGGCGGCGTGGGCATGTGCGGTATCGCCGAAGTGTTGCTCAACCTTGGCTACAGCGTGTCCGGCTCCGACCTCAAGGCCTCGCCGGTTACCGAGCGGCTCAAGTCCTTCGGCGCCGAAATCTTCATCGGCCACCGCGCCGAGAACGCCGCTGTGGCTGACGTGCTGGTGGTGTCCAGCGCCATCAACCCCAGCAACCCCGAAGTCGCCACCGCCCTGGAGCGTCGCATTCCAGTGGTGCCGCGCGCCGAGATGCTCGCCGAACTGATGCGCTATCGCCACGGTATCGCCGTGGCCGGCACCCATGGCAAGACCACCACTACCAGCCTGATCGCCTCGGTGTTCGCCGCCGGTGGCCTGGATCCGACCTTCGTCATTGGTGGCCGTCTGAACGCTGCGGGCACCAACGCACAGTTAGGCACCAGCCGCTACCTGATCGCCGAAGCCGACGAGAGCGACGCCAGCTTCTTGCATCTGCAGCCCTTGGTCGCCGTGGTCACCAACATCGACGCCGATCACATGGACACCTACGAGGGTGACTTCAACAAGTTGAAGAAAACCTTCGTCGAGTTCCTCCACAACCTGCCGTTCTACGGTTTGGCCGTGGTGTGCCTGGATGATCCGGTGGTGCGCGAGATTCTGCCGCAGATCGCTCGGCCGACCGTGACCTATGGCGTCTGCGAAGAAGCCGACGTGCGCGCGATCAATATTCGCCAGGACGGCATGCTCACCCACTTCACCGTGCTGCGCCGCGACCGCGAGCCGCTCAATGTGTCGGTGAACATGCCGGGCCTGCACAACGTGCTGAACGCCTTGGCGACCATCGCCATCGCCTCCGACGAGGGCGTCAGCGATGAAGCCATCGTCCAGGGCCTGTCGGGCTTCCAGGGCGTCGGCCGGCGTTTTCAGATTTACGGCGAACTGCCCGTCGAGGGCGGCAGCGTGATGCTGGTGGACGACTACGGTCATCATCCCCGTGAAGTGGCCGCAGTCATCAACGCCGTGCGCGGCGGCTGGCCCGAGCGCCGCCTGGTGATGGTCTATCAGCCACACCGTTACACCCGAACCCGCGACCTGTACGACGATTTCGTCCAGGTGCTGGGCGAGACCAATGTGCTGCTGTTGATGGAAGTCTATCCCGCCGGCGAAGAGCCGATTCAGGGCGCGGACAGCCGTCAGATGTGCCACAGCATCCGTCAGCGCGGCCAATTGGACCCGATCTACATCGAGCGTGGCGTCGAACTGGCGCCGCTGGTCAAGCCGCTGCTGCGTCCCGGCGACATCCTGCTGTGTCAGGGTGCTGGCGATATTGGCGCCTTGGCGCCGCAATTACTTAAAAGTCCGTTGTTCGCCGGCGCCGTTGCCGGTCCAGGAAAGTTGAAATGACCGTTAGCGCCTACTCCTCTCTGTTTTCCACTATCGCGCCGAAGGACTTCGGTCGCGTGGCGGTGCTGTACGGCGGCAAAAGCGCTGAACGGGAAGTGTCGCTCAAATCCGGTGCGCAAGTACTGGGTGCGTTGCAGAGCGCCGGTGTTGACGTGTTCGGTATCGATGTAGGCGACGACCTGCTCGAGATTCTGCAACGCGAAAAGATCGATCTGGCGTTCATCATCCTCCACGGCCGTGGCGGCGAAGACGGCAGCATGCAGGGCCTGCTCGAATGCCTGGACATCCCTTACACCGGCAGCGGCATCCTCGCCTCGGCGTTGGCCATGGACAAACTGCGCACCAAGCAAGTGTGGAAGAGCCTCGGTTTGCCGACCCCTCATCACGCCGTGCTGGCCAGCGAGGCCGACTGTATTTTGGCGGGCAGGGAACTGGGCTTCCCTTTGATCGTCAAACCGGCCCATGAAGGTTCCAGTATCGGTATGGCCAAGGTGAACGGCGTCGAAGAATTGATCGCCGCCTGGAAGGACGCCAGTACCTACGATTCGCAAGTGTTGGTCGAACAATGGATCACCGGTCCCGAGTTCACTATCGCGACCCTGCGCGATCAGGTTTTGCCGCCGATCGCCCTCGGCACCCCGCACTCGTTCTATGACTACGACGCCAAGTACGTGGCCAACGATACCCAGTATCGGATCCCGTGCGGCCTCGACCCGGTCAAGGAGCAAGAGCTCATCGAACTCACCGCCCGCGCCTGCGAAGCCATCGGCATCGCCGGCTGGGGCCGCGTGGACGTTATGCAGGACACCGACGGCCAGTTCTGGCTGCTGGAAGTGAACACGACCCCAGGCATGACCGATCACAGCCTGGTCCCCATGGCAGCACGCGCGGCCGGTCTCGATTTCCAGCAGTTGGTGCTGGCGATCCTGGCCGCCAGTATTCCGGTACGAGGGTAACCCATGCAGGGCGCATCGATTCGTCACCAGATTCCCGCTCCGAGCCGCAAGCCGGTGCCCCGTGGCGCCAGTCGTATGGTGGCCAAGGAGCCGATGTCGGTGCGCCTGCCGAAGGCCAATTTCGGCTTTCTGAAAATGCTCATGTGGCCAATATTGCTGGTGGCGCTGGGCTATGGCACCTACATCGGTGCCCAGCGCCTGATGCCTTATGCCGACCGCCCGATTACCAAGGTCGCGGTGCAGGGCGACCTCAGCTACATCAGCCAGCAGGCGGTGCAGCAGCGCATTGCGCCCTACATCGCTGCGAGCTTTTTCACCATCGATCTGGCGAGCATGCGCACGGAACTGGAGAAAATGCCCTGGATCGCCCACGCCGAAGTGCGTCGGGTGTGGCCCGATCAGGTGGTGATCCGCCTTGAAGAACAGCTGCCAGTCGCGCGTTGGGGTGACAGCGCCCTGTTGAACAACCAGGGTGAAGCCTTCGCCCCGCGCGAGCTGGCCAACTATGAGCACCTGCCGCAGCTGTACGGCCCGCAGCGTGCTCAGCAACAAGTCATGCAGCAGTATCAAGTGTTGAGTCAGATGTTGCGGCCGCTGGGCTTCTCCGTCGCCAGGCTCGAATTGCGTGAACGCGGCAGCTGGTTCCTGACCACCGGTGCTGGCAGCGCCGGGCCGGGCATCGAATTGCTGCTAGGGCGGGATCACCTGATCGAGAAGATGCGTCGCTTTATCGTCATTTACGACAAGACGCTCAAAGAACAGATTACGAATATTGCGAGCATCGACCTGCGTTATGCCAACGGCCTGGCCGTCAGCTGGCGCGAACCGATTGCCCCGACCGGGGAAAAACCCGCGGTCGCGAAGAATTAAGAAGAGGCAGGACCATGGCAAACGTGCAAAGCGGCAAAATGATCGTCGGTCTGGATATCGGCACCTCCAAGGTGGTGGCGCTGGTAGGCGAAGTCGCGGCCGACGGCACCCTGGATATCGTCGGGATCGGTACCCATCCTTCCCGCGGCCTGAAGAAGGGCGTGGTGGTCAATATCGAGTCCACAGTGCAGTCGATCCAGCGCGCCATCGAAGAAGCGCAGCTGATGGCCGGTTGCCGGATTCACTCGGCCTTCGTCGGTGTGGCGGGCAATCATATCCGCAGCCTCAACTCCCACGGTATCGTCGCCATTCGCGATCGCGAAGTGAGCATGGCCGACCTTGAGCGCGTCCTCGACGCCGCCCAGGCCGTCGCCATTCCCGCCGATCAGCGCGTGCTGCACACGCTGCCGCAGGATTACGTGATCGACAACCAGGAAGGCGTCCGCGAGCCACTGGGCATGTCGGGCGTGCGCCTGGAAGCCAAGGTCCACGTGGTGACCTGCGCAGTCAACGCCGCGCAGAACATCGAGAAGTGCGTGCGTCGCTGTGGTCTGGAAATCGACGACATCATCCTCGAGCAGCTGGCCTCGGCCTATTCGGTATTGACCGATGACGAGAAAGAGCTGGGCGTGTGCCTGGTGGACATCGGCGGCGGTACAACCGACATCGCGATTTTCACCGAAGGCGCCATCCGCCACACGGCAGTGATCCCGATCGCCGGCGATCAGGTCACCAACGACATCGCCATGGCCCTGCGCACGCCGACCCAGTATGCCGAAGAGATCAAGATCCGTTACGCCTGCGCCCTGGCCAAGCTGGCCGGTGCCGGCGAAACCATCAAAGTGCCGAGCGTTGGCGATCGTCCACCGCGCGAGCTGTCCCGTCAGGCCTTGGCCGAAGTGGTCGAGCCGCGCTACGACGAGCTGTTCACCCTGATCCATGCCGAACTGCGTCGCAGCGGCTACGAAGACCTGATCCCGGCCGGCATCGTGCTGACCGGCGGCACTTCGAAAATGGAAGGGGCCACGGAGCTGGCCGAAGAAATTTTCCACATGCCGGTACGCCTCGGTGTACCGCACACGGTGCGCGGCCTCGGTGACGTGATCCGCAATCCGATCTATTCCACAGCAGTGGGTTTGTTGATGTATGGCCTGCAGAAGCAGTCCGATGGCGTCAACCTGTCCGGAATCAGCAGTAGCAGCAACAGCGGTTATGGCGAAGAAGAGAAAGCCCCAGTGCTAGAGCGGTTGAAGCGGTGGGTGCAGGGCAATTTCTAGCTTCAAAAGCGGTAATGGGCAGTAGGCGAAAAAACTAGAGAACTGAAGGAGAGGGAACATGTTCGAACTCGTAGACAACATCCCACAAAGCCCGGTCATTAAAGTGATCGGCGTTGGTGGTGGCGGCGGCAACGCGGTCAATCACATGGTCAAGAGCAACATCGAAGGCGTCGAGTTCATCTGCGCCAACACCGATGCTCAAGCCCTGAAAAGCATTGGTGCACGCACCATTCTGCAACTGGGTACCGGCGTCACCAAGGGCCTGGGCGCAGGCGCCAACCCGGAAGTCGGTCGTCAGGCCGCTCTCGAAGATCGCGAGCGCATCGCTGAAGTGCTGGCGGGCACCAACATGGTTTTCATCACCACCGGCATGGGTGGCGGTACCGGTACCGGTGCGGCCCCGATCATTGCCGAAGTGGCGAAGGAAATGGGCATCCTGACCGTTGCGGTGGTCACGCGTCCGTTCCCGTTCGAAGGCCGCAAGCGCATGCAGATCGCCGACGAAGGCATCCGTATGCTGTCGGAAAGCGTCGATTCGCTGATCACCATCCCGAACGAGAAACTGCTGACCATCCTCGGCAAGGACGCCAGCCTGCTGTCGGCTTTCGCCAAGGCCGACGACGTGCTGGCCGGTGCCGTTCGCGGTATCTCGGACATCATCAAGCGTCCGGGCATGATCAACGTCGACTTCGCCGACGTGCGTACCGTGATGAGCGAGATGGGCATGGCGATGATGGGCACTGGCTGCGCCAGCGGTCCTAATCGTGCACGTGAAGCCACCGAGGCGGCGATTCGCAACCCGCTGCTCGAGGACGTCAACCTGCAAGGTGCTCGCGGTATCCTGGTGAACATCACCGCAGGTCCCGACCTGTCGCTGGGCGAGTACTCGGATGTCGGTAGCATCATCGAAGCGTTCGCCTCCGAACACGCGATGGTCAAGGTCGGCACCGTGATCGATCCCGATATGCGCGACGAGCTGCACGTGACTGTAGTCGCGACGGGCCTGGGCGCGAAAATCGAGAAGCCGGTGAAGATCATCGACAACACCTTGCAGACCATGTCCGCACAGTCCGCCGCTCCAGCGCCTGCCCGTCAGGAACTGCCATCGGTGAACTACCGTGACCTGGATCGTCCGACCGTCATGCGCAATCAGGCTCAGGCCGGTGCCGCTGCGGCCGCGAAGCTGAATCCGCAAGATGATCTGGATTATCTGGACATCCCGGCCTTCCTGCGTCGCCAGGCCGATTAATGCAATTTATCAGGGGTATTAGGGTGATTGGTGTTCAGCAAAGGTCGGAGCTGCTATTATCGCCAGCCTTTGTTGATACCAGTTCGCAATTTGCGCTGAAGCGGCCAATGCCATGATTAAACAACGCACCCTGAAGAATATTATCCGTGCCACTGGGGTAGGCCTGCACTCTGGGGAGAAGGTATACCTGACCCTCAAGCCTGCACCGGTGGATACCGGCATCGTCTTCGTTCGCGCCGACCTGGACCCGATCGTCCAGATTCCCGCTCGCGCGGAAAACGTCGGCGAGACAACGATGTCGACCACTCTGGTCAACGGCGATACCAAGGTAGACACGGTGGAGCATCTGCTCTCGGCCATGGCTGGCCTGGGCATCGATAACGCCTACGTCGAGCTCTCCGCGTCCGAAGTCCCGATCATGGATGGTAGCGCTGGACCCTTCGTATTCCTGATTCAATCGGCCGGCCTGGAAGAGCAGGACGCCGCCAAGAAATTCATCCGCATCCTGCGCGAAGTGACAGTGGAAGACGGCGACAAGCGCGCCACTTTCGTCCCTTTCGAAGGCTTCAAGGTGAGTTTCGAGATCGATTTCGATCACCCTGTGTTCCGTGACCGCACCCAGATTGCCAGCGTGGATTTTTCCAGCACTTCGTTCGTGAAAGAAGTCAGCCGCGCGCGCACTTTCGGTTTCATGAGTGACCTCGAGTACCTGCGCAAGCACAACCTCGCACTCGGTGGTAGCGTCGAAAACGCTATCGTGGTCGACAAGGACGGCGTGCTCAACGAAGACGGCCTGCGGTATGAGGACGAGTTCGTCAAGCACAAGATCCTCGACGCCATTGGTGACCTCTACCTGCTGGGCAACAGCCTGATCGGTGAGTTCCAGGGCTTCAAGTCGGGCCATGCACTGAACAACCAGCTTCTGCGCAAGCTCATTGCACAGAAAGATGCCTGGGAAGTGGTGACTTTCGAAGATGCCAGTACGGCACCGATCTCTTACATGCGTCCTGTCGCGGCCGTGTAAGTACAGTTTCGAACGTTTCTCTCTCAGTTTGAAAAGCCATCTTCGGGTGGCTTTTTTTATGGTCGCTTTTCGAGGGCGGGGTGTGGTGCTTTGCTGCGGGCCTGTGCGGCTCGCCCTGCCCATTGGCCCTTCGCCAAGGCTCAGGGTACCCGCGTGCAGACGCCTGAAGAGAGGGCACGGCGCAATGGGCCATCCATGGCCCAACACGCCTGACCCGGCATCCTGTCGGGATCTCCCTCTCTTCAGGCGCCTGCACGCGGCCTGCTGGAGGGGCGATCCGCACAGGCCCGCAGCAAAGCACCAGCCGAGATTTGAGGTGCGTGGAGCAGCTTTGAAAAGCTGAACAAACGACGCAGATGTCACTGTTCTGCTTTCGAGGCGGTCTTGGGGTTGCGGCCCCCTTCCAGCAGGCCGCGTTTCGACGCACTGGCGAGGGGATAGCCGGCATGGATGCCGGCTAAGCCCCGTTGGGCCACGGAAGGCCCATCGGGGCGTGCCCCTCGCCAGTGCGTCGAAGCGCGGGCACCCTGAGCCAAGGCGAAGGGCCAATGGCGGGGGCCGCAACCCCAAGGCCGGCTCGAAAGCAGAACCACCCCGATCCCCAACCCACTCTGGTCATCAAGCGGCCGTAAACCCAGCCCAGGCCGACACCCACGCGATCAAGTTTTAGGCTTGCCATGACTGGCCAATCGCTCCAGCGCCGCACGCAACCCAGGATTGGTAATCCCCTCGGCAGTGGCCTGGATATTCTCGGCCGAGCGTACCGACAGATCGATCGCATGCCCGGCCGCTGCGCTCTGCACCGTGGGCGGTTGCACCTTGAAGAGGATGCGCGTCAGGCTGGCGAATTCCTCCAGCGCCGTGAGATCGCGCTGCAGGCGTTTTTGCTGGTAGCGCAGGCGTGTGGCCCAGTGCCCGTCGGTGACCACCAGCAGCAAAGTGCCTTCGCGCCACGACGCCACGCGGCAGAATTCCCGCGCCGCAGGTTGCAGCTGACTCTCGAGCAATCGTTGCAGATGACCCAGACGCTGGGCCTGGCTGAACAGCGCCTTCAGCGGCTTGGCTTCGCGCAACAAGGCGGCGGGAGCCTTGGCGGGGAGGGGGCGAAAGGCCATGGGGGGGACACCGGAGGTTACAGAGCACCTATGGTAACAGATGCCCTGGCAACATAACTTATGCGTCAATGGGTTGAAGTTGACGCAAAAGCCCTTATTGTAAAAAAGCCCCGTCACAGCGCTGTGCCAGCATCGTGGACATCGAGCCACTTTCCTCTCCATCGTTTCCGGGTAGAATGCTCGTTCGCATGCGGCCATCAGGGCTGCTCGGGCGACTCACGGGGCCGCCCTCCATCCCTATGTGTGGAAGAAACTGCCGATATGTTTGCGCCTTTGTTAAAGAAACTTTTTGGAAGCAAGAACGAGCGTGAAGTCAAACGCATGCTCAAGACGGTTGCTGTCGTCAATGCCTTCGAAGAGCAAATGGTGGCCCTCTCGGACGAGCAATTGCGCGCCAAGACCGAGGAGTTCAAGGCCCGCCTGGCAAAAGGTGAGACTCTCGATAAGCTGCTGCCTGAAGCCTTCGCCGTGTGCCGGGAGGCCGGCAAGCGCATCATGGGTATGCGCCACTTCGACGTTCAGCTGATCGGCGGCATGACGCTGCATGAAGGCATGATCGCCGAGATGCGTACCGGTGAGGGCAAGACCCTCTGCGCGACCCTGGCGGTATATCTCAACGCACTGTCCGGCAAAGGCGTGCACGTGGTCACGGTCAACGACTACCTGGCCCGTCGCGACGCCAACTGGATGCGTCCGCTGTACGAATTCCTCGGCCTCACCGTGGGCGTCGTCACGCCGTTCGCGCCGCCTGACGAAAAACGCATCGCCTACGCTTCGGACATCACCTACGGCACCAACAACGAATTCGGTTTCGACTACCTGCGCGACAACATGGCGTTCAGCCTGGAAGAGAAATTCCAGCGCGAACTCAATTTCGCCGTGATCGACGAAGTCGACTCCATCCTCATCGACGAAGCCCGTACGCCGCTGATCATCTCCGGCCAGGCCGAAGACAGCTCGCGCCTGTACACCGAGATCAACCGCCTGATCCCGCGTCTGGAACAGCACATCGAAGAAGTCGAAGGCGAAGTCACCAAAGAAGGGCACTTCACCGTCGACGAGAAGAGCCGTCAGGTCGAGCTCAACGAAGCCGGCCACCAGTTCATCGAGGAGATGCTCACCCAGGTCGGCTTGCTGGCCGAAGGCGAGAGCCTCTACTCGGCGCACAACCTGGGCCTCTTGACCCACGTGTATGCCGGTCTGCGCGCTCACAAGCTGTTCAATCGCAACGTCGAGTATATCGTCCAGGACGGCCAGATCCTGCTGGTCGACGAGCATACCGGCCGTACCATGCCGGGCCGTCGCCTGTCCGAAGGCCTGCACCAGGCCATCGAGGCCAAAGAGAACCTCAACATCCAGGCCGAAAGCCAGACCCTGGCGTCGACCACCTTCCAGAACTACTTCCGCCTCTACAACAAGCTGTCCGGCATGACCGGTACGGCTGACACCGAAGCGTTCGAGTTCCACCAGATCTATTCCCTCAATGTCATGGTCATCCCGCCCAACCGTCCGTTGGCGCGCAAGGATTTCAACGACTTGGTGTACCTGACCGCGGACGAGAAATACGCGGCCATCGTCACCGACATCAAGGAAAGCATGGCGTTGGGGCGACCGGTGCTGGTCGGTACGGCCACCATCGAAACCTCCGAGCATATGTCCGCCTTGCTCGACAAGGAAGGCATCGAGCACAAGGTGCTCAACGCCAAGTTCCACGAGAAGGAAGCCGAGATCATCGCCCAGGCGGGCCGTCCGGGCGCGCTGACCATCGCTACCAACATGGCTGGTCGCGGTACCGACATCCTGCTGGGCGGCAACTGGGAGGTCGAAGTGGCCTCGCTCGAAAATCCGACCCCCGAGCAGATCGCCCAGATCAAGGCCGACTGGCAGAAGCGTCACCAGCAGGTTCTCGAGTCCGGTGGCCTGCACGTGATCGCCTCCGAGCGTCACGAGTCGCGCCGTATCGACAACCAGCTGCGGGGTCGTGCCGGTCGTCAGGGCGACACCGGTTCGAGCCGCTTCTACCTGTCGCTCGAAGACAGCCTGATGCGTATCTTCGCCTCCGACCGCGTGAAGAACTTCATGAAGGCACTGGGCATGCAGTCCGGTGAGGCCATCGAACACCGCATGGTCACCAACGCCATCGAAAAGGCGCAGCGCAAGGTCGAAGGCCGCAACTTCGATATCCGCAAGCAACTGCTGGAGTTCGACGACGTCGCCAACGAGCAGCGCAAAGTGATCTATCACATGCGCAACAGCTTGCTGGCCATGGTCAACATCGGCGAAACCATTGCTGACTTCCGCCAGGAAGTGCTGAACAACACCATCGCCACCCACATTCCGCCGCAATCGCTGCCTGAGCAGTGGGACGTGGCCGGTCTCGAGGCGGCGTTGTTCACCGACTTCGGCGTCAAGCTGCCGGTTCAGCAATGGCTCGACGACGACGCCCAGCTGTATGAAGAAACCCTGCGCGAAAAACTCTTGGCCGAGCTGCTGCTGGCCTACAACGAGAAAGAAGAGCAGGCCAGTGCTGACGCGCTGCGCACCTTCGAGAAGCAGATCCTGCTGCGCGTCCTTGACGACCTGTGGAAAGACCACCTGTCGACCATGGACCACCTGCGTCACGGTATCCACTTGCGCGGCTACGCTCAGAAGAACCCGAAGCAGGAATACAAGCGCGAGTCGTTCACCCTGTTCCAGGAACTGCTGGACTCGATCAAGCGCGACACCATCCGCGTGTTGTCGCACGTTCAGGTGCGTCGCGAAGACCCGATCGAGGAAGAAGCCCGCCTGCGTCAAGAGGCCGAAAACCTGGCCTCTCGGATGCAGTTCCAGCACGCCGAAGCGCCTGGCCTGGATCAGCCTGAAACGCTGGCACTGGAAGAGCCGGTGGACGTTGCCCTGGCAGTTTCCGAGCCGGTGCGCAACGACCAGAAGCTCGGCCGCAACGAGCTGTGCTGGTGTGGTTCGGGCAAGAAATTCAAGCACTGTCACGGCAAGATTGACTGACAGCTGCCGGTAACCTGTTGTATCGCGCCGCGAACGGCTTGCCGTTCGCGGCGTTTTTCCATCATTGCCGCCGCGGCCCGATGCCGCGACGCAGATTCCATTCAAGGAGCGCTTACATGGCTGTCGGTCTTGGTCCTTTGCCTACGCTGCACCCGGTTCCCGGTTTTGAACTCGGCATCTCCAGTGCCGGCATCAAGCGCCCAGGGCGCAAGGATGTCGTGGTCATGCGCTGCGCCGAAGGCTCCAGCGTCGCCGGCGTGTTCACCCTCAACGCGTTCTGCGCCGCGCCTGTGATCCTGTCCAAGCAGCGCGTCGGCGGCCCCGTGCGTTATCTGCTGACCAACACTGGCAACGCTAACGCCGGTACCGGCAAGCCGGGCCTGCTGGCCGCCGAGCGCACCACTGCCAAACTGGCCGAGCTGACCGGTGTCGACGCCAGCGCCGTGCTGCCGTTCTCGACCGGTGTGATCGGCGAGCCGCTGCCGGTCGAGAAGATCGAAGGCGCACTGCAAGCTGCGCTGGACGACCTGTCTGTGGATAACTGGGCGGCGGCTGCCACTGGCATCATGACCACCGACACCTTGCCTAAAGGCGCCAGCCGGCAGTTTCAGCACGATGGCGTGACCGTCACCGTGACCGGTATCAGCAAGGGCGCGGGGATGATTCGGCCGAACATGGCAACCATGCTGGGCTACATCGCCACCGACGCCAAGGTGGCGCCGGCAGTGCTGCAAGACCTGATGCGCGACGGTGCCAACAAGTCGTTCAACCGCATTACCATCGACGGCGATACGTCCACCAACGACTGCTGCATGCTGATCGCGACCGGTCAGGCGGCGCTGCCGGAAATCACGGCGGCCAGCGGCGAACTGTTCACCAAGCTAAAGCAGGCGGTGTTCGAGGTGTGCATGGAAGTGGCCCAGGCCATCGTCCGTGACGGTGAAGGGGCAACCAAGTTCGTGACGGTCGAGGTCAACGGCGGTGGCAATCATCAGGAGTGCCTGGACGTCGGTTATACCGTGGCTCACTCGCCGCTGATCAAGACCGCGTTGTTCGCGTCGGACCCTAACTGGGGCCGGATTCTGGCGGCAGTCGGGCGTGCTGGCGTGCCGGACTTGGATGTCAGCCTGATCGACGTCTACCTGGGCGAGGTCAATATCGCCAGCCAGGGCGCTCGTGCGGTGACCTACACCGAAGAGCAGGGCTCGGCGGTGATGGCGCGTGAAGAGATCACTATCCGTATCGAACTGGGCCGTGGCGACTGCAGCGAAACCATCTGGACCACTGACCTGTCCCACGAGTACGTGAAGATCAACGCCGAATACCGCACTTAATATTTGCACCTCCCTCTGTGGGAGCGCGCAAGCCGGCTCCCACAGAGGGTTGGTCCCAGGAGGCACTTGTGAAACGCATCCACGTAGCCGCCGCCGTGATACGCGGTGCCGACGGCAAGATTCTGATCGCTCGACGGGCCGAGACCCAGCATCAAGGCGGCCTATGGGAATTTCCCGGTGGCAAGGTCAAGGACGGCGAAGATGTTCAGCACGCCCTCAAGCGCGAGCTGGCCGAGGAGTTGGGTATCCAGGTCACGCAAGCCCGGCCGCTGATCAAGGTCAGCCATGATTATGTCGACAAACACGTCTTGCTCGACGTCTGGGAGGTGTCGGCCTTCACCGGCGAGCCCCATGGCGCCGAGGGCCAGCCGCTGGTCTGGGTGACGTCCAGGGAGCTGCTGCACTACGACTTCCCTGAGGCCAATCGGCCGATCGTCGCGGCGGCCAGCTTGCCTAGCCAGTATCTGATCACCCCTGGCGAGCTGGACACGCCGGTGCTGCTGCGCGGCTTGCAAAAGGCTATCGCTGGCGGCATCAGGCTGGTGCAACTGAGGGCGCCCAATGGCTACGATCCGCAGTACCGCGATCTGGCGGTGGACGCTGCCGGTTTGTGTGCGGGCAAGGCGCAGTTGATGCTCAAGGGGCCGTTGGAATGGCTGGGGGATTTCCCTTCGGCTGGCTGGCACCTGACCTCAGCGCAGCTGCGCAAGTATGCGAGCAAGGGCCGGCCGTTTCCGAAGGAGCGGTGGCTGGCGGCGTCTTGCCATGATGCCGAGGAGGTCGCGCTGGCGCGGCAGATGGATGTGGATTTCATCACGTTGTCGCCGGTGCAGCCGACCCAGACTCACCCTGATGCGCAGCCCTTGGGCTGGGATCGGGCAGGGGAGTTGATCGTTGGCTTCAATCGTCCTGTGTTTTTATTAGGTGGGGTGGGGCCTTCGGACGCTTCCAGAGCGCATGAGCTGGGTGCTCAAGGTGTCGCCGGCATCCGCGCCTTCTGGCCTGATTGATTCGCGGCGTCTATGCTGGCCCTTTCGCGGGCAAGCCTTGCTCCTACAAATGTACACCCGTGGGAGCAAAGCTTGCTCGCGAAGAGGCCGGCAAACACACAGCCGACCTCAAGGTTTCGCCGCGGCCTGCCAGAGGATTTCCTTTACGCCTTGGCGCCGGGCGATGATCCTTGCGGCAACGAACAGCAGATCCGATAGGCGATTGATGTAGGCCAAGGCGACGCCTTCCAGCGGTTCTATGGCGTTCAGTTGCTGGCAACGACGCTCTGCTGTGCGGGCCAGGCTGCGGCAGACGTGGGCCTGGGCAATGAGCCTCGAGCCGCCCGGCAGAATGAAATTCTCCAAGGGCCCCAACTCCTCGTTCCATAGATCGATTGCCTTTTCCAGGCGCTCGACTTCCAGCTGATTCAGCGCCTGATAGGCCGGCATCGCTAGTTCGCCGCCGAGGTCGAACAAGCGGTGTTGGCAGGGGGTGAGCACGGCGAGTACTTCGTGCAACTCCGACTCCTGTGCCAGCCCGGCGAGCAGCAAGCCGAGTTGGCTGTTGAGGGTGTCGACTTCACCAATCGCCTCGACGCGGGGGTGGTCCTTGGGCACGCGACGTCCGTCGCCCAAACCGGTTTCGCCCGTGTCGCCAGTGCGGGTGTAAATTTTCGACAGGCGAAAGCCCATGATCAAAGCTCCGTTTGTTGAATGGCCGGGGGAGTGTTCTCCAGCGGCAGGCGCAAGGTGAAGCAGGTGCCGACGCCTTGTGTCGACTGCACCTCCATCTGGCCCTTGTGGTTGTTGGTGATGATGAAATACGAGACCGACAGCCCGAGGCCCGTGCCTTGGCCGATTTCCTTGGTGGTGAAGAACGGTTCGAAGGTGCGTTTGCGCACGTTTTCCGTCATGCCGACGCCATTGTCCTCGACCTGAATTTCCGCCCAGGGCGGGTTCAGCCGGGTGCGCAGGGTGATACGCCCTGGCTCGCCGCCGGGTTCGCGCTGGTGGATCGCCTGGGCGGCGTTTTTCAGCAGGTTGAGCAGTACTTGTTCGAGTTCGTTGGCGGTGCCGGGTACCGGCCCCAGGCGGGCGTCGAACTGACGCACGATGTTCTGGCCCTTGAAGTCGAAGCCGATGGTCAGGTCGAAGTCGTTGCCGGCGATGTCCACGGCCTGGTCGATGAGTGCCGGCAGGTCGCACGGCGCCATCTGGCGGGTGCTGCGGCGGCTGAAGCTGAGCATGTGGGTGACGATCTTCGCCGCTCGGCCGCCGGCCTGGGCGATGCCGTCGAGCAGTTGCGGGACCTCGCGGCTGATCAGGTAGCGGTTGACTGTCTCCAGATCGATGCCCGCCTGCTCGGCGTATTCGAGGTTCTTCGGCAAGTCCGCCGACAGACGCCGGCGAATGTTCTGCACGTTGTGCAGGATCGCGCCCAGAGGATTGTTGATCTCGTGGGCCATGCCCGCTGCCAGGCCGCCGACCGAGAGCATTTTTTCCGACTGCACCATCATTTCTTCCAGTGACAGGCGCTGAGTGATGTCATCGATGCGGATCACCACGCCACGTCCCGCGCCGCCGACCAGTGGGTAGAAGGTCAGGGCGTAGTGCTTGGCGGTGTCGTCGCGGGTCCAGGTGACGCGGTCGATCTTGGCGACCACGTGTTGCTCTACGGTGGTCTTGAGCTGCGGCAAGAACGGCTTGAGCGGCTCGAATGCGAGGAAGATCGGCTGATTCAGGGCTTCATCCAGCGGCGTGCCCGAGAGCGCGCTGGCCTCCTGATTCCACTGCGTCACGTACAGCTGTTCGTCGAGGGCGATGAGCGCCGAGGGCATGGAGTCGATGATGCTGTTGAGGTAGTTCTGGAAGCCGGTGAGTTTTTTCTCGATCTTGCTGCGCACCTGCACTTCGAGTTCGAGCTTGCGATTGGTGTGGCGGGTTTCCTCGGCCAGGCCCTGGGCCTGGGAGTAGGCGGCATCGGAGTCGTCACGGGCGCGCTTGAGCTGCTGCTCGCGGGCCTCGATGCGCGACAGCATGGTATTGAAGGCTTCTGCCAGGCTGCCGATCTCGTCATGATTGCCGGGGCGGGCGCGCAGGGCGTAGTTCTCTTCGCGAGTGACCTGGCGCGAGAGTTCTTCGAGTTGATAGATGGGTTGCGTGATCAGCCGCTTGATCTGCCGCGCGATGATCATCCACAGCAGCACGCTGAAGACCAGAATGCCGAGGCTGGCGGTGAGGGTGCCGGTGTAGAACGCCATCGGCAATTCACTGGTGGCCACCAGCAGCAGGTGGCCGGATGCTTTGCCAGCCCGTGGCAGCTCGATCAGCTGGTTGCTGCGGAACTCGCTCAGGCGCCAGTCCTGCATGTGGCGAAAATGCGCTGGCAGATCGAGGTGGTGACCGTGCTGAAGCTGGCCCATCAGGTTGCCGTCGCCGTCGTACAGCGCCGCCGCGCGCAAGGGCGTGTAGCTGTCGAGCTCCTGCAGCAGGTCGTTGGCGCGGTCCTTGGACTCCAGCGCCTGGCGCGCCAGGTCGGGGTTGGAAACCAGTCGGCCGATGGTCTGCAAGGCTTGGGGCGCCATGCTTTCCTGGGAGATCCAGTACGCAGCGCTGATGAACGTCAGGTTGGCGACCAGCAACACGGTAATCAGCAGTGCCAGGAGGGCGGCCAGGAGTTTCTGGCCGACGGGCAGGTTTTCAAGGCGCTGGCGCAGTGGCATCAAAGGTCCTGATAGAAGGCGAGGTGGCTACACAGTCTAACTCAAGCCCTGTGCAAATCCCTGTGGGCTTGCGCGCGTCCAGCTTTCGGCTTCAACCGCTTCGCGGGCAGAGCCCGCTCCCACAGAGGAAGGTTATTCGGTGGGCAGGCCAAGGGCGTTCAAATGTTGGACCAACCGCACCTGCAGTTGTTGCAGATGTGCCAGTACCAGACCATGGCGCTGGGCCGTCGCACAGGCATGCCCCAGCAGGTAGTGGATCTCGGTCCGGCGCCGCTGGCTCACATCCTGATGCATCGACGAGAAATTCGCCGCCGTGGCGTGAATCACCCGCTCGACCTCGCTGTGCAAATCCTGAGCGGCTGCCGGTTGGCCGCAGTGTTCGAGCAAGTGCGCCAGCTCGGCGCACAGGCTCGCCACTTCGCAGTGATGGCTTTGCAGCCCGCCATTGCGACAGTCGTACAGCACCGTCAGGGGGTTGATCGCGCAGTTGAGGGCCAGCTTGCGCCACAGGCGGGTGGTGATATCGGCGGTCCACTCGTGGGCGATGCCGCTCGCCGACAACGCGCCAAGCCAATCTGGCGGCTGCGGGCGCAGCGGGTCGCCAAGCCAAGTGAAACCGTGGCCGGCGAACACCACCTGCCAGTCTGCGTGGCGAAAGGCGCCTTCGGTACTGGAAGCCAGGATGCAGCGCGCGTGGCCGAGTTGGGCGGCGACCTCGTCCTGGCTGCCGAGGCCGTTCTGCAACAGGATCACCTCGCTGTCGGCGTTCAGTCGATGCTTGAGTGCGGCCACCGCAAGGGCGGCGTCGTAGGCCTTGCAGGCCACCAGCAGACGTTTGATCGGGGTTTGTGCTTCAGGGCCTTCGGCGTCTATCGCAAAGGTGTGGGGAACGCCCTGTTCGATCAACGTCAGGCCGCCGGCCGCTTGGTAAGCCTGCAGGCGGCCTTCGTTGCGCAGAATCAAGCGCACCGCCTGCCCGCTACGCGCCAGGCGGCAGGCCCAGAGGCTGCCCAGGCTGCCGGCGCCCAGTACATGCCAGGTGGTGTTCATGAAGGGTTCAGCATGAAAAGGCTCGCACAATGAGGATAAAATCCGCAGATCAGGGGAACGCCCGCGCCCGCGATGCATTCCAACGACTCTGTCGCGAATCGGCTCGCGGCCCTGGCAATCGTTATAATGCCGCTCGTTATAATGACGCTCTGTTGCAAGTCGTCAAGTCAAGCGTGGCCGGCCAATGTCGGGTGCCACGCTCACCTATCTGGAGAAATCAGCATGCCCTCGTTCGACGTCGTGTCCGAGTTGGACAAACACGAAGTAACCAACGCGGTCGACAACGCCATCAAGGAGCTCGACCGCCGCTACGACCTCAAAGGCAAAGGCAGTTTCGCGTTCAAGGAATTGACCGTGACCCTGACCGCCGAGGCCGACTTTCAGCTCGAGGCGATGATCGAGATCCTCAAGCTGTCGCTCATCAAGCGCAAGCTGGATATCAAGTGCCTCGAAATCAAAGACGCCTATGCGTCGGGCAAGGAAATGAAGCAGGAAGCGACGCTGCGCGAAGGTGTCGATAAAGAATTGGCGAAGAAGATCGTTGCCCATATCAAGGACGCCAAGTTGAAAGTCCAGGCCGCCATTCAGGGCGAGCAGGTACGGGTGACCGGCAAGAAGCGCGATGATCTGCAGGAAGCCATCGCGGCCCTGCGCGCCAAGGAGTTCGACATGCCGCTGCAGTTCAACAACTTCCGCGACTGAGTCGGGCAAGGTCCAGGGCGTTGAACCTCTCGCGCCCGGGGGCGTCCCACGCCCCATGCAATGGCAACTGCGGTTGCCATTGTTGTTTCAAACGAAAAGCGCGAATTGAAAAGAGGAAAGCTCCATGGATTTGAACGCTCAAGTCAACCATCTGGTCCAGGCGTCGCAGGCCTGGATTCCGATGGTCATGCAATACGGCAGCAAGCTGATCCTGGCGCTGGTGACCCTGTGCGTCGGCTGGTGGTTGATCAACCGGGTGACCAGCAATCTGCAAAAACTCCTGGCCTTGCGCCACATCGATCTGGCGCTGCAGGGCTTTATCGGCAGCCTGGCCAACATCATTCTGAAAATTCTGCTGATCGTCAGCGTGGCCTCGATGATCGGGGTCGAGACCACCTCCTTCGTCGCCGCTATCGGTGCTGCCGGTCTGGCCATCGGCCTGGCATTGCAGGGCAGCCTGGCGAACTTCGCCGGTGGGGTGCTGATCTTGCTGTTCCGCCCGTTCCGTATCGGTGACTGGATCGAGGCGCAAGGCGTTGCCGGCACCGTCGACAGCATCCAGATCTTCCACACCGTGGTGCGTACCGGCGACAACAAGACGGTGATCATGCCCAACGGCAACCTGTCCAACGGCATCATCACCAATACCAACCGTCAGCCGACGCGCAAGATCACCTATGACATCGGCATCGACTACGACGCCGACCTGCAGAAGGCTCGGGAGATCCTCCTCGATCTGGCCAAGGACTCGCGCGTGCTGGAATCCCCGGCGCCAGAAGCGGTGGTGGCCGCGCTGGGTGACAGCTCGATCACCGTTTCGCTGCGCATGTGGGTCAATACCGGCGACATGGGCGGCGTGACCAACATGCTCAACGGCGAAATCCGCGACCGTTTGCGGGCCGAAGGCATCGAGATCCCGTTCCCGCAACGGGTGGTTCGGGTCATGCAAGAGGCGGCTCCGGGGAAATAAGCCCCCTCGCCGCAACGAAAAAGCCCCGAATCGCTGAGCGTTTCGGGGCTTTTTATTGACCCGGCATTGTGCGGGCTGGGCTGGCCATCAAGGGCGCCGCCTAAGCCTCAGGCGCCTCGCTCTCGATCGGCTCGCGCCGCGCTTCCTGAAACCAGTGGATGGCGATCAGCACCAGCGTCGGCACGCCCATGATCGCGGTGATCAAAAAGAACTGGTGATACCCGTACTTCTCGACCATCACGCCCGAATAACCGCCGATCAAGCGTGGCAGCAACAGCATGATCGAGCTCAGCAGGGCGTACTGGGTGGCGGAAAACTTGAGGTTGGTCAGGCTCGACAGATAAGCGACGAAGGCCGATGTCGCCAGCCCCGAGCTGAAATTGTCGAGCGAGATGGTGACAATCAGCATGCGCAGATTGGGGCCCATGTCGGCCAGCATCAGGAACAGCAGGTTGGTGCCCGCCGAGGCCGCGCCGCCGATGAACAAGATCGGCAGGATGCCGAAGCGCACGATCAACAGGCCACCGACGCCGGCACCGACCAGGGTCATGATCAGGCCGAACAGCTTGCTGACGCTGGCGATCTGGTCCTTGGTGAAGCCTTGGTCGATATAGAACACATTGGCCATCACGCCCATCACTGTGTCCGACATCCGATACGTGGCAATCAGCCCCAACAACAGAAAGGCCTGCCAGCGGTAGCGCAGGATGAAGTCGTTGACCGGCGTCAGCACCGGCGCCAGGCCGCGGCGGCCGACGGCGGAGAGGCACAGCGCGGTGAGGGTGATGTAGAGGATGGCCCGCAGGAAGGCGCGGTCATCCATGAACAGCCCGGCCACGCTTTCGGTGCCCAGCACCACGCTGGCGAAGTCGGTGTTGTACAGCTGGGTGAACATGGCGGGCACCGACACCAGCAAGATGATCAGCACCAGCACCGAGGCCACCTGGTGGCTGAAGCTATAGCGGCCCGCCGACAGTTGCGTGCGCAAGGTGACCGCCGGCTCGCGCATCAGCAGCGTGGTCAGCAGCGCTGGCACCATCAACAGCCCGAACAGCAGGTAAGTGCCGGCCCACGCCTTGTGCAGGTACGCATAGCCGGTGGAGCCGAAGCCCTCGGCGAAGAACAAAGCGCCTGCGGTGGCCAACAGTGCGGCGACGCGGTAGCCCGCCATGTAACTCGCGGCCAGGGCGGCTTGCTGGCTGTCTTCGGCGATTTCCAGGCGATAGGCATCGATGGCGATGTCCTGGGTGGCGGACGCAAACGCGACGACCACCGCAATGGCGATCAACCAGGACAGATGTTTTTGCGGGTCGCAGAAGCTCATGCCGACCAGGCCCAGAATCACCAGCGTCTGCGCCAATACCAGCCACGACCGACGACGGCCCAGGCGATAGAGCAGGGGCAGACGCCATTGATCGAGCAGCGGCGACCATACCCATTTGAACGCATAGGCGAGACCGATCAGGCTGGCGTAGCCGATGGTTTCACGGGCCACACCGGCTTCCCGAAGCCAGACGGACAGGGTAGAGAACACCAGCATGTAGGGCATGCCGGCGGCAAAGCCAAGCAGCAACAGCACAAGGGTGGACGGGCTGGCATAAGCGGCGAGCGCGGCGCGCCAGGTTTTGCGGGGCATGGGCTGAAATCTGCCTCAAAAGTGCGAAAACAAAGCGCGCACTCTAACCGCACTGCTACATCGGGCGCCAGCCATGCCGAGCAATATCCACACGATTATTCATTATCTGAACACCCTCGCTGCGTAATCGCGCTCGTTGTTCGTCGCCGCTCGGGCTGCCGAGCGGCAGGCTCAGGCGACCGCCAGCAGCTACCACGCGGTGCCAGGGCAGGGTGCTGCCTTCTGGCAATTGGCTCAGTGTCCTGCCAACCCAGCGCGCAGCGCGGCCAAGGCCTGCCAACTCGGCCAGCTGTCCGTAGCTAACGACATGGCCGGCTGGCACCGCCGCCAGCGCGATGTAGAGCGCCTCGCGTCGACGGTCCGCGCCATCAATCGGAAATGGTCCTGAAAAATCAGGGAACTCATCGGTCATTCGCAAGTCTGTCCTTGTTCTGCCATCACTGAAACGAATTGTCGCACCTACAGTTCGTGAGCCAAGAGCCCCGATACCGCCTATGTTGACACCTACGTTGAAAAGAACCCTTCTCTGCGTTGCTGCCTTTTCTGCATCTTCCGCCGCCATGGCTGACACCGTCTGGATGAAGAATGGTGACCGTCTGACCGGGACGATCAAGGTGTTCGACGGCGGCAAGCTGATGCTCGATACCCCGTACGGCGGCTCCATCCCGATCGACATGAAGCAGGTCAAGACCTTGCAAAGCGATCAGGAACTGCTGGTCAAGCAGGACGCCTACACCGGCGAGAAGGCCAAGTCGATCAAGGCGTCGGACGACGGCAAGGTCACCCTGGAAAATGGCGAGGCGCCAAAAACGGTCCCCATTGCCAGCATCCAGCAGATCATGAAGCCCAAGCCGATCATCCAGGACCTGACCTTTACCGGCAACGTCGATCTGGCTCTGGACTTCAAGCGCGCCGATACCGATACCGATGACTACAACATCGCCTTCAAGACCCAGGCCCGCCATGGCAAGTGGCGCCATAACGCCACGGGCGAGTACAACCGCGAATCCCAGGACGGCATCACCACCACCGATAACTGGAGCGCCGAGTATGCCCTCGACCGTTTCATTACCGACAAGTGGTTCTGGCAAGGGCGCGTTGACTACAAGAGCGATCACGTCGAGGATCTCGAACGCCAGCGCACCGTCGGTACCGGTCCTGGCTACCAGTTCTGGGATGACGAGCTAGGCGCGTTCTCGCTGACCGGCTTGCTCAACCGTACTGATTACCGCTACAGCGATGGCAACCAGGTCAACTTCTATTCAACGGCGTTGAAATGGGATTACAGCCGCTACCTCATTGGCAAGACGGTGCAGTTCTTCACCACTGGCGAGCTGGGCCGGCCTTTGGATAATACTGCGACCTACAGCCTGGATGCCGATATCGGCCTGCGCTACAAGCTGACCGAATGGGCCTCGCTCAACCTCAAGGCCGAGAAGGACCAGGTGTCCGGTACTACCAACAGCGACCTCAACACCACCCGTTACACCGCAGGCCTGGGTGTGACTTGGTAAGCACAGGCTTACCTATGTAAAGAGGGGGCTTGCCCCCGATCCAGTAGACCCGTCAACATCGCTGTGGTTGACACACTGAATCGGGGGCAAGCCCCCTCTCTACATTATTTAGGAGGAGCCGTTGCGATGAGCGCCAAAGCCATCAAGCAAGCCCGCGAACTGCTGCTCAAGGATTATCGCGGGGTGCTGTCGACCCACTCCAAAGCCATGCCCGGATTTCCTTTCGGCTCAGTGGTGCCTTATTGCCTGGATGCCGATGGCTACCCGCTGATCCTCATCAGCCGGATCGCCCAGCACACCCATAATCTTGCGCTGGACCCAAAATGCTCGCTGCTGGTCAGCGAGCGCGGCGCCGAAGATGTGCAGGCGGTAGGCCGTCTTACCGTGTTGGCCGAGGCGAGCAAGCTGCTTGACCCGGCGGCCATCGAGTCAGCGGCGAACCGCTACTACCAATTCTTCCCCGACTCGCAAAACTACCACCAGGCCCACGATTTCGATTTCTGGGTGCTGACCCCGGTGCGCCATCGCTATATCGGCGGCTTCGGTGCCATTCACTGGCTCGACGACGTCACCCTGGCCAATCCTTTCATCGGCAAGGTCGAGACCAGCATGGTTGCGCATATGAATGCCGACCATGCCAAGGCCATTGCCCACTACGTGGCATTGGCCGGGTTGCCCGACGGCGAGCCAGCGGTGCTGGCAGGTATCGACAGCGAAGGGATGCACTTGCGCATCGGCCAGGCGCTTTGGTGGTTGCCCTTCGCAGCACCTTGTAATACGCCGATACAAGTCCGTGAGGCCCTGGTTTTACTGGCTCAAGCAACGCACTGGCCGGGTCGCGAGACCGCTGACGCTTGAATTCACGATTTATCGACGCCATCTACGGTCTACTGCAAGCGTTCTTGCGTAGAGGAAACCTTGATGCGTGCCTTTTTAGTGTTGTTTCTGCTGTTCCCGGTGCTTGAGCTGTATACGTTCTTCAAAGTCAGCACCGCGATCGGCTTCTTTCCGGCCTTGCTGATGATCATCATCGGTTCGGCCCTGGGTGTGATGGTCATGCGTCTGGCCGGCCTGGCCACGGTGCTGCGCACCCGTGAAGCGTTGCAGCGTGGCGAGATGCCCGCCGACCAGGTGTTCGATGGCCTGATGTTCGCCATTGGCGGTGGACTGTTGCTGTTGCCGGGCTTCATCAGCGATGTGTTGGGTGTCATCTGCCTGATGCCTTTCACCCGCAACATCCTGGCGCGCAAGATCCGTGCGCGCGCTCAGGCCCAGTCGATGCGCCAGCGCGCGTTCGCCGATGACCTGCAACCCCGTGGTCCTGCTGCCGGCTCGGCCACGCCATCGCGTCGCCCGCCGGAAGTCATCGAAGGCGAGGTGATCGAGGGCGATTTCGAGCGTCGCGATCACTGAACCCGTTCATGATTTTTCAGACGGCTCCTACGGGGGCCGTTTTGCATTGCAGACCTCTGAAAACGAAAAAAATTGTGCCGCAGCCCTTGTAATCGTTTAGCGCGACCTTATGTATGGGTCACCGAAAGGTTTCCAGCATCCATGCTGGACAAATTCCGCGTCTCGCCCGTCGAGCCGCGACCGGCAACGCCGGACTGAACCAACCCGCCGGTGAGAGCACTGGCTGATGAAAACCATAATTAGGAGAGATCGACAATGAAGCTTCGTCCTCTGCATGACCGCGTAGTCATCCGTCGTAGTGAAGAAGAAAAGAAAACCGCTGGCGGTATCGTTCTGCCAGGTTCGGCTGCTGAAAAAGCCAACCACGGTGTGATTCTCGCTGCTGGTCCTGGCAAGTCGCTGGAAAACGGCGAAGTCCGCGCGCTGGCCGTGAAGGTGGGTGACAAGGTTGTGTTCGGCCCTTACTCCGGCAGCAACACTGTGAAAATCGACGGCGAAGATCTGCTGGTAATGGCTGAGAACGAGATTCTCGCTGTACTGGAAGACTGATACCGCCCCGCCCATTTTCCCGTTACTACAAAGTATTTAAGGATTATCGATCATGGCTGCTAAAGAAGTTAAATTCGGCGACTCCGCCCGCAAAAAGATGCTCACCGGTGTCAACGTCCTGGCTGACGCAGTAAAAGCGACCCTGGGCCCTAAAGGCCGTAACGTGATCATCGAGAAGAGCTTCGGCGCTCCGACCATCACCAAGGACGGCGTTTCCGTCGCCAAAGAAATCGAACTCGAAGATCGTTTCGAAAACATGGGCGCGCAGCTGGTCAAAGACGTTGCCTCCCGTGCCAACGATGACGCCGGCGACGGCACCACCACCGCTACCGTGCTGGCTCAGGCTATCGTCAACGAAGGCTACAAGGCCGTCGCTGCTGGCATGAACCCGATGGACCTCAAGCGCGGCATCGACAAGGCGACCGTCGCCATTGTTGCCGAGCTGAAAAACCTGTCCAAGCCATGCGCTGACACCAAGGCTATCGCTCAGGTCGGCACCATCTCGGCCAACTCCGACAGCTCCATCGGCGACATCATTGCCGAAGCCATGGAAAAAGTCGGTAAAGAAGGCGTGATCACCGTTGAAGAAGGCACTGGCCTGGAAAACGAGCTGTCGGTCGTAGAAGGCATGCAGTTCGACCGTGGCTACCTGTCCCCGTACTTCGTCAACAAGCCGGAAACCATGGTTGCCGAGCTGGACAGCCCGCTGATCCTGCTGGTCGACAAAAAGATTTCCAACATCCGCGAAATGCTGCCAGTGCTGGAAGCCGTTGCCAAAGCCGGTCGTCCGCTGCTGATCGTTTCCGAAGACGTTGAAGGCGAAGCCCTGGCGACTCTGGTCGTGAACAACATGCGTGGCATCGTCAAAGTTGCAGCCGTCAAGGCTCCTGGCTTCGGCGACCGTCGCAAGGCCATGCTGCAGGACATCGCTGTACTGACCGGCGGTACCGTCATCTCCGAAGAGATCGGCCTGAGCCTGGAAAGCGCCACCCTGGAAAACCTGGGTAGCGCCAAGCGCGTGACCATCTCCAAAGAAAACACCATCATCGTTGACGGTGCTGGGGTTGATCAGGACATCCAGGCACGTATCACCCAGATCCGTACCCAGGTTGGCGAAACCTCGTCGGACTACGACCGTGAAAAACTGCAAGAGCGTCTGGCCAAGCTGTCTGGCGGCGTTGCAGTGATCAAGGTTGGTGCTGGTTCCGAAGTTGAAATGAAAGAGAAGAAAGCCCGCGTTGAAGACGCCCTGCACGCAACCCGTGCAGCCGTCGAAGAAGGCGTGGTACCTGGCGGTGGCGTTGCGCTGATCCGTGCTCTGGAAGCGCTGACCAATCTGACCGGCGAAAACGCTGACCAGAACGTCGGTATCGCTGTACTGCGTCGCGCCGTTGAAGCGCCGCTGCGCCAGATCGCTGCCAACTCCGGCGACGAGCCAAGCGTTGTGGTCAACGAAGTCAAGAACGGCAAAGGTAACTACGGTTACAACGCTGCGACTGGCGTCTACGGCGACATGATCGAAATGGGCATCCTGGACCCTACCAAGGTGACTCGTTCGGCACTGCAAGCAGCTGCTTCCATCGGCGGTCTGATCCTGACCACCGAAGCGGCCATCGCTGACAAGCCGAAGGCTGAAGGTTCTGCTGGCGGCGGCATGCCAGACATGGGCGGCATGGGTGGTATGGGCGGCATGATGTAATCGCTGCTTCATCCTGCTGAATAAAAAATCCCGCTCTCGTAGCGGGATTTTTTTATGCCTGGGATTTGTGCAGTAATGTCAGCAGCGATCCCGGATCAACCCGGATACTGCCGATGCAGCTGCCCCAGCCGCTCATCCTTGGCCACCCACAACGCATTGATCCACTGCTGAAACGCTTGGCGATAGTCCATATCCTGATCGTAACTCTTGCCGATGAACTCGGCCGGAATCGCCACTTCTTCGAACTGCGCGACGATCTCCGGCACATTCCCGCACAACATGTCCCAGAACCCCGGCCGCCCTTGCGGGTAATGAATGGTCACGTCGACCAGCGATTGCAACTGCTCGCCCATGGCATCCAGCACAAAGGCGATACCCCCGGCCTTTGGCTTGAGCAAGTAGCGAAACGGCGACTGCTGCTGGGCATGCTTGGCTTCGGTGAAACGTGTGCCTTCGACGAAATTGAAGATGCCCGTGGCCTGATGGCGAAACTTGGCGCAGGTGCGCCGGGTGGTCTGCAAGTCCTTGCCCTTTTTTTCCGGATGCTTTTCAAGATACGCCTTGGTGTAGCGCTTCATGAACGGGAAGCCTAATGCCCACATCGCCACACCGATGATTGGCACCCAGATCAGCTCCTGCTTGAGAAAGAACTTCAAAGGCTGCACCCGCCGGTTGAGCTGGTACTGCAGGACCATGATGTCGACCCAGCTCTGGTGGTTGCTGGTGACCAGATAGGAGTGGCTGTAGTCCAGCCCTTGCAAGCCGCTGACATGCCACTGCACCGGGTCGACCCAGATGCGGTTGTTGTTGATCCAGCTTTCGTGGATGAAGCGCAGCAGGCGGTCGCAAGCACGTTGCACCGGTACAACGCGTATGCAGGCCTTGACCAACGCCACGACGAACAGCGGGGTGCAGCAAAGAATGGTATTGAACGCCAGAATCAGCGCGGCGAGGGAGCCGCGCACTGGGCCGGGGAGAAATGCCAGCATGGATGCCTATAGCTCCAGAATTCGGTTGGCCTGAATGGCAGTCAGGGCGATGGTGTAGACGATGTCGTCCACTTGCGCGCCCCGTGGCAGGTCGTTGACCGGTTTGCGCAGGCCTTGCAGCATCGGCCCGAGACTGACGCAGTCGGCGCTGCGCTGTACCGCCTTGTGGGTGGTGTTGCCGGTATTCAGGTCCGGGAACACGAATACCGTGGCGCGGCCAGCCACCGGGCTGTCCGGCGCCAGTTGATGGGCGACATGCTCGTTGGCAGCGGCGTCGTATTGCAGCGGGCCGTCGATCAGCAGTTCGCGCTGAGCCTCCTTGGCCAGCAGCGTCGCCTCGCGGACCTTCTCGACCTCTTCGCCGCTGGCCGAGTGACCGCTTGAGTAGCTGATCATCGCCACTCGCGCAGGGATCCCGAACGCCTGGGCCGAGTCGGCGCTTTGCAGGGCGATCTCGGCCAGTTCGCTGGCCGTGGGGTGCGGGTTCATCACGCAGTCGCCGTACACCAGTACTTCTTCGGGAAACATCATGAAAAACACCGAGGACACCAAGGTGCAGCCCGGCGCTGTCTTGATCAGCTGCAGGGCCGGGCGAATGGTGTTGGCGGTGGAGTGGATCAGCCCCGACACCAGGCCGTCGACTTCATCGAGGGCCAGCATCATGGTGCCGATCACCACCGGGTCCTCGAGTTGCTGCTCGGCCATGGGGGCGTTGAGGTTCTTGCTTTTGCGCAGTTCGACCATCGGCTCGACGTAGCGCTCGCGGATCAGGTCCGGGTCGAGGATCTCCAGCCCTTCAGGCAATTCGATGCCTTGAGCGCGAGCCACGGCGTGCACGTCCTGGGGCTTGGCCAGCAGCACGCAACGGGCGATGCCGCGCGCCTGGCAGATGGCAGCGGCTTGCACGGTCATGGGCTCGGCGCCTTCGGGCAGGACGATGCGCTTGTTGGCCTGCTGCGCGCGCTGGATCAACTGATAACGGAACACCGCCGGCGACAGGCGCATTTCTCGCGGCGTACCGGAGCGCTGATGCAGCCAGTTGGAGTCGAGGTAGCTGGCGACGAAATCGGTGATGATCTCTGCACGTTCGCGGTCATCGATGGGGATTTCCTTGTTCAGCTGATTGAGTTGAGTCGCCGTATCGTACGACCCCGTGCTCACCGACAGCACCGGCAGGCCGCTCTGCAGGGCGCCTCGGCACAGCTCCATGATGCGCGGGTCGGGCAGCGAATCGCTGGTCAGCAGAATTCCCGCCAGCGGCACGCCGTTGAGCCATGCCAGGCTGGCGGCCAGGAGGATGTCGTCGCGATCGCCGGGGGTCACTACCAATACGCCGGGCTTGAGCAGCGGCACGGTGTTGAGCACGGTGCGCGCGCAGATGATGATCTTGGCCATGCGCCGCACTTCGAAATCGCCCGCGTTGATCACCTGGGCGCCCAGCAGTTCGGCGACGTCGCGGGTGCGCGGGGCATTGAGGTCGGCCTGGAAGGGGATAGCGCCGAGCACGCGGAACTCGCCGCTGCGCAGCAGGGCGGAATGCTCCTTGAGGCGCGTGGTGAACACCTCCAGGGATTCGTCGGTACGCACCTTGTTGAGGATCACGCCGAGCACCTTGGGGTCCCGCGGGCCACCGAACAGCTGCGCCTGCAGCTCCACTCGGCCGGACAACTCGGCCAGCACGTCGCCATCCGGGGCGGCCACCAGAATCACATCGGCGTCGAGGCTTTTGGCCAGATGCTGGTTGACCCGAGCGGCGTAGCTGGCGCTGCGGGTGGGGACCATGCCTTCGACGATCAGCACGTCCTTGCCGATGGCCGCTTCCTGATACAGCGTGATGATTTCTTCGAGCAGTTCATCCAGCTGGCCGTCGCCCAGCATGCGTTCGACATGGGCCAGGCCCAGCGGTTTGGGCGGGCGCAGGCCATGGGTGCGGGCGATGAGTTCGGTGGAGCGCTCGGGGCCGGTATCGCCCGGATGGGGCTGGGCGATGGGCTTGAAAAAGCCTACTTTGTGACCGGCACGCTCCAGGCTGCGGACCAGTCCGAGACTGATGGAAGTCAGGCCTACGCCAAAATCGGTCGGCGCGAGAAAAAATGTTTGCATGCGATCATCTCGGGGTCAGCACTGCACAGGCGTCGGCGTATGGGTCGCCGATCGCGGGATCCGTCGCCAAGGGTATCGACAATGGACGAGGTTTTCGAGTGGCCCCGTCTGTCAGTGTTCAGTTCGCTTTCGGGCGGATGCTTGGTTACACTTGATCGTTCTACATTCTTTCGTAAAGGTCTCGCCCATGCCGATTGCCGCTAACAAGGCTGTCTCTATCGACTATACCCTCACCAACGACGCTGGTGAGGTCATCGACAGCTCCGCCGGCGGCGCGCCGCTGGTTTACCTGCATGGCGCAGGTAATATCATTCCAGGTCTGGAAAAAGCCCTCGTCGGCAAAGACGTTGGTGACGAACTCACCGTTGCTGTCGAGCCTGAGGACGCCTACGGCGAGTACTCGGCCGAACTGGTCAGCACTCTGAGCCGCAGCATGTTCGAGGGTGTCGACGAGCTGGAAGTCGGCATGCAGTTCCACGCTTCGGCCCCCGATGGCCAGATGCAGATCGTCACCATCCGCGATCTGGACGGCGACGACGTGACAGTCGATGGCAACCACCCGTTGGCCGGCCAGCGTCTGAATTTCCAGGTCAAGGTCGTCGACGTGCGTGATGCCAGCCAGGAAGAAGTCGCTCACGGTCACGTGCACGGCGAAGGCGGTCATCACCACTGATTGAGCTGCTAAGCTCAAGGGTAGCCGCGAAGGCGCCCGTTCGAGTTCCGCGCCACCTTTGATACGGTGAGCGAAGGGCTTGGACGGGCGCCTTTTCAGTCTGTTAGTGTTGTTCGAAAGGACAGGCTCGCGGGCCGTGACGGGATTCGAACAGGGGATTACTCCATGAGTGCATTTCATGAACTCAAGCTCAAGGCGCTGGACGGCAAGGAGCTGCCGCTGGCGCCGCTGAAGGGCAAAGTGGTATTGGTGGTGAACGTGGCCTCCAAGTGCGGGCTCACGCCCCAGTACGCAGGGCTGGAGAGCCTCTACCAGAAGTACCACGATCAAGGCTTCAGCATTCTGGGCTTGCCTTGCAATCAGTTTGCCGGCCAGGAGCCAGGCACCGAGGCCGAGATTCAGGAATTCTGCACGCTCAACTATGGTGTGACCTTTCCCCTGGGCAGCAAGGTGGAGGTCAACGGCCCGCATCGTCATTCCCTATATCGCCTGCTGGCAGGAGAGGGCGCGGAGTTTCCCGGGGATATCACCTGGAACTTCGAAAAGTTTCTGGTCGGCAAGGACGGCCGCGTGCTGGCGCGCTTTTCGCCGCGAGCCACGCCGGATGATCCGGCTATCATTGCTGCGATCGAAAAAGCGCTGGCTTGAATGTCGCGGGCTGCTGAATCTGTCCTGGCCAACCGGGCCACTTCGCGAGTAAGCTTTGCTCCCACAGTGCAAGCAGTTCCGGTGTCTTACACCTGTGAGCGCGAGGCTTGCCCGCGAACGCGTCGGTACCGTCAATACATGACGTGAAGCCTCACCCCCGCTCCCGTACCCAGAACAATGTCGCCCCCGCCACCGCTGCTGGCATCATCAACACATTGACCAGCGGTATCAGCAGCACCAGATATACGATCCCGCCAAAACTCAAACACTTCCAGCGCTTTTGCCTAAGCCAGGCGAGCATGTCCTGCCAGCTCATCTTGTGGTTGTCCGCCGGGTAGTCGATGTACTGGATCGCCATCATCCAGACCCCGAACAGCAACCACAGTGGCGCGGCGATGATGTTGACCACCGGAATGAACGACAGCACCAGCAGGGCCGCCGCGCGCGGCAGGTAATAACCGAGCTTGCGCATTTCGCGGGAGAAGGTGCGCGGGACCATTTCAATCAGTTCGCCCATGCTGAACGCCGGGAATTCATCCTTGCCGGTCACCACCACCTCAACCTTTTCCGCCAGGAAGCCGTTGAATGGCGCGGCGATGACGTTGGCGAGCATGGTGAAGGTAAAGAACACCATAAAGGCCACCAGCACTACGAACAGGGGCCAGAGGATGTAGCTGAGAAAGTCGAGCCAATGGGGCAGGCTGGGCATCAACGCGTCGACCCACAGGCGGAATTCGTGCCCGGCGAAGTAGATCAGGCCGACGAACAGGATCAGGTTGATCAGCAGTGGCATCAGCACGAACATTCGCAGGCCCGGGCTCAGGACCAGTTTCAGGCCCTCGCGCAGGTAATCGGGACCGGACAATACGGGGAGAGGCATTAGAGCTCCATCGATGGTGCGCAGGAATCGGGCGTCTGTGGTAGCGGGAACGCGAGCGATAAGCTACCAAGGATGGATAGCCCATCGCTATGGGTCGAATTGTAAAAGGGCATTTCACTAATCGCCTGCACCTCGTTAAGCTGTGCCCATCGAATTTGAAACCCTTCAGTCCATCAACTTTCGAGGCCAACGCCTCAAGGAGATTGCGTGAGTATTCTGGTCAACAAACAAGCCCCTGACTTCGACGCCCCGGCCGTGCTGGGTGATGGCTCGATCGTCGACAGCTTCAAGTTGTCATCGCTCAGGGGCAAGTACGTTGTGCTGTTCTTCTGGCCGCTGGACTTCACCTTCGTGTGCCCATCCGAAATCATCGCCCACAACAACCGCATCGGCAAATTCCGCGAGTTGGGTGTTGAAGTGGTGGGTGTGTCGATCGACTCGCAGTTCACTCACTACGCCTGGCGCAGCACGCCGGTCGAAAAAGGCGGCATCGGCGCCGTCGAGTTCCCGATGGTCGCCGACGTCAAGCACGAGATCACCCGCGCCTACGGCATCGAGCACGAAGACGGCGTGGCCCTGCGAGCGTCCTTCCTGATCGACCAGCAAGGCGTGGTGCAGCACCAGGTGGTCAACAACCTGCCGCTGGGCCGCGAAGTGGACGAGATGGTCCGCCTGGTCGAAGCCCTGCAGTTCACCGAACAACACGGTGAAGTGTGCCCAGCCGGCTGGCGCCCAGGTCAGAAAGGCATGAAGGCCGACGCCAAGGGCGTTGCCGATTACCTGGCCGAGAACGCCACCAGCCTGTAAGGGTGAGGTGTTGTGATCCACCTGCGCCATACTGCCCTCAAAGCTATATGGCTACAGTTTCAGGATCGGCGACATAAAGCCTTCCCCAAGTGCTGCGTCGATCCTTTTTATTTTCCGCCGGTATCCGGCGATGCGACCCAGGCGATGCAAAGGCCGGTCGATAGGAGAGTGTCATGTCTGAAGTTCGTCATTCGCGGGTCATCATTCTCGGTTCCGGCCCTGCCGGTTACAGCGCGGCCGTCTACGCCGCGCGGGCCAACCTCAAGCCGCTGCTGATCACCGGCATGCAGGCGGGCGGTCAACTGACCACCACCACCGAAGTCGACAATTGGCCGGGCGATGTCCACGGCCTGACCGGCCCGGTATTGATGGAACGCATGAAAGAACACGCCGAGCGTTTCGAAACCGAAATCGTCTTCGACCATATCAACTCCGTAGACCTGGCGGGCAAACCGTTTTCGCTGACCGGCGACAGCGGCACCTACACCTGCGACGCGCTGATCATCGCCACCGGTGCAAGCGCTCGCTACTTGGGCCTGCCGTCGGAAGAGGCCTTCATGGGCAAGGGTGTATCGGCCTGTGCCACCTGTGACGGCTTCTTCTACCGCAACAAGCCGGTCGCCGTGGTCGGCGGTGGCAACACGGCCGTCGAAGAGGCGCTGTACCTGGCCAACATCGCCAGCAAGGTGACTTTGGTTCACCGTCGCGAGACTTTCCGCGCCGAGAAGATCCTGATCGACAAGCTGCACGCACGTGTCGCCGAGGGCAAGATCGAACTCAAGCTCAACGAAACCCTGGACGAAGTTCTGGGCGACAAAGCGGGCGTCACTGGTGCACGCTTGAAGAACAACGACGGCAGCCTCAGCGAGCTGAAGGTCGACGGCGTGTTCATCGCCATCGGGCACACCCCGAACACGTCCCTGTTCGAAGGTCAGCTGGCGCTCAAAGATGGCTACATGGTGGTGTCGGGCGGCCGTGAAGGCAATGCCACCGCGACCAGCGTCGAGGGTGTTTTCGCTGCCGGTGACGTGGCTGACCACGTGTATCGCCAGGCGATTACCTCGGCCGGTGCCGGCTGTATGGCCGCGCTGGACGTCGAGCGTTATCTGGATGGCTTGGCGAACGCTACGTTCACCTGATCCGATTCGCGTGGGGCCGGTACTGCTGGCGAATATCCCCGAACATAAAAAACCGGCCATCGACAGCCGGTTTTTTTATGCCTGCAATTCAGTTCAGCCCTTGCGGCTCAACGGCTGCCCGGCGAACTTCACTCCGGCCAGGCCGTGGGCGATCAGGTTGCGGATATTGCCGTGGTCGCTGCCATCGGGCGTCGCCACAACCGAGCGATAGTGCTCGCCGAATGCCAGCAGGACTTCCTGGTCGCTGAGGCCTTCGAGCACGGCCAGGCCGATGGTCTTGCACGAGCCTTCGTTCTGGCCGGCGGCGTTTTCGACACTGCCGTTGTTGAATGCCTGAGGCGTGTAATCGTAATGCTCGGCGACGAAAGCCAAGGTGTCGGCAAATAGGTTGCTGCCTGTTTCGAGGCTGGCGCGGAAAGCGTTGATTTCGGTCATGGCAGTGGGCTCCTGCTTAACGGATGGATATTTGCGAAAGTTTTCAATCGGTTACCTATATTAACTTTTTCGCGCGCGCCATGGCTGTTTAAACATCAAGTCAGTCGGGTCAGGGCACCTGTAACTGCGTCTGCTGGCGGCGGAACTGACCGGGTGGCAAGCCGTGGGCATGACGAAAGCGCCGGGAGAAATAAGCCTCGTCGGCAAAGCCACACAGCCGCGCGATCTCGCCCACCGGCTTGCTGCCGGTCAACAGCAGCTGACGCGCCAGGTGCATGCGCCGCTCCAGTACCAACTCGCTGAAACTCTTGCCGATCTCCTTGCGCAGCCAGTGGGTCAAATAGTTGGGGGACAGGTAGGTTGCCGCAGCCACCTTCTTTAAATCCAGCTCGGGATCGGCCAGGTGTTCGCGCACATACTCGGTCATACGCCCCAGTGCGTCACGGCGGCTAGCCTGCGCGGCGTTGCTGCCGGCCAGGGCCAACAACGGCTCGGCGTATAACTGGCAGACTCTACCGATCAGTTGCAGCAGGCAGCCCTTGAGCCCTTCACGGGTGCCGAACTGGCGCGAACCGTCGAGGCCGCGCATCCGTTCCAGCAGCGCGAGCACCTCAGCGAACGCGCTGTCGCCCAGCGTGAAATCCAGTTGCTGCTGAAAGCGAAACGGTGACAGCTCCGGCGCCTGCTGAATCGACACATCTTCGAGATCGAGTGGATCACAGTGCAGATGCGGCAGCAGAAATTCCTGGGAAAAATTCAGCACCACGCCTTTGCCATCCACCGGATGCGGGATGAAATGCACACGGTGCGGCAGGATGAACGCCAGGGTGTTGCGCGGAAATGGCCGTTCGATGCCACCAATGAGCTGCACGGTATCGCCGCCCAGATTGACCTGGATCTGAAAATATTCGTGACGATGGGGGCCGGGCTCGGCGCTGCGCTCGAATTGCTCGCGGATATGAAAGTCGGCCCGCTCGCTACGTTGTTGCATGCCGTAAGTCGGCACCCGAGAAGTCAATTGCATGGAAAGGCTTCCTTTCTTGTATGGCAACCATGGTAGGGGAAGCGGCGCTTGCATTCGAGGGGGTAATGAGCGTTTTGAGAAAATTTAATGGATGCTTGTCCGATAACTTTTTGCATTAATCCGGTCTGGCGGATGATCGGTCAAATCCAAAAAAAGCGCAAAATACTGATGCATAAAAAAGGCTCTATTTCAGTACTTACGGCGACTTCGTACATGCGTATTGGCGAATTTTATCTTGATATTATTTTTGTACTTGGCAGCTTTCGATCTGTTTTAAAGCATAAAAGAATATAAGCGATCGATTGATTTGGCGAACTTGTACGATAACGTAGGGCCATGTTGTGATGGTGTCTGACGCCAGCCACAGCACTCGATACTCAATAAAAATAATGAGGAATATCATGTCGAGTCGTCCCGAAGGTCCCGTGTTGCGGGCTTCTGGCGCGAGCGTTCACGCTGGCGCAGTGCCCCTTGTCGATAATCGCGAAAATACCATTGGAAGCCCGCCACAGGCCGCAGCCAGTACGCGTCTGCCTACGCGCCGGCGCTGGATCATGCTCTCGCTGCTGTTGATAGCGACGATCATCAACTACGTCGACCGGGTTAATATCTCTATCGCCGCGCCCTTCATGGCCAAGGATCTGGGCCTCGACAAGGTGCAGATGGGCCTGGTGTTCTCGGCTTTCGCCTGGACCTACGCGTTCGCGCTGGTGCCGGCCGGTTTTATTGCCGACCGCTTCGGCTCGCGGGTGACCTACGGCGTGTCGCTGGTGTCCTGGTCGGCGGTGACCGTTTGCCAGGGCTTGGTGGGCGGCTTCGCTTCGCTGTTCGGCCTGCGTCTGGCCATCGGTGCGATGGAAGCGCCTGCATTCCCCGCCAATAGCCGTGCGGTCACGGTGTGGTTCCCGGCCCGTGAGCGCGGTCTGGCCAGCAGCATCTATGTGTGCGGCCAGTATCTGGGCACCGCGTTGTTCACCGGCGCACTGCTGTGGCTGGCGACCACCTACGACTGGCGCCACGTGTTCTACAGCACCGGTATCGTCGGCATCGTGTTCGGGGTTTTCTGGCTGTATGTCTATCGTGATCCGCTGAATTGCAAAAAAGTCAGCCCTGAAGAGCTGGCCTATATCGAGGACGGCGGCGGCCTGGTCAGGAGCAGCCAGGAGCGCACCCGCTTCAACTGGCGGCAGATCACCGAGCTGTTTCGCTATCGCCAGGTGTGGGCCATCTGTATCGGCAAGTTCGCCAACACCTCGGTGCTGTATTTCTTCCTGACCTGGTTTCCGACCTACCTGATCGAGGAGCGTCACCTGACCATGGTCAAGGTGGGGATCTTCGCGGTACTGCCGTTCATTGGTGCCACGGTCGGCATTCTGTTGGCGGGGATTGTCTCCGATTTGCTGATCCGCCGCGGGGTGAGCCTGTCGTTCGCCCGCAAGCTGCCGCTGGTCGTGGGCTCGGCGCTGGGCATGTCGATCGTGCTGGTCAACTTTACCGACTCCAACGTGCTGTGCATCGCGGTGCTGACCGTGGCGTTCTTCGCTCAAGGCATTGCATCGGCCTCCTGGGCGGCCGTCTCGGAAGTCGCACCCAAGGAGCTGATCGGCCTCACCGGTGGCATCACCAGCCTCGCGGCCAATATCGGCGGCATCGTCACGCCCATCGTGATCGGCTGGATTCTGCATGAAACCGGCAAGTTCTCGGCGGCCTTCTGGTTCATTGGCGCGGTGGCCATGATCGGTTGCCTGTCCTATTCGCTGTTGCTCGGGCGCCTGCACCGGATCGTCCTGCAGGCACGCTGAAGCCCCGTGTGCGAGGAGCTTGGATAAGTCCAGTTTCCTCACCGCATCGTCCAACTTTGCGGTGCTGGCATGCCTTAGGCTTTAGCCAGCACCGCACTCTAGCCAAGGAATGATAATGAACGACTATGTGATTGCTCCCCCGGCAGTGAGCAGCCTGCCCGTGGACGGCAGCACTCAGCGGTTTCCCGTGGCGCGAGTTTTCTGCCTGGGCCGCAACTATCTGTGGGGCGACGCCGTGGCCGCGCCACGCAGCTTTCCGCTGTTTTTCATGAAGCCCGCCAGTGCCGTGGTCGAAGCCACCGCGCGCGTGGACTTCCCGGTACAGACCGACGAGTTCTGCCCGGAAATCGAATTGGTCGTGGCGATCGGCATCGGCGGCGTGGATATCCCCGAGGCGCGCGCGCTGGAGCACGTGTGGGGTTACGCCGCAGGGCTGGACATGACGCGCCGCGATCTGCAGATGGCGGCCAAGGCTGCCGGCCAGCCATGGGAGGCCGCCAAGGCGTTCGATGCCTCGGCGCCGGTCACGCCCATCGTGCCCAGCGCCCGTATTGGCCATCCCCAACAAGGGGCGTTGTGGCTGGCGGTCAATGGCATCGAGCGCCAGCGCTCCGATCTCGAGGCGCAGATCTGGTCGGTCGCCGAGGTGGTCAGCCAGCTGTCACGCTCGCTGCGCCTGGAGGCGGGCGACTTGATCATGACCGGCACGCCACCGGGGGTCGAGCCGCTGCAGCCGGGCGATCTGATCAGCGCAGGCATCGAGGGTATCGCCAGATTGCAAGTGCGCGTGGGCCAACGGCCCACACGCTGAAGCTTTGATCATTTTTACGCCAAGGAGTCATTACAATGTCCAACAACACTGATTCTTCCGCAAAAATCGCGCTGGTCACCGGCGCCGGCAGCGGGGTCGGTCGCGCCGTGACGCTCGCCTTGATGGCTGACGGTTATCGTCTGGCTCTGGCCGGGCGCCGCCCCGAGCCACTGCAGACGCTGGTCGAGGAGATCCGCGCCCAAGGTGGCGAGGCCATCGCCATACCGACGGATGTTCGCGATCCGGCCAGCGTCGATGCGCTGTTCGCGAGTGTCGAGGAGGTCTATGGCCGCCTCGATGTGATTTTCAACAACGCGGGTATCAACGCCCCCGCAGTGCCGATGGACGAACTGCCGGTGCAGAACTGGCTGGACGTCATCAATACCAACGTGACCGGTGTGTACCTGTGCAGCCGCGGCGCCTTCGAACTGATGCGCCGCCAGCAGCCTCAGGGAGGGCGGATCATCAACAATGGTTCGATCTCGGCCCATACCCCGCGGCCCTTCACCGCGCCCTACACGGCCAGCAAGCATGCGGTGCTGGGGTTGACCAAGAGCCTGGCCCTGGACGGGCGCGAATTCAATATCGCCTGCAGCCAGATCGACATCGGCAACGCTCTGACCGAGCTGTCGCAGCGCATGACCAAAGGCGTGCGCCAGGCCAACGGCACCATGGCCACCGAGCCCATGTGCGATGTCGAGCACATCGCCGGAGCGGTGCGTTACATGGCCTCGCTGCCGCTGTCGGCCAACGTGCTGAACATGACGGTGATGGCCACCAACATGCCATTTGTTGGTCGCGGCTGAGCCCTTTTCGCCTGGAGATTTCGTTCATGAAGCCTGAAGTTCTGCAACTTAGCCCCATCCTCATCCCCCACGTGCGCGAGCAGCTTGAAGCCTTGTACACCGTGCATCCCTACTACCTGCAGACCGACAAGCCAGCCTACCTGCGTGAAGTGGGCGGCAACGTGCGCGGCGTGGTCACCGGCGGCCATACCGGTATTACCCGGGAAGTGATGGCGCAGTTGCCGCAGCTCGAAGTGGTGGCGGTCAATGGCGTGGGCACTGATGCGGTGGACCTGGCCTATGCCCGCGACCGTGGCATCCATGTCACGGCCACCCTGGGGGCCTTGACCGAAGATGTCGCTGACCTCGCCATGGGGTTGCTGATCGGCGTGTGCCGCGGCCTGTGCACCAGTGACCGCTATGTGCGCAGCGGCCAGTGGGCGACCACCGCCACGCCACTGGCGCCCTTGCCCCTGGCGCGTCAGGTCAGCGGCCTGCGCGTGGGCATCGTCGGCATGGGGCGCGTAGGACGTGCGGTGGCCACTCGGGCGGCAGCGTTTGGCTGCCCGATCAGTTACACCGACTTGCGCGCCATGGACGACGTGCCGCACACCTTTGTTGCCGACCTGCTCGAGCTGGCACGGGGCAGCGATGCGCTCATCGTCGCGGCCGCCGCCGACAAGGCCGAGGGCCTGATCGATGCGGGCGTGCTGGAGGCTCTGGGTGCTGAAGGGTATCTGATCAATGTCGCCCGTGGCCGGCTGGTCAACGAGCCCGATCTGCTCGCCGCTTTGCAGGCGGGCACTATCGCCGGCGCTGGCCTGGACGTGTTCGTCGATGAACCGCGGGTGCCCGAGAGCCTGTTTGCCCGCGAGAACGTGGTGCTGCAACCGCACCGCGCCAGCGCGACCGTACAGACCCGCACGCGCATGGGCGAGATGGTACTTGCGAGTCTGGCGGATGCCTTGGCCGGCAAGGTCCCGGCCAATAGCGTGACGGCCTGAGGCGGCGCCGACGTTACGCTTGAGGTTTGCCTTTGGCGAACGCGGCGGACTGCTCGGCGCTCGCTTCTTTCTGATAAAGGGACTTCCACTCGTTATACGGCATGCCGTACACCACCTCGCGGGCGTCATCGAGGCTGACCTCGATGGCGCGCTCGTCGGCGGCGGCCTTGTACCATTTGGACAGGCAATTGCGGCAAAAGCCCGAGAGGTTCATCAGATCGATGTTCTGCACGTCGGTGCGGTTGCCCAGATGTGCGACCAGTCGGCGGAACGCGGCGGCTTCGAGCTCCAGGCGTTGTTGATCAGTCATGTTGGCTCCTCGCGAGCAGCGCCTGTGGCGGCGCTGAAGTGAATTATCGAAGGCGCGATGATAAGAGTCGCAGGCCGGGGCGGCAATGCCCCAGCGGCGATCAGCGCTGGGCGGCGAGGGTGATCGATACCGATTCGGCAAAGCGCAGCGCGTGAGGCTTGTCGACCTCGACCTCGGCGTACCGCACGGCCTCGTGCTGCATGACCAGGTCGAGCAACTCCTGAGTCAGGCGCTCGAGCAGGGCGAAGCGATTGCCCTCGACGTGCTGAATCACCGCCTTGGTGATGGTGCGGTAGTTGAGGGCGTGATCGATGTCGTTGTCGCGCACGGCCTCCTGGGCCGGGTAGAGGATGGTGAGGTTGATCAGCACATCTTGCTTGTTGACGATCTCGTCTTCGTTGATGCCGATAAACGTGCGCAAGCGCAGATCCTTGACCCGGATGCGCGCAGTGCCTGGCTCCAGTTGTGGCATTAATCGTTACTCCGTCGAATCAATTGCAGAAATTCCTGGCGAGTGGTGCTCGACTCGCGAAAGGCGCCGAGCATCACCGAGGTATTCATCAGCGAGTTCTGTTTTTCCACGCCGCGCATCATCATGCACATGTGCTTGGCCTCGATCACTACCGCCACGCCGGAAGCTGCGGTAACGCTCTGTATGGCGTCGGCGATTTCGCGGGTCAGGTTTTCCTGGATCTGCAGACGCCGGGCGAACATGTCGACGATGCGGGCGATTTTCGACAGCCCCACCACTTTACCCGTTGGAATGTAGGCCACGTGCGCCTTGCCGATAAAGGGCAGCAGGTGATGTTCGCACAACGAGTAGAGCTCGATGTCCTTGACGATCACCATCTCGTCGTTGTCGGAGGCGAACAGCGCGCCGTTGACGATCTCCTCGACCGTCTGGGTGTAGCCGTGACACAGGTATTGCATGGCCTTCGCGGCGCGTTTGGGGGTGTCGCGCAGTCCTTCGCGGTCCGGGTCTTCGCCCAGCTTCCTGAGAATTTCACGGTAGTGGTCTGGCAGATTGGAAGTCATCGCAGGGTCATCCTCGCGGGCGCTTTATTTCAGATGGCGGCCGCCGTTGACGGGCAGAGTGGTTCCGGTGACGTAGGGATTGTCGAGCAGATAGCGCAGGCTCTGGTAGATCACTTCAGCGCCGGGCTCGATGCCCAGGGCCGATTTGCTCAGGGCTTTGGCTCGATAGGCCGCATCGTCATCGGGATTGAACTGGATCAGTGCGGGGGCGATACCGTTGACCTTGATCGCCGGGGCCAAGCGAGCGGCGAATGACAGGGTCAGGCTATCGAGGCCGGCTTTGCTGGCGCAGTAGCCGATGTGTCGGGCACTGCCCTTGCGGGTGACATCGTCGCTGATATGGATGATGTCGGCCGGGCCGCCGTGCTGGAGCAGCTCGGCGCAGTGCAGGTTGATCAGGTAAGGGGCGCGCAGGTGCACATTGAGCATGCGTTGCAGCGCGTCCTCGGCGTCGTCGGTCAGCCACAGCGATGCGTTGTGGACGATGGCGCGTAGCGTCGGCGTGGTGGCCTTGAGCGTGGCAATGAAGGCTTCGATGCCGGCCTCGGTGGCGAAATCGGCAAACAGCGTTTGCGCGCCGGCGGCCTGCAACTGCTTTACCCCAGGGCGTTCGCTGCGATAGCTGGCGATGACCGGCTGCCCCTGTTCCAGCAGGCGCAGTGCGCAATGCAAACCGATGCGCTGGCTGGCGCCGGTGATCAGAATAGGGGCGGGGGCAGGCATGACGGGCTCGTGGTGTGTGCAGAGGGCCGTGGCATCCTGGGGCCGGGTAGCACGGGGTTTGCAGCAAAGTTATACCACTGGCCAGTCTTGTACAACCTTACCCGTGCATTAGCGTGTAGACGTCGCGGCCTGCACTGGGGACGCTATCGCGGGCTTCGGCGCCGGATGCAACCAGCCGGCCAGCAGGCGCGAAGAGAGCGGTATGAACCAGCACACCATGATCGGCGTCAGCACCAGGGTGCTGAGCATGATTCGTGGCACCAGGCTCATCTCGCTCAACCAGTGGCCCAGCAGAAAGTTGAAGGCCAGGTTGACCGGGAAAAACGCCAGCCACACGGCCACGGACTGCTTCCAGCGCGGTGGGTGAGAAGGGTGGGCGACGTTGCCGAACCAGCCGTCGGTGCCGGCCACGCGGTGCTCGTGGGGCTGGGCGAACAGACCGCTGCCACGCTGTAGCCAGGATTGGCGCGAGGCCGAATGCTCCCAGGCGTGCAGGGTTGCCTCATCGGCGAAGCGGAAGATGATCTGGAATTCGTCGTCGTCGGGGGGCGGAGCCAGCACGCCGGAACCCAGGTAGCCAGGAAAGTCGGTGGCCAGGTGTTCGCCTTCGTGCAGCCAGGCAATCAGTTCCTGGTAATGACCTTCGGCAGCGCGGCGCGCGACCATGAGGGTGACGGGTGAGGTCGACATTGTGTATCTCCGTACGTATCGAGCGTCCTGGGTAAGGGGCTCAAAAAAAGCGCAGCGCCGGGGTGGTGGGCTGTGCTTCAGGGCTGGGCGGCTGCAGGTAGTGCAGCCATCGGCGATAACGCCTGATCAGACAAGCAAGGATTATTCCGGATTGTGAGGTGTGTTGCAGCATGTATCGGACAGGCCGACGAATTCAGCGGCGCTATCCTGCACGAGCGCCATGAGGGTTAGAATGTCGGCACACTCGCTAACCCTCGGTTTTGCTCGCAATGACTGATTTCTCCTCCGATCTGCGCGATAGTCAGGCTCTGCACAGCGAAGAGCTGTTCCCGATTCGCGAGGTGTCGCGAGTCACGGGTATCAATCCCGTCACGCTGCGGGCCTGGGAGCGGCGCTACGGTCTGATCCAGCCAACGCGCACTGAAAGCGGGCATCGCTTGTATTCGCGCGCCGATATCGACGACGTCCGTACCGCCCTGATGTGGATCGAGCGTGGCGTAGCGGTGAGCAAGGTCGGCAAGATTCTCGCCCGCACTCATGGCGCTCATGGCGACAACGCAGAGCAGGGTGGTGCCCGTGCCGAGTGGCATGAGTGGCAGGCTCAGGTGCGCCGGGCCGTGGCCGCGTTCGATGAGCCACAGCTGGAGCGCATCTACGGCCAAGTGTTCTCCAGCTACCCGCTGGTGGTGGCATTTCAGGAAGTGCTGATGCCGGTCTGGCAGACCTTGCTGGGGCGCCAGGAAGGCTACGGGCATACCAGTGAATGGCTGTTTCTTGACAGTTTTCTGCGAGCCCGTGCCCTGCAGCGTCTGCAGCTTACGCGTGGGCATGGCCAGGCCTGGGTCGTGGTGGTGGCCGCCATGCCCGGGCCGACCCGCGAACTTGAAGTGCTGGTGGCAGGCTTGATGCTGGCCGGTCCGCAGGTGGATGTCCACGTGCTGGCGTTGGGGCAGCCCTTGAACGAACTGAGCCTGGTGTGCGAGAAGATCCAGCCCCATGCCCTGGCGCTGTTCTCACATCGCCCGCTCAATGGCGAGCAGCCGCGGCAGTTGCTCAAGCTGGGGATGACGCTCGAGTGCCCGCTGATGCTGATGGGCGAGGCTTCCGAGCTGGCGCATGAAGTGCTGATCGGCACGCAGATCGCTTGCCTGGGCGGCGAGGGGCGATTGATGCAGCGACGTCTTTTGCAATATCTGGAGGGCCATCTGGATACTTGAGCGAAGGCGTTGCATGTGTACTGGCTTCACCGGCCTCTTCACCGCCGAACGCGCACCCTTGTTCCCACAGGGTTGAGCGTGAGTCGTACGCCCACAGGAGCAAAGCTTGCTCGCGAAGAGGCCAGCGAACGCGACACAAAGCGGCGATCAGGCATGCAGCTGAGGATGGCTCAACTGGTGCTGCTGCAAAATGAATTGCCGCAGGCGCTCGGTTTCCTGTGCGGTATTTTCCTGCAGGCGGTACGCGAACAGGCCATCGGCGGTCTTGCGCTGGCGCTTGCCTTTCATGGCCATGGCACTGAAGCCGTCTGGCGCGAACCACGCCGACAGTACCAGTGGCGCCGCGCGGTCTCGGGCTTCGATGAGCATGCCGTTGAACGACAGTTCCCGTGCCCACAGGCCAGTCGGCTTGCCGTCATCGCTCTGCAGCGAGACTGGCGTCGCCAGCGTCAAGCGCCACGGGCGAATCATCGGGCCGTCCTCATAAATGGTCGGCGCCCCGAGCTTGATGTGCTGGGCGTGAAATTCGTCTTCGACCAGCTGCAGTGGAAAACTGATCTGCTGGTTTTCAAATTGTGCCTGGATCGTCACGTGATCCTGGGCCACCAGTCGGGTCAGCAAGTCCTTTATCTGCACACCGCCATTCACCAGCAAGCTGGCCGTGGCATCGCGCACGTTCAGCTGCGGGTTGTGTTGCATCGTCTGAATGAAGTCCAGCTCATCCTGTGTCAGGAGGGCGTCAGATTGCATGCTCGTGCTCGACAGATAAAAGACGGAAGGGCGATTATTTCGACCGCAGTTTATCAATTTTGTTACGGCCGCTGGTCACCTTCTTGCTGGTCACCTTGAAGTGCTGCGATTTGCTTTTGAGCCCGCTCAAGGCTGCGCTCCAGTTCGACGATTCGCTGCCGTGCCGCCACCACGTCGCTGACGTCCTTCTGAATACCGATGTAATAGGTGCGTTGGCTGGCGTCGTGGCGCACCGGGGTAATGGACAGTTCGTTCCAGAACAGGCTGCCGTCCTTGCGATAGTTGCGCAGAATCTGCCGGCTCGGCTGGCCGTTGTCGATCGCCTCGCGCAGCGATCGCAAGGCAGCGTCATCCCGTTCGCCGTTCTGCAGGAAGCGACAGTCGCGATACAGGGTTTCATTGGCCGAGTAGCCCGTGAGGCGCTCGAAGGCCGGATTGGCGTAGATAAGGATGTTGTCTTCGCCTTCCTGTTCGGCAATGACGATGCCGTCGTTTGAGGCGTTGACCATCAGCTGTAGCAGATTGGCATTGATCATCGGGCTTTTTTGCTCCACTGATTGGCCCCTATAGGCGCGATTGAGCGGGTATTGCAGAGGATACGCAAAAACCGGCGGCGCGGATCATGGCTAACTGCGATTGGCGCGCGGGCATTCGAAGTCTTTCGGGGCAGCTGGTATCATCTGGCGTTTAACCTGTTACAGGACCTGCGCCATGAAAGTCGCTGTGTTTTCCGGTTCCGTCTACGGTGTGGCCGAAGATGTCGCCCGCCGCGCCGAGTCGCTGTTCAAAGCGGCGGGCTTCGAGGTGTTCTACAGCCCTCGCGCCACGTTCGACGAGTTGCTGGGCTTCGCACCCCAAGCGCTGCTGGCGGTAACCTCGACCACGGGCCTGGGCGAATTGCCGGACAGCCTGCAAGCGCTCTACGGACAATTGCGTGATCAACTGCCGGCGGCCTTGCGCGGTTTGCCAGGCGCGGTGATCGGCCTTGGCGATGCCAGCTACGACGACACCTACTGCGGCGGCGGCGAGATCATCCGTGAGCTGTACGCCGAGCTGGGCGTAGAGGAAGTGCAACCGATGCTGCGCCTGGATGCCAGCGAGACGGTCGACCAGGAAGACGATGCCGAGCCCTGGTTGCAGGCACTCATCGCCCACCTCAAGGGCTGACCGGCGTCAGTCCACGTTCGCGCAGCAATTGCAGCCAGGCTTGGGCCGCCCGCGACAGATAGGCGCCCTGGCGCCAGATGAACGCGATATCCCAACGCAGATGGCTCGCCTCCACCAGTCGCAGGCGAATCACCCCCGGCCGCACCAGGGCGCGGGCGACCACGCTGGGCAGCAGCACCACGCCTTGGCCAGCCGCCACCAGTGCCGCGAGGAAATCCGCCTGGCCGCTGCGGCCGCCCTCCTTGGGCGTGAAGCCTGCCGCCTGGCACGCTTGCAGCAAGCGATCGTTGAGTACGAAGCTGCGCTGATATAGCAGGAACGGCGTATCGGCCAGTTCCGCCAGGTGCACTTGTTGATTACCTGCCAAGGGATGGTCGGCGGGCAACAGCGCATCGAGCGGCTCATCGCAGAACGGCTGGGAAGCGAACGCCGGATTGTTCGAGGTCAGTGCACCGCCCAGCTCGAGCTCACCGTTGAGCACCGCTTGCTCGATCGTCCGGCTGCCGCCTTCGAGCAGGTGCACCTCGATGTTCGGATACCGCAGGCGATAGGCCGCGAACAGGCTGGCGAACAAGGTGTTGCTGCCCAGCAGCGGTAGCCCCACGCGCAGCTCGCCGCGGGCGAGTTGGCTGAGGTCGTCGAGTTCGCGGTGCATCTCCTGGCGCAGCCGCAACATGGCGTCGGCATGTTGCAGGACGGTATGGCCGGCTGCCGTCAGTTGCAACGGTTGGCCCTGGCGCTCGATGAGCTTCACACCTAGGCTCTGTTCAAGCTGCGCGACCTGTTTGCTCACTGCCGATTGGCTGATATGCAGGGTCAGGGCCGCTTGGGTGAACCCGCCTTGGCGTACCACCTCGGCAAAGCTGCGTAACTGCTTGAATTCCACGATGCAGCCCCATTGGCATTCCGGATTGGAATCGAGTGTAGTCTAATAATTCTCTTTTGGGATGGCGGGGGGCTTCGTAAACTGCCTCTACTGCAGAGGTCCAATCGATGAATCCCACCCGCGTTAAATACTGGTCCAGGGCCGCCACCGAAATGGCTATCCTGCTGGCACTCTGCCTATTCGGCGGTCAAATGGCTGCATGGTTTCACTGGCCCATTCCGGGTGGCGTGATCGGCCTCGGTTTGCTGCTGTTGGCTTTCGCCTTCAACGTGGCCAAGCCCGCTTCGCTGCAACTGGGCGCCGGGCTGTTGATGGCCGAAATGCTGCTGTTCTTCATACCGGCGCTGATGAGCATGCTCGATTACGGCACTCTGCTGCGTCAGGAGGGCCTGCGTATCGGCGTGGTGATCGGCATCAGTACCCTGGTGGTGATGCTGGTGACGGCCTTTACCGTGGACGCCGTATGCCGCTGGAAAATGCGCCATGACGCTTGAACCTATGCCGTTGTTCTGGCTCGCGCTGACGTTGCTGGCCTATCTGTTCAGTCGCTGGTTGTATCGACGGACTCGCCGCTACTTGTTGTCGCCGCTGATTCTGGTGCCTGCGCTGCTGTTTGCGGTGGCAGTACCGATGCACACTGGCTATGCCGAATATTCCAGCAGTACTCATTGGCTACTGCTGGTGCTGGGTCCGGTGACCGTGGCCTTTGCTATTCCGATCTGGCAGCAGCGGGCGTTGCTGGCGCGGCACTGGCTGGCGTTGCTGCTGGGCATGCTGGTGGGCAGCTGCGCCTCGATCGCCAGTTCCTGGTGGTTGGCGCGGGCCTTGGCACTCGACAGCTCAGTGGCGCTTTCGCTGGTACCGCGCTCGATCACCACACCGTTCGCCATGCCGTTGTCCCATGACCTGGGTGGCTTGCCGGATCTGACGGCGGTATTCGTGCTGTTCACCGGGGTATTCGGTGCGATGCTCGGCGGCATCCTGCTCAAATGGCTACCCTTGCGCAGCCCGCTGGCACGTGGCGCATTGTTTGGGGTAGGCGCACACGGCGCGGGCGTCAGCCGTGCGCAAGAGGTCGGCAGCGAAGAGGGCTCGGTGGCGGGCCTGGTGATGGTGCTGACCGGCCTGCTCAACCTCTTTGCCGCGCCACTGCTGGGCGCGATTATCTGATCAGCGGTGACGTGCCGGGCAGCCATGGTCTGAGGCGTTGGCGCCCTCAGGTCGCGCCTTGGCGCCCAAGGCCTGACTCGCAAGGCCATCAAGCTGGCTGCCAAGGCAACTGCCCGCTGCCTTTTGCTCTGCGTAGACTCGCCCCAAGGACGCACAAGCAAGTGCCTGGGTGAATGCCATGATTGCAATCCGTATAGGCGCCGTCGCGCGTGCCTCATCGACGATACCCGACGCCCCGCACTGCGCAATCCCGCGCAGTGGCGGCCGTCGACAGCCGGGGCAGCGATGATGCCCCTGGGCGAGATCCCGCTGGGCGTCTGGCGCACGCGGTCGCAGGCTCTGAGCTTCAATGGCCACAGCATCCGCTACTGGACTGCGGGGCGCGGCGAGCCGTTATTGCTGTTGCACGGCTTTCCCACCGCCAGCCACGATTGGCATTATCTGTGGAAGCCGCTGGTCAGCCAGTACCGTGTGATCGCCTGCGACATGCTGGGGTTCGGTGACTCGGCCAAGCCCGGTCGCCACGCCTACAGTCTGCTGGAACAGGCTGATCTGCAGCAGGCGCTGCTGGCGCATCTGAATATCACCGAACCCGTGCATCTGCTGGCCCATGATTACGGGAGCAACGTCGCTCAGGAGCTGATATTTCGCCATACCCAGCAGCGGATCCGAATTGCCAGCTGTGTGTTTCTCAATGGTGGGCTGTTCGCCGACGCCCATCGCCCCGCCAGGCTGCATCGGTGGCTATCGGGGCCTGTGGGGTGGTGGGTGGGGCGGGTCTTCAATCGCGCCGCTCTGGTGCGCAGCATTCCCGAGCTTTACGGCCCCGACACCGGCCCCAACGAAAGCGAGCTGGACGACTGCTGGCAACTGCTGACGCATAATCAGGGCCCGCGGGTGTTTCATCGTTTGATGGGATATCTGCAAGAGACCCGCGCCAATGGCGAACGCTGGACTCAGGCCATGCAGGAAGGGGGCGTGGCCATGCGCATGATCGTCGGCGGCAGCGACCGTATCGCCGGTGTGCGCATGCTCGAGCGCTATCGGCAGCTAATGCCGGGTGCCGATACGGTGTTGCTGCCGGATATCGGCCACTACCCGCATACCGAAGCGCCGACCCAGGTGCTGCGCCATTTTCGCGAGTTTCATGCACCCGTCACACGTCGCGTTGCCGTGCTCTGACGCCACGCGCAGCTGTGTGCCAGTGATCAACCCCCACAAAATGCGGGCATAAAAAAGGCCACTGCATAGGCAGTGGCCAAAACAAGACGTTCACTTGAAGGAGCAACAAAACGTCAGAACAACGGAACAACACAGGAGCAAACAAACACAGTTCGACAACAAGGGCAGGATGCAGCGCTTTGATTAACAGAGCGTTAACCGCCGTGATCGTCGATCAGTGAGTTGATTTTAGGCGCTTGAGGTGTCGGGAAAAACTACTGATCGCGACATTCACTGTTACCTGCACCGCAACAGTGAGGACTGCGCCATTTCAGTGCATGACGGTGACGGCCGTCGGCAGGTGATGCAAGCGATCGGTCAGGCGCAGGCGCTGGATCGGGTCCTCTGTCAGCAACAGGGCGTGCTCCAGATCGTAGCGCTCGGCCTGCGGGCACTCTAGGCGCTGGTACAGTCCGGCCCTGGACAGGTAATCGGCGGCGGTGGCCGATCCCAGCTCCATTACGCGTTCGGCATCCTTGAGGGCCGCGATGGGATTGTCGTGGCTGGAGTGCAACTGGCGCAGATTGCGTGAAAGCCGTTGCAGCATCTGGCGTCCCGAGGCTTCCAGCAGGTGATCGGCTTTCAGGGATACCTGTGGGCCGAACTGGCGACCGAGCAGTTCGCGGCAATCCACAGGATAGAGACGGCGCCCACCGCAAGGATCCAGCAGGTGATCGGCACCGGGCACACGGAGCAGAAAGTGACCGGGAAAATTCACGCCTGTCAGGGGAATATCCAGGCGACGCGCCAGCTCCAGCGCAATCAACGCCAAAGGCAGGGATTGCCCGCGCTTGCGCTCCAGCACTTTGTCGAGCAAGGCGGCCTGGGGGCGCAGGGGGTGGAAGTCGTCTTGTTGAAAACCCAGGCTGTTGAGGCGGCGCAACAAGGGTTGCGCAAGTTCGCTGACGGGCAGCATAGGCAGCCCGATACTGACTTCCAGCTGTAATTCGCGAAAGCCGCGCAGGATCTTGTCGGGATGCACTTGCGGGTCGTGCTCGGCGGCGATCCACAGCGCCGCCTCAAAGGTCGCGACAGGACTGCGCGTCAGGCATTCGAGGCAAGCATTGCGTGGGCTCATGGCGGTCTCCGCGTTTGCACCAGTTTTAGTCCTGCCAGCGAGTTTCGTCCAGTGTCACGGGCGCCAGTGGTGAAGAGATCGTCATTCATGAATCTTTCTGCATGGCAACGGCGGGCTCCTATACTCATCCGATAACAAAAAACCGGAGCTCGCCGATGTTCGCGCTGATGCAAAGCACCCGTACCGAGTCCGTGCACCTGGCCTACGACCAGCCCACCGGGTTGCGCGCCGTCATCGCCATTCACAACAGCAGCGCCGGCCCCGCCATTGGCGGTTGTCGCTACCTGGCGTACCCCGACGACGAGAGCGCCATGGGCGATGCCATACGCCTCGCCCAAGGGATGAGCTACAAGGCGGCGCTGGCGGGCTTGCAGGTGGGCGGCGGCAAGGCCGTGATCATCCGCAGCCCCCATGTGGAAAATCGCGCGCTGCTGTTCGAGGCGTTCGGGCGTTTCATCGAGGGGCTGCAAGGCCGCTATGTGACCGCCATCGACAGCGGTACTTCAACGGCGGATATGGACTGCATCGCCCAGACCACCCAATACGTCACCAGCACCTCCGCTGCCGGCGACCCCGCGCCACATACGGCCATGGGGGTGTTCGCCGGCATCCGCAGCACGGCCATGGCGCGCTTGGGCACTGATGACCTGCACGGTTTGCGGGTAGCGATACAAGGGCTGGGGAAAGTCGGCTATGCCCTGGGCGAGCAGTTGCATGCGGCGGGTGTGGAGCTGCTGGTCAGTGATCTCGACCAAGGCCGGGTACAATTGGCGATGGAGCAATGGGGCGCCCGCCCGGTGGCGGCGGAAGCTTTGCTGTCGACCCCCTGCGATATTTTCGCGCCTTGCGGGCTGGGTGGCATTCTGACCGGGCAAAGCGTCGGTCAGCTGCGCTGCGCCGCCATTGCCGGTGCCGCCAACACCCAACTGACCACCTTGAACGTCGCCGATCAGTTGGAAGCGCGGGGGATACTTTACGCTCCGGACTACGTCATCAACGCAGGAGGATTGATCTACGTCACCCTCAAGCATCAAGGCGACGCCCTTGGCAGCATTACTCAGCGCCTGGCCGGGATCAGCACGCGCCTGACCGAGATCTTCGCCCATGCACAGGCCGAGAAGCGCTCACCGGCGCGAGTCGCCGAGTTGCTGGCGGAGCGCTTGGTGTACGGGGCTTGACGTTGTCGGGGCCAAGCCTCCTCGTTACACCAATCCCCTGTAGCGAAGGGGCTGCCCCCCAAAAAAGCCCTCACGCGGCCGCAACACGGCGCCGATTACTCCTCGGCAGCGTTCTCGGCACCCAGTTCGGCCAGCGCGCTGGCGTTGTTTTTGAAGGCGGCGGCGAATACCGCGCGATTCTTGGCCATGTAGATACTGGCATCTTCGGCATTTTTTTCCGAAAGTCCCGGGACATTCTTGAGCAAGACTTCGGTCAGGGATTCAGCCAGCTCGAGCATTTGGTCGTGTGCATCGGCGAGTTTACGATCCACGAATGTCGTCTCCAGGTCTCGGGTGCTGCGATACAGGGTTTCAACAGCCATTGTTTGGCCTCGTCGTCAGTTGCAGTGAGGGAGGCGAAGCTGCCTCGTCAAGTACTGTGTATTTATACAGTTAAAAGTCAGGCAGAGCAATAGCTCTGGCCTGCGAGGTTTATAGCAGCCCAGCGACATCACGCCACGTGCCTAAGCATCGCCGACAACCATCTTATTGAACGCAATGGCCTTTTTTCTGCATGGAAGGGTCATGTTCGTCCCGTACTCTGCCTCACGGCGCGACGCCGTATCAGGGTCTTCTCAGCTACCGAGGTGTGATCGATGGAAATGAAATGGGCCGACAGGCTGCGCAAGACCCTGCATTCGCAGGCCGATTCCCTGGGCAATCTGTGCGTGGAGGCATTCCACTACCTGGCCTTGTTCGGGATCGGCGCAATTACCGCCTATGCAGCAGTGGCGACGTTTGTCGGCATGCTCGAGAAGGGCAGTGTATCGGTAGACGACATCCTGCTGCTGTTCATCTACCTGGAGCTGGGGGCGATGACCGGGATCTATTTCAAGACCAACCACATGCCCATCCGCTTTTTGCTCTACGTCGCCATCACTGCGTTGACACGCCTGCTGATTGGCGATGTCTCGCACCACAATCCACCGGATCTGGGCATCATCTATCTGTGCGGCGGGATTTTGTTGCTGGCGTTTTCGATCCTGGTGGTGCGCTACGCATCGGCGCGTTACCCATCGGTCAAGGAGAAGGCAGAGAGCTGATCAGCGCGTCCGCGAAGACACTGCGCACCATCGCCACCCAGAGCGCCCATGCGTGGGCCTAAGTGGTGCGGTCGATAGGATTGGGGATTTTCCAAACCCGGTCGGGAACCGGGTGTTGGCAGGTGATGAATCAAAGTCCGGCGAGGTTGGCGGATCGGTTCCAGCCCTTGTCGGGCTTGGGCAACAGCGCGGGGCTGTCGCGATCGGTCATGGCGGCGAGGATGGCCATGGCGCTGTCACCCTGCTCGATAGCGATGCCGAATTGCACGCTCTCGATCAGACGTTTCAGGCGCTTGGGATCGTTGCGCTGGGCGGCACTGATCATGCGCTTGGCGACCACCCCGGTTTCGTTGGACAGCGTCAACATGATGCTGCCGTCGAGGCGCTCGATGCTCAGATTGACCCGATACTGAGGTTGAAACGCGTCACTGATACTTTGAAAGGGATTGTCCATGGCGTTTCACCTGATCTGTTCAAGACTGCACTTATTGACTGGGCGTGATCACGATTAGTTCGCCGCGCCAGACCACTGGTGGGTCCTCTGCTCCTTGCTGGCAATTTGACTTCGAGATGTACGTCAAGCGTCGTTTGTAACAGTAGTGATAAAGCAAGGGCCATGCCGGTTTTGTCAGACAATCGATTGACGGTCATAAAAAAAGGCGAGCCCTTGGCTCACCTTTTTTGTGTGGACAATCAATCAACCAATCAACTATTGCGTAATTGCTCTTTCTCGAGGAATTCCTCTTCAAGCAGAGCGTCGGCTTCGCTGCCCTCGGTCGAGGTGCCGGGAGCGGATGCGCGCCGCTGGCGAAGTTTGCCGAACAGGTGCTCCAGTGCGTGATCGAGCTTGACCGCCGCGCCGTCCACAGCCAGGTCCAGGGTGGGCGCCTTGTGGGTCACGGAAATCGGTTGGTGGCCCTTGGGCCGTGCTTCCATCTGGCAGCGTTTGTCCTGCGGACCGGCCTTGTCGCCGTTCTCGTCGCTGAGATGGACTTCAATACGGGTGAGGTCTTCCTCGTAGCGTTCCAGCGTGCTTTCTACTGTGGTTCTTACCCACTCCTCCAGTCGGATGCTGCTCTCGATATGGTTGTCGCTATTGACTTGGATTTGCATAGTTCAGCCCTTATTCAGCTAGCTCGCAAGAAGTCGGATGGACCATCGCGAAACGCGGGTATTTCCATCCGCTCTTGATTACAAGGTCAGGCACCGGGAGTTGGAATTCAACCCCCAGAACTAAATAAATAATTAGTGAACGTTTCAGAAAGCCACAGAAGTCTGGAGATAGACGGTTCGCGGCTGCCCTACGTACTTGCCCTTGTTGTTGTCGTCGTACGAGCGCGTGAAGTACTCGTGGTTGAACACATTCTTGACCCCCACGGCGACGTTCAGGTTCGATAACTGCGGGCCGAAATCGTAGCCCGCGCGGCCATTGAACAACACGTATCCGGGGATTCGCCCGGTGCTGCCGTCGGCACTTTCAGCCACGGTATTCTCGTTGTCGGCGAACTGGCTGCTCTGGTACTCGCCATCGACGTTGAGCTTCCACGGGCCCTCGGTATAAGACACGCCCAGGGTGCCTTTATGTTTTGACGAGAACGGCACGCGATTGCCGTGGTTGACCCCCGCTTCGCGGATAGTCGCGTCTACATAGGCGTAGGTGGCATACACCTCGTAACCGGCCAGCGCCGGGCTCAAGCCATCCAGCGCGTAGTTGATGCTGCTCTCGATGCCCTGGTGGCGGGTCTTGCCGCGCGCGATGACGGTGTCGTTGGTCTGGTTGCTGTCGTACTGATTGTCGAAGTCGATCAGGAAGGCGCCCAGTTCGGCCTTGATGCGCCCGTCGTCATAGCGAGTTCCCAGCTCCCAGGTGCGGGCTTTCTCGGGTTTGACTTCGCCGCTGGTGACGCGGTTGGGCATCTGGCTGTACTGCACGCTGCCGAACGACCCCTCGGTATTGGCGTACAGATTCCAGCTGTCGGTCAGGTGATACATCACGTTGAGTGCCGGCAGCGGCGTGTTGTAGCTGCCGGAGTACTTGGCGCGGGTGAGCAGATTGGTCTGCTGCGAGTCGATCATCTCGTAGCGAATGCCGGGGGTGAACGTCCACTTGCCGATGTCGATGCGGTCATCGATGAAAAACGCATGGGCTTCGGTCGAGCCGCGGGTATCTCGGTCGTTGCGGCTGTCGGTGCTGGGCATCAGGCCCGAGGCGATGGACTCGCGATAGCGTAATTCGTGGCCGGCTTCGCTGATATAGCGATAGCCCACGCCTACCTCGTTCCAGCTGTCACCGAGGGCGAAACCCTGAGAGAAGTGGGTCTCGACCCCGCGTACCCAGTATTCGCGTGGCGACAGCGACATGAACGTGCCCTGATCGAGGTAGCCGCTGCGCAGGGTGTTGGTGAAGAAGCTGTTGACGGTGAACTCGCGAGCATCCTGCTGGTAGCGATAGCCGACGTTGAACAACGTGCGACGGCCCCAGAACTTGTCTTTCAGGCGTGTGGACTGGTAGGGATCGTCCTTGTAGGCCGCACTGCTCAGGCCGCCGGGCATGTCCGCTTCGCCCTCGTAGTACTGGGCCATGGCGTGCACGCTGTTGGCCTCGTCGATCTGATAGTTGCCCTTGAGGATCAGGTCGTCGATCTGCGTGTCGCTGTGTTCGCGCCAGTCGCCGCCGCGCACCCCGGAGTAGAGGATCGCGCCGCCCAGGCCGTTGGCGTTGGTGCCGCCGGCCATCAGATTGCCGGTGGTCTTGAAACCGTCGTGGCTGGAGGACGGCGCGGTTTCGGTCTGCAGGCCGCCCTTGAGGGTCGGCTCGTCGGGAATGGCGCGGGTCACGAAGTTGACGATGCCGCCGACGTTCTGCGGGCCGTAACGCACCGCGCCGCCGCCGCGCACCACATCGACGGCGTCCATGTTGCCCATGCTCACCGGCGCGAATGACAACTGCGGCTGACCGTAGGGTGCGAACGGCACCGGGATGCCGTCCATCAACACGGTGGAGCGGGTCGCCAGACGTGGATTGAGGCCGCGGATACCGAAGTTCAGCGCCATGTCATGGCTGCCGGTACCGTTGTTGAGCGGCGCGTTGACCCCAGGGATGCGATTGAGGACTTCGCGGGCGCTGGTCGCACCGCTGCGTTCGAAGGACTCTCGGCGAACCACGTCGCGTGCACCCGGATGTTCGAAGACGTTGGTCTGGTCGGCCTGGCCCAGCCAGTCGCCGACGACCGTGGAGGCGCCCAGCTCGATAGGGGCATTGACCGTGGCAGCCGCGCCGGGGGCTTTTTCGAGACTGTAGGCATTGGCGCCGGACGCCTTGGCTTGCAGGCCAGTGCCTTGCAGCAGCCGTTGCAGCCCCTGTTCGACGCTGAATTCCCCTTCCAGGCCGGGGCTTTGCAGACCGCCGACGCTGTCGGACGCGAAGGAGATCAACACGCCGGTTTCCCGGCCGAATTGATTCAGGGCGCTTTCCAGCGAACTGGGCGCGATGTGGTAGCTGCGGGTCGGCGTTTGCGCGCCGTGGGCGAGCGGCAGGCCGCTCAAACTGAGGCTCGCGCCCAGCAACAGGCAACGCAGTGAACGGGCGATCGGAGTGGGCGTGAATGACATCGCAGAACCTGTATGAGGGCGGTGTAGGGGGGAGTTACCCTCTCTGTCACGCGAGATCGGCAAATCGGCTCATGCGGGTGCAAAAAAATTCGTTGAGGCCCTTGAATCCGCCCTCAAACCCGCGCTTCGACACTGACCCAGTAGCGCGTGCGCCGCGTGATCTGCAACGGCAGCGCAACGGTCAGCAGATCAAGAATGCGGTCGGTGTCGTCCAGCGGATAGCTGCCGGAAATCCTCAAATCGGCAACCCGCGGATCGCACTGCACATGCCCGCGGCGATAACGGCTCATTTCCTCGATGAAATCGCCCAGGCGCATGCTGGCGGCGACCAGCATGCCGTCGATCCAGGCGCCGCCGTTGGCATCGGTCACCACTGGCGGCGACCACTGCTGGTGGCTGAACCGCGTTTGACGGCCGCGCTGCAGCACCAATGGATAACCGCGCAGAGCCTGCGGGCTGACATTGGCCGCCCCCTCGAAAACCGCGACCTGGGTTTGCCCGGCCAGTTGGCGGACGTCAATGCGGCCCTGCTGTGGACGGATCACACCCTGCGCCGTGGTGATGTACAACGGCCGCGGATCGGGCGCGACACTCAACAGCAGCTGGCCTTCGAGCAAGTGGATCAGCCGGCGCTGGCCATCGAAGTGCACGTCCACCGCGCTGGCGGTGTTCAAGTGCAACTGCGAACCGTCATCCAGCGGCATCTGCCGGCGCTCGCCGAAGGGGCTGCGGTAATCGGCCAGCAAGGGCGGCAACACTTGCTGCTGGCGCAAGCCCAACCCGGTTGCGCTGGCCACGCCCAGCACCAGCAGGGCCTTGAGTGCGCGGCGCCGGGCTGCCGAAGGCGGTGCCTTGAGGGTGGCATGGGCCAATGGTCCGGGCACCCCGCGCAAACGCAGATTGATCTGCTGAATATGCTCCCACGCGCGGCGGTGCTCGGCGTCGGCCTCCAGCCAGCGCTGCCAGGCCTGCTGGCGCTGGCTGTCGGTGGCGCCTTCCTGCAATTCCACCAACCAGTGCACGGCCTGCTCGGCGACATGGCTGGAAAAGCCGCGAGACGCTGCGTTCATTGGCGCTCTCACAGGGCGAAATAGCAGCGCAGGGCGGCTTTGCCGAGGTGCCGCTTGACCGTGGCAATACTGATGTTCAGCTCGCTGGCGATTTCGCCGTAGCTCAAGCCGTCGACCTGCGCCAGCAAAAACGCGCGCTTGACCGCTACCGGCAGGTCGTCGAGCAATTCGTCGAGTTCGGTCAGGGTCTGCAGGATGATCGCCCGGTATTCCTCGGACGGCACCAACGCTTCGGGCAGCTGTGCGAGCGCCTGATGATAGGCGCGCTCGAGATCCTGGCGACGGTAGTGGTTGAACAGCACGCGCTTGGCGACCGTCGTCAGAAACGCCCGCGGCTCGCGCAGAGGCGGGGTTTCCCGCGCCGTCAGCAGGCGCACGAAGGTGTCCTGGGCGAGGTCGGCTGCCGAGTGCGGGCAGCCCAGGCGATGCCGCAGCCAGCCGGTCAGCCAGCTCTGATGAGCGACGTACAGGCCTTCGACCGTCGAAGAAGCGTCTGAGCTGGGGTGCGACAAGGCGGATCTCCGACGCGCAGCATGCGTTAAAGAATAAGAATTGTTCGCATTGTAATCTTTGTTCAGGAAATTCAGCAATCGATCGTCTTAGCCGGTCAGCAAGTACCGCACGACGAAGCCGTAAACGGCCTTTGCGTATGAGAATATTTATCATTAGACTTGGCGCCTGTTTTTTTGCCGTGCAGCGGATGCGCGCGCCATTCCCAAAGGGGGCCGAGATGGCCAGTAAACTTAACGGTGTGCCCGTCAGTTACCGCCTTGCGGTGGCCTCGCGCATCGTCGCAGCGGCGCTGGGCGGCTACGTGCTTGCAGCGCTGGCGAGCATCTGCCTGGCCTGGACCTTGCCACTGACGCGTCCTGAAGCCGTGGTCAGCAGCATGATGCTGGCCTTTGTCGTCTATCTGATCGTGGTGCTCTGGTGCTTCGCCTGCCGCAGCGCCTGGCGGGCATGGGCGGGCATCGCGCTGCCGGGCCTGCTACTGGCCGTCGCCGATAGCGCCCTGTACTGGATGAACACGCCATGAAGGAAGGACTACGGCAATCCATGGCCTGGCTGCACACTTGGGCGGGGCTGGTGTTCGGCTGGCTGCTGTTCGCCATCTGGCTGACCGGCACGCTGGCCTATTTTCAGGAGGAAATCACGCACTGGGCGCACCCTGAAATCCCCGTGCGCGCACTCGATACCCGCGCGAGCCTTGCCAGCGCGCAGACCTTCATCGACGCCCACGCGGCGGATTCGCCGAGTGTGTATATCGCCCTGCCGAATCATCGCGATCCGGTGCTGGGGGTCATGTACAAGGATCCGCAAAAGACCGGCCGTGGCAGCTTCACCCGGGCGATGGTCGACCCACAGACCGGCCTCAAGCAAGAAACCCGCGAGAGCCGCGGCGGCGAGTTTTTCTATCGCTTCCACTTCGAATTGCAGATGGGCTACCCGTGGGGCCGCTGGCTGGCCAGCATCGCGGCCTTCGTGATGTTCTTCACTCTGGTCAGCGGCATCATCACTCACAAGAAGATCTTCAAGGAATTCTTCACCTTCCGCCCCGGCAAGGCCCAGCGTTCGTGGCTCGACGGGCATAACGCGATCGGCGTGCTGATCTTGCCGTTCCATCTGATGATCAGCTATAGCAGCCTGGTGATCTTCATGAGCATGATCATGCCGGCCAGCATCATGACCAGCTATCACGGCGACTCCAAGGGCTTCTTCAGTGATGTATTCCCCAGCGTCGCGCCAGCGGCGGCCACTGGCGAAAACACGCCACTGATGCCGCTCACCGAGCTTTACGACAAGGCCCGCCAGCAATGGCCCGATACCCGTATCAGCCGGGTCGAGCTGGAGCGCCCGAAAGACAGCGCCCCGACCATCGAATTCACCCGTGACGACAGCGAAAGCGTCGCTTACAACTATGGCAACAATTTGGTCCTGAACGCTCAGACCGGCGCAGTGCTGAGTACGCCGCGCGCGATCCCGGTGCCGATGCTGATCGGCGGCGGCTTCTACGGCTTGCACATGGGCCACTTCGCCGGCCCATTGCTGCGCTGGCTGTATTTCTTCGGCGGTATCGGCGGCACCGTGCTGATCGGCACCGGCTTGGTGATGTGGCTCAACAAACGCCAGCTCAAACATGCCAAGTCCGGCGTGCAGCCTTTCGAATTGCGCCTGGTGGAAGTGCTCAACCTGGCGAGCATGGCGGGGCTGCTGTGGGCGGTCCCGGGATTCCTGTTGGCCAACCGGCTGCTGCCGGTGGCGCTGGAGGCCCGTAGCGACTGGGAAATACGCGTGTTCTTCGGGGCCTGGTTGCTGTCGCTGCTGCACGCTCTGTTTCGCCGCGGTCGTCAGGCCTGGATCGAGCAATTAATGACGGCAGCGGCGCTGCTGGCAGCGATACCGCTGGTGAGCGCCCTGACCACCGATCACGGCCTGCTGCGCTCGATAGCGAGTGGCGACTGGGCCATGGCCGGGGTCGACCTGACCGCCTTCGCCGCCGCACTGTTTTTGCTGTGGACGGGCCGCAAGTTGATGAAAAAAGCCGCCGTGGCCAAGCGCAAGCCGGCGCAGCGGGAAGCCGAAGCGGTGCTGGAAAGCGAGGGCGGTCGATGATTCCGGCAGTGTTGTTGTCGTATGCGGGGTTCACGGCCCTGTGCCTGGCGATGGACAAGCACCATGGCGAGTTGCTCAGGCGCAAGCCTGGTGCGCTGCAGCGCAGGGCGCTGACGGGAGCAGGATGGCTGCTGCTGGGGCTGGCCTTGGCCGCTGCCGTGAGTGATGCTGGCTGGGCCATGGGCCTGGTCAACTGGACGGCCGGGATGATGGCCAGCGCGGTGTTGCTGGTGTGGTTGATACCGTATCAGCCGCGCCTGGCGCTGGGCATCGCCGCCGCCAGCCTGCTGGTCAGCCCGTTGGCGGCGCTCGGCCTGACCTAGGCTCCCAAGCCTGGCACTGCCCCTTGCAGACCTGCGCAAACTACTCCAGCTTTGCCAACGGCTCCTGAAACCTCAGCAACCGCCCGGCATTGCCCAGCACCAGCAAGGTGCTGAGGTTGTGCAGCACCGCCGCGATCATCGCCCCCGCCGCGCCCAGCAAGCCGAAGGCCGCCAGTGCGACGATGGCCAGGGTCCAGCCCAGGCCGATCACCACATTAACGTGCAAGGTGTGCCGGCAACGACGGCTCAGGCGCACGCAGGTGCCCAGGCGCCGCAGGTCCGAGCCGATCAGCACGATGTCGGCAGAGGCCAGGGCGATATCCGCACCGCCTGCGCCCATGGCCACACCGACCACCCCGGCCTTGAGCGCCAGCGAATCGTTGATGCCGTCGCCTACCACCATGGGCCGGAAGCCCTTGCCGATCTCGGCGGTAACACGGTCAAGCTTGTCTTCGGGCAGGGCCTGGGCAACCACGTCGCTGATGCCCACCACCTGCGCCACTTCGCTGGCGACCCGCTGGCGGTCGCCAGTGAGCAGCACTTGCCGACCCAGGCCCAGTTCGCGCAATTCGCTCAGCGCCAGACGCGCCTCCGGCTTGATGCTGTCGGCCAGTTTCAGCCAGCCCAGAAACCGTCCGTTGAGGGCCAGTCCGGCAATCGGGCCGCCATGGTCCGGCACGGGCGGCAGATCGATACCCAACTGCGCGAACAACTCGGCGCGTCCCAGTGCCGCCGTGCCTTGCGCGGTCTGCGCGACCACGCCCAGGCCCTGGCGCTCGTGCAGGTCTTCGAGCGCCAGCCAGTGCGCCTTGGGCACCAGAGTGGCCAAGGCACGGCTGACCGGATGGCTGCTGGCCGCACCAAGGCTGGCTGCCAGGCGCATGACCTGAAACTGGCCAGCAGCGATGCCAGGCGGTATAGCGTCGGCGTCGGGGCCGACTATCTCCTGTGCCGCCTCGGTGAGCTCAAGGTCTTGCAGGCGCAGCGAGCCGTAGGTCAGCGTGCCGGTCTTGTCCACCACCAGCGAGGTCAGGTCGGCCAGCTCTTCGAGGAACGCCGAACTGCGGATCAAAATGCCATGGCGCGCCGCCACGGCGATGCCGGCGATGGCGGTGGCCGGCGCCGACAGCACCAGCGCGCAGGGGCACGCTGCCACCAGCACCGCCAGCATCGCCTGGGCATCGTGGGTGACGAACCAGGTCACGGCGGCGATCATCAACACCAGAATCAGATAACTCCCTGCATAGCGCTCCAGCACGCGGGTGATCGGCGGCTTTGATCGCTCGGCGTTCTGCATCAGGGCGATGACTTTGCCCAGCGTCGAGTCGCTACCGGTGCGGGTCACTTCGACGCGCAGCAGCCCGTCGAGGTTGATTGCGCCCCCGAAGACCTGCACGCCGACGCTGGCTTCGACCGGCACCGACTCACCAGTGATCGGCGCGGTATCGAGGCTGGCCTGGCCGGACAGCACCACACCGTCAGCGGGCAGGCGATCGCCGGCGCGGACTTCAACGATGTCGCCGGGCTGCAGTTGGCTGTTGTCGATCTCGCGCACCGAGCCGTCGGGCAGCAATTGGCGGGCGTTGCTGTGGGTCAGTTTGCCGAGGGCGTGGATGGCTTCCTGGGAGCCGATCACGCTGCGTTCTTCGAGCACGTGGCCGAAGATCATGATGATCGGTAGCAGGGCGGCGGTCATCAGGTCGCCGGTGGTCCAGGCGGCGATCAGCGCCAGGGCGATCAGCTGATCGGTGATGCCATGCAGGCTGGGGTAGCGCAGGCTGTACCAGGCCGACCGCAGCACCGGCACGGCCACCAGCAGCGAGGCGACGCCGAGCAGAATCTGGCTGACGCCACTTTGCAGCGGGTCGTACCAGCGCCACAGCAGACCCAGCGCCAGCAGACCGAGGGCAAGCATGGCCAAGGTCAACTGGCGTGCGGCGCTGCGCTGTTCGGCGCGCGTCAGCAGGCTGGGGTCGAGTGCCTCTGCAGGTGCGTGATCATGAGCGTGGCTCTCGGCTGCTGCAGGGTCGTGAGAGTGAGCTGTCATCGATCGGCTCCCTGGAGGATCAGGTGGTCGCTGTCGGCCGGGTCGACCGTGGTCACCGAGCCGGCTTGATGGAGGATGGCCGGGATGCGTTCGCGGTACAGGCGCAGCAGTAGGTCCGGGTCGGTGGCGGCGGGGTTGGCTTGCGCCAGGCTGTCGATGGTCGCGGTCTGCGCCTGGGCCGTGGCCAGCCGTTCACTGGCCTGAGCGTGGGCCACTTGCAGGGTGCGGTCGGCTTGCTGGGTGGCTGCCTGGGTGGTCTTGGCGGCATCGGTGCGGGCGTTGGCCACGGCCTGATCGGCCTGCTGGCTGGCGGTCAGCACGGCGTTGAAGGCGGCGACGGCCGGGGTCGGCAGGCTCGATTGCACATCCACCCGGTCGACGCGGATGCCCAGGCTCAGGCCTTCATCCTTGAGCTTGTCGAGTTGCGCGTTGATGCCTTGCACCAGGTCGCCGCGCAAACGTTCGCGGCGCTCGGCGGCCTGGCTGTCGCTACCGATCAGTTCCGGGCGGGCGACGAGGATGGTGTCCAGGTCGCGGGCGGCGCTGAGGGCCACGGCGCTGCGAGTCACCACGCGGTCCAGGGCGGGCAGCACGTGTTCGCCTTGCAGCACGTAGGCGTAAGCATCGTTGACCTTGAAATAGGCGCGCACGTCCAGTTGCACCACGCCGGCATCACCGGTCAGTAGATAGCCCGAACCGGCCAGTGCGTCGCTCAGCGGGTCGCCAAAAGTGGCCATGCGTTCAGCCTTGAGCGCCTCGGCGGAGCGCAGCAAGGGCTCGATACGGCGTTCGATCACGCGGTCGGCGGCAGGTAGCAGCACCACTTGTTCGAACGGCTGGGGCCAGGCCAGCAGCAGGCCGGCATTCTGCACGCGATCGAGGGCGCCCATGCGCAGTACCACCGCGCGGTTCTGCGGGGCGATTTCGCGGATGTTCGAGGTGGCCCAGGCCAGCGCGGCCACGAGGGTGACGCCATACAGTGCCAGGAACGTCAGGCGCCCGGCCTGTTGCCACGGGCTGGCGTCGCGAGGGGCGAGGGCGTCATCGCTCATGGCTGCGTACCGGAAGGCTTTTTATCCTGCGTTGGCTTGTCGAGCGTTGGCGGCCCGTCGACCAGCACCCGGAACGGCGCCGCATCGGTACGCAGCACCAGGCGCGTGCCCGGCGTCACCACGGTGCCGAGGGTGTCGAGCGAGCGCAGCAAGCTGTAGAGCTGCGGCGCGCGGGCATAGGCCTGGCCGTAGATCTTGGCGGCGTCGACCCGCGACTGCGCTTCGATATCTGCAGCTTTGACGCTGGCGTCGGCTTGCAGCATGCGCGCATCGCGTTCGGCGCCGGAGCGAATCTGCGCCGCCTCGCGTTTGCCGATCGCGGTGCGCTCGGTGGCGATGGTCTCGCGCTCGGCACGCATGCGGTCGACGGTGGCGTTGAGGGTCACCGAGGGCAGGGTCAGGCGCTCGATGCCGACCTGGGCCACACGCACGCCATAGGTGGCGAGTAATTGCTGGCTGATCTGCTGGCGCAGCTGGGTTTCGAACTCGGCGATGCGCACTTGGCTGGCATCGGTATTGATCAGGCTCGACAGATCGAAACTGCTGGCAGTGGTTTCCAGCGCCGAGCCGATGAAGGTGCGGATCTGCCGCGCGGCTTCGTCCGGCTGGTTCTGCACAGCGCGCATGAAGCGTTTGACGTTGTCGTCATCGCCCTGCACCTGCCAGGCCACATACGCCTGCACGATGATCCGCAGGCCGTCGCGGGTACCGACATCCTGCAGGCCGCTGGAGGTGGTGCGCAGGCGCAGATCCACCGGGATGCTGGCCTCGAACGGTGCCGGCCAGCGCCAGTTCAGGCCTGGCTTGAGCAGCACCCGCGCCGGATCGCCGAAGCGGGTGACCACGGTGGCCTCGCCGGAATGCACCTGCACCAGGCTGGCGGCCGCAATAGCGAACAGCACCAGTACCAGAGCCAGGATCATGCGGCGCCACAGCGCGGCACCGGACACCGGATCGCCGCCGTGATGATGGTGGTGATGACCGTGGCCGTGGCCGTGGCCGTGTCCATGGCCGGCGTGGCCGCTGTGGTCGTGGCCGCCGTGGTCATGGTGATCGTGAGAATGCAGCGAGCTCAAGGGATGACTCCTAAGGGGCGGTCTTGGGTGACGACACGGGGTCGACCGGCAAGGCGAATGTGCGCAGATCAAGGGTAGGCGCCTGGCCGGCACCCAGTCGGTGGTCGACCACCAGCAGCTTGGCGTTGACCAGGCCCAGGCTCAGCTGGCTCAGGTACTGCTCCAGCAAAAAGGCCTGGCCGGCACTGGCGAAGGCCTGCTGCTCGGCACTGAAGCGCCGATCGGCGGCCAGCGCCTGGGCGTTGACTTCGCGGGCACCGGCATTGGCGTTGTCTTGCAGGGTGCTGGCTTGCAACTGCGCTTCGTTGCGCTGCTGGCTGGCGGCGCCGCGCTCGCGGGAGATCAGCGCCTGCGCGGCGATCTGCGCGGCCTGCACGCCGTGGTAGGCATTGGCGGCGCCGGCGGGCGGGTGAATGGCCTCGACCACGGTGGCGAGGATCTCGACGCCGCTGTCCAGTTGCTGCAGGTCGTGCTGGACCGCCGCGCCAATTTGCGCGCCCAGGTCGTTGCGCTGTTCGCCGAGCAGTTCGTCCAGCGTGCGGCTGGCGAAGGCATGCACCAATACGCGGTTGGCGGTGCTGCTGATCAGCCCGGGAATATCGGCGTTGTGGTAGGTCGCGGCCAGCACCTGGTGGTCGTCCAGGCCGATACGGTAGACGAAACGCACATCCAGGTTGACGATCTGAAAGCCCTGCTGACCGCCCTGACTGCTGGCGATCACCTGGGATTTATCATTGAAATGGGTGCCGTCCCACAGGCGGTCGGCGCTCTCTGGGGCCGGGCCCTCGGCGGCGACTGTCACCGGGGCGCTGGCTCCGGCCTCGACGCTGGTGGCAAGCTCATGCACCTGGCCGTTTTCGGCCGCGATCACTTGCCCGAACGGCCACGGCAGGCCCAGATGCAGGCCAGGGCTGAACACCATGACCGGCTCGCCGAAACGCTCGTAGATGCCGCGGCCATCGACCGGTACTTCGCGCACACCGGTCAGGGCCCAGCCAATCACTGCGATCACCATCAGCACCGGCCAGAAGGCGCGGCGCATGTAGGTGAAGGCCCAGACTTGCCGCAGGTCGATACCGAAGCGGTTGCGCAGTTCATCCTGCAAGGCTTGCAGCGGCTGCGGCGGCCAGCGCAGCAGGTTGGCGGTCAGGCTTTCGCCCAGCAGGCGCGGTTCCAGGCGAGGCTGACGCGGGCTGAACAGTGAGGCAATGGCGCGAATCAGCAGCTCGACGGCCATCAGCCCGGGCAACAGGCCGATCAGCACCGCCAGGCGCACCGGCCAGACGGCCTCGGCGTTGCGCAAAAATACCGCCAGGGCGCTGAGCAGCAGCGTGGCCAGCAAGGCTCGCAGCAGCTGCGCCAGGGCGCGAGCTTCGGGCCATTGCTCGCTGGCCTGCTGGGTCAATTGGCGCTCGAACACCAACAGCCCGAACGCCAGCAGCAGCAACAGCCCGGCACCGAGGTTGCTGGCTGCGGTCGCTGCGGCCGCTGGCAAGGTCAGTTCCCATACTTGATAGAGGCTTGCCAATGCCAGCAGGCCCCAGCCCGCGAGCCATAGCGTGGGTGCCCCGATCTGCGCGAAGGTGCGCTTGCCAACGTCGCCAAAGCGTTCCAGCAGGCGCTCGTACCAACCGCCTTCGGGCACCTGGTCAGGGAGGTCGGCCACCGGCAATTCGGGATCGGCGCCGATAGCGTCAGCGCGCCACTGGGCGATTTGTCGCGCGCTCTGCAGCCCGGCCAGCACGATGAATGCGGTGGCGGCGTTGTTGGTGAGTACCGCCGGCCAGATCGAGGTCGGCGAGAACAGGTCGATCAAAAAGGCCAGCACCAGCGCCAGGCCTGCCAGGCCGATCAGCACCTGACTCAGGCGCAGCAAGCGGCTGCTCTGCGCCGTAGCACTCTGGAATCGCGGCAGGCTGTCAGGGTGAATGTCGTCGGCGTCTAGATCGATACGCATTGAATAAAAGGGCCTTATTAGCGCAAATGCCTGCCGAGCGAGGCCTTGTCGGCCAAGGAGACGTTGAGTCAGGGGTGTAACAGTATAACGATGCTCTTGAAGAGATCGATTAGGTTACTGAGTATTACATCAAAATTTCATTTATCGAGCCGGTCAGTCGAGGCTGTATGGAGGCTACTGGCGTCTTCGCGGGCAAGCCTTGCTCCCACAGCCTTGGCAGACCCAGCGGCGTCCACTTGTGGGAGCAAGGCTTGCCCGCGAAGGGGCCCTATCTGTCTGCCATGGCCAGGCGATACTGCCCCGGCTTGACCTTGACCGTCTGCCCAAACCGATGAGCGAAGTGGCTGGCACTGGCGAATCCACAGGCCAGCGCCACCTCGCCCAGTGGCAGGCCGGTGCCCTGCAGCAACTGCCTTGCCCGGTGCAGTCGCCGCGCCAGCACGTATTGATGGGGCGGCATACCGAAGCTGCTGCGGAACATCCGCGCGAAGTGGTATTCGGACAGGTTGCACAGCTGTGCCAGCGTACCCAGGCTCAACGGCTCGGCCAGGTGCGCATCGATGAACTCCACCAGGCGCCGACGCTGATGCGCCGCCAGGCCACCCTTGAGGCGCAGGCCATCTCGAATGCCCACCTGGGTCAGCAGCATGTGCCCGAGCATTTCGTGGGCCAGGCTGCTGGTCAGTATCCGCTCGCCGGGTTCTTGCCAATTCAGGCGGGTCAGGTGATGGAAACGTGCCGCCTGCAGTGGATCGTCGAGGAAGGTGCTCTCGCGCAGTTGCAGCTCGCGCGGTTCACGGTCCAGCAGGGTGACGCAGCCGTGGGCGAACTGCGCCTCGCCGAAATACAGGTGCGCCAGGCGCAGCTCACCGTTGATGACCCACTGCGAGTCGTGCCCGGCCGGCAGCACACAGAGTTTGTCGGGGCTGCCTTTGCGATCCGGGCGATCGCGGCGGAAGGTGCCGGTGCCGCCGGCCATGTAGCACGACAGCGTGTGGTGGCTGGGGCCCTCGTAGCGCTGGGCGTCGTGGCGGTTGCTCCACAGCGCTGCGACCATGCCGTCGCCGAGCTCGGCACAGTGCTCCAGCCGCGCGCTGCTGGAGCCATGCAGGGCCTGAAAAACCTGAAGGTGGGCGAGTGGGAGCATGGTGTTCGGCGCGGCTGTGGGTTCGAGTGCCCATCCTACTGCCAGCGAGCCCCGTTGCCATCCTCCTGGGGAACAAATGCGCAAGATTGTGAAAGCACCAACCCAGGTGCGAGCCCGACACTGGCGACCTGACAAAGGAGCCCTGCCGCCATGAATCTCGCCTTGTACCTGCTCACCGTGGTCATCTGGGGTACCACCTGGATCGCCCTCAAGTTGCAACTGGGCGTAGTCGCCATCCCGGTCTCGATCGTCTACCGCTTTGCCCTCGCTGCACTGATCCTGTTCGCCATTTTGCTGGTCAGCCGCCGACTGCAGCCGATGAACCGCCGCGGGCATCTGATCTGCCTGGCCCAGGGGCTGTGCTTGTTCTGCGTCAACTTCATGTGTTTTCTGACGGCCAGCCAGTGGGTGCCGACGGGCCTGATCGCCGTGGTGTTTTCCACCGCCAGCCTGTGGAATGCGCTCAATGCGCGGTTGCTCTTTGGTCAGCCAATCGCCCGCAACGTGCTGGCCGGTGGTCTGCTGGGGCTGGCGGGGCTGGGGCTGTTGTTCTGGCCCGAGCTGAGCAGTCATCCGGCCAGCGCGCAGACCCTGCTTGGCCTGGGCCTGGCCCTGTTCGGCACCTTGTGTTTCTCGGCCGGCAACCTGCTCTCCAGCCTGCAACAAAAGGCGGGCTTGCGGCCGCTGACCACCAACGCGTGGGGCATGCTCTATGGCGCAACGATGCTGGGACTGTACTGCCTGCTGCGCGATATTCCCTTCGCCATGGACTGGAGCACGCGCTATGTCGGCGCGCTGATGTATCTGGTCATCCCCGGCTCGGTCATCGGTTTTACCGCCTATCTCACCCTTGTCGGGCGCATGGGCCCTGAGCGTGCGGCCTATTGCACGGTACTGTTCCCGCTGGTGGCGTTGAACATTTCGGCGGTTATGGAGGGCTATGTGTGGACGTCCCCGGCGTTGCTTGGGCTGGTGCTGGTGATGTCAGGAAATGTCATGGTTTTCCGCAAGCCGCGCCCGCCAGTGCTGTTAAAGTCGGCGCACATGAATGGCTGACGCAGGCACCGATGAACTGGATCAACCGCGCGTGTGCAATGGCTTTAGTGCTGTTGCTGAGCGCCTGTAGCAATACTCCGAACACGACCGATCAGGCCGGCAAGCCCTGGCGAGAACAGATCGACAGCGTGCTGGCAGACCCCGCGCTGGACGGCGCGCAGGTGTCGTTGACGGTGCGCGATGCCAGCAACGGCAAGATGCTTTACCAGCATGAGCCTCGGCGCCGAGGGGTACCGGCTTCGAGCCTGAAACTGCTGACCTCGGCTGCGGCCATGAGCGTGCTGGGTGCCGATTATCGCTTCGCCACCGAGCTGCGCAGCAATTCGCTGCCGAGTGCCGGCGTGTTGAACGGCAATCTGTACCTGCGCGGTACCGGCGACCCGACCATGACCCCCGCCGACTACCGCGAGCTGGCGGCCGCGCTGGCCCGCAGCGGCGTACGCACGGTGCGTGGCGATCTGCTGCTGGACGACACCTGGTTCGACGCTCGCCGCCTGGGCACCGAATGGGCCAACGATGACGAAAGCGAGCCCTATGCCGCGCAGATTTCGGCGTTGAACATCGCGCTGGATGATCACTACAACGTTGGTTCGGTGCGCTTGACCGCCACGGCTAGAGGCGCGGCTCGCCCTGGTCTGTTGGTCGAACCCGCCAATGCGCTGGTGCAAGTGATCGACCATGGCGGCACTGGCGCCTTCACGGTCGAGCGCGAGCACGGCAGCAATCGTATTGACGTCAGCGGCAGCCTGGCGCCGGGGGCGGTGGACAGTCGCTGGCTGAGTGTCTGGGAACCCACCGCGCTGGTGGCCGACGTGTTCCGCCAGGCGCTGGCCGAGCAGGGCATCGTCGTGCAAGGCCAGACGCGCCTGGGTGTCGTGACCCCGCCGAGCGCGTCGTTGCTGGCGCAGCATCGCTCGATGCCGCTGGCCGAGCTGATCAAGCCGTTGCTCAAGCAGTCCAACAACGGCATCGCCGAGGTGCTGCTCAAGAGCATGGGTCAGCAGACCGCCCATGCAGGCACGGCCGAAGCCGGGATCGTGGCGGCCTCAGGGTTTCTCTCGAGCCAGGGCATCGACGCCGAGCAACTGCGCCAGTTCGACGGCTCCGGCCTGTCGCGGCGCAACCTGATCTCGTCGCAGACCTTCACCGACGTGCTGATCGCGGCTCGCCGTCAGCCGTGGTTCCCCGCCTGGTATGACGCCCTGCCGATTGCTGGCACCGGTGATCGGCAGACCGGCGGTACCCTGCGCAATCGGTTGAAAGGCACAGCGGCGCAGAACAATCTGCATGCCAAGACGGGCTCGATGGGTTCGGTGTCATCGTTGACGGGGTATGTGACGACGGGGGAGGGTCGGTTGCTGGTGGTGTCGATGGTCAGCAACAACTTCCTGAGTTCAGAGGGGCGTGTGAAGCGGCTTGAGGATCAGGTGGTGCGCGCGTTGCTGGTCAGTGGGGATTGAAGTTGTCTCGAGTGATTTTATATCTGCTCTCGCGAACAGTATCCGCTGGAAGATAGGCCGTTGGCGATATCTGCTTTCTAGGAAATCAGAACCTGTCAGATCTACTAGGCATACATCGCTTCAAAAATTTCTTATATTGGTTTCGGGTAAGTTGAGTAGAGTTTGATATGTCCGGTGCCCCTATTGCGATATTGTTGGCTGTCGATTTCAAAGGGTCGATGTTGGAGGCGATTGGAAATCGCTCTGCGAAATCCAGCGCCTATGGAGTGTATGGGTATAGCCCGCTGGGCGGCGCAATGCCTGGCGTTAAATTTGATGGTCAGTTCAGGAATCTTTCACGGGATTTTATCTTCTGGGCAACGGCTATCGAACTTACGATCCCGTTGTTATGCGATTTCACTCACCGGATAGATTGAGTCCGTTTGGTAGGGGAGGATTGAATGCTTATGCATTTTGCAATGCTGATCCAGTGAATAACTCCGATCCTTCTGGGAAGGTTTCGATCTCTGCTTTTACTACTGCAACGCGCGTCCAAAAATATTTTTCGAAGCTTGGCGCTTTCAAAGCTTCAAATGAACTCGTATTGGTTAATAAGTATCGAGGGGGAGGGAGGTTAGCAAGGGAGTTTGGCGATATTGCTGGGTTTGTCAAAGCACGTTTAATCCTCGAAATAACCGTGGTTCGTGCCCGGAAGGACATTGATGTCATGAGTTTTGGAGATGGCCTGATGCATAAATATGTAATCACTGAGCGGGGTGAACTCATCATAGGAAGTACGCATCCGCACCATGAGATTTCCCATGCTACATTTGCGAAATATGTTAATCATTCAGCCTCCGATAACAATCTGTTTCAGGAGGCCTGTTTGCTAACTACATCGCTCTTGACGCTGAAGCTCAATCCTTGAACACCTGCGGGTTCACCAGATCCTGCGGCCGCTTGCCCAGCAGCGCCGCCGTCAAATTCTCCAGCGCCCGCTCAGCCATGGCCTCGCGGGTCTCGGTGGTCGCCGAGCCGATATGCGGCAAGGTCACCGCGTTGTTCAGCTTGAACAACGGCGACTCCGCCAACGGCTCTTTCTCGTAAACATCCAGCCCGGCACCGCGAATGGTGCCGTCCTGCAACGCCGTGATCAGCGCCGCTTCGTCGACGATCGGCCCACGGGCGATGTTGACCAGGATCGCGTTTGGCTTCATCAGCTCCAGCTCGCGCTTGCCGATCAGGTGCTTGGTCTTTTCGCTCAGCGGCACCACCAGACAGACGAAATCGGCTTCGGCCAGCAATTCGTCAAGGCTGCGAAACTGCGCGCCCAGCTCTTGCTCAAGGGCGGTCTTGCGACTGTTGCCGCTGTACAGGATCGGCATGTTGAAGCCCAGGCGGCCACGGCGGGCGATGGCAGCGCCGATATTGCCCATGCCGACGATGCCCAGCGTCTTGCCGTGCACGTCGGTACCGAATTGCGCGGCCGGGACCGAGGCTTTCCAGTGGCCGGCCTTGGTCCAGGCGTCCAGTTCAGCGACGCGCCTTGCACTGCTCATGATTAGCGAGAAGCCCAGGTCGGCGGTGCTCTCGGTCAACACGTCAGGGGTGTTGGTGAGCATGATGCCGCGCTCGTTGAAGTAGTCGACCTCGTAGTTGTCGTAGCCCACCGACACGCTGGAGACCACCTCCAGGTTCGTCGCCACCGCCAGTTGCTTGCGACCCAGCGGCCGCCCGGCGCCGATCAGGCCATGGGCCTTGGGCAGCGCGGCGTCGAACTGAGCGGCGACATCACCTTTTTTGGGATCCGGCACGATGACCGTGAAGTTCTGTTCCAGGCGCTCGATCAGGGCTGGGGCGATGCGGCTGAAGGCAAGTACGGTCTTTTTCATTGAGCTTGTTCTCGGCAGACGCTAGAGGGAAGGTCAAGGTTAGCAAGCTATCGATCCGCTTCGCAAACGCAGCAACGGATGATGATTGCGAGCAACAGACAATTTTCGAGGCCGGACGTTGGTATTTTAAGATAGTTGGCAGTAATGGCTTATTTATTAGATTGTCTTTGGGTGTAATTATCAGCTATTTACGATTGTGTCTAGCTATCAGAATTGAGAGGTGGCTCGGATTTCGAACGGCTTTATGTTGACGATTATCTAGGATTTGTAGGATGGAAAGTCATGGCTGTTCACGATAGACAATTTCTTCTGACGGACAAGGCCGGTTCCCTAATGTTATCTATATCCAACGGACTCGTTGTTGATTCTGCCTGCACTGCGTATGGGTATATGCTGGAATCTTCTTGTTTTCGGTCGTGTCTCGGGTTCAATGGTCAAATCAGAGAGCCTTTATATGACGGGTATGCGTTGGGCAATGGGGTTCGGTTATACCTGCCTGTGCTGATACGGTTTGCCTCTCCCGATTCAACGAGTCCGTTTGGCGACGGGGGGCCAAATAGTTATGCTTACTGTCTTGGTGATCCTGTCAATCGCGTCGATCCCTCCGGCCAGACGTCGATATTCCAAGGGGTAAAAAGCTTGTTTTACAAGAAGCTGAGCAAGTATCGGATTCGGCGGGCCTCTCCAGTTGGAAATCATCTGTCCGGAGCAATGGCGGCCGAATATTCGTCACTTCAGAAAGGATTGTCTGAATCTGTTATAAATATCACGGTCGTCCATAGTTCTGCTGATATGAAGAGACTGAATGCTAGTGGGTTTCAGCATAAATATGTGATCGCTGATGATAATACATTTGTTGTCGGGAGCATGAAACGTCCGGCAGAGTTTTCTCATGCCGCAATTGCTAAATATGCTAGTGAAAAGCTAAATGCGAGTGCCAAAATTGTAAGCGCAGGAGGGCTGAAGATGGGTATTAAAGGTGTTGAGGTAGATAACTTTACGGGCCACTATCTTATGCCTCGTGATCGAATTGCGCTCGCCAAGTTCAGGATTCGTGGGCTAGGGATGCGAGCGCGCAACGGAATCAATGTTCAGTAGTAACCGATTGAATACGCGCTTTTGACGCTATCGATCCGCGCCGCAAACGCGGCTCAGATCGCCATGTGCAGTTCGTGGATCTTCAGGTCCGCTTCATGGGCGGCGAGCATGTCCGGCAGCGAGGCGCGCAGGTATTCCACCCAGGTGCGAATCTTCGCATCCAGATACTGGCGCGAGGGGTAGATGGCATAGAGGTTGAGCTCGCCGGAGCGGTACTTGGGCATCATCCGCACCAGGCTGCCGTTGCGCAGGCCGTCGATGGCAGCGTAGATCGGCAGCACGCCGATGCCCATGCCGCTGGTGATGGCGGTGGTCATGGCGTCAGCGGAGTTGACCTGGAATGGCGCGTTGGTGATGTTGACCATTTCCTGGCCATCGGGGCCGTCGAACAGCCATTTCTCCAGTTGCAGCACGGGGCTGATCAAGCGCAGGCAGGAATGTGCGGGCAGATCGCTGGGCTTGTAGGCCATGCCGTAGGTCTGCACGTATTCGGGCGAGGCACAGGCGATGCTGTAGGTGATGCCCAGGCGTTGCGAGACGAAGCCCGAATCCGGCAGCTCGCTGGCCAGCACGATAGACACGTCGTAGCCCTCGTCGAGCAGGTCCGGCACGCGGTTGGCCAGAGTCAGATCGAAGGTGACATCCGGGTGGGTCTTGCGGTAACCGGCGATGGCGTCGATGACGAAGTGCTGGCCGATACCGGTCATGGTGTGCACCTTGAGCTGCCCGGCGGGGCGCGCATGGGCATCACTGGCTTCGGCTTCGGCCTCCTCGACATAGGCGAGGATCTGCTCGCAACGCAATAGATAGCGCTTGCCGGCCTCGGTCAGCGCGATGCGCCGCGTGGTGCGGTTGAGCAAGCGGGTCTGCAGATGGGCTTCCAGATTGGAGACGGCGCGGGAGACGTTGGCAGTGGTGGTATCCAGTTGCACGGCGGCGGCGGTAAAGCTGCCCGCCTCGGCGACGCAACTGAAAGCGCGCATGTTTTGCAGGGTATCCATGTGTCACTCTCAAGATCGACGGCAAATTGTCGCATGAAGTTACAATTCAGTCTTGTGAATAACGCCGTATTATCGCGTTATCGGTAACAAAGAATCGCACGAAGCGCTGCTTATCGGCACCCTTGGCGAGCCCTAGAATTGCCGCTCCAAAGGTCTTTCTTCTCTATTCTCCCCGGGAACTCGCCGCTGTGCCGCCTCGCACCATCCGTCAGCTGAATGCTCTCAGTGTTTTGGCCTTTACCTTGATCATCAGCGGCTGCGTCGGTACGGGGGGCATTGCACCACAAAGCCGTCCCATGGCTGCCGATACCCTGGCCACCGACGCGGCCATCCAGGCTGCCGCGCGGGATGCCCACTGGCCTGCCGCGCAGTGGTGGCAGGGCTATGCCGATCCGCAGCTCGACCGTTGGATCGACTTGGCCGTGCAGGGCAGCCCGAACCTGGCCGCGGCCCTGGCGCGGGTGCGTCAGGCCAAGGCCATGGCCGGAGTGGCCGAGGCGGCCGAGTCGTTGCAGATCAATGGCAAGGCGGCGCTGGATCGGCATAATTGGCCGGCGGATCAGTTCTATGGGCCGGGGGAGTTGTCCGGGGCCACCACCTGGGACAACACCGCCGGCGTCGGCCTGAGCTACTCGCTCGATCTGTGGGGCCGCGAAAGCAACGCCAGCGAGCAGGCAGTCGATATGGCCCACATGAGTGTGGCCGAGGCTCGTCAGGCGCAGTTGGAGCTGGAGAGCAATATCGTGCGGGTGTATATCCAGTTGTCGCTCAACTACGCGCAACGGGACATCGTCCTGGCCACCCTCGCTCAGCAGCAGCAGATTCTCGACCTGGCGCAAAAACGCCTGGAGGGCGGTATCGGGACGCATTTCGAGGTCAGTCAGGCCCAGACGCCGTTGCCCGAAACCCATCGCCAGATCGATGCCTTCGATGAGGCCATCGCGCTCAATCGCAATCAATTGGCCGCCTTGGCCGGCAAGGGGCCGGGTGAGGGCGCGCAGTTGCAGCGTCCGACGCTGGTGCTGGGCGCCGAGCTGAAGTTGCCTTCGGCCTTGCCAGCGCAATTGCTCGGTCAACGCCCTGACGTGGTGGCGGCCCGTTGGCAGGTGGCGGCACAGGCGCGGGGCATCGATGTCGCCCACGCCAATTTCTATCCCAACGTCGACCTGACGGCGAGCTTCAGCTACATGGCGACTGGCGGCAGCATGCTGGGCTTTTTGACCGGCAGCAAATCCAGCTACAACGTCGGCCCGGCCATCAGCCTGCCGATCTTCGACGGTGGTCGCCTGCGCGGCCAACTGGGTGAGGCGAGCGCCGGTTATGACCTGGCGGTGGCGCACTACAACCAGACGCTGGTCAACGCCCTCAAGGATATTTCCGATCAGTTGATCCGCCGCGAATCGATGGCCAAGCAGCAGGGTTTCGCTGCCGAGTCGGTGGCCTCGGCGCAGAAGACTTATGACATTGCGATGATCGCCTATCGACGCGGCCTCACCGATTATCTCAATGTACTCAACGCGCAGACCTTGCTCTTCCACGAGCGCCAGGTCGAGCAGCAGGTGCAGGCCGCGCGCTTGACTGCCCATGCCGAGCTGGTCACGGCGCTGGGCGGCGGTTTGCAGGCGGGGGGCGATGTGCCCTCCGCTGCGCAGGCTGCACCGGGTGGCGTCAAGGCCGGCCTGGTGGCTGCCCTTGTGGGCACGGGCTCTGCCCGCGAAGGCGTCAGATCAGACGCCGAGTCGAACCCGTCGCGGGCAGCGCCCGCTGCCACAAGGGCCTTGCCGGCTGCGGCCGGGGCGCAGTCGCGGCCATGAAAGCATTGATGGCCCTGCCTTGGCGGCGCACAGCGTTCGATTGGGTGCGCAGTGACGGCGTGACCTGGGCGTACATCTTCAAGGTGTTGCTGGCGGCGTTCATCACCCTGTGGCTGGCCATGCGCCTGGAGTTGCCGCAGCCGCGCACGGCGATGATCACGGTGTTCATCGTCATGCAGATTCAAAGCGGCCACGTGTTCGCCAAGAGTTTCTACCGCTTCCTCGGCACCTTGGCCGGCTCGGCGGTGTCGGTGCTGCTGATCGCACTGTTCCCGCAGAATTCCGAACTGTTTTTGCCCTGCCTCGCACTGTGGATCGGCATTTGCTCGATGGGCGCAATGCGCCATCGCAACTTTCGCGGCTATGGCTTCGTGCTGGCGGGCTACACCGCGGCCTTTGTCGGCCTGCCGGCGCTGGCGCATCCCGACGGCGCCTTCCTGGCGGCCATGTGGCGGGTGCTGGAAATCTCCCTCGGGCTGATCGTCTCGACCTTCGTCAGCGCTGCGGTGCTGCCGCAGTCGGCCAGTGCGGCGATGAACAACGCCCTGTACCAGCGGTTTGGTGCCTTCGCCGGGTTCGCCACGCAGGCGTTGCGCGGTAATAGCCAGCGCGAGCTGTTCGAGAGCAATAACGTGCGCTTCATCGCCGAAGCCGTAGGGCTTGAGAGCCTGCGCGGCATCACGGCGTTCGAGGACCCGCACATGCGCCGGCGCAGTGGTCGTGTGAGCCGCTTGAACAGTGAGTTCATGGCCGTGACGACGCGCTTCAATGCCCTGCACCAGTTGCTCGAACGCCGCCGCGTGCAGGGGCCGCAGGTGATCGCCGCGCTGAATCCGGCGCTGCTGGGGCTGGCCGATATTCTCGATCGCTATGCCGGGCGCGGGCTGACGCTCGAAGACGCGGCGCGGCTGGTGCACGCCTTGGCGGATTACCAGCGCGAACTGCCGACGCAGGTGCGCAACCTGCGCGCGCAATTCCTCGAGCTCGACCCCAGCGCCACCCGTCTGCTGGATTTTCATACCGCCAGCGAGTTGCTGTTCCGTTTGGTCGACGATCTGCAGAATTACGCGCAGACGCATGCTTCGCTGGCCGACCACAACCACGTCCGCGAGCGTTGGGATGAGCCCTTCATGCCGCAGACCAACTGGCTGGCCTCGGCGGCGTCGGGGATTCGCGGCGCTACGGTGGTGATGCTCCTGGGCAGTTACTGGCTGCTCACGGCGTGGCCCAGCGGCGCGATCATGACCATCGTCGCGGCGGCCACGGTGGGCCTGTCGGCCGCGACGCCAAACCCCAAGCGGTTCTCGTTCCAGATGGCCTGCGGCACGTTGCTGGGGGCAGTGGTGGGCTTCGCCGAAACCTTCTTCGTACTGCCCTGGATCGACGGCTTCGCGCTGTTGTGCGTGGTGCTCACGCCGGTGTTCATGTTCGGCGCCTTCCTGGCTTCGCGCCCGCAGTACGTTGGCTATGGCGTCGGTTTGCTGATCTTCTTTTCGATCGGCTCGGTGCCGGACAACCTGACGATCTACAACCCCTACAGCTTCATCAACGATTACATCGGCATGGTCCTCGGCATGCTGATCTGCGCTGCGGCCGGGGCGATCATCCTGCCGCCCAACGCGCGCTGGCTGTGGCGGCGCATGGAGCAGGATGTGCGCCGCCAGGTGGTGTTCGCCATCAGCGGCAAGCTGCGCAACCTGGGCACGTCATTCGAAAGCCGTACCCGCGATCTGGTGCATCAGGCGTATGGCCTGGCCGCCGGGCAGCCCCAGGTGCAGCGCGATTTGCTGCGCTGGGCGCTGGTGGTACTGGAAGTCGGTCGGGCGATCATCGACCTGCGCCGCGAGCAGGCGCAAATGCCGGTGCACCCGTCCTACGCCGAGTCGCAGCCGTGGCGCCAGGCGATCCGGGTCATGGGCCGTTCGTTGATCCGCCTGTTCATTCAGCCCAGCCAGGCCAATCTGGAGCGCAGCCTGTACGCGGTGGATCAAGCCATCGAGGCCGTGCAGAACGCCGACGAACCCTTCGGGCCGCATTTCGAGACCTCCGTATTGCGGCGCGTGGCCAGTTACCTGCATTTCATCCGCACCTCTTTGCTCGACCCCCATTCGCCCCTGGCCGCGCTGGCCCCCAGCGATGCACCCGCAGGACTGCCCCATGCCTCGTGAAATTGCCTTCCACGGCGTGTACATGCCGACCATGACCTTGATGTTCCTGCTGGCCGCCGGAGTCACCTGGGCACTGGATCGGTTCCTCAGCGGCCTGGATGTCTATCGGTTTTTCTGGCATCCGGCGCTGCTGCGGCTGTGCCTGTTCGTCTGCATTTTTGGCGCCATGGCGCTCACTGTTTACCGTTGAGACCTGACTGATGAAAAAGCTTTTCAGCCTGATCGGCACCTTGATCGTCCTGGCCGTCGCCGTGTTCATCGGCCGCGCGCTGTGGGTGAATTACATGGACACCCCCTGGACCCGCGATGGCCGGGTGCGCGCCGACATCATCAACGTCGCGGCGGATGTCAGCGGCTACGTGGTGGCGGTGCCGGTCAAGGACAACCAACTGGTGAAAAAGGGCGACGTGCTGATGCAGATCGACCCGGAGCATTACCAGATCGCGATCAAGCAGGCGCAGTCGTTGGTGGCATCGCGCAAGGCCACTTGGGAAATGCGCAAGGTCAACGCCAGCCGCCGTGCCGACCTGGATGCCTTGGTGATCTCCAAGGAAAACCGTGAGGACGCCAGCAACATCGCCAGCTCGGCCGAGGCCGATTATCAACAGGCGCAGGCGCAGCTCGATGCGGCGCAGTTGAACCTCAAGCGCACTCAAGTGCTGGCGACGGTGGATGGTTACGTCACCAACCTCAACGTGCATGTCGGTGATTACGCGCGCACGGGTGACGCGAAGATGGCGGTGGTCGACAAGAATTCGTTCTGGGTTTACGGCTTCTTCGAAGAGACCAAGCTGCCGCACATCCGCGTGGGTGATCAGGCGGATATGCAGATGATGAGCGGCGAGTTGCTCAAGGGGCACGTTGAGAGTATCTCGCGCGGGATCTATGACCGGGACAACCCGCAGAGCCGGGATCTGGTGGCAGACGTGAACCCGACGTTCAACTGGGTACGGTTGGCGCAGCGGGTGCCGGTGCGGATTCATATCGATGAGGTGCCGCAGGGGATGCTGTTGTCTGCCGGCACGACGTGTACGGTGATCGTCAAGGAGTAACGGAGGTGCGCGCGGCTGCCTGCCGTATTTCTGCTGCTTGGGGGGTGTGGTTGGGGGCTACATCGGTGGCGTCTGCTATTGAACACTCGGCTAGGCCGGGAGGCTTTTTGGGGCGGTTGCGGGGCTGCTGAGATTGGGGCAGTTCTGCTTTCGGGCCGGCCTTGGGGTCGCGGCCCCCGCCATTGGCCCTTCGCTTAGGCTCAGGGTGCCCGCGTTCCGGCACGCTTGCGCAGGGCACGCCCCGATGGGCCTTCCATGGCCCAACGGGGCTTGGCCGGCATCCATGCCGGCTATCCCTGCGCAAGCGCACCTCCACGCGGCCTGCTGGAAGGGGGCCGCGACCCCAAGGCCGGCCCGAAAGCAGAACGCGGAGATTGGGGCGCGTGGGTGGATATCTGTGGAGTTTGCCGAGAGGTGTCTGGCCTCTTCGCCGCCGAACGCGCAAGCCCGCTCCCACAGTGCCAGCCGTTCCGGAGTCGGACACCTGTGGGAGCAAGGCTTGCCCGCGAAAGGGCCATCCGATTCAGCATCAATGTTTCTGGTTCAAGCCAAATCTCTTCATCAACACTCGGTCCAGCCATGCCGTTGGCACTAACGCCGCTAGCAGTGGTAATGCCCGGCAGCCGTTGCCGACTCGCACCAAGGCTGGTGGGGTAGCGCGTTGAGCTGCTTCGATTACTTTGCGGGTGACCTCTGATACCGGTGTCGGCCGATCCTGCGACGCGCGCGAGCGTGCTCGAATGCCTTCACGCCACGGCCACCAAGGTGAGGTGGGTGCGATCAGCAGTTCCGCCTGCGCCCCTGCGTTATCGGCAAAGCGCGTATCGATCGCGCCCGGCTGCACCTCCATCACCCGCACGCCCAGTGGCTTGAGCTCCATGCGCATGGCTTCATTGATGGCATGCACGGCCGCTTTCGACGCGCAGTAAACCCCAGCAAACGGCGTCACGAACAGCCCGGAAACGCTGCCGATATTCACCACCAACCCCTGGCGAATCCGCAGCGCGGGCAGCAGTGCACGTGTCACCTCCACCACCGCAAACACATTGGTCTCGAATTGCCGCCGGATCGTCTCGGCACCGCCATCAAGCAGCGGCCCGATAGCGCCATAGCCCGCATTGTTGATCAGTACATCGATACCGCTGCCGTCTTGCGCCAAGCGTTCAGCCAATGCTGCCAAGGCAGCTGCATCAGTGACGTCCAGTTCCAGCGCGACGAAGCCCTCGGCGTGTAACCGCGCAACATCCTCGACCTTGCGCGCCGTCGCCCAGACGTCATAGCCAGCGTTCTTGAAGGCATGGGCCAAGGCGTGGCCGATGCCGCTGGAGCAACCGGTGATGAGGGCGATGGGCATGGGTAAAGCCTTTGGGCAGATAGTGAGAGGGGATCTTATCTCAGACAATTGGAGCTGAGCGGACTTATCTAGGCAGGTTTCTCCGGTCAAATGGCATATATGACCTACAAATAATCCAGTTTGTAGGATTCGCCTGACATACACGCCAGCGCTGATCTGGGACCATTCTCCGCTACCAAAATTGGCCCGCTGGTACCGAAGGTCACCTTGCCTTCACTGATGCGAGCCGCACACCGTCGTGAACCCCAAAACCCATCGGCCTGGCACTATCGCTTTCGTCTGCGGACCTTGAGCTTGATCATCCGCCACCCAAAGGCAATGGAAGCCTGGGAAATACGCCCAGCAGCCCCGTTTTGATGGCGCACTCGCTCGATTCTCAGGCCAGTGTGTGCACCGCGGCGAACTACAAGGAGTAAGCGTTGTTCAGTTCTGCAGATTGCACCCATTTCAACCTCACTATCCCCGCGCTCGACAACGACTTCCAGGTCCTCAGCTTCACCGGTCACGAAGGCATCAACCGTGTCTATCGATTCGAGCTCGTACTCGTCAGCGAAAACCCTGATATCGACCTGTACGGCCTGATGCACAAGCAGGCTTACCTTGCGCTGGACGAAAACGGCACCGGTATCCACGGGCAGATATACAGCGTATCGGCCGGAGATACCGGCAAGCGCCTGCACCGATACTGCGTGTCGCTGGTGCCACAGTTGGCTTATCTCGAGCTTCGTTACAACCAGCGCATTTTCCAGCACAAGAGCGTGATCGAAATCATCAGTCAGGTGTTCGAAGAGCACGGCATCCTCGGCGGTCTGTATCGCTTCCAGTGCAACACCCAGTACCCACCGCGCGACTACTGTGTGCAGTACGACGAGAGCGATCTGCACTTTATTCAACGCTTGTGCGAAGAGGAAGGCATTCACTTCCACTTCGAGCATCGCCCGCAGCAGCACACCATGGTGTTCGGCGATGATCAGGCGGGTCTTCCCAAGCTCGGCAAGGCCGTTTCCTACGTGCAAGACACCGGCATGGTCGCTGATGGTCCGGTCATCAAGCGCTTCGCGGTGCGTACGGAGGCGCGCACAAGCCGTGTCTCGCGTCGCGATTACGATTTCGAAAAACCGCGGCTGCAACTCGACGCCGCCTACCGCCCCGGCGACTACAAAGGCGCCCAGCCGGACCTCGAAGACTACGACTACCCCGGTCGCTTCACCGACGGCACTCGCGGCAAACAGCTCAGCCAGCGGGCCCTCGAACGCCATCGCGCGGACTTCCGCCTGGCCGAAGGCAAGAGTGATGAGCCGCGTTTGCAGAGCGGTTTTTTCATGACCATGGCCGAGCACACCAAGGCTGAATGGAATGACCTGTGGTTGCTGACCGAAGTGTTCCACGAAGGCAAGCAGCCTCAAGTACTCGAAGAGTCCGTCACCAGTGATACCACGGCAAATAAAGACGCCTTCCACCACGGCTACCGCAACCGTTTCCTCGCCACTGCGTGGGACGTGTTCTATCGCCCGCCATTGAAGCACCCTAAGCCGCGAATACTTGGCCTGCAGAGCGCCATCGTCACGGGCCCCAAAGGTGAAGAGATCCACTGCGATCAATACGGCCGCGTCAAAGTGCAATTCCACTGGGATCGCCTCAACGCCTCCGACGACACCAGCAGTTGCTGGCTACGTGTGTCGTCCAGCTGGGCGGGCGACCGCTACGGCGCGATGGCCGTCCCCCGCGTCGGGATGGAAGTCATCGTCACCTTCCTTGAGGGCGATCCGGACCAACCAGTGGTCAGTGGCTGCGTGTACCACAAGGAAAACCCGGTGCCCTATGCGCTGCCGGCGAACAAGACCCAGACCGGGTTCAAGACCCTCAGCACCCCAGGCGGCGGCGGATACAACGAGATCCGTGTCGAGGACAAAAAGGGAGAAGAACAGATCTACCTGCACGCGCAGCGCGACTGGGATGAAAACATCGAAAACGATCAAGTGATTCGTGTTGGTCACGAACGTCATGACACGGTCGAGGGTAACAGTTACAGCGAGTTCAAGGCCGAGGAGCACCGCACTATCGGGGCGGATCGCAAGACTGAAATGAAGGCTGATGACCATCTGAGGGTGGGCAATAACCAGCACATTAAAATCGGCGACTCGCAATTGATCAACGCTGGGCGCGAGATACATCTGAAAGCGGGCGATACCCTTGTGATCGAGGCCGAGGATGAACTGACGGTTCAGGCCGGCGGAAGCTTTATCAAGCTGGATGCAAGTGGTGTAACGGTTATGAGTGCTACCACGAAGGCCAATGCGGGAGGCGCACCGGGGATGGGCACTGGGATTGGGTTATTGACAGCGGTGTTGCCGTTGGCGGCAGATGCTGATCCGGCTGGCGAGTTGTTAAAGACCGCCACGGCCAATACCACCTGGCTTGAATTGAACTTGCATGACCGCAAACTTTTGCCTGTTGGCAACGCACCTTACCGGGTTGAATTTTCCGATGGATCCATCAAGGCGGGCACGCTAGATGCAGATGGATTCGCACGCATCGAGGGCGTACCGCCTGGAAGCGTCAAAGTCCATTACGGCGAATACTGCGACAGTTTTACCCGCAAACTAATCACTGCCTTGACCGGCACCGACGATGACTTGATTGCAGACCTAAATAAGCTCGGGGTGGACCCTGACCAAGTCGATTTGCAGGCACTGGCCGAAAGCGCCTCAGGGAGAGTGGTATGACAGACGACGTCATGGGCAGCGGCGCTGCTGCGGATGATGACCGCACAGCAGCTTATAAAGACGCTGCTATCGCGGTGGCTAAAGGAATCGCGCTCGGTGCGGTGCCCTTCCTCGGGCAGGCGATCGATGCCTACGACACGGTGGAGTCCTGCCTCAGCCTTTACAATTCTGAAACGCCGGATGCTAAAGAGGACGCGGAATTCGATCTGGTGCTCGCACTGGTAGGCTGGATTCCAGGGCCTGGTGATGGCGTGAAGAAAAGTCTGCGGCTGGTCAATCGTGACCCGCAACGTTTTGCTCCGGTGTTGTTCGACCTGCTGCGCTTTATCCTGAGCGAATGCGGGATCAAGACCAGCCCGGAGATGTTGCTGGAGCAGATGTTTGATTCCTCTGCATTGGCTGCGGAAATCGATGAGGTGATAACGGGCGTCAAAGGCTCTTCGACCTTCAAGGCACTGCCGAACTGGACCAAGATCGCTGTTACAACGGTGCTAGCCGATGCCCGCGATAACATGCCGAGGATGATGGGGGTTGTCGAAAAGCGGCTGCTGAAGTGGAAGAAGGTGCAGCGTAATAGTTCAGCTACGTCCAATGGTTCGGAGCGGCCAGCGACGGTGAAGAAACCGGGTGGGCGGGATGCTCAGGTGGGGACTGAAGGGCATGATGGGGCGATAAGAACACATTCGAATCAGAGTGATAAATCGACTCTGCGCGAACTCGCGATTTCCGAACTGACCAATGAAGGGTTGGGGGTGAGTGGGGAGCATATCGCTGATTATATTTGCGCGGAGGAGTTTGGCTGGGGTAAGGATTGGGACGGACATGATAGAGGGGCGGAAGGGGTTTGGCTGGAGGGACGCCCCAGTGAGGTGATAATAGGGAAACTCTCAAAAGGAGGGTATCCGAAGATGCCGAACATACTTTATAAGCTTACTGACCCTGCTAACGGTACCGGTATTGATGCAGTTTGGAGGGCGACCTCCTCGAGCAATAATGGAAAGCGGTATGCTATAGTTGAAGCTAAAGCAAGTAAACATGAAGACGCGCCAAAATTCCATAGGAAAATATCGAGCACTCGAAAGCCCTCTATTACCTCAAAGCTTGGAGTTAATGGTTTGGCGAATATTAGCTCTATTCTAGAGCCCGTCCTGCCAGATGACGACAGTGATTCCGGGCAGAATATACCGTACTCCAAGACGAAACAGGGGGGGCGAATACGTGGTGGAGCCACAACTTCAAAGTCACCGCTTAGGCCTGAAAACTCTCTGATTTATGTTCAGATGAGTGTGGAGTGGATAAATAAAAACATCAACGCATCAGTTTCAAGAGGTCTACGTCGAGATGTCATGTCGTCTTATAGTCGGCATTTATTCTATGCTCCGCTTTATCATATTAGCGGTAGCCCTAAGCAGCATGCTCTTGCCAAGTTAGCTGGCAGTAGTGTCACCCATGATAAGCATGATGCATTTCATTACGGCGAAGAAGAAGTAAAAAGAGCCACTAATAAAAAGAAAAATACTTTGATTCGTAAGTATGGCACTCGATCAACCTTGGCGTTAGAGGTGTAAAAATGAATAGGCGGCAGAAATTTCTCACGGTGTCTCATTACGATAGCGTAAAAAAATATTTCGATGAAGAGGAAGGTTACTGGCAAACTCACTCTATTCAAGCTGATACTCCTGAGCAGGAAAACTATTTGAAGGCCCGTAGAATATGTGACGCTGCGTTGCAAGGCTTATTACTCGACTATACGCGCGGGATCGATATCTGCTCTCTAACGGGATCCTTGGAGGACGTTGTAGTCGCATACGAGCGAATGCAAATAGCACTCTCTATTTCCGAGCGGAATCCACTTATTAGCCCTTTAAACTTGGCAGAGTGGCCTGACGAATTCGAGGAGGCAGTACAGATAATAGGGCTCTGTGTCCTGCTTCATCGCCAGGATCTTCTTAAGCGGTTCGCCGCCCTTTTTGATGCTGCCGGGTACAAAGGGCAAGATTTGCTATTTGAAGATCTCGTCCGAAACTTTATGTCAGGGCGGGCGGATATAGATGAATGGTATCATCCTGTTTATACACAACTGATACAAGCAGTATACGAAGCCGATCGTGCGGAAGCATCGATATTGTTGGCAGACTATTGCGCAAATTGGTATTCCGCTTTCGAGAATTCCTCTTGGCATGATAGTCATAAGGATGAAGAAGGTACCTATTTTGGCTATTGGGCTATTGAGGCCGGAGCAATTGCGTATTTATATGGAGTTGACGATAGCAAAGTAGACCATATTGTTTACCCTAAAGCGCTCGTTGAATATGCACGAACTTATAAACCCAATGGATCGACAGCTGCTGCAGGTAAGGTTTATGCGGGGCAGCTTTGTACTCGCTCCGGATTTTGGTTCAGCACTGCGCAACCAAATTCCAGGCGTTTTTTCAAACAAGGCGAGATCATGCCTGAATTCAATGGGTCATCATGGGGATCGACGATTTGGTATTGGTCGGGGGAAAATGAGTAAACATTTGGAACGAGGCAATTGAAGCTATCTTGGCTTACTCATAGCTGATAACGATGTCATCACACATCTAACAGCAAACGCTGGTACGCCGGATACCTAAGGCGACGCTCAGCTCATCTGGTGCTGGCGTTGATGGGCTGGATCCCGGGACATAGCGATGGCGTGAAGAAAAGTCTGCGGCTGGTCAATCGTGACCCGCAACGTTTTGCTCCGGTGTTGTTCGACTTGCTGCGCTTTATCCTGACCGAATGCGGGATCAAGACTAGCCCGGGGATGTTGCTGAAGCAGATGTTTGATGCCTCTGCATTGGCCGCAGAAATCGATGCGGTGATAACGGGCGTCAAAGGCTCTTCGACCTTCAGGGCACTGCCAAACTGGACCAAGATCGCTGTCACAACGGTGCTAGCCGATGCCCGCGATAATATGCCGAAAATGATGGGGGTTGTTGAAAAGCGCCTGCTGAAGTGGAAGAAGGTACAGCGTAATGGTTCAGCTGCGTCCAATGGTTCGGAGCGGCCAGCGACGGTGAAGAAACCGGGTGGTTGGGGTGCTCAAGTGGGGGCTGAAGGGCATGATGGGGCGAGTAGTACGCATTCGAATTGGAGTTGTTGTTGCTATTTTGATAGTTGGAGGTATATCAAGTGTCGGTGAGCTCTTGGAACCTTTATATACCTCATCTGAGACGGGAGCGCCACAATATAGCCCAAGTTCAATGCCCTCAAGAGGAAAACGAAATAAGGGTGGGGCTGGTAGTGCTTCCGCTTCTTCAAAGCCGCTGAATCGGTCTAAAAAAGTATTAGTGCAAATGAGTGCGGAATGGATCTTAAGGGATTTAGATAAGGCAGTAGGGGTTGTGAATAAGAACTCTGTATTGAGTTTATATAGCCGCCATTTGTTCTACGCTCCTGTTTGTCATCCAAGTGGCAGCCCTAAGCAACACGCTTTGGCGAAGGTTTCTACGGTTCCGGAAAATCATGATACTCATAAAGCATTTCATTACGGCGAGCATGCTATCAAAATTGCTGTAAATAAGAAGAAAAGCTCGTTATCCAAAAAATATGGCAAGCTAACTTCGCTTGCTGCGGAGGTGTAGCATTGAACAGAAGGCAGAATTTTCTAACAGAACGGAGCTACGAGCTCTTGTCTAAGCACTATGCTAACGAAGAGACGTATTGGAGGGAGAATCATCTGGAAGCGGATTCGGAAAGCCACGAGCTTTCAATGAAGTCCACGCTGCTAAAGGATGCATGTTTCAAATCACTTCTGCTGGAGTACACTGCCGGGTGTGAACCGGAAAAGATGATTGCTTTGTTAGCGTGTTTAGTTGAAAAATACGAAAGTCGCCAATTGCTGCTTTCGAAGTACGATGGGCGTATTAATATCGCGCCCTTGGCCATTGACGACTTACTAGATCAGTATGAGGAATTCATCCAAGTATTGAGCTTGTGTATTCTTCTCGATCAGCCAGACCTTCTAGTGAGATTTGTTGGGTTATTTGATAGGGCCGAATATTTTGGTAGTGATGCGCTTTACGAGGACTTGTTGACTAAGGTTGTACCAGGAAGGTCGGACGTTGATACTTGGTATCACAGCGAGTATAGCAAGCTGCTTTACGCGATATACGCCGATACATCGGACGAGGCTTCGAGACTTCTCGAGGAATATTGCGATGAATGGTATTCATCATTCCGGCAGGCGCCTTGGCATGATCTACATATTGGAGGTGATACACAGGGATACGTGGGTTACTGGGCTTTCGAAGCTGCGGCAGTCGCCTACCTTTAAGAGATCGACAATAGCAAAATCAAACATATGGTCTACCCCAAAGACCTCGTCGAATATGCTAGAAGCTCCTCTAGTAGTAAGGGTCTACAGGGACCTGGAAGGGTGAGCGCTAATAACCCGTGTCCGAGGACAGGTTTTTGGTTCAGCTCTGCAAGAGCTGACTCGAAACAGTTTTTCAAACAAGGCGAAATCATGCCTGAATTTAGAGGGTCGTCGTGGGGATCAACAATATGGTATTGGTCGGGGGAAAAAGAATCCTAAAAAGATATCTCGCGAAGGGAGATACCAACGCCCACACCCCTCTCGATCTGGCCCTGCATGGTCCGGGCCCGTGCCCTCTCTTCAGGCGTCTGCGCGCGGGTACCCTGAGCTTAGGCGAAGGGCCAATGGGCAGGGCGGGCCGCACGGCCGCGGACCAAGCAGGGCCAGCACACATATCTCAAACCTACCGCCAACAGTCTTTTGCCGTTGCCGTTGCCGGCCAATCCCCAAATCCCAGGCAATAAAAAACCCGCCGAAGCGGGTTTCCGAAGACCATTCCACATCCTGTGGTAGCCCTCCGGGCCATGGTCGATCATCCTTGATCCAGCAGCGCTGCCTGCGTTGCTGTCGATGGGTTTAGATTACTGCGTCACCACGTTGCGCCATAGAGCCAAACACCACCACGGCGTGTAAGCGTTTGGCTATAGCCGCGTGCGCGAACGTCCGACGTCTAGACGCGCTGCTGCAGATCTGCGATCAATGAATCCACCCGCTTTAGCGGACTTGAGCGTAGAGGCCATCATGAAGGCGTCATCGCTGGAGAGGATGCGTTCTTCCAGGGCCGTCGATAGCAAGGAAGAAATAGGTGGCAGCTGTACGCGGGCTGGTAAACCGGCCACAACCACCGGCAGGCGCAAGGCCTCCCGCGTACAGTCGCCATAGAGCGATTTGCGGGCCCGAAATATCCACCAGCGAATGCCTCAAGCGCTGATTGTTGTAGCACGGATTACCATGCCAGACCGCTGATAGGCAGCGGCGTCGGCCCCATACCGCCCCAGCGCGCGGCTGGCAAGGCGCGCATACGCATACGCGCCTTACCCTAAAGAATCAAAGAGTCAAAAATACCCACACCATTCTCGATCTGACCCTGTTTGGTCCGGGCCTGTGCGGCCGCCCCTCCAGCAGGCCGCGCGCAGGCGCCTGAAGAGAGGGAGATCCCGGCAGGATGCCGGGTCAGGCGCGTTGGGCCATGGATGGCCCATTGCGCCGTGCCCTCTCTTCAGGCGTCTGCGCGCGGGTACCTTGAGCCTAGGCGAAGGGCCAATGGGCAGGGCGAGCCGCACAGGCCCGGACCAAGCAGGGCCAGCACGCAAATCTCAAACCCACCGCCAACAATCTTGCGCCGTTGCCGTTGCCGTTGCCGTTGCCGTTGCCGTCGCCGCACAAAAAAGCCCCCGATCCCCTCGCTGCGGATAGGGTACGCAGCGAGCGGATCGGGGGCCTGTTCCAGCCGTGACGCTTATTGAGCGATGGTTTTCACCGACACGCCGCGGTCGATCGGGGTCGACCGGCCGTAGATGTCTTCGAAACGCTCGATATCGTCTTCACCCAGGTAGCTGCCAGACTGAACCTCGATGATTTCCAGCGGGATCTTGCCCGGGTTGCGCAGACGGTGCACCGACGCGATCGGGATATAGGTCGACTGGTTTTCACACAGCAGGAACACGTTTTCGTCGCAGGTCACTTCTGCCGTGCCCGACACCACGATCCAGTGCTCGGCACGGTGGTGGTGCATCTGCAGCGACAGGCAAGCGCCTGGCTTGACCGAAATATGCTTGACCTGGAAGCGGCCGCCCATGTCCACCGAATCGTACGAGCCCCATGGGCGGTACACTTCGCAGTGGTTCTGGGTTTCGCTGCGGCCCTGTTCGTTGAGAGTCGCGACCATCTGCTTGACGCCCTGGACCTTGTCCTTGTGAGCAATCATCATCGCGTCCTTGGTTTCGACCACGACGATGTTGTCCAGGCCGATCACCGACACCAGCTTGCCATTGCCGTGGATCATGCAATTGCGGCTGTCCTGGATGACCACGTCGCCCTTGCTGACGTTACCGTTGTCGTCCTTGGCGTTGACTTCCCACAGCGAAGCCCAGCAACCGACGTCGCTCCAACCGGCCGACAGCGGTACCACACAGGCGCGCTGGGTTTTTTCCATCACCGAGTAGTCGATGGAATTGTCCGGGCACAACGCGAAGGTGGCATCGTCGATCTCGACGTTGTCGCCTTCATGCTTGCTGCGCTCCAGGGTGAGCATGCAGTTGTCGTAGATGTCCGAATCGTGCTTTTTCAGTTCTTCGAGGAAACGGCTGGCGCGGAACAGGAACATGCCGCTGTTCCAGAAGTAACCGCCGGCTTCGACAAACTCGGTAGCGCGTTTTTCGTCGGGTTTTTCGACGAAATGCGCGACGCGGCTGACGCCCTCAGGCAACAGCGCATCGTTGGTCGACTTGATGTAACCGTAACCGGTTTCCGGGCGCGTGGCCGGCACACCGAACAGCACCATCTCGCCACGCTCGGCGGCCACAGTGGCCAGGGCCAGGGCGCGCTGCAGGGCTTTCTGGTCTTCGATGACGTGGTCGGCGGGCAGCACCAGCATCAGGTCGTCGCGGCCTTCGTTGACCAGCTTCATGGCGGTCAGGGCTACGGCCGGTGCGGTGTTGCGGCCGAAGGGCTCCATCAGGATGCCCTGGGTCTCGAGCTTGAGCTTGGCCAACTGCTCGTTGACGATAAAGCGGTGGTCCTTGTTGCAGACCACGATTGGCTTGTCCATGCCGTCGAACACCAGCCGTTCCAGGGTTTGCTGGAACAGCGTGTGTTCGCCGGTCAGGGCCAGAAACTGTTTAGGGAATTGCTTGCGCGAAAGCGGCCAAAGACGTGAGCCGCTACCACCTGACAAGATCACCGGAATCATGTTGTTTCTCCTAGATATTCGTATGGGCTGACTGTTGTTGCCGTTTCTGTCTTGTTGTTGTTCCCGGTCGACCGGCCACCTGGCCAGTCGACGCAATACTCATCACGCTAAAGGCTTACTTGCTCGCCACTGGCGGCTTGACCCACACCGGCGACAGGCTGCTGCCGCTACCGGTGACGTACAGCACGGCCGCTTCGCCGCGTTCCAGGGCAACCGGCTTGAGGTCCGAAACCTTCTTGTCGCCCTGATACAGCGCCAGAGTGACTTTCACTGGGTTGATTTCACGATCGCCGTGGGCCTTGGGTGCCACGGAAGGGACCACGTCGGTTTTACCGTCGGCGGTTTTCAGGGTCAGAGGCGCGTCGGTAAGGTTCTGCACGCGCACCAGGGATTTCTGCTTGTTCTTGAACGGAGGCTCATCCACCAGTACAGGCTGGCCGCTGCCGTTGTTGACGATGGTGTAGTACTGGTCCGAAGCCAGCTTCACCGGCAAGGTAGCGTTGCCGATCTTGGCGCTGTAGTCGCCCTGCGGCATGAAGCTGAAAGCGCTGCTGCCCTGCACGGGGATTTCATTGAGGCTGGTATTGCCGACGCTCGCGGCGACCGGTTGGTTGCCAGCGTTGTAGACCCGCACGAAGGTCGAGCCCTTCGGCGCGGTAGGGCCATACAGAGCCGAGTCACCGGCGGCGAAGGCCTGGACCGACAGCAGGCTCATGCCTGCGACCAGGGCGCAGGCCTTGGCGATACGTTTGACAGCCGGGGTACGGGTGGCGGCAGTAGCGTTAGTCATGCGTCATTCCTCTTGCAATAAATTCGAATGTGGGCCGCGGTGCAGCTCAATTGGATTGGCCCACGGCCAGGTTCTGGTTGTTGGTGTCCGAGCTCTTCTTCAAGTTGGCGACCCATTTGGGATCGAACTCGCTCAGATCGTTCTTCATCGGCAGATAGCGTTCAGGGAATTCCCAGATCAACACCTGTGGCGGACTGTTCTTGAAAGCATCGGTTTGTAGGTACTTGAGCATCGGCAGGATCGGCCCGTGGCCGTCTTCTGCGTAATTGACAACGTCACTTTTCAGCGACTGCTGCAATGCGCCCAGGAAGTTCCAGTGCGGATTGGCGCTGTAGCTGGTACCGACCAGCGCCACCGGAATATCGTTGTTGGCGAACAGCGCTGCATCACCGGCATCGCTGCTCGAATCAGCCGAACTATTGACCACAGTTGTTGCACGTTGTTGCAGATCATCCGGCTTTGGCAGCAAATTGCTGAACAGCGGATCGAGCGGCAGGAACGTGGTCAGGTCGCCCTTGTAGGGCTCGGTTTTCACGGCGGCGGTCTCATACTGCTGCGGCGTGCCATTGAGCGGCATCTGCGCGGCGATGGTCTTGCTCAGGTTCTGCGCCACCACCTCGGCGCCCATGGGCGTCCAGTGCGTATCGGTACGCAAAAACACCTGACCCTGCTGCTTGGCCTGCTGCAACGGCGCCAGCAGATCAGGGGCAACGATGCCGGCCTGTTGCGCCTGGGCATGGAACTGCTGGTAGAGGTCCGCGTGCAGGCTGGCAGGCGTCTGCGCGCCAATGTGCTCGGGGTACAGACGCGCCTTGGCCGGCACGATCGCCATCACCAGTTGCACACCGTGCTGCTTGAGCTGGTCGCGCACACCACGGATCAGCGCGAAGTTCTCGGCCTCGATCTGTTCACTGTTGGCTACTGGATCGAACTCTTCGTCGGTGTACAGCCACTGGTCCTTGCCGAGGATCACGCCTGGGCGGCCTTCGTTGAACACCTTGAAATCCAGCGCCGCCCAGATGTTGGTGCCCAGGCGCTTGATCGGGAACTCGTCGTCGTAGTGAGTCTCGACGGCCTTGGCCCATTTACCGTTGAGCAGGGTCATCTGCTCGGTACGGTTGAAATTGCCGAACGCCGTCAGGGACCAGATCCCCAAGGCCAGCAGCAGCCCCAGAAACAAGGCGATGTAGAGGATGCGTAATGAACGGGTCATGATTCGGCCTCCCTCAGAACTGGAAGTAAAGGAACGGCGAGAAGCTCTGCGCCGAAAGTTTGAGGATCGAGGCTGCGAACATCAGCAGAATCAAAGCGCGCATCGCATAGCGCGGCCAGTCGGCGACCCAGGCCGAGGCCTGTACGTCATGGCCGTGCGCATAGGCGGCGACCTGCGCCGGCTGATCGCCCGGTGTGGCGCGCAACAAGCCTGGCTGGGCAGTCGCCGGGCCGTTGGCCACGTCGCTGTCGGTGGCTTGCGCCTTGGGCGACTTGACCTGCAGCGGCTTGCGGTACAGATCGCGCAGGCCGAAAAACGCCAGCGTGATATAGGCGACCACCAAGGTGGCAACCTGCAAACCGGTCAGGCTCGCCGCGTTGAGCTCGGACAGCTTCCAGTCGCCAAAGCTGAACATGGCGCCGTACATGCGGCCGGCCACGTGCAGGTTCTCGGAACGGAAGATCACCCAGCCCATGATCACCAGCAAAAAGGTGAAGGCCCAGCGGATCGGATTCAGCGCCCGCGGCGTGGTGTTGATACCCAGTGCCCGCTCGATTGCCAGCCACACACCGTGCCAGGCACCCCAGACGATGTAAGTGATGTTGGCGCCGTGCCACAGACCGCCCAGCAGCATGGTCAGGATCAGGTTGCGGTAGGTCGCGAACGTGCCGCCACGGTTACCGCCCAGCGTGATGTACAGATAGTCGCGCAGCCAGGTCGACAGGCTGATGTGCCAACGCCGCCAGAACTCGGTGATCGACTGGCTGATGTACGGCTGCTTGAAGTTCTCCATGAACCGGAAGCCCATCATCAGGCCCAGACCGATGGCCATGTCGCTGTAGCCGGAGAAGTCGAAGTACAACTGTGCGGTGTAGGCCAGCGCACCCAGCCAGGCGTCGCCGGTGGTCGGGTGGGTGAGGGCGAAGGAGTGGTCGGCGATCACCGCGATGGTGTCGGCGATGAATACCTTCTTGATAAAGCCCTGCATGAACCGCGTCGCGCCCTCGGAGAATTTGTCCAGGGTGTGCGTGCGGTTGTTGAACTGATCGGCCAGGTCCTTGAAGCGCAGCACGGGGCCGGCGATCAAGTGCGGGAAGATCGCCACGAAGGCGGCAAAATCGATGAGGTTGCGCGTGGCCGGGGTGTCACCGCGGTACACGTCGATGATGTAGCTGATCGACTCGAAGATGTAGAACGAGATACCGATCGGCAACAGCACATGAGTCAGGATGAACGGCTCCAGGCCGAACGAATGCATGATTGCGTTGATGCTCTCGACGCCGAAGTTGGCGTACTTGAAGTAGCCAAGGATGCACAGGTCGACGGCGACGCCCATCAGCAGATAGCGCTGGGCGGACTTGGTCCGTACCCCGGCAGCCCCTACGCGCAGGCCGATCCAGTAGTTCCACAGCGTGACGCCGGCGAACAGGGCCAGGAAGTCTACCCGCCACCAGGCGTAGAACACGTAGCTGGCGACCAGCAGCAGCAGGTTTCGGTAGCGGTTGCCGCTCAAGTAGTACAGGCCCAGGAAGACCGGTAGAAACAGGAACAGGAACACGTTGGATGAGAACACCATCCCGATCTCTCCTTTGTTGCAACTTGCAGTCAGGGGCAGCAGTCACAGGCCGCGCCCCCCCCAAACCCCCCCGCAGGAGGGCCCATGAAAATTCTTGTTTTACTGCGCTCCTGTGGGCGCGAGTCTTGCTCGCGAATTCGCGGGCAGAGCCCGCTCCCACAGGAAATGCGTTTGCGGTATCAGGAGCCAGCGTCGCCCGAGCCACCGCTGTCTTCGGCGCCGCCTTTGCCGCCCTTGTCATCCGCCGGATCGAACACGCGAGTCAAATCGCCGCCCAGACGGAAGGTCTTGTAGGGCTGGCCGACGTGACGGCGTTCGATGGTGTCCGGGGCGCAGGCGTACAGCGAGCAGTAGGGTTCAAGCCAGGCCCATTTGCTCTGCACCTTGATCTCGGTCATGTCCGGGCTCTCGCCGTTCTTGGACTGGAACTCGTTGGGGTCCTTGACACCATTGAGGATCACGTTGCCCAGACGCTGCAGGGCGCCGTTGTTTTCCGGGCGCAGATCCACGCCATTGGCCTGAGCGAAGACGGCGATCATGGTCAGCGGCGCGACCGCGTAGGCGTGATACGCCAGGGCGCGTTGCTTGCGCTTCAGCTCGTTGGGCAGGAAGCCCTGAGCGTCGACCTGACTGGCACCCTCTTTGAATTCCTTGACCGACCAGTCGAACAGGTCGCGACGGTTGAGCACGATCGAGGTCGACATCACCGACCACGCGGCCCAATAGGTGTGGTTGTTGTTCTTGTCCAACGGCAGGTTGTCCCAATCGCTGACGACCTGATCGGCCAGCCGCCCAAACCAGGCTTCGATCGGTTTGGTTTGCGCGTCCTTGCCTGCCAGTGGGTGGGTGTCGGCGAACTTCAGTTGCAGGTAGGCCGAGGACATGCTGCCCAGTGCCCATTTGCGCATCGACTTGCCGGTGTGGTTGAAGTCGGTGGACATCAGCGCGTTGGCGTTGGCCCAAGTGTCGAGCCAGCTCAGGGCGCAGTCCAGCTGCTCCGGCCGGCCATCACGCATATAGGCCATGACCACCTTGCTGGTGCCACGCTCCATATTGGTGATGTCCTTGGTCGCATCGCGAAATGCGGCGTCGGAATCGGCATTGAACGTCGAACGATCCTTGCCCGAACCTTCGTACTTGCTGCGGAACTGCAAGCTTTCGGTGTAAGGCTTGGGCGGCGAATCGCAGCTGAAATTGCCCGGCTTGACCTTGGGTTTCTCGATGCCGCTGAGGTAGCCCTTGGGCGGTACCAGATCAGCGGCCTGCGCGGCCACTGCCGGGCCGAACAAGGCCAGTGTCAGCAGTGAGGGTGCGAGCCATTGGCGTGTTGCTGTTTTCAAAGTTTGCATAAGAACCTCATAGCCCGGCCTGAGCCTGTTGCGTTTTCACGCCGGGGAACACGTTGCGTTTGCATACTTTCGCTTCGACCTTCTGCGGTGCGGCGCCGGCTTCTTCCGGCCCCTGGATTTCCAGGGCCAGCATGTTCTGCTGCGGCCAGTCCTGGTCATCACGCATCTCGAAGGCAAAACGCCCGTCGGTATCGGATGTTGTCGGTTTTTCGATCTTCAGTTCCTCGTGGCGACCATTGAGGTACCAGAGGGTGGCCTTCAGGGTTTTCACCGAAGTGTCGGCAAATTTGATGTCGATCTGGTGGGCACCGTTGTGGACATCGATGATGCCGTTGCGACCGTTGACCAGCAGTTCGTTCTTGCCGGGCTTGAGCGTGATGCTTTCGCTCATCTGCGTCGGCTTGCCCTCACAACCGTTGTCCAGCAAGGCCATCATCTGGCGATAGATGGTTTCCTGATCCAGGCGATACAGCGGCGAGAATTCCCAGACCAGAATCTTCGGCGGCCGTTTCTGGAAATCTTCACTGCCCAGGTACTGCAGCATCGAGCCTTCCAGGCCACCGCCGGGGAAGGCCACGTTGAGCACATCGGCACCGGTGTCCTGCTCCAGGAAGCCGGCGAAGTTATAGTTCTTGCCGCTGTGGCTGGTCCCTACCAGGGTGATCTCGGGGTTGCCGGAATCACCGAACAGATCGCCATCGGCTGCAGCCCCTTTGGGCTCGGTGGAGAACTGGTCCATGTACTGGATCGCATAGCTGGAGCCGCACAATTGACCGGCCATGTTGTGCAATGTTCCGGTCTTGCCCATGCGACCCGATATACGGGTCTCGAATTCCTTCTTGGGAATCGACGCGAAGGCCGGGATCTTCTTGATGCTCTCGGCCACGATCTTGGCGGTGCGCTGGGCGCCGTAAGGGGTCCAGTGCTGGTCACCGCGGAAGTAGAAGTCGTGGGCCTGTTGCTCGTTGGTCAACGGCGACAGGTCCGGCACGGTGTAGCCCATGGAGGCGAAGCGACCGAGCATGCCCTTGTAGTTCTTCAGCGCCGTGTCGTAGTCGAACTTGTCGCGATCGGCCGGGAACATCTTGTTGCGATCCACCAGCCCGCGGGTCGGTTGATAGACGATCACCAGCTCTACGCCCTTGCTCTTGAAGGCGTCGTGCAATTCCTTGAGGCGGCGATAGCCTTCCGGCGAGGTGTCGAATTCGGTGCGCAGGTCTTCGACGGTACGGAACAGCCAATCGCCTTCGCCCTGGAACAGGGTGGTGAAGTTGCGCTGATAGCGGGTCACGTACTTGGAGGCATCATGGGCCTCAGGGCAAACATTGCAGCACGGCTCGGCGGTGAATACCGGTGCCGGTGTCGCGGGCGCAGCCTGGGTCCCGCCGGTGGCGGCCATAAGGCCAGCGGTCAGGGCCGAAAGGCTGAGCAGCTTGAGCGATATGAAAGATGGCGTTCGCATTTGTTTTCCTCAGTCCTGCATTTCGGTCTGGCGTTCGACAGGGTCGATCAACACAGCTTTCTTCTGGCGCACCAGCATGTCGAGGATCTCGGCCTGTTTGTCACCCAGGATGCCGTTGAAGCTGATACCGCTCGATTTGCTCGGCGCCAGCATCGACACGCGATACAGCTCCAGGCTCAGGGGCGAGTCGATCGCCAGTGGGCCGGTGCCGTTGGCGGTCAGTTCGCCGCCTACCAGGATCAACGAGACTTGCGCATCGAACGGGTCAAGGGCGATGTCGCGGTCGGTATCGCTGAGGTCCTTGATGTGCCCATAGACGCCGGTCAGGCCGTTGGCCATCGAGATGTTCTCGTACAGGCGGATGTTGGTGCTGTTGCGCACGCGGATACCGTGGCGCTGATTGCGGATCACCTTGTTGCCCCACAGCAGGTTGTCACCGCTCTCGTAGAGAGTGATGCCGTCGGAGTGGTTGTTGTAGACCTCGTTGTAGGCCACCAGATTGCCGACGCTGTTGCGGTCCAGGACGATGCCCGAGAGGGTGTTGTCGTGGGTGCGGTTGTTGATGATGAAACTGTCGTTCACCTCCCGCGAAACGATGATGCCGTGCTTTTTGTGACTGCCGGAAACATCGTTGTCGGCAATGATCAAACGCTCGGAACGGTCGTGGGGGTCGATGCCGTAGATGATGTTGTCTTTGTAGGTGTTGCTCTTGACCACGAAGTCTTGGGTTTCATAGCAGTAGAAGCCGTACCACATGTCGCTGAAACTCGAACCGATGATCCAGCCGGTCGGCTCGCTGCGGCCCATCTGCGCTTTCATGTTGGGCGTGTACTGGGAAATGCTCACACCGTACGACTTGCTCTGGTTGTAGCCAAAGCTGGCCATGGTGGTGTTGACGATATAGGTCTCGGTGCCACCCCAGGACAGCAAGAACGGGCGAAATTCCTTGGGCGCGCGGAAGGTCGCCGGGCCGTTGTCCTTTTCACGCCAGCCGGTCACCTTGGTGTTGCTGGTGAACAGCTTGCCGTCGTTGATGATGAACGCGCCGCCCTCTTGCGAGAGGCGCAGTTCCTGGGTCTGCTTGTCGATTTCCAGGACCGCCTTGTTGCCGACGATGATCGGCAGCCGCGCCAGATAAACGCCTGGCGAAGTCTCGCTGAAATACTGCTTGGGGACGGTCTTGGTCAGGTCTTTGAGGTTCAGATAGCCGTTGTCGATGAAGATCGCCTGAGGGATACCGTGCTGACGCGCGACCCACTCGGCCATCTTGTTGTTGCCACCGATGAATTCCTTGAGCACGGTTTCCTGCATCATGCGCCGGATGCTGACTTTGGCGTGGGGGCCTTTGCGCAGCGGCGCGACCTTGGCGTCGGCGGCCTCGGCGGTGTAGCCAGTGAGGTCCGGCAGCTTGGGCGCGGCCATGTCGAGCGGCGCGGTGGGCGCCGACGACACGGTGTAGGTCTTGGCCTGGTGCAGCTCCTTGACCACGCCGGGCTTGCCAGCTGCCTGTGCGGTGTCCGCCGAGTTGGCGCCAGGCTTGGGCACCGGCGCCGGGCTGTTGGCCGCGGCGACGCTGCTGGCCAGCAGCAAGGCGCCGGTCAGCAACGACTCGCGCCAAGGCCAACGGCTGCTGAGGCTTGAATGATTCATTGCATGCACTCCCTTCGCGTTAGGCATCAGAAGCGCCAGATCACATCGACAATGGCGCGGTGCATGTAGTTGTCGACGCCGCTGCCGTAGGCATCACCCGGCTTGAACAGACCTGCACGCAGACGAATCAGCGCCGAAGGCTCGTCGATCGACTGGCTCAAGGCAGCGGGCAGCAACCCTTGCTTGAAATACTTGGTCACGACCAGGTCGACTTCCTGACCCAGGTCCTTGCTGCCCGAGTTGAGCGGCAAGGTGTTGAAGCTGATGTCGTTGTTGTTATTGATGTCTTCCTGCACGGCGTTGATGTTGCTGCCGCCGATGCCGGAATTGCCGTCGACACGCCAGAATTTGTGGTAGATCAGCGAGGCGTCGTATTGATCCTCTTGCTGCCACGAAGCGAACACCGAGGCGACGCGGGTGTTGCCCATCTGCGCCTGGTAGGCCTCGCCGAAGCGGCTGATGCGCGAGCGGGTGCCGGTCCAGGTCGAGCGGTTGCTCTGCAGGCCGTTCTGTTCGTAGTTCTTGCTCGCCTGAGAATAGGCACCGCCGACTTGCCATTGCGGGTCGAGGCGTAGACGAATACCGAGGTCCGATCCCCAGCCGCTCAGGTCGCGATTGCTCTTGGGTGATGCGAGGGTGTGGCCACTGGCATCGGTCGTCAGGTTGTTAGCGTCATAGGCGGCGCTGTTCAGGTCCTGAGAGCCGTCCATGAACGTCACGCTGCCCCAGTAGTTGACCTGGTTGAGGTTGCGGTAGTTGTAGGCGTCACTGTTGGCGTCAAGGCCGACCCAGCCGATTTTGCTGTTCACGCGCTTGTCGAGGTCGTCGACCACTTTGCCGGCATCGGCCAGCTTGCCGTCGTCCTTCACGTAGTGCGCGCGCACCCCGATCCATTGCCCTGGCATCCACTGGTAGTAAGCGTCGCCGAAGGCGTGCAGGCGTTGCTTGTCCTGTGCCGACAGTTGATCGTAGTCGGTGCGGTAGTCGCTGAAACGCTCGGCCACACCCAGATGGCTTTTGAGCAGGGTGGTGTCGAGGTTCCAGGTCAGCGCTTCGATGTTGTCATCGCGCCACTGGCCGTCGTCATTGCGCAGGCGCTGGCGGCCGAACTTGGCGTTCTCGCCAGGGTAGGGGGTGAACAGCCCTTGATAGCTGACCCAGAACTCGCGCATGGCGAAGTACGCGTCGTTGCCGTCGCGGGCCGAATTGTGGTTGATGCCGGAGGTGTTGACGCCTGGCGCGGTAGCGTTCTGTTCATCCAGCGGGTCGGTCTGGATGACGTCGCTGGCGGCGACTGCCTGACCCATCGCGTAGAACGCCCATTGGCCGCGTTCGAGGTAGGCCCAAGGGCGCAGGTCGATACCGACACCGTTGACGTCACCGCCCGAGCGCGTGCCCAGGTCGCGGTCGTCTTCGGACTGGCCGGTGGCTTTGACTTCGATGCCGAAATTCTGCGACGCGGTCAGCGCCGCGAGCGTAGGGCAAGACCACAAGGCGGCAAAGCCGAGACCGATCCCGGCCTTCATCCATTTATTGAGTTTCATAGGGATTTGTCCTCACCGATGGGGTCTGCAGGCATTTCTTGTTGGGCCAGGGCGCTGTTGGCCTGGCTGATGCCACCGCGAGCCTTGAGTTCTTGCTGCATCAATTGCTGCGCCTGAGCCTTCTGGCCCGGCTGCAGTTCGGTTTCGATCAGGGTGTTGAGATCGTTCACCGGCTGTTGCACATCCGGGCGCATTTTCGCCAGTTGCACGAACACGTAGGCGTTGACCAGATTGGGCTTGGTGCCGCGGCCTCCCGAATAGAGCTGCGCAAGGGCGAAGTCGGCGCTGTTCTGGCCACTGCGAGCGGCCTTGAGCAGTTCGTCCACGGCCTTTTGCGGCTCGGGCTTGCCGAGGTAGCCACGGCGGTAGATCTGGCCCATGTAATAGTGCGCGCTGACCTGGGTGCCTGCGGCTTTTTGCAGATGATCAAGGGCTTTGTGGGCGTCGGGGATGACCACCTTGCCTTCGTAGTAGACCTTGCCCAGCAGCAGCTCGGCACGCCCTGGGTCGGCGCTGTGGCCCTTGTTGATGTAGTCCATCAACTTGTCGACGTCGCCCAGCTCGGGGAACTGGTACAGCAGTTGCGCGAGGCTGATGTAGGCCGCCGGATAGGTGTCGGTCACGCTTTCGAGCAGGGTTTGCGCAGTCTTCTCGTCGGTCTTGCCGAGGGTAGGATCGGACAGCACCCGGGCCACGCCGTCGATGCGAGCGGCCGAGGCGGTGCCGCCGTTGTAGGCCGACTGCAACTGCTTGACCAGTTCGGCCTGGCGATCGGCCTGGCCGCGTTTCTGGTAGACGGTGGCCAGTTCGACATAGCACACGTCGTTGGCGCTGAGGGCAGCCTTGCAGATGCGCTCGATATCATCCAGGTGCTGATCGTAGGTACCTTTGGCGCGGTAGAGCATGACCTGGGCCAGGGGCGCATCCGGATAACCGGCGGCGAGCCATTGGTCGATCTGCTTCTGAGCGTCGATGTTCGGGAAGCTTTGCGGGTATTGCAGGTAGAGCGTGGCCAGCGGCAGCAAGGTGCCGGTCTCGCCGTTTTGCGCGGCCTTCTTCAACCAGCTCTCGGCTTCGTGCTGCTCTGCGACGGTGCTGCCCGGCTTGGCTGCCAGCAGGCGCCCCAACCGTACCTGAGCACGGGGGGAGGTCTGGGCAGCGGCGCGGTAGATCGCTTCAGCCTTGCGCATGGCTTCTGGGTCACCGGTGTTGACCTGGATATCGGCCAGGCCGATTTGTGCATCGGCATAGCCCAGGTCGGCCAGTTGCTGGAAGTTCTGCTGCGCAAGTTCGGTGTCACCGTTCTGCAGCGCCTGATTGGCCAGGCGCTGGTCGGGAAGCCCGGCGCAACCGGCCAGGCTGATTGCAATGGCCAGGCCCAGTAGCGCGGGATGCGTCAGGGTTCTTCTCGTTGCCACAGGCATTCTCCTTCGCACGCTCAACTTAGAGGCCTTTGGCCGTGGCTTTGTCGATCAACCAGTTCATCGAGCCACGGTCGCTGTAGACCTCCACTGGACGGCCGGCCAAGGCGCTGCTGATCGGCGCGTCGGGTTTGATCTGTACGCGCAGGTCGGAGGACAGGGCATCTGGCAACAGGTTGGTGCTGGAGACGATCTGACCTTCGCGGGTGGCGTCTTCGCCGGCGATCTGGAAGCTCACGCGTGTGCCAGGACGCACGTCGTTGATCTGGCGATAGGTGAAGCGCGCATCGATGTTCGCCTGGGCATCACGCGGCAGCATCTTGTAGATGATGTCGCCCTTGCTGGCGAACTGACCATCCGGGACAAGCTGCTCGGCGACGATGCAGTCGCACGGCGAGGTCAGGGTGCCGGTCAGTTGCTTGCCGAACATTTCCGTGATTTTCGCCGGGGTCAGCTGGGCGTCGTCCAGGTGGTCCTTGAGCACGTCGAGCATGCTGGTGCTGAACGTCGCCAGCGGCGCGCCCTTGGCAGCCTGGGCATTGACGGCAACCAGGCTGTTGACGGTGCCGTCGCGTGGCATGGTGATGTTGCTCGACGGGATGGTCACCACGCCCGATACCGCGTGGCTGACGAAGTACAGACCGTACACCGATTTGGCCACGAAGCCGAAGGCGGCCAGGCCGACCACGAAGATACCGAGGCTGAAGGTCACCGCACGCAAGCGGCCGAGGGTCGACATGCCATGGTTGGTGCCGCCGCGCTTGCGCGCCTTGGTGAAGTTGTCGCGCTGCAGGGTCCCCAGCACGCCGCCCATGGTGACCAACTCGCCGCTCAGGTGCGAGGTGATCAGGTGGCGCAGGGTGGCGATGTCCTGTTGGTCGAGGTTCTGGAAGGCGCAGCCGGCGCGGCCGTCGCTGTCGAGCGAGCGCACCTGGAACTCGATGTCCATGCCCAGGCCGAGGTTGTCGATGACGAACATCATCCGGCCTCGGTACACCTCGCCCTGTGCCAGGGTTTTCTTGGTGACGATGCTGAAGCCACCAGCGGAAAGGTCCTCGACCTTGGCTTCGAAGGTTTCGCGGTTCGGGCCGATGTAGCGCAGCTTGGCAGGGATTTTGACCCGAGCGTGCTGGCGCTGAGCTTCGGATTCATGGACAACATTGACGTTCACGGCTGTATTCATGGCGATTATTCCTACTTAATCCATTGGGTTCCGGCTCAGACCATCACGAACAGCACAGCAACGAAGATGCTGGCGGCCGAGAAGGTCATGGTCCGGGAGGACCAGGTGTTGAACCATTGTTGAAAGCTGGCGAGATCACGCTTGAGCGAGGTGGGCTGACGCGTCCAGGATTGCTTGTCGAGGCGGAAGAAAACGTAGATTTTCATCATGGCGCCGACGATCTGGTTGTAATACAGAATCATTGGGTAAGCCGGCCCGACCTTGTGCCCGGAGCACAGCAGCATGACGGTCAGGATCAAACGGGTGATGCCGATCCACAACAGGTAAACCAACAGGAAGTTGATGCCATACATGAGGCTGGCGATGATTGACGCCGTGAGCCCCAACAGACTGGTCCACATCGAAACACGCTGGTCGAACAAGACCACGGAGGTAAACAGCCCCAGGCGTCCTACGCCCAGGCCCAGCGCTCGGGAGTTCTGCCGCAGGTTGTTGCCGTACCAACGGTACATCAACTTGCGACTGGCTTTGAGGAAGCTCTTTTCCGGTGGGTGCTCAACGGTGTGAATGTTGGCATCCGGTACGTAGAAGGTGTCGTAGCCCAGGCGCATCAGGCTGAACCAGCTGGACTTGTCGTCGCCGGTCAAGAACTTGAAGCGGCCCAGACGCCAATGGTCGATCGAGTCGCTTTCGACGTCGGCGATGAATTCCGGGTTGGTCACCACCGAGGCGCGGAACACCGACATCCGCCCGGTCATGGTCAGCACGCGCTTGGACAGGGCCATGGAGCACATGTTGATGTGGCGCTGGGCGAAACGCAGCTTGTGCCATTCGCTCATGATGTAGCCGCCGCGTACTTCGCAGAACTCGTTGGTGGTCAGGCCACCGACGTTGCCGTACAGGCGGAACCACGGCACGGTCTTGCGCACTACGCCTTCGGCCAGCACGGTATCGCCGTCGATTACCGCAACCACTGCATCGTCGTCCGGCAGGTGGCGCGAGATGGCGCGGAAACCGTAGGCCAGGCCGTCGCGTTTGCCGGTACCGGCGATGCGCACGAAGTCCAGGGAAACGCGGTCAGGCGGGGCCATTTTCTGCCACAGGCTCTTGACCAGCAGTTCGTCGGACATCTCGACCAGCGAGCAAACCACAGTGGTGGGGTAGCCGCAGTCGATGGCTTCGCGAATCACCGAGCTGTACACCTGAGCGGTGGTCAGGGCGTCGATACGGAAGCTGGTGACCATCAGGAATACGTGGGACGGGTCGGCATCGTCACCCAGCTTGCGCACTTTGCGCCGCAGGTGCGGATAGACCACGTAGAGGAACAGCATGCCGCGCACGAAGTGCGTTGCACCCATCGAGTAGCGCCAGATGCCAATGGCGCCAATCAGGAAAATGAAGTCTTTCGACGCGGGGTCGAAAGTGGTGGCCGGCAGCATGAGCGCCAGGGCCATCAGGAACACCAGGTAAAACATCCAACCGGAAGCCTGGAGTAGGCCGTGCTTGAGCCTTTGCATGATCTGCATCCATGTGGGAATCGGGCCAGTGATAACGGGTCATTGATTGGCCCGAATCGTTCAAGGCATGCGCAGGGCCCGAAGGCCCCGCGCAGGTCCAGCCTTACTTACCAGCAGATGCCTTCGGTACGGGCAGCGGCGTCGGTGGTCTTGGTCATGAAGCCGACCAGGTCGATGACCTGCTTGCCTTCCGGTACGTTGCTGGCCAGGGCACGGAAGCGCTCGTCACGGTTGCCGAGGATGATCACGTCGGAATGGGCGATCACCGCGTCGAAGTCCGAGTTGAGCAGGGACGAGACGTGGGGGATCTTCGATTCGATGTAATCCTTGTTGGCGCCGTGGACGCGAGCGTATTCGACGTTGGCGTCGTAGATGCTCAGGTCGAAGCCTTTGCCGATCAGCATTTCGGCCAGTTCCACCAGCGGGCTTTCGCGCAGGTCATCGGTGCCGGCCTTGAAGCTCAGGCCCAGCAGGGCGACTTTGCGCTTGTCCTTGGAGTTGACCATGTCGAAGGCGTTCTGCACCTGGGACACGTTGCTGCGCATCAGCGAGTTGAGCAGTGGCGCCTCGACGTCCAGCGAGCTGGCGCGGTAGGTGAGGGCGCGCACGTCCTTGGGCAGGCAAGAACCACCGAAAGCGAAGCCTGGGCGCATGTAGTACTGGGACAGGTTGAGCGACTTGTCCTGGCAGACCACGTCCATCACTTCGCGACCATCGACGCCGACCGCCTTGGCGATGTTGCCGATTTCGTTGGCGAAGGTGACCTTGGTGGCGTGCCACACGTTGCAGGTGTACTTGATCATCTCGGCCACTTCGATGTCCTTGCGGATGATCGGAGCGTCGAGTTCTTCGTACAGCGCCTGCAGGACATCGCCTGAAGCCTGGTCGAGTTGACCGATAACGGTCATCGGCGGCTTGTCGTAGTCCTTGATCGCCGTGCTTTCACGCAGGAACTCAGGGTTGACCGCGACGCCGAAGTCGACACCGGCTTTTTTGCCCGAGCAGTCTTCGAGAATCGGGATCACCACATTCTTGACGGTGCCCGGCAGCACGGTGCTGCGCACCACGACGGTGTGGCGGGTCGCTTTGTCACGCAGTACCAGGCCGATTTCGCGGCAGACGGATTCGATGTAGTCGAGTTCCAGGTCGCCGTTCTTCTTGCTAGGGGTTCCCACGCAGATCATGGAAAGGTCAGTAGCGCGGATGGCTTCGGCGAAGTCAGTTGTACCGCGCAGGTTGCCCTTCTTGATCCCTTGTTCCAGAAGTTCTCCCAGACCCGGTTCAACAATTGGCGATTTTCCGTTATTGATCAGATCGATCTTGGCTTTGGAGACATCCACGCCAACAACGTCGTGACCACGTGCAGAAAGGCAACCGGCGCAGACTGCACCGACATAACCCAGACCAAAGATGCTGATACGCATCGCATTCACCTCATTGTTTATCACGCCAGCTCTACTGACAGAGCCAGACTGGGGGTTTGAATAACCAGCAGTTTTCAGGCACTCGAAAGTGCAACAACTTAATGCTGCAAATCACGGCGCAGGCATAATTAAGAACCCGGTGCCCAAGAAGGTGCACCTAAGTTGGGCGCTCAGGACCCGTAGAACACGGGCTCGCCCTAGAATGTAGCCAGCCTTTATTACAATTAATCTCGTTGTTATTCTTGTACGTGTTTTCAGTCCGGTTATATACCTTGTGAATCAAGCACTTGAGACGTCATGTTTGAGCTCTGTAGTGCAGCTCGGGCTTGGCCAGATGCTGAGGATAATTGGGTGCGTTCTCTCCTGAGAATAACCTGCCGACCCGTTTGGGATCGACTGAGTCAACTTCTTCCGGCGCTGCCGCCGGTGCCCTTGCGAGTCGCTGTGTACGTCATCTCTCACACGCTGCAAGAGAATCGTTACGGGTGGTATGAGCGACATATCCCCTATGAAGTTCCTGAGCAGGATGACCGCTGGTGAATTTTTTTTCATCGCGACGATTATTTTGAGTAATGGCAATGAGCCATGAATGGCAGTTTCGTCCTTTAGAATTGGGCGGTTAGAGGGTCGCGATATTTTTGTGCCAGCACTAAAAAATATTTGGTGAAAAGGGTAAAAAAAATGTGAAGTGCGAGTGCTAATACAATTAGCAAGTGCACCAGTAATATTAACTTGGCGTCATGAAACTGTCAGTTGGGGGTTGTGCACGATGATTTTGCAGCAATAGGGCGGCGTGCCCGGGTGGCCACGCCGATGAGCGGTCGCGATTATTCGTCGGGATGGTCGCGCAGGAACACCAGATTGTCGGCGGTGGAGTCCTTGGCGTTGAACCGGTAGCCCTGGCTGTCGAATGCCTTGAGGTGTTCAGGATCGTTTATGCGCTCGGTAATGACGAAGCGGCTCATCAAGCCCCGGGCTTTTTTTGCATAGAAGCTGATGATCTTGTATTGGCCATTCTTGAGGTCGCGAAACTCGGTATTGATCACCCGTGCTTGTAGCGCCTTGCGTTTGACCGCGCTGAAGTACTCATTGGAAGCCAGGTTGAGCAGTACGTCGTCGCCTTGTGCGGCCAGGGCTTGGTTGAGCCACTCGCTGATGCGCTCGCCCCAGAAGGCGTAGAGGTCTTTGCCGCGCGCATTGGCCAGTTTGGTGCCCATCTCCAGGCGATACGGCATCATCAGGTCGAGCGGGCGCAGCAGGCCATAGAGGCCCGAAAGCATGCGCAGGTGTTGCTGGGCGTAGTCCAGCGCCTGCTCGTCGAGGCTGGTGGCATCCAGACCGGTGTAGACGTCGCCCTTGAATGCCAGCAGCGCCTGCTTGGCGTTGTCGAGGGTGAACGCCGGATTCCAGCTGCCGAAACGCGCGGCATTGAGGCCGGCGAGCTTGTCGGAGAGGTGCATCAGCTCGCTGATCTGCGCCGGGCTGAGGTCGCGCAACTGGCCAATCAGTTCCTGAGAGTGGTCCAGATACTGCGGCTGGGTGAAGCGCTGAGTCGTCGGCGGGGTGTCGTAGTCGAGGGTCTTGGCGGGTGATATCACCATCAGCATGTCGGTGTCTCCTTCGGGTCGTGACGGGATTCTAGGGAGATAGACACGCAAACTCTAGCTATAGGTGGGATAGAAGCTTTAGCATCGGGCAATAATGTTGCGGTGAATGCACCGGCCTCTTCGCCGCCGACCGCGCACCCTTGCCCCCACAATGGATGTGTTTGCACCGTTGGAGCAAAGCTTGCTCGCGAAGACGATATTTCAAGCGCCACTGAACCCGATCCTTATATACCCGGAGAACTGCTTTTGCGTTTCGCCCTGTCGTTGGCTTCTTTACTGATCTGCCTGAACGTCGCCGCCGCGGAACCGCCGGCCGCCGTGCTTGATCGGGCCAATTGGCCCGAGGCACTCACCACCCCGGTGTTGTTCGACGTCGCCTCGCGTGCCGAAGTACTGGGTTTCGCCCGTGAACTGAGCGATACCGAGCTGCTGAGCGAGGAGGCTCTGGCCCAGCGTCTGGACCTGCGACAGATCAACATGGAGGCCATCAACGCCCTGCGCCAGCGCCTGTGGGATCGCCTTTGGGAAAACTACAACAACGCTCAACAAAGTTGCGAGCAGGACGCCTCGTTCTGTTACCTCATCGAGGATGAGACCGCGTTGCGTCGCGAAGCGGCGACGTTCCAGGTGGCCAACGATTCCTTTTATGCGAAGTGGCTGATACCCGGCAAGCAGTTCAACGTCGACTACATCGACGAGCTGCTGCACATGGCAGCGTTGTTTCCGCAGATCAGCAGCGAGGTGGCGCGCTTCAACGATCAGGAGCGCAATGGCGATGATTTCAAGGACCGGGTGTTCTTGCTCACCTTCGACGGCGGTCCCAGCCTGGCCCCAGGCGGGACCGACTGGATGACCGATTATCTGCGCAAGCAGAAGATGTCGGCGACCTTCTTCGTGCTGGGCAACAGCGTCGAGCTGCGCCGCGATCACCAGCCCGACGAGGATCTGCAGGCCATCTACGCCGATCAATGCGTCGGCGTGCAGGGCTGGCAGTATCGCTCGCACAGCCAGTGGAACGACTGGAAAGACTCGATCCAGCGCAGCGTTGCGCTGGTCCGGGCGCAATTGCCTGGCAGTTTCGTGCCGTTGTTCCGACCTCCGTATGGACAGCGTCGTGCCGACAGCGGCGCCTTTTTTGCCGCGCAACAGCTGCAGGTGGCGTTGTGGAATATCGACTCGGAAGACGGCCAGTTGACTGCGGCGCAGTCAGCGGATCGGGTGATCACGTTGATGCTGTTGTGGCGCAAGGGGATCATTGCCTTTCACGATGTCCAGGACCGCGCCAAGGTGGCGGTGCCGTTGATTCTGAACCAGACGGTGGAAAGCGGAATTGCCTGGGAAGAGTGCCATCAGTTTGACTGAAAGCCACGTTCCATATGGCGTGCGCGGTTTTTTGCAGAAAAATATTCTGGCGGTGCAGGTGGGGTGGACTTCCGACTGTAGCGGCGCTTTGGGCTGACGCCAAGCGCTATTCGTCCCATCATCAAATAAACTTCAAAAAAATGTCAAAGTGCTTTTTATCGTCATGGGTTTTGCGGTATCAAGACGTCAGACCGCCGAAACCTGCAACACAGGTGGCGTCTTCAACCGGACCATACCTGGTTAGTGGTGCCCTGCCTCAAGGGCATCGTTCGGCGGCTACTTCGCGGCGCAGCACCGTTCAGGTCCTGCGTTGACTGGCTCCCACACAGGTGACCGAGTATGGATGATCAAGGACGCAGCACTTCCTCCACCCAGCCAATCCTTTATGTGCTCGATACCAACGTACTGATTCACGATCCCAACGCGCTGCTCAACTTCGAAGAACACCACGTCGCCATCCCGATGACCGTTCTGGAGGAACTCGACAAGCTTAAAAGCGGCAAGCATTCCGTGGCTGCCGAATGTCGTCAGGCCATTCGCCTGATCGACAAGACCCTCGGTGAAGCTTCCCCTGCGGACGTCGAAAAGGGCGTGCCGATCCAGCGCGGCAAGGGTGACCCCAAGGGGTTCCTGTCGATCCTCATGAACAAGCGTGCCGAACCGGACAGCCTGCTGCCCGAGCACCTTAACGACAACATCATCATCAACCAGTTGATCGACCTGCATGCCGCACAGCCGCAGCTCAGCGTGATCCTGGTCACCAAAGACATCAACATGCGCCTCAAGGCCCGGGCGTGCGGGATCGAGGCCGAAGATTACAGTACCGATCAACTGGTCGACGACGTGTCCTTGCTGTCGCGCGGCTATCACACCCTCACCGGATCGTTCTGGGATCGTGTCGCCAAGGTCGACACCCGCCAGGACCACGGCCGTACCTGGCACCGTGTACAGCTCACCGAAATGCTGCCAGCGGTCCACATGAACGAGTTCATCATCGACGAGCAAGGCTTCGTCGGCTGGGTCAAGGGCGTCAAGCCGGACGAGCTGCTCATCCTCGACATGCACCAGGAACCTTTGCTGCACCAGGAAGCCTGGGGCCTCAAGCCGCGTGATATCTACCAGGGCCTGGCGCTGTTCGCCTTGCTCGATCCGGATATCCATCTGGTCAACCTGTCGGGCGCAGCCGGCTCGGGTAAAACCATCCTGGCGCTGGCGGCGGCGATCGAACAGACCATGGTCACCAAGCGCTATCGGCGCATCATCGCCACGCGCAGCGTGCAGGGCCTGGACCAGGAAATCGGCTTTCTGCCGGGCACCGAAGCGGAAAAAATGGAGCCTTGGCTGGGGGCCATCACCGACAACCTCGAAGCCTTGCACATGGATGACGAGAACACCCATGGCAGCGTCGATTACATCCTCAGCAAAGTGCCGTTGCAGTTCAAATCGCTCAACTACATCCGTGGCCGCAGCTTCCAGCAAAGTTTGATTCTGATCGATGAGTGCCAGAACCTCACGCCGCACCAGATGAAAACCATCATCACCCGTGCCGGCAGCGGTTCCAAGGTGATCTGCCTGGGCAACCTGGCGCAGATCGACACGCCTTACCTGTCCGCCACCAGCTCGGGCCTTACCTATCTGACGGAGCGCTTCAAGGATTTCCCGCAAGGCGTGCATATCACCCTGCAAGGGGTACCGCGCTCGATTCTGGCCGAATACGCCGAGTCGCATCTGTAACGAGCCTGGCTCGCCTGTGAGGGTGAGTTGGATGGCCTCTTCGCGAGCAAGCTTTGCTCCCACGGGTGTACGCCTGTGGGAGCAAGGCTTGCCCGCGAAGTCGGCATTCGATCCGGCGCTATCTTACGATTCGCATCGACTTGGCATCGGGGGTAAAATCCCCCGACTTGCCCAGGAATACTCATTGTGCTCACTCATCTCGACGCCCAAGGCCGTGCCAACATGGTCGATGTCACGGATAAAGCCGTGACCCATCGCGAGGCCGTGGCCCAGGCCTTCATTCGTATGCTGCCGCAGACCCTGCAGATGATCGTCGACGGCGGCCACCCCAAAGGCGACGTCTTTGCGGTCGCGCGTATCGCTGGCATTCAGGCGGCGAAAAAAACTTCCGATCTGATCCCGTTGTGCCATCCGCTGATGCTGTCCAGCGTCAAGGTCGAGCTCAGTGCCGAAGGCAGCGACCGAGTGCGGGTGGTGGCGCGCTGCAAGTTGTCCGGGCAGACCGGGGTCGAAATGGAAGCGCTGACGGCCGCCAGTGTCGCCGCGCTGACGATCTACGACATGTGCAAGGCGGTGGACCGCGCCATGGTCATCGAGCAGGTCCAGTTGCTGGAAAAAGTCGGTGGCAAGAGCGGGCATTTCCAGGCGGATCCGCTGTGAGCATCAAGGTGCTGTATTTCGCCCGTTACCGTGAAGCGCTGGGGCTGGGGGAGGAGGTCGTCGAGGGCGACTTTGCCACGGTCGGTGCTTTGCGCGAGCATTTGCTTGGCCGGGGCGATCGCACGCTGTTGGGCGAGCGCACTCTCATGTGCGCGCGCAATGAAGAGCTGTGCGGGCTAGGGGAGCCGCTGACACCCGGCGATGAAGTGGCGTTTTTCCCTACCGTCACAGGGGGCTGAGATGGCGATCAGGGTGCAGAGTGCCGTGTTCGATCCCGGAGCCGAGCTCAACGCGTTGCACGCCGCCAATACGGGCGTGGGCGCCGTCGTCGGCTTCGTGGGCTATGTGCGTGACTTCAACGATGGCCTGGATGTGCGCGGGATGTTCCTCGAGCACTACCCCGGGATGACTGAAAAGGCCTTGGCGAAGATCGTCGTCGAAGCCGAGCAGCGCTGGCCGCTGCTCAGGGTAGAGGTGTTGCATCGGATCGGGGCACTGGCGCCGGGTGAGCCTATCGTCTTCGTCGGTGTCGCCAGCGCGCACCGGCAGGCGGCGTTCGAGGCGTGCGACTTTGTGATGGACTATCTCAAGACCCGCGCCGCGTTCTGGAAGAAGGAAGACACCGCCGATGGCCCGCGTTGGGTCGAGGGGCGGGACAGCGACAAGGCTGCGGCCAGGCGCTGGGACTGACCGCCCGTGTAGCGAGGGGCTTGCCCCCGACGCTGTATCAGGCCCGTCGCTACAGGTTGGAATCAGGCGTCTGCGGCGGGCGTTGCGGGGCGCTTGCGCTCCACCGGCACGAGCAACTCGGCCGGCGGCGTTTCGCAGCTGATCTTGTGTCCCAGCAGCGCCTCGATGGACGGTAGCTGGTAGGAGTCGTCTTCTCCGGCAAAGCTGATCGACACGCCGCTGGCGCCCGCCCGACCAGTACGACCGATACGGTGCACGTAGTCATCCGGGACTTCCGGCAGGGTGAAGTTGATCACATGGCTGATGCCGTCGATGTGAATACCGCGGCCTGCCACGTCGGTGGCCACCAATACACTGATGCGGCCTTCGCGGAAGTTTTCCAGGGTCTTGATGCGTTTGTGTTGCGGCACATCCCCCGACAGCTGCGCGGCATTGACGCCGTCGCGTACCAGTTTCTCTTCGATACGGCGCACTTCGTCCTTGCGGTTGGCGAAGACGATTACCCGTTCCCAGTTGTTCTGGGTCACCAGGTTGTACAGCAGGCGGTACTTGTCGGCCCCGGCCACGGCATAGACATGCTGCTCGACGGTGTCGCTTGCGACGTTCTCGGGCTCGATCTCGACGATGGCAGGGTCAGTGGTCCATTGCTTGGCCAGGTTCATCACGTCTTCGGTGAAGGTGGCCGAGAACAGCAAGGTCTGGCGTTCGGCCTTGGGCGGTGTCTGGCGGATGATCTGGCGGACTTGCGGAATGAAACCCATGTCTAGCATGCGATCGGCTTCGTCCAGCACCATGACCTCGACCATGTCCAGGTGCACTTCACCACGCTGGTTGAAGTCGAGCAGGCGGCCCGGGGTGGCCACGAGGATGTCGCAGTGGCGCGCTTCGAGCAGCTTGAGCTGCTTGTCGAACTCCATGCCACCGACGAACGTCATGACGTTGAGGCCGGTGTACTTGGTCAGGTCGGCCGCGTCTTTGGCGATCTGGACCACCAGTTCACGGGTGGGGGCGATGATCAGTGCTCGCGGCTCGCCCATGTAGCGTTCCTTGGGCGGGGGCGTCTGCTGCAGCTGAGTGATGATCGAGATCAAAAAGGCGGCGGTCTTGCCGGTGCCGGTCTGGGCGCGGCCGATGGCATCCTTGCCCTTGAGCGTAAAGCCAAGCACCTGCGCCTGAATCGGCGTGCAGTAAGGGAAGCCGAGGTCATGGATGGCATGCATCAGGTCGGCTGACAACGGGAAATCGTGAAAGCGGGTCTTGCCCTCTTGCGGCTCGACGGCGAAATCTTCCAGCTTCCAGGTGCTGGCCGCAGGTTTCGGCTGGCGTCGAGGGCGCTGCGCTTGGCGCGGCGCGTGGTCCGTCAGCAACGGGCTGGCGCGCACCACGTTGCTCTCTATCACGCTGCTCTCGATTACCGACGCGCTGACATCCCGGTGCCCGGCGGTCGGCAGCGCCGTCTCGGGCGCGGCGGCGACGTTCAGCTCGGCCGTGGTTTTGGGCACGTTCTCGGCGGGCTGATCAAGGGCAACGGGGGAGCGGGTGGAAGCAGTCGTTACGGGGGCGAGCGGCTCAGCCTCGCTTTTACCGAACATTTTCTTGAGTGCTTTGAGCACGGTCTTCTCATCGGTTGGTTAAGGAATGTACGCCGGGCAGTGTAATGCAAGAATCGGGCTCGGCGTAGTGGCTGGCGCATTGCGCTACAGCCACCGGGGCCATTGCTGCGATGCGGTACGGCGATTCAGCCTAACCGCGCGGCCAACCAGGCAGCGATGTCCTTGATTTCTTTGGGTAACACTTCATGGCCCATTGGGTATTCGTGCCAGGTAACGGTGACGTTCTGGTCTTTTAGCCAGTCATGCGCCGTGCGGCCCATTGAATAGGGCACTACAGTGTCCTGTGTGCCGTGCAGGCAAAGCGCCGGAATGGCCCGTTGGCTGTCGGCCACTTTGCCGTCGGCGGCGAAGGTCGGTGCGTAGGTCGAGAGGGCGATGACGCCGCCGAGTGCCTGCTGTGCTTTCACGAAGGCCGTGTGATAGACCACGGCGCCACCCTGGGAAAAACCGGCAAGGAAAATCCGCTGGGGCTGGATGCCTGCCTGAATCTGATCTTCAATCAAGTCCAGGACGTGCTGCGCAGAGCCTTCCAGCTCGTCCTCATCAATGGCGCGGCTGCCGGGGCTCATGGCCTTGATGTCGTACCAGCTGGGCATTTCATAGCCGCCATTGACGGTCACTGCACGGGTCGGTGCCTGGGGCAGGATGAAACGCGTGGTGGTCAGGCTGACCATCAGCATCTGAGCGACCGGCTCGAAATCGAACCGATCGGCGCCCAGGCCGTGGAGCCATATGACACAGGCATCGGCGGTGATCAGGTGTTTGGGTTGCAGGATAAGTGGCTCGGTCATGACTGCTCCTAATTGGTGCGAACGGCATTTTTGAGTGCATTAGAAAAGTGCGTTCGGTATCGATTTGAAATGTTGACGTGTCAATTTGAAAAGAGAATGTCGCAAGGCTACAAGTTTTGCGCTTGACGCGCACTTAAACGCTTCGGCTCTCAACTATGGTATGCCGTTTGCTACACAACCCCTGAATGAGGGCGCGCTCCCCGTTGGTAACACCCGGCGGTAGAAGCCGCAGGGGGACGCATAACCCGTCATGCAGATGTTCTACCTTTGTCTGACGGATGGTTGCGAATGGCCGCTCACACAGAGTACCTGCGCTTCGGTCCGGCAAACGATAGGAATGGTGAGTTTCAACCCGGCACGTAGTTTACGCGTTTCGGATTTTAATCTTGCTGGTTGCGGCGCTCGACCCAAAAAAAAGCCAGCACCGGTCGATTTCGCCTCATAAAGGTGCGGCGCAACTCAAGCTCAGACACAACAAGAGCACATTGGAGGTTTTGAATGAAGATGTTGAAATCCACCCTGGCCGTACTGACCGCTGCAACCGCCCTCGGCGTTGCCAGCTTCGCTCAGGCAGGGACTACCCTTGATGCAATCCAGAAGAAAGGCTTCATCCAGTGCGGTGTCAGTGATGGCTTGCCTGGTTTCTCGGTAGCGGATTCGACCGGCAAGATCAACGGCATCGACGCCGACGTCTGCCGCGCAGTGGCCGCCGCTGTATTTGGCGATGCCACCAAGGTCAAGTTCAGCCAGCTGAACGCCAAGGAGCGCTTCACCGCTCTGCAATCCGGCGAAATCGACGTGCTGTCGCGTAACACCACCTGGACCAGCTCCCGTGACGCAGGCATGGGCCTGGTGTTCGCGGGCGTGACCTACTACGACGGCGTCGGCTTCCTGGTGAACAAGAAGCTGGGTGTCAAGAGCGCCAAAGAGCTGGACGGCGCGACCATCTGCATTCAGGCCGGTACCACTACCGAACTGAACGTGGCTGACTACTTCCGCGGCAACAAACTCAAATATACCCCGATCACTTTCGACACCTCCGATGAAAGCGCCAAGTCGCTGGAAAGCGGCCGTTGCGACGTGCTGACTTCCGACAAATCGCAGCTTTACGCACAGCGCAGCAAGCTGGGCTCGCCGCAGGACTACGTGGTTCTGCCGGAAACCATCTCCAAGGAGCCCCTGGGCCCTGTGGTTCGTCGTGGCGACGAAGACTGGATGGCGATCGTCAAGTGGACCCTGTTCGCCATGCTGAACGCTGAAGAAGCGGGCGTCACCTCGAAGAACGTCGAGGAAGAAGCCAAGTCGACCAAGAACCCGGACGTGGGTCGTCTGCTGGGTGCTGACGGCGAATACGGCAAAGACTTGAAGCTGCGCAAGGACTGGGTCGTGCAGATCGTCAAGCAGGTCGGCAACTACGGTGAAGTGTTCGAGCGCAACCTCGGCAAGAGCACTCCGCTGGCCATCGACCGCGGTCAGAATGCCTTGTGGAACAACGGCGGTATCCAGTACGCACCTCCAGTGCGCTGATCGGCTGAACGCCCGGTAGCTTGAAGGCTACCGGGCGTTGCTCGTTTCATTTCTCCTGGGGCATTCAATGCAAAATCAAATCGGCGCACCCAAAGGGTTTTCCCTGACCGATCCACGTGTGCGTGCGTGGCTATTCCAGATCATCACGGTGCTCGCGGTGATCTCGCTGGGCTGGTTTCTGTTCGACAACACACAAACCAACCTGCAACACCGAGGCATCACCTCGGGCTTTGGCTTCCTGCAGAACAGTGCCGGTTTCGGTATTGCTCAACATCTCATCGACTACAAAGAATCGGACAGTTACGCACGGGTCTTCCTGATCGGGCTGTTGAACACTTTGCTGGTCACCTTCATCGGCATCATCCTGGCGACCTTGCTGGGTTTCGTGCTCGGTGTGGCGCGGTTGTCCAAGAACTGGATGATCAACAAGCTGGCGACGGTCTACATCGAAATCTTCCGTAATATCCCGCCGCTGTTGCAGATCCTGTTCTGGTATTTCGCGGTCTTCCTGACCCTGCCGGGGCCGCGTGCAGCGCATAGCATCCTGGGGTATTTCTTCGTCAGCAGCCGCGGCCTGAACATGCCGGCGGCGATTCCTGCTGCGGGTGTATGGCCCTTCGTGATCGCCGTGGTCATCGCCATCGTCGCGATCGTGGTGATGTCGAAATGGGCCACCAAGCGCTTCGAAGAAACCGGCGTGCCGTTTCACAAGTTCTGGACCGGTCTGGCCTTGATCATCGTGATCCCCGCGCTGAGCACGCTGATCTTCGGCGTGCCGTTGCACTGGGAGCTCGCCCAGCTGCAAGGTTTCAACTTCGTGGGTGGCTGGGTGATGATCCCCGAGCTGCTGGCGTTGACCTTGGCGCTGACGGTATATACCGCGGCCTTCATCGCCGAGATCGTGCGTTCGGGTATCAAGTCGGTCAGCCATGGCCAGACCGAAGCCGCGCACTCGCTGGGGCTGCGCAATGGTCCGACGCTGCGCAAGGTCATCATTCCGCAGGCGCTGCGGGTGATCATCCCGCCGCTGACCAGCCAGTACCTCAACCTGGCGAAGAACTCGTCGCTGGCCGCCGGTATCGGTTACCCGGAAATGGTCTCGCTGTTCGCCGGTACGGTGCTCAACCAGACCGGTCAGGCGATCGAAGTGATTGCCATCACCATGAGCGTCTACCTGGCCATCAGTATCAGCATTTCCTTGCTGATGAACTGGTACAACAAGCGCATTGCGCTGATCGAACGGTGAGGATGCGCCCATGAGCACTCATAATTTCAAACCTGACATGCCGCCACCGGGCAAGGTCTTCGGGCCGATGGCCTGGATGCGCAACAACCTGTTCGATGGCTGGTTCAATACGCTGCTGACATTGGTCGCGGTGTACCTGATCTACCTGATCATCCCGCCGCTGCTCGAGTGGGCGATCTTCAAGGCCAGCTGGGTCGGTACGACCCAGGCCGATTGCAACAAGGAAGGCGCGTGCTGGGTGTTCATCATCCAGCGCTTCGGTCAGTTCATGTACGGCTACTACCCGGCGGAATTCCGCTGGCGCGTCGACCTGACCGTGGTGCTGGCAATCATCGGCGTGGTGCCGCTGTTCATCGCCAAGGTGCCGAAGAAGGGCTACTACGGGCTGGGCTTCATCATCCTGTACCCGATCATCGCGTACTTTCTGTTGCACGGCGGCGCGTTCGGTCTCGAGAACGTCGCGACCAGCCAATGGGGCGGCCTGATGCTGACCCTGGTGATCGCCGTGGTCGGTATCGCCGGCGCCTTGCCGCTGGGCATTCTGCTGGCGCTGGGCCGTCGTTCGAACATGCCGGCGGTGAAGGTGGTGTGCGTGACCTTCATCGAGTTCTGGCGTGGCGTACCGTTGATCACCGTGCTGTTCATGTCTTCGGTGATGCTGCCGCTGTTCCTGCCTGAAGGCATGAACTTCGACAAACTGCTGCGGGCACTGATCGGTGTGATCCTGTTCCAGTCGGCCTACGTTGCCGAAGTGGTTCGTGGTGGCATGCAGGCCATTCCCAAGGGGCAGTACGAAGCCGCGGCCGCCATGGCGCTGGGCTACTGGCGCACCATGGGCCTGGTGATCCTGCCGCAAGCCCTGAAGATGGTGATCCCGGGGTTGGTCAACACCCTGATCGCGCTGTTCAAGGATACGAGCCTGGTGATCATCATCGGCCTGTTCGACCTGCTCAACAGCGTCAAGCAAGCGTCCGCCGACCCTAAATGGTTGGGCATGGCGACCGAGGGCTATGTATTCGCCGCCCTGGTCTTCTGGATTTTCTGTTTCGGTATGTCCCGCTACTCCCAGTATCTGGAGCGCAAGCTGGACACTGGCCACAAGCGTTAGGAGTTATCCCATGAGCGAAGCGATCAAACAGCCAGCGGGCGCCCCGGGCATCATCCAGATGCAAGGCGTCAACAAGTGGTACGGCCAGTTCCACGTACTGAAAGACATCAACCTCAATGTGCAACAGGGTGAGCGGATCGTGCTGTGCGGGCCTTCGGGCTCGGGCAAGTCGACCACCATCCGTTGCCTCAATCGTCTGGAAGAACACCAGAAGGGCACCATCATCGTCGACGGCGTCGAGCTCACCAACGATCTCAAGCAGATCGAGTCGGTGCGTCGTGAAGTCGGCATGGTGTTCCAGCACTTCAACCTGTTCCCGCACCTGACCATTCTGCAGAACTGCACCTTGGCGCCGATGTGGGTGCGCAAGATGCCCAAGCGCCAGGCTGAAGAAATCGCCATGCACTACCTGCAGCGCGTACGGATTCCGGAGCAGGCCCACAAGTTTCCGGGGCAGCTGTCCGGCGGCCAGCAGCAGCGTGTGGCGATTGCCCGAGCACTGTGCATGAAGCCCAAGATCATGCTGTTCGACGAGCCGACTTCGGCACTCGATCCGGAGATGGTCAAAGAGGTACTGGACACCATGATCGGCCTGGCCGAAGACGGCATGACCATGCTCTGCGTGACCCACGAAATGGGCTTCGCGCGCACCGTGGCCAACCGGGTGATCTTTATGGACAAGGGCGAAATCGTCGAACAGGCAGCGCCTAACGACTTCTTCGATAACCCGCAGAGTGACCGTACGCGGATGTTCCTCAGCCAGATCCTGCATTGATTGGTTGAAGCGCATCGTCATGATAAGCCCGGGCTCAGGTCCGGGTTTTTTTCGGCCCGTTAAAACAGCTCGGGTTGACCGGGCAGGGTGCAACTGCCACAGTTGATTGCTAGCCATTCTTGCGAGCCCCCCATGTCGATCCAACCCCAGCAGGCCGCCTCGGTCCCCGAGCCTGTGTCGATAACGACCACTGAAGGCACTTTGCCTGCCACTGCATCTACTATTGCTTCTGAACCTGTCACGACTCCTGGGTCTACTCCCGTGGAAGCGAGCTCTGCCTGCGAAACCCTCCCTGCAAACCCGATAATTTCCCCCCGCTGGCTGCTCTTGCTCGGCTTGGTGCTGGTCGCCCTCAACCTGCGTCCGGCGCTGTCGAGCATGGCGCCGTTGCTGGGCGAAGTGTCTGCCGCCTTGGGGCTGTCTGGCACCCAGGCGGGTTTGCTGACCACTCTACCCGTGCTGTGCCTGGGCCTGTTCGCGCCGCTGGCGCCGTTGCTGGCCCGGCGTCTAGGCAGCGAGCGAGTGGTGCTGTTGATCCTGCTGGTACTGGCGGCGGGCATCGGTTTGCGCAGCCACTTTGGCGTGGCCGGGCTATTCGCCGGCAGCCTGGTGGCCGGGGCCAGTATTGGGATCATCGGCGTGTTGCTGCCGGGTATCGTCAAACGCGACTTCGCCCGGCAGGCCGGGATGATGACCGGCGTCTACACAATGGCCCTGTGCCTGGGGGCGGCGTTGGCGGCAGGCAGCAGTGTACCGATCAGCAAGGTGCTTGGCGGGCATTGGCAGTTGGGGCTGGGTTTCTGGCTGCTGCCGGCGCTGTTGGCGGCGGTGGTGTGGTGGCCGCAGACGCGTACTCTGCATGCCTCGCACCAGGTCGCCTATCGGGTGAGCGGGCTGTTGAAGGATCCGCTGGCCTGGCAGGTGACGCTATTCATGGGCCTGCAATCCTCGCTGGCCTATATCGTCTTTGGCTGGCTGCCGTCGATTCTGGTGGGCCGTGGCCTGTCGGCTGAGGATGCCGGGCTGGTGATGTCCGGGTCGATCATCGTGCAATTGGCCAGTGCGCTGACGGCGCCGTGGTTCGGCACCCGCGGTCGGGATCAGCGGTTGGCGATCGTGGTGGTGATGGCGCTGTCCATGGCCGGCCTTTTCGGTTGCCTGTATGCGCCGCTAGGCGGTTTGTGGGGCTGGGCGGTGGTGCTGGGATTGGGGCAAGGCGGGGTGTTCGCTCTGGCGCTGACCTTGATCGTGCTGCGATCTCGTGATGCCCATGTGGCGGCCAATCTGTCGAGCATGGCGCAAGGCGTGGGCTATACCATCGCGTCCTTGGGGCCGTTCGCGGTGGGCCTGGTGCATGACATGACCGGCGGCTGGAGCTCGGTCGGGTGGGTGTTCGCGTTTATCGGTATCGCGGCGACGATCGCTGGCATGGGCGCCGGGCGGGCTTTGCAGGTGAATGTGAGCAGCGAGCGGGTGTGATTCTACGGTTGATTGGGTGTTGAAGTTGCTGGCCTCTTCGCGAGCAAGCTTTGCTCCTACAGGTGCAGGACTCAAGATCTGCTCGCACTGTGCAAGCAAGGTTGCGTGTTCGGCCGCGAAGAGCCCGGTGATATCGACACAAATAATATGGCAATCCCTGCGCCGCACCTGCTAAAACTCCCTGCACAATAATTAATGGACACCCCTGATGAGCGAAGCCCTGATCCGCGAATTCTATACGGCGTTCAGCCGCCTCGATGCCGAGGCCATGTGCGCCTGCTACAGCAAGGATGTGCTGTTCAGCGATCCGGCTTTCGGTACCTTGCGCGGCGACGATGCCAGGGACATGTGGCGCCTGTTGGCGTCCCGCGCCCAGCAGTTTTCCTTGAGCTTCGATCAGGTCCGCGGCGATGAGCGCGCGGGCGCGGCCCATTGGGTGGCGACGTACCTGTTCAGCCAGACCGGCCGCACGGTGGTCAACGATATCCAGGCGCGCTTCGTGTTTCGCGACGGCAAGATCAGCGAGCATCACGATCAGTTCGACTTCTGGCGCTGGTCGCGTCAGGCGCTGGGAACCCCGGGGCTGTTGCTGGGTTGGACGCCGATGTTGCACCGCAAGGTCAACCAGCAGGCGCTCAAGGGGCTGCGCAGCTTCCAGGCCGGGCGCGCGGGCACTGCGCTCTGATATCCTTCGCGGTATGACTGATCCGATCTGCGCGGCGTTGGCTGCGCCCTCTCCCAAACCCTGGGCCGTGTATCTGGTACGCGCGGCCAACGGTGCCCTGTATTGCGGCATCAGTGACGACCCGCAACGCCGCTTCGCCAAGCATCAAACTGGTAAGGGCGCACGGTTCTTCGCCTCCAGCCCGGCGGTGGCGCTGGTGTACGTCGAAGTGTGGCCCGACAAGGGCGAGGCGTTGCGCCAGGAGCGGCTGATCAAGCGCCTGCGCAAGAGTGCCAAGGAGGCCCTGGTGGCGGCCTACAGTATTGATCCCGATGGCCCCTTCGCGGGCAAGCCCAGCTCCCACAGGGGGACGACCCCAGAGCCGGTTCCACTGTGGGAGCAAGGCTTGCCCGCGAAGAGGCCGGAACAGCCGGTAAATACGCCAGACTGAGCTCGTATCCAATCCCATGGGTAGGCCGATGCTCCACACGCGGGTAAGCTGAGGAAACAACTTCCAACAGCGGACCGCTGCCCATGTCAGAGCTCATCCTCCACCATTACCCCGCTTCGCCTTTCGCTGAAAAGGCCCGCCTGATGCTCGGCTTCAAGGGTTTGTCCTGGCGTTCGGTGGTGATCCCGCCGATGCTGCCCAAGCCCGATCTGATGCCGTTGACCGGTGGCTATCGCAAGACGCCGGTGCTGCAGGTCGGCGCCGACATCTACTGCGACACGGCGCTCATCGCCCGCCGCCTGGAGCAGGAAAAGGCCCAGCCCGCGCTGTTCCCGGTAGGTCAGGAGATGATCACCGCGACTTTCTCGGCCTGGCTCGATTCGTTCGCGTTCGCCAACTGTGTGGCCCTGATATTCCAGCCGGAGTCGGCGGCACTGCGGTTTGCGCGCTTCTCGCCTGAAGCCCGGCAGGCGTTTATCGAGGACCGCATGAAGCTGTTTTCCGGCGGCACGGCGGTGCGCGTCGCCGTGGAACAGGCCAAGCAGCAGTGGCCGGTGATCATGGCGCGCTTGGAGCAGCAGTTACAGCGCGAGGCCGGCGACTACTTGTTCGGCGAGCCGAGCATCGCGGACTTCTCCATGGCGCACCTGTGCTGGTTCCTCAAGGGCACCCCGGTCACCGCACCGCTGGTCGACGCCTATCCGGCCGTGAGCGCCTGGTTCGCGCGGGTTCAGGGCTTCGGGCATGGCGCATCGAGCGAGCTGAGCGCCGAGCAGGCCCTGGATATCGCGCGGGACGCGACGCCGGCGCCATTGCCTGCCGAGCCGTTCGATGACCCTAACGGCTTGCAGGCTGGCGATCTGGTGACGATCGCGGCGGTTGATTACGGTGTCGATGGGGTGGAAGGGGAACTGGTGTATGCGGGCGGTGAGGAATTTATCCTCAAGCGCCAGGATGATCGCGTTGGCACGGTGCATGTGCACTTTCCGCGGCTGGGCTTTCGCGTCGAGAAGCGCTGAAATCTGCGTCGCTTGATCCGGCCTCTTCGCGGGCAAGCCTTGCTCCCACAGGTGTAGGGCTCAGGAGCGGTTAACACTGTGGGAGCAAAGCTTGCTCGCGAAGACGGCAGTCAGGCCGCCGCTTATGTCAGTCTTTGCGCCGCTTGAGCTGATCGGTCAACTGCGTCGGCAGCCCCTTGATGATCAGCGTGCCGGCTTCCTCGTCATATTCGATCTTGGAGCCCAGCAGGTGCGCTTCGAAACTGATCGACAGCCCCTCTGCACGGCCGGTGAAGCGCCGAAACTGATTGAGCGTACGCTTGTCTGCCGGGATCTCCGGGGACAGCCCGTAGTCCTTGTTGCGGATGTGATCGTAGAAGGCCCGCGGACGCTCCTCGTCGATCAGCCCGGAAAGCTCTTCCAGGGCCATCGGTTCGCCCATTTTCGATTGGCTGCTGGCGTAATCCACCAGGGCCTGGGTTTTCTCTCGGGCGTCTTCCTCGGGCAGGTCCTCGCTCTCGACGAAATCGCTGAAGGCCTTGAGCAGGGTGCGGGTTTCGCCTGGCCCGTCGACGCCTTCCTGGCAGCCGATGAAGTCGCGGAAGTACTCCGACACCTTTTTGCCGTTCTTGCCTTTGATGAACGAGATGTACTGCTTGGACTGCTTGTTGTTCTGCCATTCGGACAGATTGACCCGTGCCGCCAGGTGCAGTTGCCCCAGGTCCAGGTGCCGCGAAGGGGTGACGTCGAGCGCGTCGTTCACGGCAACGCCTTCACTGTGGTGCAGCAGGGCGATGGCCAGGTAGTCGGTCATGCCTTGCTGGTAGTGGGCAAAGACCACGTGGCCGCCGGTGGAGAGGTTGGATTCCTCCATCAGTTTTTGCAGGTGCTCGACGGCGGTGCGGGTGAACCCGGTGAAGTCCTTGTCGCTGTCGAGGTATTCCTTGAGCCAGCCGCTGAATGGATGCGCGCCGGATTCAGCGTGGAAAAATCCCCAGGCCTTGCCCTGCTTGGCGTTATAGCTTTCGTTAAGATCGGCGAGCATGTGCTCGATGGCTTGCGAGGCCTGCAGCTCGGTGTCGCGGGCATGGAGCACAGCGGGGCTGCCGTCGGGTTTCTTGTCGATCAGGTGGACGATGCAATGACGGATCGGCATAGGCTTCTCGGCTGATGAAAAGGGTGCCAGCGTAGCGGGGCGGGCGCTCGCTGCAAAGTCGCCAAGTGTAGCGCAATGGGGGGCGGGACGGTCCATGACAGCCCGGAATAGGGCCCGGAGCGACACTTTTGGATGTTTTTTGGCCAAATGATCAATAAACCTGACTATTTGCGCCATCAGTGGCGGATATTTATCCGTTGCTGTGCTAGTTTTGCCCGGTCTTGCGCCCTGTTCGGTATCGAACATCGACTGAGCGGCGCGCATCACTCGCAGCTAACTGCTGTCAGGTCGAACCAAACGCCGATTTGCGTATCTACAGTTGCGATTGGCGTGGCATCAATACCCTTGCCAGGCCCCTGCCGGGTCTGGTCCGACGACCGACATTGCACACTGCAATCCAAATGAATTTGATAGGGAAGGAACACCACCATGGCATTAACCAAAGACCAACTGATCGCCGACATTGCTGAAGCCATCGACGCGCCTAAAACCACCGCGCGCAATGCTCTCGAGCAACTGGGCCAAATCGTTGCTGATCAGTTGGAAAATGGCAGCGAGATCACTCTGCCTGGTATCGGCAAACTGAAAATCACCGAGCGTCCAGCTCGCACTGGCCGCAACCCTTCGACTGGCGCTGCCATCGAAATCGCTGCCAAGAAAGTCGTCAAGTTCGTGCCAGCCAAAGTGCTGACCGACTCTGTTAACAAGTAATTGTAAACAGGCTTTCAGAGACCGCGCCGTGGGGTGACCCCGGCGCGGTTTTTTATGGTCTGGTGAAAAGATCAAAAGCTTCGCGGGCAAGCCTTGCTCCCACAGGCGCACGACTCTGGATCGGCAAAACCCTGTGGGACCACCCTTGCTCCACAGGCGTACGACTCTGGATCGGCAAAACCCTGTGGGAGCCACCCTTGCTCCCACAGGCGCACGACTCTGGATCGGCAAAACCCTGTGGGAGCCACCCTTGCTCCCACAGGCGTACGACTCTGGATCGGCAAAACCCTGTGGGAGCGAGGCTTGCCCGCGAAGAGGCCGGCAAGACTGGCAAATCACTTCGTCTGAAACGTCCAGGCGATAAACCGGCTCTGCTTCTGCCCCTGACCCATCTCGACGACTTTGCTGTTCACCGCCCCGACTTTTTTCAACGCCGCTTGAATGCCCGGCAGGTTGGTGGCCTTCGACACCAGCGTGCTGAACCAGCGCACTTGTTGGCCGAACGCCGCGCTCTCGGTCACCAGTTGGCTGGTAAAGCGAATCTCGCCGCCCTCGCACCACAGCTCGTTGTTCTGCCCGCCAAAATTAAGCACCGGCAGTTTGCGCTTCGGATCGGCCTTGCCCAGCGCCCGCCACTTGCGTTCGCTGCCTTTGGTAGCCTCGGCCAGGGAGGCGTGGAAGGGCGGATTGCACATCGTCAGGTCAAAGCGTTCGTCAGGCTGGATAAGGCCCTTGAGGATATGCCTGGGGTCGGCCTGGCGCAGGCTGATGGCTTTTTCCAGGCCGTTGGCCTTGACGATCGCCTTGGCTGAGGCCAGCGCCACAGCGTCGATATCGGAGCCGACAAACTGCCAGCGGTAATCGCTGTAGCCCAGCAGCGGATAGATCACGTTCGCGCCCACGCCGATATCCAGCACGCGCACGGCATTGCCGCGCGGGATTTCGCCGCCTTGTTCAGCGGCCAACAGATCCGCCAGGCAGTGCAGATAGTCGGCCCGGCCGGGAATCGGCGGGCACAGGTAGCCTTCGGGAATGTCCCAGTGCTGGATGCCATACAGTGCCCGCAGCAGGGCGCGGTTGAACACCTTGACCGCCGCCGGGTTGGCGAAGTCGATGCTTTCCTTGCCATAGGGATTGATGATCATGAACGCCGCCAGCTCGGGGCTGCTTTTGATCAGTTTGGGGAAGTCGTAGCGGCCCTGGTGGCGGTTGCGCGGGTGCAGGGTGGGTTTGGCGGGAGGGGCAGTCATGGAGAGGTCCGGTGTCTGGGTGGACCTCTTCGCGGGCAAGCCTTGCTCCTTCCTGTGGGAGCAAGGCGTGCCCGCGAAAGGGCCCTCCAGATGTAATTACAAGCTACTGATCCGCGCGTGCTGCTCGGCCAGTTTGCCCAGCGCCTGTTCGGCTTCGGCCAGCTTGGCGCGTTCTTTGTCGATGACCGCAGGCGGCGCCTTGTCGACGAAGGCCGCGTTCGACAGCTTGCCGCCGACGCGCTGGACTTCGCCCTGCAGACGCTGGATTTCCTTGTCCAGGCGCGCCAGTTCGGCGTCCTTGTCGATCAGTCCGGCCATCGGCACCAGCACTTCCATCTCGCCCACCAGTGCGGTGGCGCTCAATGGCGCTTCGGCGCCGGCGTCCAGCACGGTGATCGACTCGAGCTTGGCCAGCTTCTTCAGCAAGGCTTCATTCTCGAGCAGGCGGCGCTGGTCTTCGCTGCTGGCGTTCTTGACGAAAATCTGCAGCGGCTTGCCTGGGCCGATGTTCATTTCGCCACGAATATTGCGAGTACCCAGCATCAGGCCCTTGAGCCATTCGATGTCATCTTCGGCGGCTGCATCGATACGCGACTCGTTGGCCACGGGCCACGGCTGCAGCATGATGGTCTTGCCCTCGGCACCGGCCAGCGGCGCCAGGCGCTGCCAGATTTCCTCGGTGATGAACGGCATGAACGGATGCGCCAGGCGCAGCGCCACCTCAAGCACGCGCACCAGGGTGCGACGGGTGCCGCGCTGGCGTTCGACCGGCGCGTTCTCGTCCCACAGCACCGGCTTGGACAGCTCCAGGTACCAGTCGCAGTATTGGTTCCAGATAAACTCGTACAGCGCCTGGGAGGCCAGGTCGAAGCGGAATTGATCCAGTTGGCGGGTCACTTCAGCTTCGGTGCGTTGCAGCTGCGAGATGATCCAGCGATCAGCCAGCGACAGCTCGTAGGCCTCACCGTTCTGGCCGCAATCCTCGCCTTTGTCGAGCACGTAGCGAGCGGCGTTCCAGATCTTGTTGCAGAAGTTGCGATAGCCTTCGACGCGGCCCATGTCGAACTTGATGTCGCGGCCAGTTGAGGCCAGCGAGCAGAACGTGAAGCGCAGGGCGTCGGTGCCGTAGCTGGCGATGCCCTCGGCGAACTCGTCGCGGGTCTGCTTCTCGATCTTCTTCGCCAGCTTGGGCTGCATCATCCCCGAGGTGCGCTTTTCCACCAGGGCTTCGAGCTCGATGCCGTCGATGATGTCCAGTGGGTCAAGCACGTTGCCTTTGGACTTGGACATCTTCTGGCCCTGGCCATCGCGCACCAGACCATGCACATAGACGGTCTTGAACGGTACCTGCGGGGTGCCGTCTTCGTTCTTGATCAGGTGCATCGTCAGCATGATCATCCGGGCGACCCAGAAGAAAATGATGTCGAAGCCCGTCACCAGCACGTCGGTGGAGTGGTACTTTTTCAGGAATTCGGTCTGCTCCGGCCAGCCGAGGGTGGAGAAGGTCCACAGCCCCGAGCTGAACCAGGTGTCGAGCACGTCGTTGTCCTGGTTGAGTACCAGGTCATCGCCCAGGCCGTGCTTGGCGCGCACTTCGGCCTCGCTGCGGCCGACGTAGACTTTGCCCGATTCGTCGTACCAGGCCGGAATCCGGTGGCCCCACCAGAGCTGGCGGCTGATGCACCAGTCCTGGATGTCGCGCATCCACGAGAAGTACATGTTTTCGTACTGCTTGGGCACGAATTCGATGCGGCCATCTTCCACGGCGGCGATGGCAGGTTCGGCCAGCGGCTTGGTGGACACGTACCACTGGTCGGTCAACCATGGCTCGATGATGGTGCCGGAGCGGTCGCCCTTGGGCACCTTGAGGCCGTGGTCGTCGACGCTGACCAACAGGCCCAGTTCGTCGAAGGCGGCGACGATCTGCTTGCGCGCTTCAAAACGGTCCAGCCCGACGTATTGCGCGGGGATGTTGCCGACGATGCTCTCGTTGAGCTTGCCGTCCAGATTGAACACCTGGCAGGCCGGCAGCACGGCGGCATTCTTGTCGAAGATGTTGAGCAGCGGCAGGTTGTGGCGCTTGCCGACTTCGTAGTCGTTGAAGTCGTGGGCCGGGGTGATCTTCACGCAGCCGGTGCCGAACGCCGGGTCACAGTAGTCATCGGCGATGATCGGGATGCGGCGGCCCACCAGCGGTAGCTCGATGAACTTGCCGATCAGCGCCTGGTAGCGTTCGTCGTTGGGGTTCACGGCCACGGCGGCGTCGCCGAGCATGGTTTCCGGTCGGGTGGTGGCGACGATCAGGTAGTCGTTGCCTTCAGCGGTTTTGGCGCCGTCGGCCAGCGGATACTTGAGGTTCCACAAGAAACCTTTCTCGTCGTGGTTTTCCACTTCGAGGTCGGAGATGGCGGTGTGCAGCTTGGTGTCCCAGTTGACCAGGCGCTTGCCGCGGTAGATCAGGCCGTCTTCGTGCAGGCGCACGAAGGCTTCCTTGACCGCTTCCGACAGGCCGTCATCCATGGTGAAGCGCTCGCGGCTCCAGTCCACCGACGAGCCGAGGCGGCGGATCTGACGGCTGATGTTGCCGCCGGACTGGTCCTTCCACTCCCAGATCTTGTCGAGGAATTTCTCGCGGCCCAGGTCATGGCGACTCTGGCCCTGTGCCTCGAGCTGACGTTCTACCAGCATCTGGGTGGCGATACCGGCGTGGTCGGTGCCCGGCTGCCAGAGGGTGTCGCGCCCCTGCATGCGGCGGAAACGGATCAGCGCGTCCATGATCGCGTTGTTGAAGCCGTGGCCCATGTGCAGGCTGCCGGTGACGTTCGGCGGCGGGATCATGATGGTGTAGGACTCGCCCGCGCCTTGCGGGGCAAAGTAGTTCTCGGACTCCCAGGTCTGGTACCAGGAAGTTTCGATGGCGTGCGGCTGGTAGGTCTTATCCATGCGCGGCGGGACCCTATAGGCATTAATTCAGGAAAGCCGACAAGTATAACGCCAATGGCTGGCCGTGTGGGAGCAGGGCTTGAAGGGAGGGCGAGCTTGCGGCCGCCTTCGCCGCCGAACGCGCAGCCTTGCCCCCACTGCGTGAGTAGGCTCCTGTGGGAGCGAGGCTTGCCCGCGAAGAGGCACCTGAGGTCGCTGATACGGCTCAGTTACCCAGCAAACGCTCCAGACGCGCTTCGAGGCGGCGTTTGACTTCGGCTTCTATGTGCGGGGCGAAGTCGTCGATCACGTCTTGCATGATCATTTGCGCCGCAGCACGCAGTTCGGCGTCCAGATGCAGCAAGGTGTCCTGGCGGTTGCGCTCGTGCTGCAAGTCGTCGGCCAGCGGCGCGGCGGCAGGTGGTGCAACAGGCTCGGGGATGGACTGGGCGGCGCCAGGGCGCTCGTCAGCCAGTTCGAACAGCAGCGGGATCTGTTCGTCGTCATGTTTGACCGTTTCAGTCAGCAGCGGCGGTTGCAGGTCGTCATCGCCGAGCAATTGACGGATCGACTCGAGGTCGTCCAGCAGGTGCGCGGATTGTGGCAAGTTGTATGGTTTGTCCATCGTCGGCTCAAAGTCGCGTCAAGCGGTGATCTTGCAAAGGATAGCCCTTCTCCCGGTACAAACGGAAACTCTCCCTGGCGGCCTGGCGAATCGCCGGGTCTTCGACCACGATCTCGGTAACGCGGGCAAAGCGCGCGAAGTCGGTCGGTATGCTCAGGCCAAGGTTGACCAGCAGGTCGCTGTGCTCGCCGCTCTGGTCATTCAGGCCCAGAACGATCGGTGCGTCGTCGGCGTCCTCGACCAAGCTGTGGGGCACGAAGCTCTCGCCTTTGAAGCTCCACAGGCGCGCATCCAGCGCTTCGCGTTGTGCGTCGTCGGCGCACTGCAGATAAACCCGGTGGCCAAGGCGCCAGGCTTTTTCCGTGAGTTTGCAGGCGAAATCCAGGCGTGCATCAGGGGAGGGACTTGGGAGTATGTAGAAGTCGATTTTGGTCATGGTCACTCAATCGGGCGCTCACCCTCGATCTCTGTAGGAGAGCAGGCTCTGCCCGCGAAGCCGTTGACAGCTTCGAGCGCAGAGCCCGTTTCCACAGGGGCGGTGTCAGCCTTCAGACCGCTGCGCGATCCAGCAGGTATTGCGTCAGCAGGGGCACTGGACGGCCGGTGGCCCCTTTGTCCTTGCCGCTGACCCAGGCCGTGCCGGCGATATCCAGGTGCGCCCAGTTGTACTGTTTGGCGAAGCGCGACAGGAAGCAACCGGCGGTGATGGTGCCGCCTTTAGGGCCGCCGATGTTGGCGATGTCGGCGAACGGGCTGTCGAGCTGCTCCTGGTATTCGTCGAACAGCGGCAGTTGCCAGGCGCGATCGTCGGCAGCCTTGCCGGCGGTCAGCAGTTGGCCGACCAGTTCGTCGTTGTTGCCCATCAGGCCCGAGGTGTGAGCGCCCAGCGCAACCACACAGGCGCCGGTCAGGGTGGCGATGTCGATCACCGCCTGTGGCGCGAAGCGCTCGGCATAGGTGAGGGTGTCGCACAGCACCAGGCGGCCTTCGGCGTCGGTGTTGAGGATTTCGACGGTCTGGCCGCTCATGGTCTCGACGATATCGCCAGGGCGCGTGGCGCCGCCGCTCGGCATGTTCTCGGCGCAGGCCATCAGGCACACGAGGTTGATCGGCAGGTTCAGCTCGAGCACGGCACGCAGGGTGCCGAACACGCTGGCGGCGCCGCACATGTCGTATTTCATTTCATCCATGCCGGCAGCGGGCTTGATGCTGATCCCGCCAGTGTCGAAGGTGATGCCCTTGCCGACCAGCACGAAAGGCTTGTCGGACTTTTTCCCGCCCTGGTAGCTGAGCTCGATCATGCGCGGAGGCTGGTCGCTGCCCTGGGCCACGGCCAGGAAGGCGCCCATGCCCAGTTCCTTGAGTTTTTTCTCGTCGTGGATAACCACCTTGAGGTTCTTGTGCGACTTGCTCAGGCTCTTCGCGGCTTCAGCCAGGAAGCTCGGGTGGCACAGGTTGGGCGGCAGATTGCCCAGGTCCTTGGTGAAGCTCATGCCGGTGGCGATGGCCTTGGCGTGAGTCACGGCGCGTTCGACTTCAGGCAGGCTGGCCTTGGTGGTCAGCAGGGTGATTTTCTTCAGGGCGCGGGGTTCGGCCTTCTGGCTCTTGAAACGATCGAATACGTATTCGCCGTCCAGCAAGGTTTCGCTCAGCAAGCGCGCCTTGCCATAGGCGTCGCGGCCTTTGACGGTCAGTTCGTCGAGGGCCACCACGGCGTCACCGCCACCCAGGCCCTTGAGCACACCGAGGATGCTGCTGGCGATCTTGCGAAACGGCCGGTCGCCCAGCTCTTCCTTGCCTACGCCGACCAGCAGGATGCGCTCGGCCTTTACACCGCTGGGGGCATGCAGCACCAGCGTCTGGCCGGGCTTGCCAGCCAGGTCGCCACGTTTGAGCACTGCGCTCAAAGCGCCGTTGGTCAAGGTGTCGATTTTTTGCGCGACGGTGCCCAGGGCGCCGCCTTCGCTGACCGGCACGACCAGGGTGGCAGTCTTGAGGGTGTCGGCGTTGACGCTTTTTACAACCAGTTCCATATTTCGAATCCCTAATTGGTCTGTCGAGTGTGGCGCCGGGTCTGGGCCCTGCGGCGGCCGTGGGTGCGCTGCGCATGCGCATATCGCGGCAAAGCATGCAGTTTGACCCTAGGCGACGGATGCTGACAACCCTCGGTACTCGCCTCTTGGGGGAGTGGGCCCGGCCCGCGCAGGCCGCAGCGCGGTGTGGCGCCAGGCGCTTTCGGTGGCAGAACCCGCTCCCACAGGGCGAGAACGCCTGAAAAATCGATACCTTGAGCGCACCAAGTGACACGGAAGGTCAATCACAGGATAATGCGCCGACTTTTTTCGTTGGCGTGCCCCGGCATGCCGGCCACCGCTGTCTTGACTGCTGCGTTCAATTGTTCGGCTGCCTGAGCCTGACAACCCTGGAGTGTCTGGTTTGATCGTCTTCCGTTATCTATCCCGCGAGGTCATGGTGACCATGAGCGCCGTCAGTGCGGTGCTGCTGGTCATCATCATGAGCGGTCGCTTCATCAAGTACCTGGCCCAAGCGGCGCAGGGCATCATCGACCCGGGCGTGCTGTTCCTGATCATGGGCTACCGCTTGCCCGGCTTCTTGCAGTTGATCCTGCCGCTGGGCTTGTTCCTGGGCATTCTGCTGGCGTACGGCCGCCTGTACCTCGAAAGCGAAATGACCGTGCTGGCCGCCACCGGGATGAGCCAGCAACGTCTGTTGGCCATGACCATGGGCCCAGCCACCGTATTGTTCGTCATCGTTGCCTGGCTGAGCCTCAGCCTGGCGCCGCAGGGCGTGGCACAGTGGATGAAAGTGGTCGACCAGCAGGACTCCATGACCGAGTTCGACACCTTGGTGCCTGGGCGCTTCCAGATGCTGCGCGACGGCTCGCGAGTTACCTACACCGAGAAGATGTCCGACGATCGCGTCAATCTGAGCGGCGTGTTCATTTCCGAGCGCCATGACGTGCAAGCCGGCAAGAAAGACCCCGGCATCGCCGTGCTGGTCGCCGAGAATGGCCGCCAGGAAGTGCGTCCCGACGGCAGCCGCTACCTGATCCTGCAAAACGGTTATCGCTACGATGGCAAGCCGGGCCAGCCCGACTACCGTGCGGTCAAGTACGACACCTACGGAGTCTTGCTGCCCAAGCCGGATATCGCCGAAGACTTGTCAGAGCGCGAATCGATTCCGACCTCGCAGCTTTTGGCCAGTACCGATGACCCGCGCTCGCGCGCCGAGCTGCAATGGCGTCTGTCGCTGCCGTTGCTGGTATTCATCGTGACCCTGATGGCGGTACCGCTGTCGCGGGTCAACCCGCGCCAGGGTCGCTTCCTCAAACTGCTGCCGGCGATTCTTCTGTATATGGCTTACCTCACCATCCTGATCGCCGCCCGTGGCGCCCTTGAAAAAGGCCGCCTGCCGGCCGCGCTGGGGCTGTGGTGGGTGCACGCGATCTTCCTCGCCATCGGCGCCGGCCTTATGCTCTGGGAGCCGATGAAGCTGCGCCGCGCCAGCCAGAAAGCCGTACGGGGTGTGGCACGATGAAAAAGCTCGATCGCTACATCGGCAAGAGTGTGCTGTTCGCCATCCTGGCGGTACTGGGCATCATTCTTGGTCTGGCCTCGCTGTTCTCGCTGATCGACGAAATCAAGGACGTCAGCGATAGCTACACCTTGCTCAACGCCCTCAGCTATGTGGGCCTCACGGCGCCGCGGCGCCTGTACGACATGCTGCCGATGGCCGCGCTGATTGGCTGCTTGATCGGCCTGGGCAGCTTGGCCAGCAGCAGTGAGCTGACCATCATGCGTGCGGCCGGGGTGTCCATCGGCCGTATCATCTGGGCGGTGATGAAACCCATGCTGCTGCTGATGGTGATAGGCGTGCTGATCGGTGAATACGTGGCTCCGGTTACCGAGAGCCAGGCGCAGGCCAACCGCGCCTTGGAGCAGGGTGGCGATCAGGCGCAGACCGGCAAGTACGGCTTGTGGCATCGCGAGGGTGAGGACTATATCCACATCAACGCCGTGCAACCCAATGGCCTGCTGTACGGTGTGACCCGTTATCACATCGATGCAGAGCGCCATATGCAGACTGCCAGTTTTGCGCGCAAGGCTCAGTACGCAAAAGATCACTGGATGTTGAGCGACGTCACTACTACCCACTTCATGGGTGATCACACCGAGATCAAATCCGCGCCCGAAGAGCGTTGGGACGTGTCGCTGACCCCGCAGTTGCTGGCGACGGTCATCCTCACGCCTGACTCGCTGTCGATTACTGGCATGTGGCGCTACATCCACTACCTCGCCGATCAGGGCTTGAACAATGGTCAGTATTGGCTGGCGTTCTGGACCAAGGTCACCCAACCGCTGGTGACGGCGGCGCTGGTGTTGATGGCCATTTCCTTTATCTTCGGGCCGCTGCGCTCGGTGACCTTGGGCCAGCGGGTATTCACCGGTGTGCTGGTGGGTTTCACCTTCCGTATCGTGCAGGATCTGCTCGGGCCGTCGAGCCTGGTGTTCGGCTTCCCGCCACTGCTGGCGGTGCTGGCACCGGCCACCGTGTGTGCGCTTGCGGGTCTGTGGTTCATGCGCAGGGCGGGTTGATCCCATCGGCTGCGGGCGCGGCCGATAAAACTTTCGCGAGCAAGCTTTGCTCCCACAGTGCAAGTCATTCCTTAGGCGGGTGCTTGTGAACGCAAGGCTCACCCGCGAAGAGGCCCTTGCGTTTAACCTCTACGCGGCAACCGCACGATCTGCGATGCCGAGTAGATGTCGTGCCAGCTGCGCTTTTGTCGGTCGATCACCACCCAGATAAAACCCAGCCCCAGGCATAGCCAAGAAGCTATCGCGATCACGAAGCGCAATAGCGCTTGCCACAGGTTGATGGCGCTGCCGTCTGGATTCTGCACTCTGATCCCCCATACCTGCATGCCCAGCGTCTGCCCGGCGCGGGTCCAGAACGTGGCAAAAAAACCGAACAGTACGAACACCAGCAGCGTCGACAGCAGCGGGTCGCCATCGAGCGCGCCGGCGTCCGATAATTGCCGCAGGCGCGCTTCGCCGAAGATAGCCATGGACGCCAGTTTGTACAGCAGGGTGGTGACCATCAGCAGGGCGATGCACAGCAGCAGGTCGTAGGCTATGGCGGCCAGGCGGCGGCTGAGGCCGGCGGCGGGGAAGGGGCCTGCGGGGGATAGTCGTTGAGTCAAGCGGGATGCCCGGGCAGTAGCAATGTGGGACGGCTACTTTAGCTCAAAAGCTTCGCCGCCGAACGCGCACTCTTGCCCCAACAGGCGTACAACTCAGGCACGGTGGATACGGTGGGAGCAAGGCTTGCCCGCGACAGGGCCAGTTGCCTTGATGCAAAACTCGAAGGCATAAAAAAACCCCCGCCATTACCGGCGAGGGCTTTTTCGTCACGCGCGAATCAGTCTTCGGCTTGAACTTCGTCAGCCTGCATGCCTTTTTGGCCTTGCACTGCAACGAAGCTCACTTTCTGGCCTTCTTTCAGGCTCTTGAAGCCGTTACCCTGGATTGCGCGGAAATGTACGAACAGATCCGGACCGCTCTCTGGAGTGATAAAACCAAAACCCTTTTCGTCGTTAAACCACTTGACGGTACCGCTCTGACGAGTCGACATAGCTTTATTTCCCTTGAAACAGAATTAGTGACAGCTTCTTCCAAATGAAAGAGTACTTGGCTGGTTGCGGGAAAGTTTAGCGCCGTCGAACGGGGGTTGTAGCAATGCTCAGAGCTACTGCCCAGGCCACGTACTATAGAGACCCATGCAAACACAGTCGCTAGACTCTACGACAACTCCTGTGACAAAAACAAGCCTGCCAGACCGTGCTTTTAGCGCTTTTCAGCACCTTTTTATTCGCGGTTAATTACCTCTCGCCATTAGCCGCTGTTCGGTCTTTTTCGATTCCGTACAGTGAGTTTCGATATTGAATCGAGACAGTTCCTCTAAGCCCTTGTTAGTGCGAATAAAAGTTTTTGAGGCGAAGGTTGTCTGGTCCGCAAGCAGGGTGCACGACCGGCGAGGTCGCCCACCTGCGAAGTGCCTAGCCGCGGTAATAACGCTGAACAACGAAGGGCATCTTGCTGACCTTGACCGCGACGCGCTTGCCGCGCACCACGGCCCACAAGTCGCCGTCCAGCGCACTGTGAGCTGTATCGACATAGGCCATGGCCACCGGCGCGCCCAAGGTCGGACCAAAGCCGCCGCTGCACACACTGCCCACTACCTTGCCCTCGGCATCTACCACCTCGGCGCCTTCACGCACTGGCGTACGCTCTTGCGGCAGCAGACCTACGCGCTTGCGGGCGATGCCATCGCGCTGTTGGGCGAAGATCACTTCGGCACCCGGGAAGCCTCCCGCCCGCGCACCGTCGCTGCGGCGGGCCTTGGAAATGGCCCACAACAGGCTGGCTTCGATGGGCGTGGTTTCGCTGTTCATGTCATGGCCATACAGGCACAGTCCGGCCTCCAGGCGCAGCGAGTCACGAGCGCCGAGGCCGATCGCGGCGACCTCCGGCTCGGCCAGCAGGCGGCGGGCCAGGGCTTCGGCGCGTTCGGCGGGTACGGAGATCTCGAAGCCATCTTCACCGGTGTAACCGGAGCGACTGACGTAGCAGTCGCTGCCATCGATGCTGACGGCAGCGAACTGCATGAAGGTCATGGTCGCCACGCCAGGGGCCAGGCGCGCCAGCACGGTAACGGCGGCCGGGCCCTGCAGCGCCAGCAGGGCGCGCTGTTCAAACAGTGGCTCGACGGTGCACTGATCGCCCAGATGCGCGCGCAGATGGGCCAGGTCTTGGTCCTTGCAGGCGGCGTTGACCACCAGAAACAGCTGGTCGTCACCCAGGTTGGCGACCATCAGGTCATCGAGGATGCCACCCTGAGGATTGGTGAACATCGCATAGCGCTGCATGCCCACGGGCAGGTCGATGATGTCCACCGGTACCAGCGCTTCGAGGGCCTTGGCGGCGTTGGCGCCGGTCAGGCGGATCTGGCCCATGTGCGAGACGTCGAACAGGCCAGCTTGTTCGCGGCTGTGCAGGTGTTCTTTCATGACGCCCAGCGGGTATTGCACGGGCATGTCATAACCGGCGAACGGCACCATGCGCGCGCCCAGTTCGAGGTGCAAGGCGTGCAGGGGAGTGTGTTGCAGGGATTCGGTGGACATGGAGATGGTTCCTTGAAAATTGGGCAGGCCCGCGCTCGGTGAGAATTCTATGGTTTCGCGCCAGCGGTCCCGGCCTCTTCGCGGGCAAGCCTTGCTCCTACAGCGCGAGTCGTACACCTGTAGGAGCAAGGCTTGCCCGCGAAGAGGCCGGTGCTGCCTGCCCAAAACCGTAGAATTCCCACAAGGGAATGTGCGTGAAGTTATGCCTCTTGATACGCCTCGATCGAAGGGCAGGCGCACACCAGATTGCGGTCACCGAAGACGTTGTCGACGCGGCCCACCGGCGGCCAGTATTTGCTCTGCACCAGCGAGCGCAATGGGTACACGGCCTGTTCGCGGCTGTAGGGGTGGGTCCACTCGCCGACGATTTCCTCGGCGGTGTGCGGCGCGTTCTTCAACGGGTTGTCTTCGCTGTCGAGGCTGCCGTTTTCCACTGCGCGGATCTCTTCACGGATGCAGATCATGGCGTCGCAGAAGCGATCCAGCTCGGCGCGGGATTCGCTTTCGGTCGGCTCGATCATCAAGGTGCCGGCCACCGGGAACGACATGGTCGGGGCGTGGAAGCCGAAGTCGATCAGGCGCTTGGCGACGTCATCGACGCTGATGCCGCTGCTGTCCTTCAACGGCCGCAGATCGAGGATGCATTCGTGGGCCACCAGGCCGTTGCTGCCGCTGTACAGCACTGGGTAGTGGGTCTCCAGCCGGCGGGCGATGTAGTTGGCGTTGAGGATCGCCAGCTGCGAAGCGCGCTGAAGGCCGGCGCCGCCCATCATGCGGATGTACATCCAGGTGATCGGCAGGATGCTGGCGCTGCCGAATGGCGCCGCGCACACCGCGCCTTCCTTGCGTGCCATGCTCGCATGGCCGGGCAGGAACGGCGCCAGGTGTGACTTGACGCCGATCGGGCCGACGCCCGGGCCGCCACCGCCGTGGGGGATGCAGAAGGTCTTGTGCAAGTTGAGGTGCGACACGTCGCCACCGAACTTGCCGGGTGCGCACAGGCCGACCATAGCGTTCATGTTGGCGCCGTCGATGTACACCTGGCCGCCGTTATCATGCACGATGGCGCAGATCTCGCGGATGCCTTCTTCGAACACGCCGTGGGTCGACGGGTAGGTGATCATCAGTGCGGCGAGCTGGTCGCGGTGCTGCACGGCCTTGGCGCGCAAGTCTTCGATATCGACGTTGCCACGGGCGTCACACGCGGTGACCACCACACGCATCCCGGCCATGTTGGCGGTAGCGGGGTTGGTACCGTGGGCCGATGACGGGATCAGGCACACGTCACGGCGCTCGTCGCCGCGGCTCATGTGGTAGGCACGAATGGCCAGCAAGCCGGCGTACTCGCCTTGTGAGCCGGCGTTGGGCTGTAGCGACACAGCGTCATAGCCGGTGGCGGCGCAGAGCATGGCCTCCAGCTCGTCGGTGAGCATCTGGTAGCCCTGGCTTTGTTCGGCGGGAGCGAACGGGTGCAGGCTACCGAACTCCGGCCAGGTGATCGGGATCATCTCGCTGGCGGCATTGAGCTTCATGGTGCACGAACCCAGCGGGATCATGGTGCGGTCCAGCGCCAGGTCCTTGTCGGCCAGGCGGCGCAGGTAGCGCATCAGCTCGGTTTCGGAATGGTAGCGGTTGAACACTTCATGGCTGAGGATGGCCGACTGGCGCACCAGCGCGGCAGGCAGGCGATCACTGTAGCTCTGCGCCAGCGCGTCGAAGTCAGGTAGCCCCTGGCCGTCGGCGAACACCTGCCACAGCGCCTGGACATCGGCCTGGGTGGTGGTTTCGTCCAGCGACAGGCCCAGACGAGCCGCGTCGATGATCCGCAGATTGATGCCGGCCGCGGTGGCTTTTGCGTGCAGCGCGGCAGTGGCATCGGTGGTGGCGAAAGTCAGGGTATCGAAGAAGTATTCCTGCTCGGCGTGCACGCCCAGCGCGCTCAGGCCCTGGGCCAGCACTGCGGTCAAGCCGTGGACGCGGCGGGCGATCTGCTGCAGGCCTGCCGGGCCGTGATACACGGCGTAGGTGCTGGCGATGTTGGCCAGCAACACCTGGGCGGTGCAGATGTTGCTGGTGGCCTTTTCGCGGCGGATGTGCTGCTCGCGGGTCTGCATGGCCAGGCGCAGGGCGGTCTTGCCGTGGCGGTCGATGGACACCCCCACCAGGCGCCCGGGCATGTCGCGCTTGAACGCGTCGCGGGTGGCGAAGTAGGCGGCGTGCGGGCCACCAAAGCCCAACGGCACGCCGAAACGCTGGGCGCTGCCCAGGGCCACGTCGGCACCGAATTCGCCGGGCGGAGTCAGCAAGGTCAGGGCCAGCAGATCGGCCGCCACGGCGACCAGCGCGTTGGCGTCGTGAAAGCGCTGGATCAGGGCGGCGTAGTCGTACACGTCGCCATTGGTGGCAGGGTACTGCAGCAGGGCGCCGAAGTAGTCGCTCAGATCACCGAGTTGCTGTTCGTCGGCCACCACCACTTCGATACCCAAGGGTTCGGCGCGGGTACGCAGCACGTCCAGCGTTTGCGGGTGGCAATGCTGCGAAGCGAAGAACGCACGGCCCTGTTTGTTTTTGCTCAAGCGCTTGCAGAAGGTCATGGCTTCTGCGGCGGCGGTGGCTTCGTCGAGCAGGGACGCGTTGGAGATCGGCAGGCCGCTGAGGTCGCTGATCAGGGTCTGGAAGTTGAGCAGCGCTTCGAGACGGCCTTGGGAAATCTCCGGCTGGTAAGGCGTGTAGGCGGTGTACCAGGCTGGGTTTTCCAGCAGGTTGCGCAAGATCGGCGCCGGCGTGTGGCAGTTGTAGTAGCCCTGGCCGATGTAGGTCTTGAACAGTTGGTTGTGGCCGGCGATGGCCTTGATAGCGGCAAGGGCTTGAGCCTCGCTCTGGCCTTCGGACAGCTCCAGCACGCTGGTGCCCTTGATCGATTCCGGGATCACGCTGGCGCTCAAGGCCTGCAACGAATCGAATCCGAGGGTGGCGAGCATGGCCTGTTCGTCCTCGGCGCGCGGGCCGATGTGACGGGCGATGAATTCGTTGGCGGTGTTCAGAGGCGTGCGCAGGGTCATGACGGATTCCTTAGCCTTGGGCGCTGATCAAGTTGTCATAGGCTAGCTGATCGAGCAGCGTATCGAGTTGACCGGCGTCGGCCGGTACGAAACGGAAGAACCAGCCATCGCCCAGCGGCGCGTCGTTGACCAGCTCCGGGGTGGCATCCAGGGCGCTGTTGACCTCGACCACTTCGCCGTCCAGGGGCATGTTGATGCTGCTGGCGGCCTTGACCGATTCCACCACCGAGACTTCGGCGTGCTGGCTATAACTGGCCAGGTCCGGGAGCTGCACGAAAACCACGTCGCCCAAGGCGTTCTGGGCGAAGGCGGTAATGCCGACGGTGACGCTGCCATCGGCTTCCAGACGCAGCCATTCGTGCTCCACGGTAAAACGCAACTCGCTCATTCAAACTCCTCAGGGGCAGCGCTATGGGCTGGCCAATGCAAAGGTGGCCCGGGCGTGCTCGGGCTGATCTGGGAGCATTGTTTGCAAGTTTGTTGCCAAGTGGGTGCGGGTGTCGGAAACAGCGGTGTCGGGGGCGTTTTGGCGACTGACAGAGCAAAGCAGGCTGGAACGAAATCGATACGGTAGGAGGGAATTTATAAACTGGCGACTATTCAGCGCCTTACCGGCGGGCCTTGTGAGGCTGTTGGAATGATTTCGATACGATGTAACGAATTCGTTCCGGGCCGGATGCCGCACTAGGCATCCTTGTAAAGCCCGTACTTGCGCAACCGATGCGCAATCGCCGTATGGGAAGTCTGCAATCGCGCCGCCAACTGCCGAGTGGAGGGGTAGTTGACGTAGAGCTTCTCCAGCAGCGCTTTCTCGAAGCCTTCCACGGCCTGCTCCAGGCTGTCGATCTCGATATCGCTCTGACGCGCGACCGAGGTGCCGGCGATGTCCAGGTCGCCGATGTCCACCAAGGTGCTCTCGCAGATGGCTGCCGCGCGGAAGATGACGTTTTGCAACTGACGCACGTTGCCCGGCCAGCGGTTGCCCAGTAGCGCGGGATAGGTGCCCGGCGCCAGGCGGCACAGCGGCCGCTGGATCTGGGTGCAAGCCTGCTGCATGAAATAGCGCGCCAGCATCAGGATGTCCTGACCGCGTTCACGCAGCGGCGGTACCTCCAGTGACAGCACGTTGAGGCGGTAGTAGAGGTCTTCGCGAAAGGTGCCTTCGGCGACCATCTTTTGCAGGTTGCGATGGGTGGCGCTGAGGATGCGCACGTCGACCTTGACCTCGCGGTCGCCGCCGACTCGCCGAAAGCTGCCGTCATTGAGGAAGCGCAGGAGCTTGGCTTGCAGGTAGGGCGACATTTCGCCGATCTCGTCGAGAAACACCGTGCCCTGGTTGGCCAGCTCCATCAGCCCCGGCTTGCCGCCCCGCTGAGCGCCGGTAAAGGCGCCGGGTGCATAGCCGAACAGCTCGCTCTCGGCGAGATTTTCCGGCAGCGCCGCGCAGTTGAGCGCCAGGAACGGCGCGCTGTGGCGCGCGCTGATGGCATGGCAGCCGCGGGCGACCAGTTCCTTGCCGGTACCGGTTTCGCCTTGGATCAGCAATGGCGCATCAAGGGCCGCCACGCGCAGCGCGCGGGTCTTGAGGGTACGGATGGGCGGTGATTCGCCCAGCAGCGAGTCGAAGCCTTCGGCATGATCATGGTGCAGCGCGGCTAGGCGTTCGCCCATGCGATTAGGTGGGTAGAGGGTCACCAAAGCGCCAGCGTCGGTGATCGGCGTGGCATCGAGCAGCAGCGTCTGGCCATTGATCAGCACTTCGCGCAGCGGCAGCCGAAAGCCTTGCTCGATCAGGATAGCCAGCAGTTCATCGTCGCCCAGCAACTGGCCGAGGAATTCATCGCGCGGGTCGCGGCCATAGAGCGCGATCAACGCCGGATTGGCCAGCAGCACGCGCCCGGCGCTGTCCAGCGCCAATACCGGATCGGCCATGGCCGCCAGCAGGGCTTCGAGTTGCAGGTGACGACGCTGGCCAGGCAGCATATCGACCACCGTCACCGCCTGCACACCGCGCACGCTGAGCAGGGCATGGTGAAGCTCCTCGAGCACTTGGGGGCTCAGGGTTGGCGCGTCGATATAGACATTCGGCGGGACCATCTCCACGGCATCCAGGTTGAGGTTGCGAGCCCCAAGTAACGCCAGTACTTCCTGGGTGATACCGACTCGGTCGATGAAGCTGACGTGGATGCGCATGGGCTAGCAGAGATTCTGGACAGCAGGGACGGGCAGTATGCCTTGGCGGGGTGAGTATTGGAAAATAGCTGTGATTCAACAGGGCATTATGCAAACCGCACTGCCCCTTCGCAGCCTTGCTCCCACCCGTCACAGGATCTATTTGCACTGTGGGAGCAACGCTTGCTGGCGAAGAGACTGGCCGCAGCGACGCTACTCTCAGACACGCTCGGTATTCACCGGATCACCCGAATGTCGACCCAGTTTGCTGCGCACATCCTCGAACATCGCGTCGTATTGCTTGTGCACCGCTATCGGCAGCACCTTGGCCTTGGGCAGCCCGTGTTTGTGGGCGATGCGTTCGGCATTGCTGGCGAAATTGCAGGCCATGTCCTGAGGCAGGTCGAATTGGTCTTCGAACCCCTTGCCGTCGATCTGGCCGCTGATGTCGAAGTGCATCAGCGCGCCGCGCTCGGCGTCGGTGCGCACTTCGTACTTGAGGTGGATGTCATAGCCGACTTCGTCAGGAAGCAGCTTGGCGTGCTGGAGGTGCAGATGACCGGGTTCGAACATGGGAAGGGTTCTCCTGGGCTGATGCGTGCAGGATAGACCCTTGCCGAAGGCTGTGGTTCAGCACGGCGATCAGCTGCGGGGTTCTTCGGGCCGCGACCAGATCCACAGATTGACCAACACCATGCCGCCAATGGCCGCATAGAGGAACCACAGGTGCTTGAGGGTCAGCCACATCACCACGCTGCAGATCAGCATGCTCACGGTCGCGCTGACCTTGGCCTTGCGCGTGATGATCTTGCCGTCGCGCCAGTTGGTGATGATCGGACCGAACAGTCGATGGTTCTCTAGCCACGCACTCAGCGCTGGCGAGCTGCGGGTCGCGGCCCAGGCCGCCAGCAGGACGAACTCGGTCGTCGGCAAGCCGGGGATGACGATGGCGATCAGGCCGATGGTCAGGCTCGTGTAGGCCAGTACGCCATACAGCACACGAGCGATCTTGGAGCGGGGCGGCCTAGGGTTGTCCATGGAGTCCAGGTTGATCACGCCGAGACGTTGCATTCGGCGGCGTAGGTGTATTGCAACAGCACGTGCAGGCGGGAAAAGGCGTCGAGTGCGGCTTGATCGGCTTCGGCTTCTGCGGCCTCGCTGAACGCCAGCGCGTCGAACACCGCGTTGAACGCTTTCCAGCCCTTGGCACGGCCGCCTTCGGGTTCGGCCAAGTGACGGGCACCGAACGCTTCGGTGAAACCGAGGGCATTGGCACGCTTGATCAGGATGGCGGCGCCGAGTTTAGACCCTTCCGAGACACGAATCCAGGTAAGCGCGGTGGCCTGGCTGGGGTGGTTCAGAGCGCTCGGCAGTGGTGCCGGCACTGGCAAGCCAAGATCGGCAAGGTCGGCCTTGGCGGCATCGGCGCGACAGCGCTCGGGCAGGTCGGGGAACAGCGCGACCAGCGCCGGATCGTTGTACAGATGCTGCAGTTCGGCCTGGAACAGGTACTGCATCTGCACGAAATGGCCGTAGCTTTCGACGCTGTCGAAGGGGGCATAGCCGGCGACGACCTGCTCGAGCTCGTCGTGCAGGCTGTGACTCAGTGCACGCAGGCGCGCCGAGCGCAGAGGAGTGGCGTTTTGGGCCTGTTCGATGACGGTCATGGTCGAATCCTTGGAAAAATGGCGGTGCTGTATTAACCAGACGAATGAGGTGCCGCTCTCGGTAAAAATAGCGGGAAATGTTGCCTTCGGCTGGCATGGCAGAGGGCAGCCTGTACCGCGAGCCATCGGTGCTCGCGGTACAGTGCCACGAATCAGAGGTCCCAGACCAGATTGATTGCGAAGTTGCGGCCGGGTTCGCTGAGGCGCTCGATATTGGCGGGGGCCAGTACGCCGGCTTCACCGACGCCGTCGTAGCCACGGACATCGTCCCACTGCCAGTATTTCTTGTTGGCAAGGTTATAGATCCCGCCACTCACAGTCAGATCCGAGGTGAGCTTGTAAAAGCCGGTCAGATCGACCACGCCGTAACCTGGTGAATGGAATTTGTTGGCGCCATCCGGAGCGTAGAACGTGCTGTCGTCGACGCGGGTTTTGCGCTTGACCAGCGTCCAGGCCAGCTCGCCGCCGTATTTGGGCTGGCTGTAGCCCAGGCCCATCACCGTGGTGAACGGATTGACGGTGTTCAGTGGCTCGCCCGTGTCCTGATTTTCCCCCCACAGATAGGCCATCGAACCTCTGGCGTACAGGCCTTGTGGTGCGCCGAAGCGGTCGAGGTCGAGGCGGCCCTTCAACTCGGCCCCTTTGATGACTGCGTGCTTGACGTTGTTCGCCTGGAACGTCAGCTCTTCGGCGCCGTTGGTGACATTGTCTTCGTCGATGAAGTTTTTGTACTGGTTATAGAACACTGCCAGGTCGAACGAGCCAGCGTCGAAGCTGCCCCGCAAGCCGGTTTCATAGCTGCGGCTTTCTTCCGGCTTGAGCCCCGGGTTGGGTTTGACGATGTAGCCGGTCGCCGTGTTTTCAAAGCGGCCATACAAGGACTTTGCCGAGGGTGTGCGGAAGCCTTCGGCGTACTGGCCATACCAGGTGTAATGCTCGTCGAACGCGTAGGTCACGCCGAAGCTGGGTGTGAACTTGTGCCAGTTTCTGGTCGAGTCGTCGAAGACGTCGTCGGGATCGGCTGCCACCGATGCCAGGAAGGCATCGGTCCCATGTGGCTTGAGGCTGGTGTAGCTGTAGCGCAGACCCGGAGTGAAGGTCCACTGGTTCCAGCTGATCTGGTCCTGAGCGAACAGCGCGTAGGTATCAACGATTGGATCCGGGAAGTCGCTGACCTTGGCGAGCGCCGAGGTCGCCAATGAGCCGCCGACGCCCACGGCGCGGCACGCTCCTGTTGCAGTCAGGCAGGTGGCGGTCCCGCTGCGGGAGCCAGTGACTTTCTGACGCTTGAAATGAGTGCCGTAGGTCAGCAGATGGTCGCTGTCGCCGATGCGCAAGGCCTTGTCAGCCTGGGCGTCGAGGACCCATTGGCGCTCCTGGTAAACCGTGTCGCGGGTACGCAGCAGGGTGTAGGCGAATGGGAAATAGATTTCCTCGGTGCGCTGATCGGTCTTGGCCAACTGGTAGTTGAAGCTCCATTTGATGTGGTCAGCCACGGCGGAATCCAAGGCGAAGTCGTGAGTGACGCCAAAGCGTTCGCGACTGATCGTGTCGCTGCCCTGTCGAGTGCGGTACATGCCCAGGCCGGTTCCGTTGGCCTGGAACGGCCCGCCCACGGCACTCAACTGGTTGGTATCCACATCACTCTCGTACTTCTCGTAAGTGAACGCCAGCCGGCTTTCATCGGCGTAGTTCCAGCCCACCTTGGCCAGCACGTTGGTCTTGCGCGCGTCTTCAGGGTTCGCCTCGGTCCGGTTCAGGCCGGTGCCGCCATGTTCGCCATAGGACTCGGTCTCATGGCCATCGCGCTGGCTGAAATGCAAAAGCCCATCGAAGTCACCGCTGCGCCCGGCAAATGTGCCGGACTTCAACCAGCTGTCATCCTTGGAGCTGTAGCCGGTCTTCAGGCGTGCGCCGTAGTTCTGGCCCGGCTTGATGATGTCCTCGGGGTCGAGGGTGAAGTAGCTGACCGCGCCGCCAATGGCGCTGCTGCCGTATAACACCGAGGCGGGGCCGCGCAGGATCTCCACGCGCTTGATGATTTCCGGATCGACATAGTTGCGCTCGGTCTGAGCGTAAGGGCCGTTGAAAAAGCTGTCGGGAACTTCGACGCCGTCCACCTGAGTGAGGATGCGGTTGCCATCGATGCCGCGGATGTTGTAGCCGGTGGTACCCGCGCGGTTGCCTGCGCCTCCGACCGAAACGCCCGGCTCATAGCGCACCAGGTCGCGAATGTCGTTGACGTTCTGGCGGTCCAGCGCCTCGCGGGTGTGCACGGTGACGGTGGCGGGCACCTTGCTGACGTCCTCAGCCTGACGCGTCGCACTCACCGTGATCTCCTGCAACGCCAGGGCCGAGCTGCGGCTGCGCTCCAGCACGATGTTGGTGTCACCCAGCTTGCGATAGCTGAGGCCGGTGCCCAGCAGCAGGCGTTCGAGCGCCTTGTCGGGCGTCAAGGCACCCTTGACGCCGGGTGAGGAGACCCCCTGTGCCAGTTCCGCTGGCAAGCCCACTTGCCAGCCGGTGACCTGGCTGAAATTGTTCAGCGCGGCGACCAAGGGCTGCTGGGCGATGGCGAACGAGTAGGTACCGACCTGCCGGCGCACAGCCGAATCAGCATCGGCAGCGATGACGGGCAGCGCGATGCCGGCGCAGAGCAGGGCGACGGTAAGGACGGACAGCGTGTGAGCGCGGTGGTACGAACCTGATGGCATGAAAAAGTGTTCCCTGGCACGGGTAATAGTGAATGATTCGAATGGGAATCAATTGCATTGACTAAGACTAGACGTGCCAGGGAAACGATTGCGTAAAAATAATTGGCGTGACTGGAGTTGTGCAGTGGTGCTGATGAGTCCTCGCGGGCCAGCACAGGCGCGGCAAATGTCAGTTGAGAATCACCAACCCCGGATACTCCTGCAGCCTGGCCGAGGTCACATGCGCCAGCGAACGCAACACATCCCGCGGTTGATCCAGGCGATAGTTGCCGGTGACCTTCAGGGCGTCCAGCTGGGCATTGCGGCTGACGATCCAGCCAGGGTAATAGCGGCGCAACTCGGTCAGCACCTCGCCTAACGGGCGGTCTTCGAACACCAGGCGGCCTTGCACCCAGGCCAGGTCAACCGCCGGGTCCATGTGTTCGCGCCGAGCGAAGCCCTGGGGGCCGATGCGGATACTGTCACCGGCGCTCAGGCGCAGGCTTTGGGTATCGTTGGCTTGCAAGTCGACATTGCCGCGCTGCACCTTGACCTGGGCCTCACCGTCCAGGTAGCTCACCGCGAACGCGGTGTCATGCACGCTGGCCAGCACCGGGCCGGCCTGGACCTCCAGCGGCAACGCCGGGTTGCCATTGACTTCGAAGAACGCCTCGCCTTGCAGCAGTCGGGTGCGGTGGTGATCGATATCGAAAGTCGAGGCGATGGCCGAATGGGTGTTGAGTAGCACCTTGGAGCCGTCCGGCAGTTCCAGCCGCTGACGCTCGCCCACCTGGGTCAGATGATCGGCTTGCAGGCGCATCGGCAGATTGCTGAAGCTCAATATGCCGACTACCAGCACGGCCGCTGTCGCCAAGGGTTTCCAGTAAGCCGCCAGGCGCCGAGGCAGGTGTGGCGTGCGCCGCGTCTGTAAGATCTCCGCCGCCTGGCGCACTGATGGCCCCTGCCATAACGCGGCGGCCTTGGCGAACGCGGCCGCATGTTCGGGCGCGGCCACCAGCCAGGCATCGAAAGCCACGCACTCTTCAGCGCTGGGGCTTTCGAGGCGGATCAGCCAGTCCAGCGCTTGATCGACGGCCGGATCCAGCTCGCCACTGCAGGTGTGGGTGGCTGCCCCGGACGCGGGCAGGGTGTCAGGATCAATCAAGACGTTTCCTCGGCAGCGAGTGCCAGATCAGATTCATGGCGCTTCCATGCGCTCGGCGATACCCATGCAGATGGCCATGATCAATTTGAGTTCCTTCTGCACCGTGCTGGCCGATACCTGAAGCGCTTCGGCGATGTCGACATAGCTGGCACCCTGCAGGCGGCTGAGGATGAAAATCCGTTGCTGGCGTTCGCTCAGCTTCGACAGGCTGCTGCTCAGGCGTTGCAGCAATTGCTCGGCATGGGCGGCATCTTCGGCGCAACTTCCGGGCGCTGCAACATTATGTAGCACATCTGTAGACACATCTTCCAGCAGCGTACGTTCCTGCAGGCGCCGTGCGCGCAGGTGATCGAGGGCCAGATTGCGTGCGGTCTGGAACACGAACGGCTCCAGGTGGGTGATGGGGCGCTCGTTCAGCGCCCGCGCGACTCGCAGGTAGGTCTCCTGCAGCAGGTCTTCGGCGGTGCTGGGGTTGTCGACCATGCGCTGCAAGGTGCGCAGCAGCACCAGGCGCTGGGCGATGAACACCGAGTTGAAGTGGGACTGGCTCACGGTAATACCGAACGACGAGGTAGCGGATGATAATGCTTATCATCCGCCACTCGCGTCAAGCGTTGCCTGAACCTTTACCTGGGGAAATCGTCACTCGGCGGAGCAGAGTGCCAGGCAGTTGTCGAGCATGCGGTTGGAGAAACCCCATTCGTTGTCGTACCAGGCCATGACCTTGACCAGTTTGCCGTTGGTCTTGGTGTGATTGGCGTCGAAGATCGACGACAGCGGGTTGTGATTGAAATCGGTAGAGACCAGCGGCAGGGTGTTGTAGCCCAGAATCTTCGATTGTTCACTGGCCTGCTTGAGCAGCGCGTTGATCTCTTCGCTGCTGGCCTGTTTGCCGACATTGAGGGTCAGGTCGACCAGCGACACATTGATCACCGGTACGCGTACCGACATGCCGGTCAGCTTGCCCGCCAGTTCCGGCAGCACCAGGCCCACGGCCTCGGCGGCACCGGTCTTGCTCGGGATCATCGACTGGGTGGCCGAGCGCGCGCGGTACGGGTCGGTGTGGTACACGTCGATCAGGTTCTGGTCATTGGTATAGGCGTGAATGGTGGTCATCAGGCCTTGCTCGATGCCCAGCTCGCGGTGCAGTACCTGGGCGACCGGGGCCAGGCAGTTGGTGGTGCACGAGGCGTTGGAGATGATCTGGTGCGACTGGCGCAGCACGTCATGGTTGACGCCGTACACAACGGTGGCATCGGCGCCCTTGGCCGGTGCGGAGATAATCACTTTGCGGGCACCGGCTGTCAGGTGCGCGGCGGCCTTGTCGCGGTCGGTGAAGAAACCGGTGCATTCGAATACCACATCGATCTGCTGGGCCTTCCACGGCAGCTCGGCCGGATTGCGAATGGCGCTGACCGTAATACGGTCACCATTGACGGTAAGACTTTCTTCATCATGCTCTACCGTGGCATCGAACGTGCCGTGTACGGTGTCGTACTTGAGCAGATGAGCGTTGATCTTGCTGTCACCCAAGTCGTTGATGGCGACGACTTGCAGGTGCTGGCGATAGTCTTGGGTATACAGTGCACGGAGGACGTTACGACCGATGCGTCCAAAACCGTTGATTGCGATGCGAATAGTCATGGGGTACCTACTGTCAGACAGATTGTAAGGTGATCGGGCCACGAGCGCACGGGACACTGAATCTGGTTTTGTTGTTGGAATTACAAGATTATTCGCATAGAAATAGAAAACAAGCCTTTTTAATGGCAATATTTTGTTCTATCTACAACGAGTGACCGGTACGGCACCTTTTCTGGATCCTTTTCGAGCCTAGACGTTGTATCGGCCCGACGAGTGAAACTTGTGAATCTGCCGCAGAGGTCGCCCCAAAAGCCTGGAGTTTTCCCATGCATCCCCGCGTTCTCGAGGTCACCGAACGGCTGATAAACCGCAGCCGTGCCACACGCGATCGTTACTTGCAGCTGATCCGAGAGGCAGCTACAGACGGTCCGCAGCGTGGCAAATTGCAATGCGCCAACTTTGCTCACGGAGTGGCCGGTTGCGGTCCCGAGGACAAGCACAGCCTGCGCATGATGAACGCCGCCAACATCGCCATCGTGTCGTCCTATAACGACATGCTCTCGGCCCACCAGCCCTACGAAACCTACCCGGCGCAGATCAAGCAGGCGCTGCGTGAGATCGGTTCGGTCGGGCAGTTCGCCGGTGGCGTGCCGGCCATGTGCGATGGTGTGACTCAGGGCGAGGCCGGCATGGAGCTGAGCCTGGCCAGCCGCGAAACCATCGCGCTGTCTACCGCCGTGGCGTTGTCGCACAACATGTTCGACGGCGCGCTGCTGTTGGGGATCTGCGACAAGATCGTGCCGGGATTGATGATGGGCGCGCTGCGTTTTGGCCATCTGCCGACCATTTTCGTCCCGGGCGGGCCGATGCCGTCGGGTATTTCCAACAAGGAAAAGGCCGACGTGCGCCAGCGCTACGCCGAAGGCAAGGCCAGCCGCGAAGAGCTGCTCGAGTCGGAGATGAAGTCCTATCACAGCCCTGGCACCTGCACCTTCTACGGCACCGCCAACACCAACCAGTTGTTGATGGAAGTGCTGGGCCTGCACTTGCCGGGCGCTTCGTTCGTCAACCCCAATACGCCGCTGCGTGATGCCCTGACTCACGAGGCCGCACATCAAGTCACGCGCCTGACCAAGGCCAGCGGCAACTTCATGCCGTTGGGCGAGATCGTCGACGAAAAATCCCTGGTCAACTCCATCGTTGCCCTGCACGCCACCGGCGGCTCGACCAACCACACGCTGCACATGCCGGCCATCGCGATGGCTGCGGGCATCCAGCTGACCTGGCAGGACATGGCTGATTTGTCCGAAGTGGTACCGACCCTGTCCCACGTGTATCCGAATGGCAAGGCCGATATCAACCACTTCCAGGCCGCGGGCGGCATGGCATTCTTGATTCGCGAGCTACTCGAAGCCGGGCTGCTCCATGAAGACGTCAACACCGTGGCCGGGCGTGGTTTGAGCCGCTATACCCAGGAGCCGTTCCTGGTAGAAGGCAAACTGGAGTGGCGCGACGGCCCGATCGAGAGCCTCGACGAAACTATCCTGCGCCCCGTCCGCAATCCGTTTTCGGCCGAAGGTGGTCTGCGAGTGATGCAAGGCAACCTCGGTCGCGGGGTGATGAAAGTCTCGGCGGTGGCGGTGGAAAATCAGGTGGTCGAAGCGCCGTGCCGGGTGTTCCAGGATCAGCAAGAGCTGGCCGACGCCTTCAAGGCCGGCGAGCTGGAGAAGGATTTCGTTGCGGTGATGCGCTTCCAGGGGCCGCGCTCCAACGGCATGCCTGAATTGCACAAGATGACGCCTTTCCTTGGTGTGCTGCAGGATCGCGGCTTCAAAGTGGCGCTGGTGACCGACGGGCGGATGTCCGGTGCTTCGGGCAAAATCCCGGCGGCCATCCATGTCAGCCCCGAAGCTGCCAGCGGTGGACCATTGGCGTTGGTCGAAGACGGCGATATCATTCGCGTCGATGGCGTCGCCGGTACCTTGCAGGTGCTAGTCGACGCCCAGACGCTGGCCGCGCGCACCCCGGCAGTCGGCACCCTGGCCAATGGCGTGGGCTGCGGACGTGAACTGTTTGGCTTTATGCGCCAGGCGTTCAGCTCGGCAGAACAAGGTGCCTGTGCCTTTACTTCGAGTTTGGAATCGCTGCAATGAAACTGGCGCTGGTAGGTGATATCGGTGGTACCAACGCGCGTTTTGCGTTGTGGGAAGAACAACAATTACATTCGGTTCGGGTCTTCCCGACCGCCGATTACACCAGCCCTGAGCACGCCATTGGCGTGTATCTGCAGGACCTCGGTCTGAACAAGGGCGATATCGGCGCGGTCTGCCTGGCGGTGGCCGGGCCGGTCAGCGGCGACGAGTTCCGTTTCACCAACAGCCACTGGCGCATCAGCCGCAAGGCGTTTTGCGCGACCCTGCAGGTCGAGCACCTGTCGCTGATCAACGACTTCACCGCCATGGCCCTGGGCATGACCCGGCTCAAGCCCGATGAGTACCAGACCGTCTGCCAAGGCGATCCGGACCCGTCGCGCCCGGCCGTGGTCATCGGCCCTGGCACCGGACTGGGTGTGGGCACCCTGATGAATCTGGGCGAGCACTGGCTGGCGTTGCCGGGCGAGGGCGGGCATGTCGATCTGCCGGTGGGCAACGCGCGCGAGTCACAGCTGCGCGCGCACATCGAGGCCGATATCGGCCATGTCAGTGCCGAAACCATCCTCAGCGGTGGCGGTCTGCTGCGCTTGTACCAGGCAATCTGCGCCGTCGATGGCCATACCCCCACGCACAAATCCCCGGCTGAAGTCAGCGAAGGCGCCTTGGCGGGGGAAGCGGTGGCGCTGGCCACCGTCGAGCAGTTCTGTCGCTTCCTCGGCCGCGTGGCGGGCAACAATGTCCTCACCGTGGGCGGTCGTGGCGGGGTGTATATCGTCGGCGGCGTGATCCCGCGTTTCCTCAAGCTGTTCCTCACCAGCGGCTTTGCCCAAAGCTTCGCCGACAAGGGCTGCATGAGCGATTACTTCAAGGGCATTCCGGTATGGGTCGTGACCGCCGAGTTCTCGGGCCTGCTGGGCGCTGGGGTGGCCTTGCAACAGACCCTGGCTTGAGCGTCTAATCAGCACCAGACAGCCGGGCGCTTCGACCCGGCGGATAACAATAAGCGAATCACAAGGACGGTCATGTGAGCACTGCCGGCAAATCGATCCTGCTGGTCGATGACGACCAGGAAATCCGCGAACTGCTGCAGGTCTACCTCAGTCGTGCCGGCTTTGCCGTGCGCACAACGGCGGACGGACGGGGTTTTCGCGAAGCGCTGAACGCCGCTGACCCTACCGATCTGGTCATCCTCGACGTGATGCTGCCCGACGAAGACGGCTTCAGCCTGTGCCGCTGGACGCGGGCCCATCCGCGTCATGGCCAGGTGCCGATCATCATGCTCACCGCCAGCTCCGACGAGGCCGATCGGGTCATCGGCCTGGAGCTGGGTGCCGATGACTACCTGGGCAAACCCTTCAGCCCCCGAGAACTGCAAGCGCGCATCAAGGCCTTGCTGCGCCGCTGCTCGTTCAGTCAATCGTCCAATGCCAGCAGCGATGTGCTGGCGTTCGACGAATGGCGCCTGGACATGGTCAGCCATCGGTTGTTTCACGTCGACGGCGAAGAGGTGGTGCTTTCGGGGGCCGATTTCGCCTTGCTCAAGCTGTTTCTCGATCATCCGCAGCAGATTCTCGATCGCGACACCATCGGCAATGCCACCCGCGGGCGCGAACCGATGCCGCTGGATCGCATCGTCGACATGGCGGTCAGCCGCCTGCGTCAGCGCCTGCGTGATATCGACAAGCCGCCTCGGCTGATCCGCACCGTGCGTGGCAGCGGCTATCAACTGGCGGCCAGCGTTGCGCCTGCCTGAACTGCGCCTGCCCAAGCCACGCCTGCCGCGCTCGCTGCTCGGGCGCATGTTGCTGCTGACCCTGCTGGCGGTGCTACTGGCCCAGGCGTTGTCGAGTGTGATCTGGGTGGCGCAATTGCGCGCCACCCAGCTCGAAGGCCTGGTTACCAGCGCCCGCAGCCTGGCCCATTCGATGGTCGCCAGCGTCAGTTACATTCGCTCGCTGCCGGTGGCTTACCGGCCGATGGTCCTTGAACAGCTGCGCAGCATGGGCGGTACGCGCTTCGTGGTGACCCTCAACGACAAGCCTCTGGACATGAACGTGTTGCCGCGCACGCCGCGCAAGGACGCGGTCATCGACAGCGTCGGTGAAATCCTGCGCGCCAAGCTCGGCGACCAGGTGGATGTCTCGGTGCAATTCGTGGCCCCCGACGATTTGCGCATCTTCAACAGCGGCCTCAAGCTTGAAGAACTGCCGCGTTCCTGGGCCCACTACGCCTTGACCCTGGAGCCGGTCAATCCGCCGATCCTGGTCACCCAGATCGAACTGGGGGAGGGCGAGTGGCTGTACATCGCCTCCTTGCTGCCCGAGCCTTACACCAGTCTGGAGGAGCAAGGGCTGCCGGCGCAGCAGGTGGCCTTTATCGTCATGACCAGCGCTTTCCTGCTGTTGTTCATCGGCCTGCTGGTGCACTGGCAAAGTCGCCCCCTCAAGCGCCTGGCCCGGGCTGCGCGGGAGTTGTCGCTGGGCGCCGAGGTGGATGGCCCCGCAGTCGATGGGCCGGTCACCGAGGGCGGCGGCAGCGAGGTGGTGGAGGTGGCCCGGGCCTTCAACGCGATGCGCGAACGCATCAGCCGCTACCTCACCGAGCGCAGTCAGTTGTTCAGTGCCATCTCCCATGATTTGCGCACGCCCATCACCCGTTTGCGCTTGCGTGTAGAGCTGCTCGAAGACCCGGATCTCGAGGCGCGCTTCAGCCGCGACCTCGACGAGTTGGAGTTGTTGGTCAAGGGCGCGCTGCAATGCGTGAAGGACACCGATATCCACGAAAACATCGAGCCGGTGGACCTCAACCACGTACTCGACTGCTTGGTCGAGCCGTTTCTGTCGCCCTTGGGCAACGGCACCGTGACCCTCGATGGCCGGGCGCGCAGGCCGTATTCGGGCAAGCCGCTGGCGCTCAAGCGCTGTATCGGCAACCTGATCGATAACGCCAGGAAGTACGGCAAGCGCGCCCATGTGCGCATCGAGGATGGCGGCAAGGTCTTTACCCTGCATGTCGACGACGAAGGCCCCGGCGTGCCGGAGCAGCGCCTGGAGCAGGTGTTCGAACCGCACTTTCGCCTGGCCGGCGGTCAGCAGGGCTATGGCCTGGGGCTGGGGATTGCGCGCAATATCGCCCATAGCCATGGGGGTGAGGTGACGCTGCAGAATCTGCGTGAAGGTGGTTTGCGCGTCACTTTGGTGTTACCGAGGGGGTGATGGGCGATCACTGACGGCCTTCGCGGGCAGCCTCAACGCAAATGTCACAGCATGGTGACATTCCGACAGCGATTCGTTACGTGCGTTTTGCCGAATCCTGTTTAGACTCCTCGCAGCGCAAGCACAGACTTGCCCCGGTATAACAACAAGAAAGGTAATCAAATGAATGCGATTTCTCGCCTCGCTACTGTCGTTTCCCTGGCTTCCTTGTTCCCGCTCAGCGCCCTCGCTGCCGATTCCAAAGGCACTGTAGAGGTCGTTCACTGGTGGACGTCCGGTGGTGAAAAGGCAGCGGTCGATGTCCTTAAAGCCCAAGTCGAAAAAGACGGCTTCACCTGGAAGGACGGCGCCGTCGCAGGCGGTGGCGGTGCGACTGCCATGACCGTGCTGAAGAGCCGCGCCGTGGCGGGCAACCCGCCGGGTGCCGCGCAGATCAAGGGCCCGGATATTCAGGAGTGGGCCAGCACCGGCTTGCTCGACACCGACGCGTTGAAGGAGGTCGCCAAGGACGAGAAGTGGGACAGCCTGCTGTCGAAGAAAGTCTCCGACACCGTCAAGTACGAAGGCAACTACGTGGCCGTGCCGGTGAACATCCACCGCGTCAACTGGCTGTGGATCAACCCTGAGGTGTTCAAGAAGGCCGGGATCGCCAAGGCGCCGACCACCCTCGAAGAGTTCTATGCCGCCGGCGACAAGCTCAAGGCGGCGGGCTTCATCGCCCTGGCGCATGGCGGCCAGCCATGGCAGGACAGCACCGTCTACGAAGACGTGGTGCTCTCGGTCATGGGCCCGGAGGGCTTCAAGAAGGCCTTCGTCGACCTCGACCAGAAAACCCTTACCGGCCCGGAGATGGTCAAGGCCTTCACCGAACTGAAGAAAGTCGCCACCTACATGGACCCCAATCGCGCCGGGCGTGACTGGAACATCGCCGCTGCCGACGTGATCAATGGCAAGGCCGGCATGCAGATGATGGGCGACTGGGCCAAGAGCGAATGGACTGCGGCGCACAAGGTCGCTGGCAAGGACTACGAGTGTGTGCCGTTCCCGGGCACCCAGAATGCCTTCACCTACAACATCGACTCGCTGGCCATGTTCAGCCAGAAGGACAAGACCACCACGGCGGCCCAGCAAGATCTGGCCAAGGTCGCGCTGGGCATAGACTTCCAGAAAGTCTTCAGCATCAACAAGGGCTCGATCCCGGTGCGTACCGACATGTTGAACGACATGAGCAAGTACGGCTTCGACTCCTGCGCCCAGACCGCCGCCAAGGACTTCCTTGCCGACGACAAGACCGGGGGCCTGCAGCCGAGCATGGCGCACAACATGGCCACCAACCTGGCCGTGCAAGGCGCGATCTTCGATACGGTGACCAACTACATCAACGATCCGAAAGCCGATCCGCAGGAAACCGCGAAGAAGCTGGCGGCGTCGATCAAGGCGGCTCAGTAAGGCTCAGGAGCGGCGGCGGGCCCTTCGCGGGCAAGCCTCGCTCCCACAGTTGAGCGGTGTACAGCTGTGGGAGCGAAGCTTGCTCGCGAAGAGGCCCTGAAGCCAGGCACCCAGTTCACCCCTGTCGGAGCTTTCACTCGCTTGCATCCTGTAGGGGGATGCAGGGGAACGTCCGGCAGGTTCTATTTGGTTTGACTACGGGATCACGTTGATGAGCTCTGTCGCTGTGTCCAGCAAAGCTTCGCCGTTCGACGCGCTGCAACGCTGGCTGCCCAAGCTGGTCTTGGCGCCCAGCATGCTGATCGTGCTGATCGGCTTCTACGGTTACATCCTCTGGACGGCGGTGATTTCCTTCACCAGCTCCAGCTTCATGCCCACGTACAAGTGGGTCGGCCTGGCGCAATACGCTCGGCTCTGGGACAACGATCGCTGGTGGGTCGCCAGCAAGAACCTCGCGGTATTCGGCTTCCTGTTCATCGCCATCAGCCTGGTGCTTGGCGTGTTCCTGGCCGTACTGCTCGACCAACGCATTCGCCGCGAAGGCTTCATTCGCACGATTTACCTGTACCCCATGGCACTGTCGATGATCGTCACCGGCACCGCCTGGAAGTGGTTGCTCAACCCCGGCCTGGGCCTCGACAAGATGCTCCGTGACTGGGGGTGGGACGGTTTTCGCATGGACTGGCTGGTCGACCCGAGCCGCGTGGTGTATTGCCTGGTGATCGCTGCCGTGTGGCAGTCGTCGGGGTTCGTCATGGCGTTGTTCCTGGCCGGACTGCGGGGCGTCGATCAGTCGATCATCCGCGCCGCTCAGGTCGATGGCGCCAGCTTGCCGACCATCTATCTGCGCATCGTGCTGCCCAGCCTGCGCCCGGTATTCTTCAGTGCCTTCATGATCCTCGCGCACATCGCCATCAAGAGTTTCGACCTGGTGGCGGCGATGACCGCAGGCGGCCCCGGCTACTCCTCGGACCTGCCAGCGATGTTCATGTATTCCTTCACCTTCAGCCGCGGCCAGATGGCCATGGGCTCGGCCAGTGCGATTCTGATGTTGTGCGCGATCCTGACGATCCTGGTGCCGTACCTGTACTCCGAACTGCGAGGCAAGCGCCATGAGTGATCGTCCACAACGCACGCCGCTGAGCCTCAGCCGCGTGGCCATCTACACCGTTCTGCTGATTGCGGCGGCGGTGTATCTGGTGCCGCTGGTGGTCATGCTGCTGACCAGCTTCAAGTCGCCCGACGACATCCGCACCGGCAATCTGCTCAGCTGGCCGGCTGTGGTCACCGGCATTGGCTGGATCAAGGCCTGGGACACGGTCGGCGGGTATTTCTGGAACTCAGTGAGGATCACCGTACCGGCCGTATTGATTTCGACCTTCATCGGCGCGCTCAACGGCTACGTGCTGTCGATGTGGCGCTTCCGCGGCTCGCAATTGTTTTTCGGCCTGCTGCTGTTCGGCTGCTTTCTGCCGTTCCAGACCGTCCTGCTGCCGGCGTCCTTCACCCTCGGCAAGCTGGGTCTGGCCAACACCACTACGGGTCTGGTGTTGGTGCACATCGTCTACGGCCTGGCCTTCACCACGCTGTTTTTCCGCAACTACTACACCAGCGTGCCCGGTGCCTTGGTGGCGGCGGCGCGGCTGGACGGGGCTGGGTTTTTTACCATCTTCAACAAGATCCTGTTGCCGATGTCGATCCCTATCATCATGGTCTGCCTGATCTGGCAGTTCACCCAGATATGGAACGACTTCCTGTTCGGCGTGGTGTTCGCCAGTGGTGATGTGCAGCCGATCACGGTGGCGCTCAACAACCTGGTCAACACCAGCACCGGGGTCAAGGAATACAACGTAGACATGGCCGCGGCGATGATCGCCGGGCTGCCGACACTGCTGGTGTATGTACTGGCGGGCAAGTATTTCCTGCGTGGGCTCGCTGCCGGCGCGGTCAAGGGGTAGAACATGGCAACGCTTGAACTGCGCAATGTAAACAAGACCTACGGCAGCGGTTTGCCGGACACCTTGAAAAATATCGAACTGAAGATCAACGACGGTGAGTTCTTGATTCTGGTCGGTCCGTCCGGTTGTGGGAAATCCACCCTGATGAACTGCATCGCGGGCCTGGAGAATATCTCCGGCGGCGCGATCCTGGTGGACGACAGCGACATCAGCGGCATGAGCCCCAAGGATCGCGACATCGCCATGGTGTTCCAGTCCTATGCGCTGTACCCGACCATGACGGTGCGCGAGAACATCGCCTTCGGCCTGAAGATTCGCAAGATGGCCCCGGCGGCCATCGAAGAAGAAGTCGCCCGAGTCGCCAAGCTGTTGCAGATCGAGCACCTGCTGGGCCGCAAACCGGGCCAGCTGTCCGGTGGCCAGCAGCAGCGTGTGGCCATGGGCCGCGCGTTGGCGCGGCGGCCGAAGATCTATCTGTTCGACGAGCCGCTGTCCAACCTGGACGCCAAGCTGCGGGTAGAAATGCGCACTGAAATGAAACTGATGCACCAGCGTCTCAAGACCACCACCGTGTACGTCACCCACGACCAGATCGAGGCCATGACCCTGGGCGACAAGGTGGCGGTGATGAAGGACGGCATCATCCAGCAATTCGGAACGCCCAAGGACATCTACAACGATCCGGCCAATCTGTTCGTCGCCAGTTTCATCGGTTCGCCGCCGATGAACTTCATTCCCCTGCGCCTGCAACGCCAGGACGGCCGCCTCGTGGCGCTGCTCGACAGCGGCCAGGCGCGTTGCGAACTGGCCCTGGGCATCGACGAGGCCGGCCTCGAGGATCGCGAAGTGATCCTCGGCATGCGCCCGGAGCAGATCGGCCTGGTGGGCAGTGATGCCAGCGAGTTGCCGAGCATTCGCGCCGAAGTGCAGGTGATCGAACCCACTGGGCCGGACACCCTGGTGTTCGTCACGCTCAATCAGACCAAAGTCTGTTGCCGCCTGGCACCGGACATGGCGCCACAGGTAGGCGAGACCCTCAACCTGCAGTTCGATCCGAGCAAGGTGTTGCTGTTCGACGCCAAGAGCGGTGAACGTCTGGGGGTTGTCGGCCAGCCGCAGTCTGCACCCCGCGCCGGTAACGTCGCGCAGTTCAAGGGTCGTTGAAAACCGGCGAATGGCCTGTCATTTGCCCATCGAGTTGTCACTGCAGCACGCCCCGGCTTGAAGGGTTGGGGCTAATAACAATAAAACGAGGACGCAAAGGATGAACAAGTACACCACCAAGGCACCCGCCAGATTGCAGTTGATCGGGCGGCTGTCGATGCTCGGAGCGTTGGGGCTTGCGGGCACGGCCCAGGCGACCGACGCGTTTGACGCCAATTCGCCATGGATGTCCGGCGACTGGGGCGGCACGCGTACCGAGCTGCTGAACAAGGGCTACGATTTTTCCCTGGAGTACGTGGGCGAAGTCGGCAGCAACCTCAAGGGCGGCTACGACCACGACACCACGGCGCGCTACAGCGACCAGTTCGCCTTGGGCGTGAAGTTCGATCTGCAGAAAATCCTCGGCTGGAACGACGCCGAAGCCAAGATCACCATCACCGAGCGTAGCGGCCGCAACATTTCCAACGACCGTATCGGCGACCCGCGTGGCGGCACCTTCAGCTCGTCCCAAGAGGTATGGGGGCGCGGCCAGACCTACCGCCTGACCCAGATGTGGATCAAGCAGAAATACTTCGACGGCGCGCTGGACGTCAAAGTCGGCCGCTTCGGCCCGGGCGAGGAGTTCAACAGCTTCCCGTGCGACTTCCAGAACCTGGCCTTCTGCGGTTCGCAGGTGGGTAACTGGGTGGGCGGCGTCTGGTACAACTGGCCAGTGAGCCAGTGGGCCTTGCGCGTGAAGTACAAGCTGACCCCGGACGTGTACGCACAGATCGGTGCCTTCGAGCAGAACCCGTCGAACCTGGACCGCCAGAACGGCTTCAAGCTCAGCGGTAGCGGCACCAAGGGCGTGCTGTTGCCCGTCGAACTGGTGTGGACGCCGAAGATCAATCAGTTGCCTGGCGAATACCGCGTGGGCTACTACAAGAGCTCGGCCAATGCTGACGACGTCTACGAAGGCGCCGACGGTCAGGCCCAGCCGATCTCCGGCGGTGCATACAAGTCTCACGACAGCAAGCACGGCTGGTGGGTCGTGGCGCAGCAACAGCTGACCACGCACAACGGTGACAAGAACCGCGGCCTGAGCATCTTCGCCAACGCCACGGTGCACGACAAGGCCACCAACTACATCGATAACTACCAGCAGTTCGGTTTCACCTACAAGGGCCCGTTCGATGCGCGTCCCAAGGATGACATCGGTATCGGTGTGGCGCGTATCCACGTCAACGACGACGCCCAGGATCAACGCCGTCTGGTCAATGATTTGAGCGGTATCACCGACTATGACAACCCAGGCTACCTGCCGGTGCAGAGCACCGAGTACAACGCCGAGATCTACTACGGCTTCCACCTGGCCAACTGGCTTACCGTGCGGCCCAACCTGCAGTACGTAAAGCACCCTGGAGGTATCGACAAGGTCGACGATGCCATCGTTGCCGGGTTGAAGATTCAGTCGAGCTTCTGAGGATGTAAAAGCGGGGAAGGGGCAATCCCTTTCCCGTTCGTCTCGATGGCCCTTCGCGAGCAAGGCTTGCCCGCGAAGGCCGTTACGCGGTGAGCCTGCTATTCACTCCTCCGCCGGATAGCGGCTGGCGTTCAAACTCTCTTTGATCTTGCGCAAATGCGGCTGGAAGTCAGTGCCGCGACGCAGGGTCATGCCTGTGGCCAGCACATCGAGTACGGTTAACTGAATGATGCGCGAGGTCATCGGCATGTAGATGTCGGTATCTTCGGGCAGCGGGATGTTCAAGCTCATCGAGCAAGCCTGTGCCAGCGGCGAGTTCATGGCCGTCAAGCCCAGCACTGACGCGCCGTTTTCCCGCGCCGTGCGCGCCACTTCCACCAGCTCGCGGGTACGCCCGGTGTAGGAAATGATCACGAACAGCTCGCCGGTATGGGCCACCGATGCGAGCATGCGCTGCATCAGCACGTCGGCGTGGGCGGTGACCGCCAGGTTGAAGCGGAAGAACTTGTGCTGCGCATCCATGGCCACCGGCGCTGAAGCGCCGAGGCCGAAGAAGTGGATCTGCCGCGCCTGGATCATCATGTCGACGGCGCGGCTGACCAGCGCCGGGTCCAATTGCTGGCAGGCGCTGTCCAGCGAGGCGATGGCGCTGGCAAAGATTTTTTGCGTATAGGCCGCCGGGTCGTCATCCTCCTCTACGGCGCGGCTTACATAAGCGGCGCCGCTGGCCAGGCTCTGGGCCAGTTGCAGCTTGAGTTCGGGATAACCACTGACCCCGAACGAGCGGCAAAAGCGGTTGACGGTCGGTTCGCTGACCTTGGCCGCCTGAGCCAAGGCGGCGATACTGAAGCGTGTGGCCTGCTGAGGGTTGAGCAAGATGGCTTCGGCCACCTTGCGCTCGGCCTTGTTGAGCTCTTCCAGGCGACCTTTGATCTGCTCCAGAAGGTTTCGCGCGCGGTCCATGGTGTCTCCTGGTTGGGGGAAAACAGCCGTTGGGCATCTGCCATGAGGCTGTCGTCAGGGTGGTCTATCGTACTGATGGCCCACTGGGATCACCACTTGAATCTGGCAAAGCGGCCAAATGTTGTGGTTATTACTACATTTACCTTGAAAATCGCCGTTGAAAACGGTATTTCTACTTCAACTTGATAAAAGAAAAAACATCATGCTCTCGAACCCTGCAGACCCTTGCACATTTGCCCTGTTCGGCGCCCTGGGCGACCTGGCACTGCGCAAACTGTTCCCGGCGTTGTACCAGCTGGACAGAGCCGAGCTGTTGCACGCCGAAACGCGCATTCTGGCGCTGTCGCGTGAAGCCGGTACGGTGGACGAGCACCTGGCGAACATCGAGTCGCGCTTGCGCAGCTTCGTCGGCGAAGCGCAGATCGAAGAGGCACCGCTCAAGCGTTTCCTGGCGCGTCTGAGCTACGTGCATGTGGACTTTCTCGAGGTCAACGACTACTACGCGCTGGCCGAAGTGGTGGGCGATGTCGACCAACTGATCGCCTATTTCGCGACCCCGGCAGCGGTCTATGGTGCTATCTGCGAGAACCTGGCCAAGGCCGGGCTGACCGAGCGTACCCGTGCCGTGCTGGAAAAACCCATCGGCCACGACCTGGAGTCGTCACGCCGGGTCAACGATGCGGTGGCGCAGTATTTTCCGGAAAACCGCGTCTATCGGATCGACCATTATCTGGGCAAGGAGACGGTACAGAACCTCATCGCCCTGCGTTTTGCCAACAGCCTGTTCGAAACCCAGTGGAACCAGAATTCCATCTCCCACGTGGAGATCACCGTGGCCGAAAAAGTCGGTATCGAGGGCCGCTGGGGCTACTTCGACAAGGCTGGCCAACTGCGCGACATGATCCAGAACCACCTGTTGCAGCTGCTGTGCCTGATCGCCATGGACCCGCCGGCGGACCTCTCCGCCGACAGTATCCGCGACGAGAAGGTCAAGGTGCTCAAGGCCTTGGCGCCGATCACCTCCGACGGCCTGAACACTCAAGTGGTGCGCGGTCAGTACATCGCTGGCTACGCCGAGGGCAAGCCGGTCCCGGGTTACCTGGAGGAAGAAAACTCCAACACCCAGAGCGATACCGAAACCTTCGTCGCCCTGCGTGCCGATATCCGCAACTGGCGCTGGGCCGGGGTGCCGTTCTATCTGCGTACCGGCAAGCGCATGCCGCAAAAGCTGTCGCAGATCGTTATCCATTTCAAGGAGCCGCCGCATTACATCTTCGCTCCTGAGCAGCGCCTGCAGATCGGCAACAAACTGATCATTCGCCTGCAACCGGATGAAAGCATTTCGTTGCGGGTAATGACCAAGGAGCAGGGCCTGGACAAGGGCATGCAATTGCGTAGCGGTCCGTTGCAGCTGAATTTTTCCGACACTAATCGCGGCGGCCGTACTCCAGATGCCTATGAGCGTCTGCTGCTGGAAGTGATGAAGGGCAACCAGAACCTGTTTGTCCGTAAAGATGAAATCGAATACGCGTGGAAATGGTGTGATCAGCTGATCGCCGGGTGGAAGAAATCCGCCGATGCGCCCAAGCCGTACGCGGCCGGGTCGTGGGGGCCGATGAGCTCGATTGCACTGATTACCCGCGATGGGAGGTCTTGGTATGGCGATATCTGAACTGCAACTGCCCCAGGGTGTAAGCACCCAGGAATTCCCCAGCGCGCCGTTACTGGCCGAGGCGTTGGCCGAGCGTGTGGTAGGGCAACTGCGCGAAGCCATCGAGGCTCGCGGCCTGGCCACGCTGGTGGTCTCCGGGGGCAAGAGCCCGATTGCGTTGTTCCAGCATCTGGTACGCCTGCCGCTGGACTGGTCCAAGGTGGTGATCACCTTGGCTGACGAACGCTGGGTGCCGGTCGAGCACGTCGACAGCAACGAAGCGCTGCTGCGTCGTTACCTGCTGGTAGGCGCGGTGGCCAAGGCGAAATTCATCGGCCTGTACCGCTCCGCCGAGAGTCAGGAAAAGGCCGCGCTGGCCGCTGACGAAGCGCTGGCCGAGCTGCCGGCCATCGACGTGCTGGTGCTGGGCATGGGCGACGACGGTCATACCGCCTCGCTGTTCCCGAACAGCCCGAACCTGACCCAGGCGCTTGACCCGCAGGGTACTCGTCGCTGCTGGCCGATGCTGGCGCCGACCGTACCCCATCAACGCTTGAGCATGAGCCGCGCGCTGCTGGCCAGCGCCCGGCACCCGCTGCTGTCCATTTCCGGACAGGGCAAACTTGATACTTTGCGCACGGCCGCGACTGGCGATGAAGCCACCATGCCGGTGCGTGCCTTTTTGCAATCCCCGTTGGAAATCTACTGGTGCCCATGAGCCAAGGACCCGCCGCTATGACGACGCCCGCACAACAACAAAGCCGCATGGCCGACAAGATCGCCCGCATCGACGCGATCTGCGCGCAAGCCCGCATCCTGCCGGTGATCACGATCAACCGTGAGCAGGACATCCTGCCCATGGCCGATGCCCTGGCCGCCGGTGGTCTGCGCACCCTCGAGGTGACGTTGCGCTCCGAGCTGGGCCTCAAGGCCATCAAGATTCTGCGCGAGCAACGCCCTGAATTGTCGATCGGCGCCGGTACGGTGCTGAGCCGCGAGATGTATGCGGCGGTCGAGGCCGCTGGCGCGCAGTTCGTGGTCACGCCAGGCGTGACCCAGGACATCCTGCAAGTGGGCCTCGAAAGCGACCTGCCGTTGTTGGCGGGCACCTCCAGCGCCTCCGACATCATGCTCGGCTATGCCCTGGGCTACCGACGCTTCAAGTTGTTCCCGGCGGAAGTCAGCGGCGGTGTCGCCGCACTCAAGGCCCTGGGTGGCCCATTCGTAGGCGTGCGTTTCTGCCCGACCGGCGGCGTGGGCCCGGCCAACATCAAGAGCTACATGAGCCAGCCCAATGTGATGTGCGTGGGCGGCAGCTGGATGCTCGACAGCGCCTGGATCAAGAACGGCGACTGGGCTCGGGTCCAGGAAGCCAGTGCCGAGGCGCTCGCGCTGCTGGACTGATTCCAAAGTTTTGTTGCATGGCTTGACGGCTATTTGTGGTGCGCTCGGTCGGCGCACCTTTTTTTTTGCCTGCGAAAACCCGGCCGCCGCTCTCAATACTCCCGCGCTGGTGGCAGGCCATGCTTGGCCCGCAACGGGGCCAGCAGCTCCCCCAAGCCGTTGTGATCGATTTCCTGCATCAGCGCCAACAGTCCACCCAGCTCGCCTGAGGGGAAGCCTTCACGCGCGAACCAGTTAAGGTAAGGCCCTGGCAGATCGGCAATGATTCGGCCCTTGTATTTGCCGAACGGCATCTGTCGAGTGACCAGCAGTTCAAGTTTTTCAGGATTCATTATCAAGCGCAGCAATAAAGAGTATGGGATTTTAAAAATACAGGCATTTTGCATGAGGGCCAATAGACGCTTCATGCATAACGACAGATTCGATAAAGTTCACCTGTTCTCAACCTGTTGATTATAAACGTTTTTATATTTATAGAGAGTCTGGCACGAACCCTGCTCTATTCTATTCAGGTTAACCCTTAAACAGTTGGAGTTACTGAATATGAACGATCAAGCCAAAGACGTCGTAAAAGTACTGAACAATCTGATCGAAACCTGCAAAGACGGTCAGGAAGGGTTCAAGACTTGTGCTGAAGATATCAAGAACCCTGAATTGAAAGCCCTGTTCATCAAGCGCTCCCAGGAGTGCGGTGTCTCGGCTGGCGAATTGCAGCAGGAAGTCATTGCACTGGGCGGCGAGCCTGAAGATTCCACCAGCGTAAGCGCTGATCTGCATCGCCGTTGGGTCGACTTGAAATCGCTGGTCACCGGCAAGAGCGAAGAAGCCGTGCTTAACGAAGCCGAGCGTGGTGAAGACCATGCCAAGGCCGCCTACAAGGAAGCCCTGGCCCAACCACTGCCAGCGAATGTCTATGCCATCGTCGAACGTCAGTTCGGTGGTGTGCAACGTAATCACGATCAGGTCAAAGCGCTGCGTAATATCGCCCGCGCCAGCTGATTTGCAATGAGTTAATGCGTGTGTCATCCCCTTTGACGCTGGCTGTTGCCGGCGTTTTTTTTTGCGTGTGCTATCGGCCTTTGATGCTCAGGAGGGCGATAGTTCGAAGCCTGGGGACCGGGCGCAGGCCACCTGATTGCGGCCGTTGCGCTTGGCCCGGTACAGCGCTGCGTCGGCTTCGGCCAGCAGCGCTGCCAATGAATCCACGCCTTCAAGGGTCGTGGAGCCCACGCCGATACTGACCGTTACCGATAGCCGCGTGCTGCCCAGCACGCTTTGCTGCTCGACGGCCAGGCGGATGGTTTCGGCAATGGTGCGAGCGCCCTCCAAAGGGGTTTCGGCCAGTACCACCACGAACTCCTCGCCGCCATATCGTGCCGCCAGGTCCGCAGGCCGGTGGGTGCAGTGACGCAGGGTGTTGGCCACTGCACGCAAGGCGTCATCGCCGCCTTGATGGCCATGACGTTCGTTGAAGGCCTTGAAGTGGTCGACGTCGATCATCAGTACCGACAGCGGTTTGTGGGTGCGCAGGGCGCGTAGCCATTCGCGATTAAGCGTCAGGTCCAGCTGTCGGCGGTTAGCCAGGCCCGTCAGGCTGTCGGTGGCGGCCAGGGTGGCGAGCTTGCGCTCGGCGCGTTGGCGTTTTTTCAGCTCCCGGCGCAGCAGGGCGCCCAGCCACAGAATGCCCAGGCACAGCCCGCCGGTAGCGGTGCAGACCAGCACTGCGGTGCGGCGCCAGGCGCCATACACCACCTCGGTAGACACCGCGACAACGACGATCATCGGCAGTTTGCCGACGCGCCCGAAGGTATAGAGACGCGCTTTTTTATCGTTGCCAGACACCGCCACGAAGCTGCCCGAAGTCCCCCCTGCCATGATCGCCAGGAAGTTGCCCCGATGGCTATAGTCGGCGCCTGCCACGGCGTCGCCAATGGAGAGCGGCTCGCGGGCGAGCATGAAGCCCTCGTCGCTCATCAGGCTGACGCTGCTGTCCGAACCGATGTTCAGGCTTTTGAACAGATTGTTGAAGTAGTCCAGGCGCAGGGCGCCGGACGCCACACCGAGAAATTGCCCCGAAGGCGATGTGATGCGCCGGCTGAGGCTGATGCACCAGCCCAAGGTGCCGATCTGGTCCAGGAAGGGCCGGCTGACGATGAGGCCGCTGTCGACGTGTTCCCGATGGGCACGGAACTCCGGCCAGCCGGCGAAATTGGCCTTGCGCGGCGGGTCTGCCAGCGAGTCGGCGACGATGTTGCCTTGCGCATCGATCCACAGCAGGTCGCCGCGCAAGGGCGCACCGGTCGCTTTGCCGAACAGCATGCTGCGCTGCAGGCGGGTGGGGATGGCGCCGAAGTCAGGGTTTTGCGAGGTTTCGATGAGCCCCTGCAGCGAGGCATCGTAGAGATCGATGTTGCGCTGCACTTCGGTGTCGATCAGTTGCACCACGTTGCTGGAGGCGCGAATGGCTGCCAGCTTGGCGCTGCTGTGCTCGCGCACGAGCATGAAGGTCACCAAGGCGATGATCGCCGCCATCGCCAGCACGCAGCCAAGAATCAACGCTCGTTCGGGTAGATCGCGTCTGCGGTGAGTCCGTTCGATCATGGCAGTGAATCTGGCTCGGTCAGTGAGACGGCGTTCAGGAGCGTGATTCCTGAGCGGCGGCGAGGCCCAATCGCCGTGTGACGTCGGGAGCGGCCGTATTCTATGGGCGTGACCGAGTAGTCACAAGTGATCGAAACGGAGTTGGAAGTACGGCGCGTGGTGGAGGGCAATACTGAAATAAAACTTTTATCGATATTCTCTTTTGTTTTCCTTGGTTTATCTCGGTGACGCACCAGGGCGAATCGATGTTTATTTGCCAGATCAAATCAAGTGGCAGCAATTATCGAAGCGCTGGAAATATCCAACGGGGCAAATCGGTGCCGGAATCGAGTCGATGTCTTCAGGATTTTACTATTGCGCGACCACTTGCACGCGAGTCCCGGGCTTGAGCGCGGTCGGCCCATCGACCACCAATTGGTCACCTTGCTGCACGCCTTCGATGACTTCCAGCATGACCGTGCGATACGTCACCTTGACGGGTACCGAAGCCACGGTGTCGCCTTCCAGCCGGTAGACCGCATCCTGCCCGCCGTCGTGGCGCACCACATTGGCCGGGACCGCCAGCACCTGGCGCAACCAGCCAGTTTGCACCTGCAAGTTGATTGCTTCGCCGGCGTGCAGTGTCTGCCGGGCATTTTCAAACTCGGCTTTGACCCGCACAGTGGCCGAGGGGGCTTCGTTGTCGATCAGCGTCAGGCGTCCCTCGGCCAGCAGCGAAGGCGACTGGCTGTTCGCGTAGGCCAATACCGGCGGATTTTCGGTGTCCTGTATCAGGTTCTGCAAGACGGGCAGGGTATTTTCAGGCAGGGCAAACTCGGCGGCCACAGGAGTGGTGCCGGTGGCGCCATGCAGCGAGTGAACGGTGCCCAGGCCGCCGAGCATGCGCGGGACGTCCTGCAGGGTCAGGGTGATGACGCGCACGTGAAGGGCATCCTGGCCCACGGTTTTATCGCTGCGCGGTGACTGCAGGGCGAAATACAGAGCCAGGCCCAGGCCCGCGACCACTACAACAAGGATTGAAGACTTACGCATATGACTCGGTGCCTGACGCGGAGTATGGGCGCCTATGAAGCGGCCACTACTGAAACGTTTAATGTGAATTAACGGAGTATTCCTACAACCAACTCGGAATTATCCAATAGATCTTGCCAATAGCAGCCACGAGACTTAACACCGAGTCGATCTACGGACGCAAGAGGTAGTCTTGGTGGGTGCCCAGAAAAACAACAATTCTCTATCTGTTTCAATGTTCCTGCTGCCTGTCCTGCTGCTCGGTGGAGGGAGTCTAGGGAGACGCTGAACAATTAACCCCGTTCGCACCGCCCCCGTTTCCAAGTCGTTTTTTTCAACCTGCCAACCTTGTTTTACGTTTCCGGGGCAGGTTTCTCCCCTCATTTTGCTGATCTACGGGCCAGTCCCGTCTTTCAGACGGATTTATCCCGCCGCCCGTTGCAAATACCGCTTGGCCAGCATCAGATTGGCCAACCCAAACAAACTGAACAACTGCGCCGTATTCTTTTCCAGCCCACGGTAGCGAACCTTGCGATGATTGAAGCGCACCTTGATTACCTGGAAGGGGTGCTCGACCTTGGCACGCAGTTGCGCCTTGGCATATTCAATTTTGCGCTTGACCCGATAGAGCACGCTGCCTTCGCCGTGCTGCTTGTAACTGCTTGGCCGTGCTGCAATCGACCAGATAACGTCCCGTTCAGCATGCTCCGGTCGCTTGGCCGCACCGGTGTATCCAGCGTCACCCGAAACATAGGTTTCGTCACCGTGCAGCAACTGATCAACCTGGGTGACATCCGCCACGTTAGCAGCCGTACCTATTACGCTGTGCACCAGCCCCGACGTGGCGTCGACACCAATGTGGGCCTTCATCCCAAAGTGCCACTGATTACCTTTTTTAGCCTGATGCATCTCGGGATCACGCTTGCCTTCTCGATTCTTGACCGAGGGCGGCGCGGCGATCAGGGTAGCGTCGACGATAGTGCCTTCCTTGAGCAGCAGACCTCGGCTGGCCAGATGCTGGTTAATCGTTTCAAACAGCACTCGTGTCAGCTGATGGGTTTCCAGCAAGCGACGAAATCGCAGTAGGGTGGTGGCATCCGGTGCCGACTCACGGCCCAGGTCGATGCCGATAAAACCACGAATGGCCTGGCTGTCGTAGACGGCATCTTCGGTACCTTCATCGGAGAAACCAAAACACTGCTGCACGACATACATGCGCAGCATGCGCGACAACCCGATCGCCGGGCGCCCGCGCTTGCCTGTGGTGTCGCTATAGAATGGAGCCACTTGCGCCTCAAGTTGTGCCCAGGGCACCAGCTGTTCAAGGTCAGCCAAGAAGCGGTCGCGACGAGTCTGCTTTTTCTTGCCGGTGTATTCGAGTTCGGAGAAGGTCTTCTGCACGCGCGTAACAGGCTCACGGAGAGGGGGGTGGTTGAAGGTGCTCAGTGTGCCAAGGCTACGGGCTGTTGGCTATTTTTGCAGCGGCTCCCTAGGAATGTTGGGTTCGCTGACCTTGTCTAGTTGAATTTCGATTGGCTATTGCTGTGATTTCTTCGAGATTGTCTGAGGTAGTAATGATTTGTTCTTCGACATTCGAAAAGTTACGCGAGATGTAGGTTTTCACTTTTAGCACAACAGGCTGTCAACATCGTTCTTAATCATGTCAGGGGCCGCCGCACCGGCTCATCGGGCCTGCCCGATGAACGGAGCGCCGGGGCGTAGCCTTCACCCTTGACGTGTTAGTAGTGACCTTAACCTCTGCAAGGGAAGCTGATGGACGTTCTTCCCGTCAGCTTCCCGCCGCGTCGCAAGGCAGACCTGGGGAGTCCAGAGGGGCAAAGCCCCTATGGCCCTAGCAGAGCGGGGGGAAACGTCGTTCCCGGCTCTGTTCCTCATTACGGCAGCCTCACGGGCCAAAAACTGATCCGCTGCATACTCAAGCGCAGCCCAGTATTTCGAATCTCCGATAACCAAGCTGCCCGCGATGTTTTTTTGCTTAATCATATGTCGATCCCCGGAATCCAAAGTCCGCGCTTCACGAACTGTTTGAATGCGCCTTCCACGTACAGCGTGCCGGTACGTACCTGCCATGCGCGATAGCTCCATTTGACAGCGAGAATCGAGAAGGGCAGTGTCATCGAAAAAATACTGATGCAAGTGAGGGCCATTCCACTTGTTGCCAGGCTGTACAAAGCGATAAGCGGGCAAAGCACCGCAAATGCCCAGAACGTTCGAGATTGTCGCGTGTGTGACTTGATAAGACTGGTTTGCTCTTCTTCGCTCATACCGTCAAGTTGAGCACGGCCCTTTTTTTTGATCAGCGGCAGCAACACTTCCGTAATTGATTTCTGGTCTCGCTTTGTGAGGACGCCAAAGCCGCAGTCCGCGGAGCACGTCCATGGGTAAAGCGATTTTTCGTCCGCTTCTGCGTCGCGGTGGACGAACATCACGCCCTTGTCGCACATAGGGCAGTGCGGGTTTCTTATCGTGCTCACCAAGTCTTTCAAATGCCGGTGATTAGATGAAATATTGCGCCATCCGAAGACAGAAAGCGGCATAGACACGAAAGCGAACTTTACAGCTTTCTGAGCAGTTTTAAAAAACCTCATTTCAAAGCACCTTACGCGCACAACGGCGACGTTTCACAGATATATTAGCCAATATTTTTTCAGCTACAGCGAGAAGCGCGTTCATGATGTCCTGAGCTGGTGTTTCTTCCGTCTGGGGTCCTTTTTTCATGGTTTCTTACTCCGAATTCAGTTATAGAAATTATTTGGTCTTCCTGGGCTGAAAAATCACTGAGAGGGGTCAGAGTGATGGATATGCAGTTTTTCTCGCTTATGTGCATCGATCATTCGATTACACCACCCTTGCATAACCTCACAAATGTGAGGTGAAAGTTGTATAAGTACAGGTTCCTGAGCCGGAGAAGTGCGTATGTAACCACCATCCAACCAACTTCTCGAAAGCTCGCAATAGCGCAGAACAACTTTGTCTATTTCTTTATCATGTGCATTGCCTAACCCATGCATTGTGCTCATTGCAATAATCGCAAGACTAGACATTGCAAAGTTTGCCTCTTTTATAGTCTTTGCCTGCTGTTCGTTTTCTTTTTTAAGCTGGGCATAGCCCGCTTTCCATTTATTATTAACCTCGATCCATTGGCTATTTGCATCTTCAAAGCCTGCGTCGTAACCTTCATTGCGTCCTTTTTGGTAACCCTGCCTGCGGCCGATAATGACCCCTGTGGTTTCTGCATTAAAGTCATATGACATGATTTCTATTCCTTTATGAAATTATGGGCTTGTCGTCGTTTGCGTTACGGTCCTGACTATTGGTTTTTTTGACTTCGGACGAAGAATCTTTTCCATCTGACTCCGCAGGATTAGCTGAAGTCTCAGGCAAAACACCACCTCGTGGGCCCAGCATCAGACTTTCACCGACTCGGCCACCGGGCCGGGTCGAGGATTCAGAAGAGGACGCACCACCTAATGATTCATCAGCCATATTAGGAGCAACGCCTTGTGGGCCTATGTTAAGTGGAGCCCCACCGTCTTTTCGGCCACCCCGGTCACCACCATCGTTATTGCCGCTGTCATCTCGAAGGCCAGATGTTCCTCCTCCGGGGATTGGCTTTGTTCCGACACTACCGCTGCCCAAGCTGCTTGGCCCAAATTTTTCTGTGTTGCTTCGCATCTCGCTAGTAGCTTGCGTCGACCCCATAGAGTCGATGCCGATGCCGATCCATTTCAAGACCACATCCGGCAAAGTCTGCGATAGTCCAAAGATCATGTAGATGACAGGCAGCAATAGCAGACCATACATGATTAACCAGTTGCGCCACTGGAAGAACTCAACAAACCAGCCTAAAGACTCCGCAGTGGTCACGTTGGCTGCGTGCATCGCCCAAAATGCTTTACTGATGTACAGTAGAATTGGATTTGCTATTGCCATCGCTGCAAACAAACCAAAAACAATCAGCACAGGTCGAGCAAACAGGGACAACAACATTAAATAACCTTGGGTCTGCGATCCAACAAACGAACGTTCTGGCGTCATGTGCGTCAATGCCCATAGTGGCGCAGCCACAACTGATTGCAGAACACCAAGCACCCAGCCGACCACGGCAATAATGAAAATGGTATAGGGCAGTGACGGCAGAAAAACACCAAAGTAAAATGCTAATACTCCTACCCAGCTAGCGACTTCTACCAGTGGTTTTAAGAAATTGTAGATTACCCATTCAAGCAACGTGTCAGCTAGCGGGGTAGCGTCAACACTAGTTCCGAAAAAAGATACTGATCCAACCCCAGCTGCTACGGCCTTGGCACCTGATAACGCAGTATGCACGACACGATTGGTTGTAATAGCGGATGCCTGCATAAGTGCCAGTACATCACCAGTAGTCTTGATGCGAGAAATTGCGTCAACATCACCATCCGTGCCAATCAGCGTGGCTGTAACGCGTTCCATGCCCCAGCCGATGAAGTTACTCATAATGCTGTCGCCACGGCTACCCAAGGTGTCGACATTCAAATCATCCAGCGATGCCGGAGCTAAAGCAGCTTTAATATCTGCTGCATTAGGCGTTACGGGTTGTTTGTAGCTTGAGCCATCAAGCGATTTGCTAATAATTGCTTGATAGACCGTTTGGTAACTGTTTAATGCCAACCGTGCCGCCGCGTCTTTAGGCAGCATATTGAGGTTTGGCTGCGTTGCAACTGCAACAGGCTCTGCAAACATAGCCCCCATCTCCTGCCTAATGCCGGAGAGACGCTGATAAAATCCCCCCGCCATTGCCCAACCGTCTTCTGTTACATCATCGACGTACTTAGCCATTATCTTTTGTAGTGTCGTATCGTTCGCCATTTGGGACGTTAGATTTTGAGTGAGCGTATTTTGGGCTTGATTGATAATGAGGTTAAAGCGATCACTCTTAACGGTATCCCATCCGTTCTTGTTTATATCCGTGGGCCAAGTTCTCACCCATGCATCGATATCAGCCATCACCTTGTTCATGGCAATGATTTTGGCGTTAAGCGTGGCAAGCCGTACCGCCTGCATCGCGGCCTTATTGCTAGTAATCGTAGCAGGATCAAAAATTGAACCCGTAGAGGTAGAGGTCGTTATCAGCTCCGCAGGAACACTAAAGCTATAGACCTTGATCGATCCACAAATTGGCGTTCCACCGCCAAGGTTGGTGGCCGTATTGCGATCTTTGATGAGATACGTCGCAGTCTGTCGTCCAATGCCGTCATCTACCTTGGAGTCAGGCGTTGAAAGCGCTTGTACAGCGGTATGCTGGTCAAGCGAGCCGTAAATTGCATTGAGGGATCTGGCGCACCAGCTCGACGCCAAATAGGCTTGGCCAAACTGGCGAATGTCGTACAACGGATAGTTGGGGTTGGGCTTCGCGCCACTACCAAATCCAAGCTGGCTACTAACGCTACTGAGCGATCCGTTAACAATCCCGTTTTCAACACCGGCTTTGAATACGCCGTTGGCAAAACCAATGCCCCAAAGTCCAATTGTCAGTACGATGATCTGGATAATCGAATAGCCGCTTGAAGCGGGCAGTAAGGCTCCACCACCGAACACGATGCGCAGCGGAGTCCAAAGCGAACTCCATGCCTTGCCCATCGCTTCGCCCTCATTAGCCGTGTTAGCGACGCCGATAATGGCGATATACGAAACGAATAAGGACGCCAGTATCAGCAGACCAGAGTTGTACTGTACGAACATTGAGGCCAGCACGTTAGAGGTGGCAGTAACAGTTTCAGGGTCGTTGCCTTGTGACAAAGCGTCAATGACCGGCCCAAAGACTGCTCTAAGTACTCCCACACTTGCATCTGAGCAACTGCTTGCGCCGTCCGTTGTGTCACACGGTGAAAAGGGCATTCCTGCCATCTCGATAGTCTCTCGGGGGGAATTCACGAGAAAGTCTATAGGCGTTCGGCATCCTTTAAAAGGTATGTAAAAACTAGGTTGTGGACTATAGTCCATCTATTGAGAAAGTTTTGATTTAAACCATTGTTTTTATTATCAAAATATATTTTCATCTTGATTGGGGTGTATGTATACATCGCAACAATGATGTTTATTTAGAATGGTCCGTAACGTAGACTCCAGTCACTCAAAAAATTGCCAGCAGATAAGGTGAAAAGTGAGATTCAAGCTCAAGTATCAAGACAACAAAACTTTAGGTATTCAGTACGTTGGCAACTCTGTGACTTGCGTTCGCATGCTCGATGAGACGACCAAGGGCGGCAATCAAAAGCAAACCTATGTCTGTACGATCAGCCGATGGGATACCGAGCTGCCGCAACATGCAGTCCAGTTACTAACAAAGGCTGAAGTAGAGGAGTGGAAGGCGTGGAAGACAGCCCACGATGCCGCGTTTAGACGTAAGCAGCTGGAAGCGTCACTGAATACTTTACCACTTACGTTGAGTTATGCGGCCACTGCCTTGACGGAACAGGCGTGTACCGTCGGTGAATCCCGGATAGCTGCTATCTGGGCAGCTTTGGATGCATTCAATCGCGCCCTGTTGAACGCCGGAGTAGACCGTCCCTCACCAGCTCGCGGTCGGCTACCTTCGATAAAATTGGCGTCCCCAGAAATAGGATTGCCAATAATGCCGAACCTTGAACAGCTCGGCTCTCCGCTTGAATGTGCTTATCGCGGGATAGTGGAACGCTATAAGGCTTTACAGGCTCGCTATGCCGCCACAAAATCAGATACCGATTAGACGGCTCAAAATTTTTTGCCCCAGACAGCAAGCCGTTCTTTCATCAACTGGCCGTCGCGCCGCATTTCTGTACGCAGGTCGTCCAGCTCCTCCGGGGTGAGCGAATAATACAGCGACCTCGTGGGTGGTTCTTCAGTTGTGCGCTGCCCCTCGACCCCTTCCGGGTCGAACTGCTCTCTATCGAATGTCATACCGTATACCTCTACATATTCAAAATTCGCATGGCACTCACGCCCCCAAGGATCATGCACCCACAAATCACCAAAACCGTCTCGAATGACGTAATACGCCCCGGGGTCGTTACGCACCATGAGCGGCAAAACATCGTCGAACTCTTGCGTTTCCGGGTTGAACCGCCACACGAACTTCATTCTTTCGAGCATGATCCCACCCTCACATATCCCAATCCGGCGAGTCCCGGTTCAATGAGTTCTGACGCTGACGCTCACGCTCACGCTCACGCTCTCGTTCTTCCTGATGCTGCTGCAAACGCTGAGCTTCGGGCTGCCGTGCTGCTCGCTGACCGTCCTGATTCGGTACTGCTGGCTCACTATCAACGTGCGTATTCATCAACGTGTGCCTCGCATAATCGCACTTTTTTATCCAAGCATTTACTGATGAATCATGCGTTTTTAACGCCTGATTCCACGCATCATCTCTAAACTTAATAGCGTCGGGATGATGGCTGTTTAAGTGATCGCGCCGAGCCTCGGATAGTCGCTCTACGTTCTTGCCAAAATCATTGTCCCACTGCATGGCCTTGCCCTTCGCCATGTGTTGGCCAATGAAGCCGGCTGCCTTCTCCGGGTCTGGCCGCTCGCCCCAGGACTCCCCGTATGTACGATCCAGTCTAGACCGATACAGAGCCACATCTGCCTCGACAGCATCCATCTCAACATAATCGCGGACTGGCCGCACCGGTGCCGGTGCTAATAGCGCCTGCTGCGCCTCATCTCGCGTCATAGCAGCCTGCCGGGGCGCTTTCTTGGCCTCGTGTTGCGCACGGATAACATCGACCTGCTGTTGATCCTCTATGAAGCGCTGACGCTTATGATCAATGTCGGCCTTGATGGCACCTTTGCGTCGCTGTTCAAGCTCAGGATCAGCAAACCGTACATCCAGCCGTCGCTCAACCGCGGTAGCAAGCACCCTATCCCTGAATTCCTGCCCGCCATGCACCGCTACAGCGCCGAATTTCTCCTTCGCCAGCAACAACCCTATCTCGATGCTATCTGCATCGTTGCGGCTGTCCTTGTTGAAAGTGATGCGCTGTCCTTCATCCCGGAACGCCAACCGATCATTGACCGAATAGTTAACAACACCAGTCGAACGATCAACAGCCCACCTAACGCGCTCCGAAAGCTTTGCAGGCCGTGCCGGGTCAAGATCGCTATCCGAAGTGGCCGTGAAGTATGGTCGCTGTACGTCCGCAACATCTGGCTCTTGCGGATGTTTGCCTTTGCGTTTGTCTGCGTAGGAAAAGCCCCGAAGCTGCGCTATCGCTGCTGGATCGCCGGCCTGTGCATAATCTGCAACCCATTCCCGATAAGAAAGATGTTTCTCCTTTCGTAAACTGGCATTTTCAGCTTTAAATATGGCTTTTAATTCGTCTCGTTTGGCCGCAGCAGTAAACGCTGCGACCGACAGAAGTGCTCTGCGATGGTTCCCGTCCAGCCCACTTCGCCGGATGCCTTCCCGTTCTGCCCTAAGTAGATCGGTGAGGGCTTTACGCCGAAACTTCTGGGTGTGGGCTAGCTCAGCCTTAGCCGGAGCTTTCCTAGCCTTCCACTCAACGACAAAACCTTCATATTTGCCGCGCAGCTCTGCGCGTTCTTTGGCGCGCTTCTCGCGGTTGTCGGCACGCTTGGTTGGATCGCGCAATGGGCGATGCTTGCTGTAGTTCTGATTCTCTAACGCTTCCCGGTCAAAATACCTGGTTTTAAGTGGCTCGTATGGGCCAAGCTGCTTTATGAGTTTTCCCCCACCCAACCCCATGTCAGATGCCTTGATCGGAGCCTGGGCGGGATCACTTACCGACGCCACGTAGAAAGCGTTGTTTCGGTCATTTGCTGGTCTCAACTCAAGTCCATGAGTGGCAAGTATCGTATGCAGCGCCTGCCACGAAGCTTTCGCGGATTCCATTAGCGCCTTGGCATCATCTTTGGGCGGTCCTTTGGCATAGCTCGCTAACGACTCATTACCACTGTGAACTTCAAACTGCCGGGCCTTCTCTGGCAAATCGGCGCGACTCCCTTCCCGTGCCTTGAGCCGGTGTGCCGCACTCTTATAAGTCCAATCTATAGACTTCTTACCGTCAACCTCTTTGACAGAAAAAGGCCCATTATCGTGTTTCCACCCTTGGTCAATTTCGATCTGCCGCATTGCCTTATCTAATGTGAATTTCGAATACGACATCTTCGGTACTCGGTGTCTATCTGGATGAACCTTATTCACCATGATATGCAAGTGCGCATTGTCGGTATCACGGTGTATGGCCGACAGATACTCATGACCGTTAAGCCCAATAGCAGCGAGCGCAAATTTACCCGCATCAAAAGCTTGATCATCGGTTGGGTAGTCTCCTTCTGACCAGCTCAGAACGAGGTGCATTACCGGATCTTTCGTGCGCTTACTTCGAACCGAAGTACCCCACATTTCAATCCACGCGGTGTCCTCAGAAAGGCAGTTTGTTTGCACTGCCACAGCTCCTTCAGTGACCTCACCGGTCTCAGGATCAATACCATGTCGAAAACTATTTATGTACTTGGATAGACTACGAAAACTTGTCTTTCCATCGCTTCGTCGGCCAACGATCTTAGCGATCATCGCTATCCACTTCCTCGACGTCAGGCGCTATACGTTTGAGTGCCCTTGTCGCCTCGTCGACGGCATTCTTAAACGCAATCAATAACTCAGATGTTTGCTGTGAATATGCACCACGGCTGCTATTAAATAAGTTTTTTTGCAATCCACCTAAACTACGGAGCTGAGCTGCAAACGTCTTTATGTCTGCACAGATGATGCGATCTGATTGGTTCCTTATGCGGCGACTCAATCCAGCACAACGAATAAACATCGACAACGATATGCCTGCATCCTCAGCTTTAGCTTTCAATATATCTGCCTCTTCGGGCAAACAGCGAGTGTGAACGACCACAGTTCGTTTCCTTGTATCCGAACCAGAACGACCATTGACCATAACAAACTCCGACTCTAATGGCCGCACGGCGGCAGGGGTCTCGGGGCGCAGCCCTGAGCAGGGCAGGTTAGGGGTGATGACGAGCGAAGCGAGGAAGAGCCCCGATGAGATACCAGCACGAAGTGCGCGGTAGCTCAAACCACACCCTGTCCTCGATCATCATGACTTCCACGGAGAAGGTAGCTTGGAGTTTTTATATGGTCAAATACGGCTCGGCGCCTATAGAAAGTACGTACTTACACAATGTTCGCACCATGATGCCACAGAGTTGCCACAGAGTTGCCGCAATATGTACACAATCTTACCATGCAGTTACCACATTGCCACCACAAAGCTACCACAATGGTTACACGCTATAGCCACAGAATTACCAGCTTGTTAGCACAGTCTTACCATACTAGTACCACTATTTTTGGAACGATATATGGGTCGAAATTTTTCGGTTTTTTCATAAAATGACTTGATGCGTTGAGGCGCTATACAAAAAAGCAAAGGGCTTTTTAGAGGGGAAGGTTGATCAGCCTTCAGAACCGGCCGTGGTTTCCGATGCGCCCCATAGGGGCTTTGCCCCTCTGGACTCCCCACACTCGCCCGCGTGGCGTCGGGAGCCTGGGATAGAAGCGCTCCCAGTCACCCTAGCGAAGGCTATTGGCATCGAACGCGTCAAGGGGCCGAGTCCTCGCCCCTTCGGTGCTGCGGGCCGCACCAACCCCTTGACTCGACCATTAGACTTCAGACATTTTCAAGATATGATGAGCGACGCGTAATGAAAAAGTCAGTATAAAAAATTAAGAGGGGGTTGCGGTGCAGATTTTGACAGTTTCAGATTTTGAAAAAGTGGCCGTTAGGTATTCAACTTTGTTCTATTCAAGATCTCTCAAGGATGGCCCGAAAAATATCGCGTATTGGATATCAGTTTTTTTCTTTGTGCTAACAATATTTTTTATGTTTTACAGTTTGGTGGAGTTGGCGTCAGGGCGGGATGCGAACACAGGGCTAGCAATGATAGCTGTTCTTTTTGAATTCGTCGGTTTGGCAGTTTGGATTGCTTTTTATGAGCCTGCTTACAGATATGACAAGCTACAAAGGTCCGGCTTAAATATTTCCGACGTGCTTTGTAAAAAACAAGATAGAGAAATTATCAAAGGCATTTGGCTTAAAAAGAATTTATCTGTCCCGCCTGATAAGTATTTTGAGTTGGCCAAGAATTTTTATGAAGTTCAGGGTATGCTTTCCGAGTCTAGAAAGAATAAGCAGCTGGGCGATCGTTTTTTGAGTAGCTTTTTCAGCCTTAAGCCGCTTCAGACCTTGCTTTCAATTCCAGTTATATTGGCTATGATAAATTTCGCATTTAAAATACCTGGCGTGGAATTCACAGTGTCGAATGTTGACCTCTCGGTTTTCATGATAACCGCTGCGAAATACTCGCTCACCCTTTTTCTTATTTCACTAACTCTAGTTTTGATTGTTGGGTTGTTGTTGACGATGTCTATAGGTATTTTCGAGCTGGTTAGTGAAACCTACAGAGGCAAATGCTCAGATTTGACTAAGAGAAGGTTTGTTAGAGCTTTGCTTGAACGAGCCGACTTGGTGGGGTGAGTGCGGCGTGCTGATGTGACCTATGCTCGTAGTGTCCGAAAACTTACGATGTATGACTTGGCCACTTTGGCTGATTTAATTTGGCTAATAACAATTATTTTGTATTTTAGGTATCTGGATGGTGCATTTTTTATAGGTTTTCTGTGGGGTTTTTGAGAGCGTCTATCTAAGGTAGGACCCAAGGGAAAACGCTCTCTGAATTATTTGTTAGGTGTTTAACTACTCTCCGAGTAGCCGATTTGTGAGTGGGTGCAAAAGCAGATTTTGGAGAATTGGCGGTGGATGTTAACTGTTTGACTATCAGGTCGACTACCATCCGCGTATCATGAATCAGTGTTTTTTGCGCAATGGTATGGGCGAGCGCGTTGTGGACGTCGATCCGTTTGCTAGGCGGGGTCTTCGACAAATCGAACGGCGTTGCCCCCCTAGTGTCGTGTTTTATTTTACTAGTTTCTGTTTAGGTTGGTAGTTGGTGTTATCTACAACGCTTCCCGATACGGTATCCATCCCATATTCATCAGGTATCGCAGAGGTATCATGGTCCGAGCGCTGCATAGCCTTGTCTATCCAAGCTTGCTGCTCTCTGTTAGTTAACCGAGATTTCGAATTAGTGACGAAATCCTCTTTCCACTCGGGCGGAACGTTCATGTATAGGAATTTCAAAATGCCTATGGATGAACCATCCTCATGTTCTATTTTTAAAGACTCTCCGGCTTGCGGCCCCTGCGGGACCGCAGATATCTGATGTACACCGGATTGCACCCCCAGAGCGCGACTATTTTCAGCCTGGCTCGGAGTGGATTGTGGGGAAGCTGAATCGACTTGGCTAAGTGTCCCAGGCGCAGCCTTGGCAGGCCTGAGAACTCTCACAGTGGCCGGTTGCGATATTTCCCTGAGAATGTGCTTGTAGCTGGCCACCGTTCTCACCGAAACGCCGGCGAGAGTCGCTATCGCAGAACGGACCAGTGCCTTGCCCTGGTCTTGAAGCTGCCTGCAAGCAGCGCGTATTTTGGATTCTGTGGCTTTGTGCCGCAGCTCATTAGTGCGCTGCGCGGCCAGGCTCTGCCGTTCTGTAAGCGACAAGCTGCCATCGAGCTGCATTGCGCCTCGATGGCAACGACGATCACCGGTGTACCGATCCCACGTCCAGCGACCTACGGATTTGACCGTGGAGCGTATCGACGACAGCGGCAGGTTTTCCGAAAAACCCTGTTTGAGAAAGCTGTTGTGGTTGTACGCATACGCATCGAGCGAGCGCATGAACGACTCGAACGACCCCAGCTCACGCTCGCGATTGACGATGCTGTACGCAAAATAACGCAGTTGCTCGAACAGGATGCAGTGCCGCGAATGGCTGACCTGATCAAGCTTCGGACCTGTGGCCCAGGGTTTGACTGTCAGCTCCACCGCGTTCGCCAGTTCGCCCAGTTCATACACGTGGCTGTGAAATTCGGTCGTCTCCCACCAGGGGTGACCGGGTGTTTTGGCCACCGGGCCACCGTGGTAGTCCATGTCCGCGTCGAGGCGAGCGGCAAACGCGGTATAGATCGCTTTCATGTACTGAATCGGCTTGGCCCGTGCGTTCTCTGTGGTGCACACGGACGGCACGGCATAGAACAACTGGGAATGGCCGCTTTTGCGGTTACGCACCATCAGGTTCGGCGCGGGCAACCCGGCATCGTCCCAGGCCAAGGCGTTGGCATGGTCCAGGTCAAACACCAGCCAGGACACCATGCCGAGGCGATTGACCTGCATATAGGGATAACGCAGCGCGTATTCACGGGGACGGACGCGGGTCGCGGTTTTGTCGTCACTGCACCGCGCCATGTACGGCGCTTCCATCAATAATCGGTTGAGCGCAGTGCCGTCTTCGAAAAAACGCGCCGGAGGCATGTGGGTGCTGGTGGCCAGCGGATCGACCTTGGCCGAGGGTGAGGTCGCGTGGGCAAGACTGATCGCGTTGTCGTGGCTCATGCCTCACCGCCTTGGCCAGCAGGTTGGCCAGCGGCGTGAAAGGGTGTGACACAAGGGGTCAACTGGGGGGGCAGGGTGCTGTCATCGAGGACGCACAGCCGCTGAATAATCTTTTCCATAAGTCCACCGTTCAGCGGTGAACTGAAGACTTCACTTTTGATGGCTTGAAGATTTCCTGCCTTGTCCGTCGGCCCATCTCAGCTTCTCCCTTGTGTGGTTTTGCGGGCTGCTGCACGGGCCTCCAGCCAGTCATCAATTTCGTGCTCGAGAAAACCGATTACACGTCCGCCTCCGATGCTGATGGGTTGCGGAAAGTCATCTTGTTTGCACAGTCTCCATAAAGACGTTCGGCTGATAGCAATTTTTGAGCAAGTATCTTGGATACGAAGAACTCTCATGGCACGCCTCGAAACGTTATGGAATCGAGGGCATGTTCATTTTATCTGCCGCGTGGAGCACGGACATCAATTGTTCCTTTTCCGATGACTTTTTGTCCGTGCACTGAGAATTTGGCGAACCCTTACCTGATCTATGGCATGCCTACGGTTCGCTATCTCAGGACTGGCGCGATGGCCACTGCGTTGATAGAGAGAGCCCCGCTTTGGCGGGCGTTTGTATTGGAAGATCGGTGTTTCGCCTTTGCCAGCCCGAGAACTAAGCTGGCCTCGCTAAGCTCGCTCACACTTCCCTTTGGTAAGCGGAATCCTTATGCAGTCAGATCGGACCCGGCTACTCGAGCTCGCACTCTATGAGATCAGGGGGCTGCTTGCTGATTATCTGGGCAGCGATGTGCATGCGCCAATGAGCGTACGTGTTGCCGTCCATGTGGGCTGTGCAGTTCACAATGAGGCGGAGGCGGCATTCAACAATGTGGATTTCAGACTGATCCTGCGAGCGCTGAAAAGCGCCGCAATCGATCAGGTTCTGGGTGGTACTGATGGGGCAGCTTTGTTGAGGCGATTTCTGCCTGTTGCGAAGGGCCGCTTTCGGCCATAAGCAGCCGGTCGATTTCACAGAACTCGCGAGAGCCAAGTGACATGAAAAAACGCCAATATCTTCTCGACCGTCAAACTAACCCTGATTGCCACTCGCAGCCCGTCAAATCGACCTGCGCAACCTAAACCTGCGGACTGATCTCCATGAACGGCAGAGTGGGTTTCGGCAGACTCGAAACATCCAACGCAATGCGCCAATACCCAACGTCATGCCAAGCGCCTTGCTTGAATCCTACTTCTTGATACGTACCGATGTGAACGAAGCCAAGTGCTTCGTGCAACCCCACGCTGCCATCGTTAGGCAGCGCTATCCCGGCATAGGCTGCGTGAAAGCCTTGCCTTTTCAATGTCGGTAGCAACACGTCATACAGTGCCCGACCGACCCCGCTACGGTGCGCTTCTGGCGATATATAAACGGTGACGTCGACCGACCAGCGATAGGCCTCACGAGCCCGGTGCTGACTGGCATATGCATAGCCGATGATTTGGCCGTCTCGCTCCGCTACCAGATACGGGTAAGTCGGCAAAGTCGACCCGATCCGCTTGGCCATCTCTTCGACGGTAGGGGGCTCAAGCTCAAACGAAATCGCGGTGCGTTCAACCATCGGTGCGTAAATTGCCTGGATGGCTTGAGCGTCCGAAATCTGCGCAATCCTTACTGTGGTGTTGCTCATTCTCTATCCCCTTGGTCGCTCAAATCGATCTTTGATTGACTCGTTTCGAGAGTGCCTCGGCGCTTTCCTTGCGCTCCGAATAGCGGTCTACCAGATACGTTTCCCGGCCCCGAACCATCAGCGTGAACTTCACCAGTTCCTCCATCACGTCCACAACACGGTCGTAGTAGGCAGATGGCTTCATACGCCCGGCGTCGTCGAACTCCAGAAAGGCCTTGGGTACTGACGACTGGTTTGGGATGGTGATCATCCGCATCCAGCGCCCGAGGATCCGTAGCTGGTTTACCGTGTTGAACGACTGTGATCCACCGCAGACCTGCATGACCGCCAGCGTCTTGCCCTGGCTGGGGCGGACAGCGCCCATCGTGAGAGGAATCCAGTCGATCTGGGCTTTGAACACAGCAGACATTGCACCGTGACGCTCTGGCGAACACCACACCTGTCCCTCTGACCACAGAACCAGATCCCGCAGCTCTTTAACCTTTGGATGGTCTTCCGGAGCGTCATCAGGGAGAGGCAGACCCGAGGGATCAAAGATGAAGGTCTCGGCTCCCATTAGAGTCAGGATGCGCGCGGCCTCTTGGGTGAGTAGCCTGCTGAAAGAGCGCTCACGGGTTGAGCCATACAGCAACAAGATGCGTGGCTTGTGCGTCTGTTGCTCGTTGCCTTGCAGGCGATCCAGTGTGGCGACGTCGATTAGCGACTGATCCAGGTTAGGTAGATCTAGACTGCTTTCCAAGGAAAATTCGTCCATTACAGTTCACCTATTCGATCTAGTTCGCGCTTCATTTCCTGCGGTGTGAGCGCCGAATGATCCAGATTGAAGAATGCGTCGAAACGCTTTTTAATCTGGACGACGGTTGCGTCAAATGCGGCCTGGATTTCGCTATCTGTTCCTTCAACATCGGAAGGATCGGCAAGCCCCCAGTGGCTTTTGACAGCAGGCCCGAAATAGACCGGACAGGGTTCGCCTCCAGCCTTATCACACACGGTGATCACCACATCCGGTGGTGAGTCCGAAAAAACCTCTGAGCCTTTGCTGTAGAGATGTGTGGTATCGATGCCTAGCGCTTGCAGCGTGCTCACGGCGCGGGGATTCAGCTGCCCGCTTGGGAAGCTGCCCGAACTGACGGCAGTAAAACCGCTCGGGGCCAAGTGGTTGAACAACCCCTCCGAGAGAACGCTCCGGCAGCTATTTGCCGTACACATAAATAGTACTTTCATGGGTTTCTCCTAGACAGGGATGCTCAGCCGCAACGCCAGTGCCACCAGCGTTACCAGCAAGATAGGAAGGGTGAGGATGCTGCCGACTTTGAAGTAGTAGCCCCAGGTGATGCGGATATTTTTCTGCGACAGCACATGCAGCCACAACAGCGTGGCCAGACTTCCGATGGGCGTGATCTTGGGGCCAAGATCGCAACCGATGACGTTGGCGTAGATCATGGCCTCACGTACCACTCCCGTAGCGTCGCTGCCCTGAATGGACAGAGCGCCGATAAGCACACTCGGCATGTTGTTCATGATCGAGGACAACAGCGCAGCGGTGATACCGGTGCCCAAGGTAGCGGCCCATAGGCCATGCTCAGCAAATATGTTCAACAGCGCCGAGAGCGAGTCGGTTAGCCCGGCATTACGCAGGCCATAGACCACCAGATACATGCCCAGCGAAAACACGACAATTTGCCAGGGAGCGTGCTTGATGACCTTTCTCGTGGAGATGATGTGGCCTTTACCTGCGATGACCAGCAGGATCACCGCACACGCAGCAGCAACGGCGCTGATGGGGATGCCTAAAGGTTCCAGTGCGAAAAGGCCAACCAGGAGCAGACCAAGCACCCACCAGCCAGCAATGAACGTGGCCCGGTCACGAATCACCGTTTCTGGGGTCTCAAGTTGATCTGCGTCGTACTGGTCGGGAATGTCCTTGCGATAGAACATCCAGAGCATGAACAGCGTCGCGGCCACGGCCACTAGGTTCACTGGCCACATGACAGAAGCGTATTCACCGAAACCCACGTCAAAAAAGTCTGCCGAAACGATATTCACCAGATTGGACACCACCATCGGCAGACTGGCGGTATCAGCGATGAAGCCTGCGGCCATCACGAATGCCAGAGTGGATGCCGGACTGAAACGAAGCGCCGTCAGCATCGCGATGACGATTGGGGTCAGAATCAGTGCGGCTCCATCGTTGGCGAACAGTGCCGAGACGGCGGCCCCGAGCAAGATCATCAATGCAAACAGGCGTCCGCCTTTCCCACCGCCCCAGTGAGCAACATGCAGCGCTGCCCATTTGAAAAAGCCCGCTTCATCAAGCAACAAACTGATAATGATCACTGCAATGAAGGTCGCGGTAGCGTTCCAGACGATGTGCCACACAACCGGCACATCCCCCAGACTCACGACGCCAGTCAGTAGTGCCAGAACGGCACCCGCTGCCGCGCTCCAGCCGACACCTATCCCCTTGGGTTGCCAGATAACAAAGACGAGCGTAACTACGAAAATTGACGCAGCGATGAGCATGGGTATGTTCCAGGTCAGGAGGTCAGCAGCAGGAGGCTTGGCGCACGGGTCTGTCTTCCATGGAGGCCAGCCGTCCTTGATGGTCGTTAACCCAGGACTGGTGCGCCTGCGTAGTGACGTTCAGAACATCCAGTGCCCACTGTTCAAGCTCGGGATGTAACCGGTAGTAAACCCACTGACCCTGCCTCCGATCTGCGAGTAACCCGCAAGCCCGCAGTTGGGCAAGATGCCTGGAGACCCTCGACTGGTTATCGTCCAGTGCCCAGATCAACTCGCACACGCACAGCTCACCCTCAGCCGAAAGCATGAGCATGATCCGAGCGCGGGTTTCATCACCCAGGCATTTGAAGAATGTGTGTGGTGCAAGGCTCATTAGCAATCGCTCTGCATATGCGGATAATCGAATATTCAGATGTAACCACATTCACCCTGCTTGCACAAACGCCCAGCGATGGGAATTGATGGATATGTGCGCCACCAGTAGGCTAGCGAGGTCAACCTTGATCGTCGGGTGTGTGTACAGCGGCCTGTCTTAAGCAGGTATGGCTTCCGATGTTTCGTAGCAACATTTCGTGATCGCTATCGCTCAGCTATGAGCTACGGCTAGCTCATGTGAGAACCACCCGTTACTCACCTTGGGCCCGGTAAAAGAGCGAAAGACGTTATGGGTACCGATAGTCACAGAGGTCTGCTGCGCAATTGCATCCCCCGGAAGCCGAGCGGTGAAGTAGACTGTATTCGCGCGGCTACGTGAAATCCGTGTCCGAACACCTGTGCAGCCATTTAAGATTTCAAGCTCATGCGCTTACTTATCTGCCCTGAAAACCGCAGCCGATTTTATCAACAGAATCGGCAAAAAGGAGTCAGGCAGATACGCCTGCCAGATCAGGAACAATTATCTTTGCATGCCATCGCGATGGCGCTACGCTAAAGGCACCTTACGCCGTTTTCCGGAACTGATAAGACGGACCGAGAGAAAACACAGTTTCCTATGGAAGGTTTACATGACTGGCTATGCCTTTGATCTTAAATTAGTCTGTGGCGGCTATGGTTATTTTTCAACTTTAACATCAGGTAGCGCGCCCGACTCAAACGGCCTTGAGGCTCGAAAGCCTTCGTTGGTGAACAGCGAGGTGTTTCCTAGCGCCCTCAAGGAGTTAGGAGTAAGTTATATTGTCGTTAATAGCGACGAAAGCTATTATGACTGGACTTGTATTCAGGGATGGGCAATTGCAGATGAAAAGTATGTGAGAAAATACATGGCTCACTGGATAAAAAAACGAAAGTGCCTTATCTCTCCTTACGGGTCTTTTACCGATATCGAGCTGGCATCGGCATCTATTCGTAAAAGAAGTTTTCGAGGAAAGTTTAAACAAAGAATATTAGATAGAGATGGGAATCACTGTGTTAATTGCGCCGAATCTGACGGGCTAACTTTGCAGCATGTAAGACCATATTCGCAAGGCGGGGAAACTAGCTTTAGAAATTTGGTAACACTATGTGAGCGTTGCAATCATAATATGGGGGCCGAAGTCTATAGGGAACTATACGATCTCGCAAACTTACGTTACTCGTATGAACCTTCCTTGCTGAGAAACTCTGAGGTTAATGAGAGAGCAATTCTTCGAGCAGCTCAGTTTTCTAGAAATATTATGCATACGAGGTGTGAGCTTTACTAGATGTTTTTTAAAAAAGACATATTTTAGAGATCAGCGCAAATCCTGACGCTGATATACACAGAGCATTTCCCTCAATACGGCCGTTCGCTCTCTGCCGCGCTGCCGTTCAGGACAGGCAAGAGATTTAAGGGACGGGCTTAGCTCCTTCCTGTGAGCGAAGTGAACGATTTTAACTAGTTGTATGTTTCCAAGCCATCCCCTAAATTATGCCAGCTTCCTTTTGAACGCTTTTAATGTGGTTATTTAAGGATCTATTAAAAATTGGAATTGTGTCGCTTACAAAGCTCCAGTCAAACGTCAACAAGGCGTTGGTCCACCCCACGCTATAAATAACCCCGTCTTCATTGGGTTTCTTATTTCCATGCGTCATCACAAAGCTTTCTTGGTCAAAGTGAGCGCCTTGCTTGTTTCGGTATGCTTTGGCATCTTCTATAAATTTATTGAACTTTTCTCTAACGTCACCGGAAAATGCCTGTGAAATTATCTCATCGAGAGTCGGCTCCCAAAATAGCCTCTTATTGGCGGCAATAACTCCTGCTTTCCCGTAACCGTCGTTAAAAATAGTGCATAGTTTAATGATTATTTCTTCGGTTATTAGCTCGTTAATAAGCTGTATATCATGAATGTCAGGGAATAAGGTGCCATGTTTCTCTTCAAAACCATTTAATGCCTCCCCATCAAGTCGTAGGCCAGTTTTCAATCTCCTGCGCTCATCATCATATAACTCGGTTATGTGCATCGGTCGTCCAGTGTTGCAGAAGCGATCCACGCGCTGCCTAAGTGCCAGAAGATCGACGATTCTATTGAGAGCTATTTGCCACAAATATAGCCTGCCAAGGATTTCTTTCACTATTAGCACCGCCTTAATTTGGTGCATGGCTGGCGAACGGTACCAATGTCATCCATGATCAGCCTTGTCGCCCAGTCATCACCTCAGAACATTTACATCAGATAGCTGAATAACTCTACGGTGTCCAGAGTTCCTTAATCATCGAAGGGCTAATTCTGGCCGATTTCTGCCGGTGCTGACCTGCAGCTGGATCCACTCCTGCCTGTCAAAGCCATCTGGCTTTCTGATCAAATCCTATGCAAACGATAGGTCAATCCGAACGCAAACGAGCGCCTTGATTCAATGGTCTTTTGGTATGAAGTTGGGTAGTGCCGAAAGCAGCTTTAGTGATTCACTCACGCTAGCTTTAAGTGAAATATCATAATGCTCATGCTCTTCATATGCGTCAGGCTCCGTTCCGTACGTGTGCAGCACGACACGCTCCATCCCCTTACGTAACGATCGAAGAGCAGTATTCGCTAGGGTAAGCGAGCGTATAGATGAGATTCCCGCCACTTCAAAAACCGCCGCTAAGCAGATCACGGCATCCGACGGTTCTGGACGTGGGGCCATTTTGCTCTCTGATCCACCGTTAGCGACCTTTACATTGGTCCACCCGTGGGAGTGACATAGGCGAACGAACTCTAGTGATGCCCATTGCTCTTGTGCTTGGAGTTGGCGGCCACGGCCTCGTGGGGCCGTCATACCGGCTGCAGCCTTTTGCAGATCTTCCAGTCCCTTCGTTTGAAGCCATGACACAAGCGTAGAGTCTGACGAGGGCAGCCGGATATCCCGTTGTGTAGTGTCTCCCCCATCGAGATTCCGCCTATCTAAAGCGTCCCCCAGCGCTTCAATACCACATTGGTCAATTGCTTGGAGGGCGGACCGAAGGTCTAGGCTCGCGCGCGAAACCTCATTTAGGAGAGGAGCTAAAGCAATCGCCCGCTCCTGGTCTTTTTTCAGTCGCATATAGCCGTCCGAAAGCTCAAGCAGCTTTAAGCAGAACGGATAGATTCGGGTAATAGACGGCAGGCCCGCTGAGCGACGTTTGTAAGCGATGTCTGCGGCCGTATTAACCATCTTCGTCTCCTGCTCGCTCAGGCTGCTGACAAAGCCGCTGGGTAGGTACCGTGACTGGTTCATCCCTTCCTCCAGACATCCAAATGATCTGCCCAATCCTGCATCATCAGGCGGCGCTCGTCGAAGTACGTCGCATGATTATAGGCTCGACGGACGTTATTCTGATCCGCGTGAGCAAGCTGAGCTTCGATGGCGTCTGGGCGGTATCCGAGCTCGTTCAATCGAGTGCTACCAGTAGTCCGTGTGCCGTGGGGGCTGTATTTACCGCTCCACCCTATAACTTTCAAAGCTTGGCGCATCGATGCAACTGCCATCGGCACCTGTCTGTTGTCTCGGCCAGGGAATAGATGGTGCCGGGTGCCAGTGATGGTGTGGAGCCCCTTGAGCATCTGGATTGCCTGGCGGGGGAGGGGAACTACGTGCTCCTTGCGCGCCTTCATTCTCCGCGAAGGTATTCGCCAAATCGCTGCTTCAAGATCAAATTCCTCCCATTCGGCTTCGGCTACCTCGCTCGGTCGGCCTAGCGTCCACCACATCAGCTGGATGCAATAATTGAGCTGGAAGCTGCAACGGTGGTTGTCGAAATCACGTAATAGCTTGCCGATCTGATCCGTGGTTAGGGCAGTCTTATGCTGCGTTTTGTTGGTGGGCAGTGCTTTACGAACTGGCCAGACTGGATCGCTATCGGCTCGGAGCGTGGCGACGGCATACTCAAACACCGCAGACATGGTGCGACGAGCCTCTGCTGCTACGCTCGGAGCGCCGCGCTTGAATGTGGACTGGAGGATGCTGAGTATCTGAGCTGAGGTAACCTCGCGGACAGGAAGTTTTCCTATGTTGGGAAACACCACTCGCTCCAACATATCGAGGCGTCGATTTTTGGTGATGTCTTCCCAGTCTTTGGTCTGTAACCACTCTTTGGCTATGACATCAAATGTATTGGTCGCCTCGTTTGCTTGCCTAACCCGGTCTAGCTGCCTTTGCTGGGCTGGATTCACGCCCTCCTTGACCAGCTTACGTGCCGCTTCGCTTCGTTCTCGTGCTTCTGACAGTTTCACGGCCGGGTATTCGCCGAGTCCGATCATGCTGGACTTGCCATTCAGCGCGAAGCGATACCGCCATGCTTTCACGCCTGTAGGTTTGACCTCCAAGTACAGACCACGTTGGTCATTGAGCCGATATAGCTTTTCCTTCGGCTTGGCGCTGCGGCAGTGGGCATCGGTTAGCAATCTCAAGTCTCCGTGTGCTGTAAACCCACTGTACTCACCACTCCAGCGCTTAGCAAATTCGCGTACTCAAAAACCTACTCACCTCTTGGATGAAAGCGGCAGAAACAAGATGCGACTTTCTGAAACAGAAAAACCGCGCAAAGGCGCGGTTTTAATGGGTTTTGGTCAGTTTCACGGTGTTTCAAAAAACACCGTGAAACTTAATATTCCGATCAGACGTTAAAACGGAAGTGCATCACATCACCATCCTTGATGACATATTCCTTGCCTTCCAGGCGCCACTTGCCCGCTTCCTTGGTACCTGCTTCACCCTTGTACTGAATGAAATCGTTATAGGCGATCACTTCAGCGCGGATAAAACCTTTCTCGAAGTCGGTGTGGATCACGCCAGCGCCTTGAGGGGCCGTGGCGCCGATCTTCACGGTCCAGGCGCGGACTTCTTCGACGCCGGCAGTGAAGTAGGTCTGCAGGTTCAGCAGCTCGTAACCCGCGCGAATTACGCGGTTCAGGCCAGGCTCTTCCAGACCCAGGGCCTCGAGAAACATGTCCTTTTCTTCGCCGTCATCGAGTTCGGCGATTTCGGCTTCGATCTTGTTACAGACCGGCACCACGATCGCGCCTTCTTCTTCGGCGATGGCGCGAACCACGTCAAGCAGCGGGTTGTTCTCGAAGCCGTCTTCAGCGACGTTGGCGATGTACATCACCGGCTTGGTGGTCAGCAGGTGGAAGCCGCGGATTACCGCTTTTTCGTCGGTGCTCATCTTCTTCATCAGGCTGCGCGCAGGCTTGCCTTCAGTGAAGTGCGCGATCAGTTGCTCAAGCAGGCCTTTCTGCTGGACGGCATCCTTGTCGCCACCCTTGGCGTTGCGGGCGACCTTCTGCAGTTGCTTCTCGCAGCTGTCGAGGTCGGCGAAGATCAGCTCGAGGTCGATGATCTCGATGTCGCGCTTGGGGTCGACGCTGTTGGACACGTGGATCACGTTGTCGTCCTCGAAGCAGCGCACCACGTGGGCGATGGCGTCGGTCTCGCGGATGTTGGCGAGGAACTTGTTGCCCAGGCCTTCACCCTTGGAGGCACCTGCCACGAGGCCGGCGATATCGACGAACTCCATGGTGGTCGGCAGGATGCGCTTGGGCTTGACGATGGCGGCCAGGGCCTCCAGGCGCGGATCAGGCATCGGCACGATGCCGCTGTTCGGCTCGATGGTGCAGAAGGGGAAGTTCTCTGCCGCGATACCGGATTTGGTCAAGGCGTTGAACAGAGTGGATTTGCCGACGTTGGGCAGGCCGACGATGCCGCAGTTGAATCCCATGGTGCTTCCCTCTTCGAAGAGTCAGGCCTTTTGGCTGTGCAGGGTTTTCATCGCGCGATTCCACTCGCCGGCGAAGATGTCCGGCAGCACGCCGAGGGCAAAATCGATACTGGTGTCCAGCAGCTCCTGCTCGGCGCGCGGTGCGCGGCCCAGCACGAAATTGGACACCTGACTGGCAACGCCCGGGTGGCCGATGCCAAGCCGCAGACGATGAAAACCGTTGTTGTTGCCGAGCTGCGCGATGATGTCGCGCAGACCGTTATGACCGCCATGGCCGCCGCCCACCTTGAGCTTGGCGACGCCGGGAGGCAGGTCGAGTTCGTCGTGCGCCACCAGGATCGCCTCGGGAGGGATCCTGAAGAAACCCGCCAATGCTGCTACGGCCTGGCCGCTGCGATTCATGTAAGTGGTCGGGACAAGCAGACGAACGTCTTGGCCCTGATGGCTGAAACGCGCCGTCAGGCCGAAATACTTGCGATCGGGCACCAGCTGTACGTTGTACTTCTGGGCGATGCGCTCAACGAAAAAAGCCCCTGCGTTATGCCGGGTCTGTTCGTATTCGGGGCCGGGGTTACCCAGGCCAACGATCAGTTGTATGGCAGTCACGACAGGGGCTTTTCCTTTGGAGAGGTCAGTAACATCACGAAAACCGCACGTGGACGAAAAGGCGCATTTTACAACGTAATCCGCGTTATTTCGTCCGTTCGTTCGCGGGATATTTTCCTCGCGATGTTACCGGCCCAACTCCGACGTGCGGAGTAATGAATTACTCGGCAGCGCCTTCTTCAGCTTCGTCTTCAGCAACGATGCGTGGGGCGTGGACGTTGGCAACAGCCAGGTCCTTGCCGTGTGCCAGTGCAACGAACTCGACACCTTTAGGCGCTTTGAGGTCCGACAGGTGAACGATGGTGCCGATTTCAGCGGCAGCCAGGTCGACTTCGATGAACTCAGGCAGATCTTTCGGCAGGCAGGTCACTTCCAGCTCGGTCTCGGTGTGCGAGATCTCGCCGCCTTTCTTGACTGCTGCTTCCTGGTTCAGGAAGTGCAGAGGAACAATGGCGGTCAGCTTCTGGCCGGCAACGACGCGGACGAAGTCAGCGTGCAGCACGTGGCCTTTGGCTGGGTGACGTTGCAGCGCCTTGATCACGACGTTCTGCTTGGTGCCACCAACGTTCAGCTCGATGATGTGGCTGTAAGCCGCTTCGTTTTCGAGCAGTTTTGTTACTTCCTTGGCCAGCATGCTGATGGACTCAGGGGCTTTGTCGCCACCGTAGACCACTGCTGGAACCAGGGCGGCGAGGCGACGCAGGCGGCGGCTCGCACCTTTCCCCAGGTCGGAACGCGCTTCTGCATTCAGGGTAAAATCGTTCATGTGAATCTCCAAAATAACCACATTCGCCCTGCGCTTGCGACCGGCGCTAAAGGCGATATGGGCAAAAAAGCCCCGCCCGGACGGGATTCGTCTGGGCGGGGCGCTTTACGTCAGCTCGATGTAGAGGAGGGCAGGGCCCTCAGCGGAACATCGCGCTGATCGATTCTTCATTGCTGATGCGGCGGACCGCCTCAGCGACGACCGGGCCGATATCCAGTTGACGGATACGGGCACAGGCTTGTGCGGCGGCGGACAGCGGGATGGTGTTGGTCACCACCAGCTCGTCCAGCACGGAATTCTCGATGTTCTCGATTGCCCGACCCGACAGTACCGGGTGGGTGCAATAGGCGAACACCTTGGCTGCGCCATGCTCTTTCAGGGCCTTGGCCGCGTGGCACAGGGTGCCTGCGGTATCGACCATGTCGTCGACCAGAATACAGGTACGCCCTTCGACGTCGCCGATGATATGCATCACTTCGGAGTGATTGGCTTTTTCACGGCGCTTGTCGATGATCCCGAGATCGACGCCCAGCGACTTGGCCACGGCACGTGCACGCACGACGCCGCCAATATCAGGGGATACGATCATCAGGTTTTCGAAGCGTTGATCTTCGATGTCGTCGACCAGTACGGGCGAGCCGTAGATGTTATCGACAGGAATATCGAAGAAGCCCTGGATCTGATCCGCATGCAGATCGACCGTGAGAACACGATCGATACCCACCACAGTCAGCATGTCGGCGACGACCTTGGCGCTTATTGCCACACGGGCAGAGCGCGGACGGCGATCCTGACGAGCGTAACCGAAGTACGGGATAACAGCGGTGATTCGGGAAGCCGAGGAGCGGCGGAAGGCGTCAGCCATCACTACCAGTTCCATCAGGTTATCGTTGGTTGGCGCGCAAGTCGGCTGAATAATGAAGACGTCTTTACCGCGGACGTTTTCATTGATCTCGGTACTGATTTCACCGTCGGAGAATTTTCCGACAGAGACGTCACCGAGAGGGATATGCAGCTGACGTACGACACGCCGAGCCAGATCGGGGTTAGCGTTCCCCGTAAAGACCATCATCTTGGACACGCGCAGTACCTGCCGGCTGAGGGTATACCTGGATGAGTATAGGAATATGGCAGGGGCGGCTGGATTCGAACCAACGCATGGCAGGATCAAAACCTGCTGCCTTACCGCTTGGCGACGCCCCTGTAGCTGAATCAATTCGAGTGCCGAGCACCCGGTTCTTAGAACAGACTTTGCAGCTTGCGATGCAACATCGAAATGTTGCTTCCCTTTGCTACGAACCCTGGAAGGGACTCTGCAAGAAGGTGCGAAACTCTATCAGCTTCCGCTTTGTTTGGGAAGGCCCCAAACACACAACTTCCAGTTCCTGTGAGCTTTGCTTCAGTGAATTTGCCAAGCAGATTCAAAGCGTTACGAACCTCTATGTAACGACGCTCAACCACTGGTTGACAGTCATTTCGACTGTTTCCCTCGAGAACGGGGCGCACTTTAATGGGCGCGGAGTCACGTGTCAACAGTGGATCGGTAAAAATTTCTGCTGTACTTACAGATACTTGCGGAACGAGCACCAGATACCAAGGTTCCGGTGGTTCCACGCGGGTCAGGATCTCGCCGACGCCTTCAGCGAAAGCGGCGTGGCCACGAACGAAAACCGGCACGTCGGCGCCGAGCTTGAGCCCCAGCGCGGCCAGCTGATCTTCGCTGCAGCCCAGTTGCCACAGGTGGTTGAGGGCCAGCAAGGTAGTCGCGGCATCGGAACTGCCGCCGCCGATACCGCCGCCCATGGGCAGCACTTTGCGCAGCCAGATGTCGGCGCCCAATGAGCTGCCAGTCATGGCCTGCAGTTGGCGTGCGGCCTTGACGATCAGGTTGCTGTCGTGGGGAACATCGTGCAGATCGCTGTGCAACTGGATGACGCCATCGTCACGAACGGCAAAGTCGAGTTCGTCGCCGTAGTCGAGAAACTGAAACAGCGTCTGCAGTTCGTGGTAACCGTCAGCGCGGCGACCGAGGATGTGCAGCATCAGGTTGAGCTTGGCCGGGGCGGGGAGGGTCAGGCGTACTTGTGTCATCGATCAGTGCCCCAGCTGGCGAGGTTGCCAGTCCTTGATCACCAGGGTGACGTCGAGATCCTGGCCATGCAGCTTGATGCGCTCGGGCAGCGAGTAGCCGTTCTGCTCGGTATAGCTCAGGTATTCCAGGCTCCAGCCGTCCTGCTGCAGGCTCGCCAGGCGGCCCATGTTGTCGACATTGAGCGTGCTTTTGCTGTCCGGCGCGGGCAGGCCGCGGACCCACCACACCAGATGCGACACCGGTAGTTTCCAGCCCAGCTGTTCTTCCAGCAAAGCCTCAGGCGTCGGTGCTTCGAAGTGGCCCTGATTGGCGACTTCCAGCACGACGTTGCTGCCCGGGCGCCCGGTCAGCCGGGCCGCGCCGCGGCCCAGCGGGCCGGACAGGCGAATGTCGTAGTAGTCCTGGCGCTGCAGCCAGAACAAGGTGCCGCTCCCGGAATCCTTCGGCGCGCGGATACCGACCTTGCCGTTGATCTGCCAGCCGTCGATCTGGCTGAGCTGGGCTTTGTGCTGGCTCCATTGCTGAGGAGTCCCCTGGCCTTGCAGGGCTTCGCGCGAACCGAATGAGGAGCAGCCTGCGAGCAGGGCAATCAGGATAAAGGTGCTGCAGTGGCGCAAAAACATAAAATTAAAGGGTCTCGGATCCGGTCAGGCGCAGCACGGTGGCGCGCAGAATAGGGCTGTCGGGCTGGTCGTTGAGCGCTTTGATCCAGACCTGACGGGCTTCGCGTTGCTTGCCGGCGGCCCACAGGACCTCGCCAAGGTGAGCGGCCACTTCGTGATCTGGAAACGCCGCAAACGCTTGGCGCAACAGGCGCTCGGCCTCGGGCAGGTTGCCCAGGCGATAGTTGACCCAGCCCAGGCTGTCGAGCACGGCGGGGTCGTCCGGGTTGATTTGATGGGCTTTTTCGATCAGCGCCTTGGCCTCCGCATAGCGGGTAGTACGATCGGACAGCGTGTAGCCCAGTGCATTGAGGGCCATGGCGTTGTCCGGTTCGCGGGCAATGATAGTGCGCAGGTCTTTTTCCAGTTGCCCCAGGTCGCCGCGTTTTTCCGCCAGCATGGCGCGGGTATACAGCAGGTTGGCGTCGTCGGGATACGCCTTGAGGCCCTTTTGCAACACTTGCCAGGCCTGGTCGTTCTTGTCGCTGTTGGTCAGGGCCTCGGCCTCGATCAGGTACAGCTGCACGGCGTAGTCAGGTTCGGCGGTGCGCTCGGTGGCCAAGCGTTTGGAAGCTTCGGCGGCGCGACCGTTGGCGACGAGGATATCGGCCATGCGCAATTGCGCCGGCAGATAGTCGTTGCCCGGAGTCACCAGCGAGTACTGGGTCAGGGCGCCGTCCACGTCGTTGCGCTCCTCAGCGATACGGCCCATGTTCAGGTGCGCGGAGTCGACGTGGCTACCGTGCTCGATCAGTTCCTGCAACAAGCCGGCGGCTTCGTCCCAGGCCTTGCCCTCGAGGCACACCAGCGCCAACGAATAACGCAGCTCGTCGTCGTCCGGGTATTGCTTGACCAGTTCGGCGAACTGCACCTTGGCATCGGCGAGGCGGTTCTGCTCGACCAGCGTGCGCGCATAGCTGAGGCGCAGGCGTTTGTCGTCGGGGTTCTGCTTGATGGCCTTTTCGAGCACGGGCACTGCTTCGTCGCCGCGATCGAGCACTTGCAACAGGCGCGCGCGCAGCAGGATCGGTGCGACTTCCCCCGGTTGCGGCGGGTTGTTTTCCAGCAGCGTCAGGGCGCCCTTGGCGTCGCCGTCCTGCTGCATGAGCAGGGCCTTGCCGAAAATCAGCTGGCTGTTTTTTGGGTACTTGACCAGCAATCGCTCGAAGCTTTTCAGCAAGCCGTCGCGGGTATTCTGGTCGGTGTCGGCCGCCGACAGCGCGAGGAAGTCGAAATGCGTGTCACCCTGGCCCTGCAGGACCTTCTCCATGTAGACCATGGATTCGTCGTAGCGCCCGCCGCGGGCCAATTGGATGGCCGCCGCCCGTTGCGCATCGAGGTTGGTGGGGTCGTTTTTCGCCCAGATCAGCGAGGTCTGCAGCGCGACCTGGTCAGCGCCCAGGTACTCGGCGATGCGAAAGGCGCGTTCGGCCACGCCCGGATCCTGGGTCTTCACGGCCTGCACGGCGTAGTTGTCCAGGGCAATGTCGAAACGATTGCGCTGGCCCGCGAGTTCAGCCGTCAGCAGGCTGTAGACAGTGTCCTCGCTCAACGATGAATAGACCTGCGGGGCAGCCTTCGGGGCTGGCGCGGGTGGCGTGTCCTGAGCGGCGGGTGCCGTTTGCTGTTGCTTCGCAGACCAGGTCTGGCAGCCAGCGAGCAGGACAAAAGCGAAGAGCAGAGCGGGAGATCTATTCATATAGGAGATTTGAGCGACTTACCTACGGTTGGGGCATCATGACACAAGCCACAGGGCAAACCCATAAGTCATGGCTCATCCGGTGCATGGATATGCACCTCTCTATAGGGACAATAGAGAGCGGGAGTTGTTCTCTGCCGGGTGAAGTAGGACAATTGCCGGCTTCTCGTCATGATCAGCGACCTTGAATGGCCTTTCTTGCCCTCGGTATCAACCATAAGACTGCTTCGGTAGACGTGCGCGAGCGCGTGGCATTTACCCCTGAGCAGCTGGTAGAGGCCCTGCAGCAGCTGTGTCGGGTGACCCACAGTCGTGAAGCCGCGATTCTGTCGACCTGCAATCGCAGCGAGCTGTACATCGAGCACGACCAGCTATCTGCGGAGGCAATCCTCCAGTGGCTGGCCGAATATCACAAGTTGAGCCTCGATGAGCTGCGTTCCAGCGCTTATATCCATGAAGAAGATGCGGCAGTTCGTCACATGATGCGCGTCGCTTCCGGGCTCGATTCGCTGGTGCTGGGCGAGCCACAGATTCTCGGCCAGATGAAATCCGCTTACGCCGTGGCGCGCGAGGCCGGCACCATCGGCCCGTTGCTGGGGCGCTTGTTCCAGGCCACCTTCAGCGCGGCCAAGCAGGTGCGTACCGACACCGCCATCGGCGAAAACCCGGTGTCGGTGGCGTTTGCCGCTGTGAGCCTGGCCAAGCAGATCTTTAGCGATTTGCAGCGCAGCCAGGCGTTGTTGATCGGCGCGGGCGAAACCATCACCCTGGTCGCGCGCCACTTGCACGAGCAAGGCGTCAAGCGCATCGTCGTCGCCAACCGCACGTTGGAACGCGCCAGCACCCTGGCCGCACAGTTCGGCGCCCATGCGGTGCTGCTCTCGGATATCCCGGCCGAGCTGGTCAACAGCGACATCGTCATCAGCTCGACTGCCAGCCAGTTGCCGATCCTCGGCAAGGGTGCGGTAGAGAGCGCGCTGAAGCTGCGCAAGCACAAGCCGATCTTCATGGTCGACATCGCCGTGCCGCGGGATATCGAGCCGGAAGTCGGCGAGCTGGACGACGTTTACCTGTATTCGGTCGACGACCTGCACGAAGTCGTCGCTGAAAACCTCAAGAGCCGCCAAGGTGCTGCCCAGGCCGCCGAAGGGCTGGTGACGACCGGCGCCGACGAGTTCATGCTGCGCCTGCGCGAACTGGCGGCCGTCGATGTGCTGCGCGCCTACCGTCAGCAAGGCGAGCGCTTGCGTGACGAAGAACTGCAAAAGGCCCAGCGCCTGTTGGCCAACGGCGCCAACGCCGAAGACGTACTGGTGCAACTGGCCCGCGGCCTGACCAACAAGTTGCTGCATGCTCCGAGCGTGCAGCTCAAGAAGCTTTCCGCCGAGGGCCGCGTCGATGCGCTGGCCATGGCTCAAGAACTCTTTGCCCTCAATGAGGGCTCCACGGATAAACCCCTGCAATGAAAGCGTCGCTGCTGAACAAACTGGACATCCTCCAGGACCGATTCGAGGAATTGACCGCCTTGCTGGGTGATGGCGAAGTCATCGCCGATCAGGGGCGGTTCCGCGCCTATTCCAAGGAATACGCCGAAGTCGAGCCGGTGGCGGCGACGTATGGCCAGTGGCTCAAGGTCCAGGCCGACCTCGAGGGCGCCCAGGCGCTGCTCAAGGACAGCGATCCGGACATGCGCGAGATGGCGGTCGAGGAAGTGCGCGATGCCAAGGAGGCGATCGCCGCCATCGAGGGCCAGCTGCAGCGCATGCTGCTGCCCAAGGACCCTAACGATGGGCGCAACGTGTTCCTTGAAATCCGCGCGGGCACCGGTGGCGACGAGGCGGCGATCTTCTCCGGCGATCTGTTTCGCATGTACTCGCGCTATGCCGAGCGCAAGGGCTGGCGGGTGGAGATCCTGTCCGAGAACGAGGGCGAGCACGGCGGCTATAAAGAAGTCATCGCTCGGGTCGAAGGCGACAACGTCTACGGCAAGCTCAAGTTCGAATCCGGCGCCCACCGCGTGCAGCGCGTACCCGAGACCGAATCGCAAGGCCGTATCCACACCTCGGCCTGTACCGTGGCGGTGTTGCCCGAACCCGATGAGCACGTGGCCATCGAGATCAACCCGGCCGATCTGCGCATCGACACTTACCGGGCGTCCGGCGCTGGCGGGCAGCACATCAACAAGACCGACTCGGCGGTGCGGATCACCCACTTGCCGACCGGCATGGTCGCGGAGTGCCAGGAAGAACGCTCCCAGCACAAGAACAAAGCCCGTGCGATGTCGTGGCTGGCGGCCAAGCTCAACGATGTGCAGACCAGCGCCGCAGCCAATGCCATCGCCAGCGAGCGTAAACTGCTGGTGGGCTCGGGCGATCGCTCCGAGCGCATTCGTACCTACAACTTCGCACAAGGGCGGGTGACCGATCACCGCGTCAACCTGACCCTGTATGCGCTGGATGAAATACTCGCTGGCGGCGTCGATGCCGTCATCGAGCCGCTACTGACGGAATACCAGGCCGATCAACTGGCCGCCTTGGGTGAATAAATGACCATTATTGCCAGCCTGCTCCGGGAGGCTTTGCTCCCTGACTCGCCTACCGCTCGCCTCGATGCCGAGTTGCTGCTTGCCGCTGCCTTGGGCAAGTCGCGCAGCTTTTTGCATACCTGGCCGGAGCGCATCGTGCCCACCGAGGCAGCCAAGGCCTTCGTCGCCAACCTGCAGCGCCGCCGGGAAGGCGAGCCGGTGGCGTACATTCTGGGTTCTCAGGGTTTCTGGAGCCTGGACCTGGAAGTTGCCCCGCACACGCTGATCCCGCGTCCGGAAACCGAGATGCTGGTGGAAGCGGCCTTGGCGCTGCTGCCGCTGACTGCTTCACGCGTGCTGGATCTGGGCACCGGTTCCGGAGCGATCGCCTTGGCGCTGGCCTCGGAGCGTCGCGAATGGCAGGTGACCGGCGTCGACCGCATTGATGAGGCTGTGGCCTTGGCTGAGCGCAATCGCCAGCGCCTGCGTGTGGATAACGCGCGGATTCTGGCCAGCCACTGGTTCAGCGCCGTGGCCGGTGAGCGCTTCGATCTGATCGTCAGCAATCCGCCCTACATCGCCGATGCCGACCCGCATCTGAGCGCCGGCGATGTGCGTTTCGAGCCCAGCAGTGCGCTGGTGGCCGGGCGCGACGGCCTCGATGACCTGAAACTGATCATCGCCCAGGCCCCCGAGTACCTTAATCCACGCGGCTGGTTGCTGCTGGAGCACGGCTACGATCAAGCGGCGGCTGTGCGCGAGCTGCTGGCCAAGCACGATTTCGAACAGATCGAGAGCCGTGAAGACCTCGGCGGCCACGAGCGCATCACCCTTGGCCGTCTTTGTGCTGAGTGACGATGACCTGCTGCGCTACAGCCGGCAGATTCTGTTACCGCAGATCGATGTCGACGGGCAGTTGCGCCTGGGCGCCAGCCGCGCGCTGATCGTCGGTTTGGGCGGGCTGGGCTCGCCGGTGGCGCTGTACCTGGCTGCTGCGGGCGTGGGCGAGTTGCACCTGGCCGATTTCGATACCGTCGATCTGACCAACCTGCAACGCCAGGTGCTGCATGACACCGCCAGTGTCGGCCTGAGCAAGGTCGACTCGGCCCTGCAACGCCTGGGCGCGATCAATCCGCAGATTCGCCTGGTGGCCCATCGCGCGGCGCTGGATGAAGACTCCTTGGCGGCAGCGGTTGCGGCGGTGGATCTGGTGCTCGATTGCTCGGACAATTTCGCCACGCGCGAGGCGGTCAACGCCGCGTGTGTGGCCGCCGGCAAACCGCTGGTCAGCGGCGCGGCGATTCGCCTCGAAGGGCAGCTGTCGGTATTCGACCCGCGCGATGCCGCGAGCCCTTGCTACCACTGCTTGTACGGGCACGGCAGCGAGGCCGAACTGACCTGCAGCGAGGCCGGCGTGGTGGGCCCGCTGGTAGGTTTGGTGGGCAGCCTGCAGGCGCTGGAAGCCTTGAAGCTGCTGGCCGGTTTCGGCGAGCCACTGGTGGGACGGTTGCTGTTGATCGATGCACTGGGTTCGCGGTTTCGCGAGTTGCGGGTCAAGCGCGATCCCGTCTGTGCCGTCTGCGCAGGGCGCCATGGCTGAGGCTGCGCAGGCGCCGGTCGGCGTGTTCGACTCCGGTGTCGGCGGCCTGTCGGTACTGGCCGAAATCCGCCAATTGCTACCGGCCGAATCGCTGCTGTATGTGGCCGATGGCGGCCATATTCCCTATGGCGAGAAGAGCCCGGAATTCATCCGCGAACGCTGCCATCAGGTGGCCGAGTTTTTCCACAGTCAGGGTGCCAAGGCGCTGGTGGTCGCGTGCAATACCGCTACGGTGGCGGCGATGGCCGATCTGCGCCGCACTTATCCACAGTGGCCCTTGGTGGGCATGGAGCCGGCAGTCAAACCGGCGGCGGCTGCGACTCGCAGTGGTGTGGTCGGCGTGCTGGCTACCACCGGCACCCTGCAGAGCGCCAAGTTCGCGGCCTTGCTCGATCGTTTCGCCAATGACGTGCGGGTGATCACCCAACCCTGCCCGGGGCTGGTGGAATTGATCGAGACCGGCGATTTGCACAGCCCGGTATTGCGCCAGCTGTTGCAGGGATACGTGGCGCCGTTGCTGGAGGCAGGTTGCGATACGGTGATTCTGGGCTGTACCCACTATCCGTTCTTGCGGCCGCTGCTGAGCGAGATGGTGCCGGCGGATGTGAGTTTGATCGATACCGGTGCTGCGGTGGCGCGGCAGCTGCAGCGGTTGTTGGTGCAGGATGATCTGTTGGCCTCAGGTCCGGCGCAGGCGACGAGATTCTGGACCAGCGGCGATCCGAAGCAGTTCGAGTCGATCCTGCCGGTGTTGTGGCAGGGGGGCGGTACGGTCGCGCAGTGGTTTACGGCTTGAGAGGCTTATCGTCGGGCTCTTGGCATTAGGGAGGTTCCGCTTTCGAGCCGGCCTTGGGGTCGCGGCCCCCGCCATTGGCCCTTCGCTTTGGCTCAGGGTTCCCGCGTGGAGGCACGCTTGCGCAGGGCACGCCCCGATGGGCCTTCCGTGGCCCAACGGGGCTTAGCCGGCATCCATGCCGGCCATCCCTGCGCAAGCGTACCTCCACGCGGCCTGCTGGAAGGGGCCGCGCCCCCAAGGCCGGCTCGAAAGCAGAACAGTGACATTTGTGGTGGCTGTCGAGCTTTAAAGGCCTTGGTGGTGGCGCCTCACTTTTCGGCTGGCCCTGCTTGCGCTCCAGCCTGGGCGGCGCCCCTCCAGCAGGCCGTGGTCAGGCGCCTGAAGAGGTGGCCACCCGGCAGGATGCCGGGTGAGCCGCATTGGGCCATGGATGGCCCGTGTGCGGCGTGCCACCTCTTCAGGTGCGTGACCGCGGGTACCCCGAGCGTCAGCGAGGGGCCAATGTGGGGCGCCGCCCAGGCTGGAGCGCAAGCAGGGCCTGAACACACCCATCAGTCCCACCACCAAGCCCTTGGCCCCCCGCAACAAACGCCAAGAATACCCAAGAAAGCCCCGCTCAAATCCGCACCAGCCGATGCAGCAGCGGAAACACCACCGCCCAGATGGCCGCCAGGATCGCCAGGGTCGTAGCCAGACCAAGCGGCATCCCCACGCCCGCCAGCTTCGCCCCGGCGTAATACGACAACGGGCCCGACACTGCCCCTAGCGCAGCCGCGAGCCACAACGGCCGCGCGGTCCATGCCAGGCAGTGCCCCAGCGTCATCGCCAGCAACGGCCACAACAACCCCATCCACACCGGCGCCAGAAACCCTGGTTCGGCAAAGGTCAGTACGCCCATCACCCGCAACTGCCCATCCACCAGCGCGCCCAGCACGAAGGCCAGCAGCATCAGCCGCCCCTCACTCTTCCACGCGCGGTACCAGGTCAGATGCCCCAGCAGTATGGCCAAGGCCCCGAGCAACCATAGACTGTTGCCCCCCAACACGCAGAGGAACCAGCCCGCCTGAAACAGCAGCGCATTGGCCAGCTTGCTGAACACCTTCAGGCGCCAAGACGCCCGAGCAACGGCTGCGGTTGCGCCTGTGGTTTGGCGAACAGTAACTGCGCCGTACCGATGGTGCGCTCCAGAAAACCGCCCTCGCAGTAGCACAGGTAAAACTCCCACAAACGCAGAAAATACTCGTCATAACCCAACTCGCGCAGGCGCCCGTGGGCCAGGCGGAAGTTGTCGTGCCACAGGCGCAAGGTCCGCGCATAGTGCAGGCCGAAATCCTCCATATGCAGCAGATTCATGTCGGTGTCTTTGCCGACGATATGCAGCATCTTCTGCACTGATGGCAGGGCGCCGCCGGGGAATATGTAGCGCTGGATAAAGTCGACATTGCGCTTGGCCTGCTCGTAGCGCTGGTCGCGGATGGTGATGGCCTGGATCAGCATCACCCCGTCGTCAGTCAGCAATTCGGCGCATTTGCGAAAGTAGGTCGGCAAGAAGCGATGGCCCACCGCCTCGATCATCTCGATCGATACCAGCTTGTTGTAAAGTCCTTCAAGGTCGCGATAATCCTGCAGCAACAAGGTCACGCGATCGCCCAGGCCCGCTTCATCGATGCGCTGGCGAGTGTAGGCGAACTGTTCGTTGGACAGCGTCGTGGTGGTCACTCGGCAGCCGTAATGCTGCGCCGCGTACAACGCCATGCTGCCCCAGCCGGTACCGATTTCCAGCAGGTGGTCGTCGGCAGTCAGGGCGAGTTTCTGGCAGATGCGCTGCAACTTGTTCAACTGCGCCTGTTCCAGAGTGTCGTCGGGGCTGCTGAACTGCGCGGCCGAATACATCATGGTCGGGTCGAGAAACTGCTCGAACAGATCGTTGCCGAGATCGTAATGGGCCTCGATATTCTTCTTCGAGCCCTTGCGGGTGTTGCGGTTGAGCCAATGCAGGCCCTTGACCAGTGGCCGGCTGATGCGCGCCAGGCCCTGCTCCATGGCATCGAGCACGTCGAGATTGCTGACAAATACGCGAATCACCGCAGTCAGGTCCGGCGTGGTCCAGTAACCGTGGATGAATGCCTCCGCGGCGCCGATCGAGCCGTTGCTCGCTACCAGTCCCCAGATCGCGCTGTCGTGAATGTGAATTTCCCCCAGCAACGCTTGGCCAGGCGTGCCGAACAGCAGGCGCTCGCCACCTTCGAAAACGATCAGCTGCCCGTGCTTGAGCGCCTGCAACTGGCGCATCACGCCGCGGCGCAGCAACGAGCTGCTCAGGCCATGGGTGCTGATACCGGCTTTGGCCGAAAAACTATTCATGGCGTGGCTCCTTTCGGGGGCTGGGCGAGGTAGGTGGCGCGCTGGCCTTGGCAGTACGGACTTGGCCCTCGGCGGGCTCATGGGCAAAGATCGGCGTGCCTTTGAGCGCCAGGCGCAAGGCTTGCCAGTAGATCGACACGCAGGTTTTGGCAGTCATCCACGGGAACAGCAGCAAATGACGGTGCAGGGTTTTACGGCTGAGCGCTTGTTGGTGCAAGTTGAGGGTGGCGTCAAAAACCTTTTCGTCACCTTGCCAGTCGGCCATGTGCACGCCGAGACGCTCATCCGGCTGGCTGAAACTCATGCGGTATTCGAGATTGCGCGGCAGAAACGGCGACACATGGAAAGCCTTGGCCACCCCCACATGTTGATGACCCTCGCCGCTGGCCGGCAGCACGTAGTGATAACGCTCGCGCCAGGGTGTGTTGGTCACTTCGCAAACGATCGCCACCAAGTTATCGCGGTCGTTGAAGCAATAAAAAAAACTCACCGGGTTGAACGCCAGTCCCCAGCTGCGTGGCTGGGTCAGCAGGCAGATCTTGCCATTGGGTGCCAAACCCAGGGATTCGGCGACCACGTGGCGCACGGCATCGCTGAGGCGCCAGCCATCGCGGGTGTACTGGCGCAGGTAGTCGGTCTCGCGAAAGCCGAAGGCTGCAAAGCGTCCGCAGCCGGCCAGCGGCGACAGGCCCAGCACCGCTGCTTGTTCATCCAGATCCAGGTACAGCAAGCCGATGCGATAACGAAACGCATGGCCCTTGGGCACGAAGCGTCGATGGGCGATCCAGCCACTGTACAAGGCGCTGTTCACAAGGTTTCTCCAAAGGCCTGGGCGACCCGCAGGCCGCTGACCACGCCATCTTCATGAAACCCGTTGGCCCAGTAGGCGCCACAGAACCAGCTGCGTTGCTCGCCGTGCAGTTCTCGCCAGCGCTGCTGCGCGGTCACGCCGGCCAGGCTGTATTGCGGGTGCGCGTAGCGGTAACGCGCCAGCACCTTGCTGGGGTCGATACGTTCGCTCTGGTTAAGGCTCACGCAAAACGTGGTGGGGCTGTCGATGCCCTGGAGGATGTTCATGTTGTAGGTCACCGCCGCCAGGCGCTGGCCCGGCTCGCCCAGCCGATAATTCCAGCTGGCCCAGGCCAGTGGGCGCTCGGGCAGGCGGCTGGTGTCGGTATGCAGCACCACGTCATTATCGGCATAGGGCAGGGCGCCGAGGATTTCCCGCTCTGCGACGCTGGGCTGGGCCAGCAGATGCAGGGCCTGATCGCTGTGGCAGGCGAAAATCACCTGGTCGAAACGCTCGCTGCCCCGCGGGCTGTGCACGGTCACGCCGCTGTCATCGCGTTCGACACGGGACACCGGGCAATCGGTATGAATACGCTCGGCGAAGCTGGCGGTAAGCGGCTTGATGTAGGCACTGGAGCCGCCTTCGATCACTCGCCATTGCGGTCGATGGGTCACCGACAGTAGCCCGTGGTTGTTGAAGAATCGCACGAAAAACGCCAACGGAAACCCGAGCATCTCGGTCAGCGACATTGACCAGATGGCCGCGCCCATGGGCACGATGTAGTGATCGATAAAACGCGTGCCATAGCCTTGGGTCTGCAGATAACTGCCCAATGTGGTGTCGGCGGCGATGCGCTGCGCCTTAAGGTCCTCCACGGCCTGCTTGTTGAAGCGCAGGATGTCGCGCAGCATGCCCCAGAACCCCGGCGACAACAGATTGCTGCGCTGGGCGAACAGGCTGTTGAGGGTATTGCCGTTGTATTCCAGGCCGGGTGCACGCACCGAAAAACTCATCTGCGTAGGCTTGGAGGTGACCCCCAGGCGATCCATCAGCTTGATGAACTGCGGGTAGGTCCAGTCGTTGAAGACGATGAAGCCGGTGTCGATGGCGTAGGCACGGCCATCCACGTTGATGTCCACCGTGTGCGTATGCCCACCGATCCAGCTGGAGGCTTCGAACACCTGGATGTCGTGCTGGCGATTGAGCAGGTAAGCGCAGGTCAGGCCCGAGATGCCACTGCCGATGATTGCGATCTTCATGCCTGTCCCGATTCCTTGGAGTTGTCGCGGACCATCCGCTTGGTCAAATGCAATGACAGCCTTCTTGGCAGGCAGGCGAGCGTTCGGAGAAAAGTGATGAAGGGCCAGGGAAAAGCGATTTCCATGGGGCGTTTATGCAGGCGTGCGGCGATGTGGTCGGCGGCCTTTTGCGCCGTCCACATCATCGGCATGGCGAAGTCGTTGCGGTCGGTCAGCGGCGTCTTGACGAAGCCGGGGCTGATGACCGTGACGTCGATCCCTTCCGCCGCCAGATCCACCCGCAACGATTCATAAAGATAGCGCACGCCGGCCTTGGACGCGCCGTACGCCTCGGAGCGCGTCAGCGGCAGGAAGGTCACGGCGCTGGCGACACCGACCAGATGGGGCTGATCGCCTTTGCGCAACAGCGGCAGCGCGGCCTCGACACAGTAGGCGCTGGCGAACAGGTTGGCCTTGACCACACGCTCGATCATGGCGGCTTCGAATTGGCGCACGTCGATGTATTCGCAGGTGCCGGCGTTGAGGATGACCTGATCGACGGCGCCCCAGGCCTGCTTGATACGCATGCCGATTTCGCGCACTTGCTGGGCGTCGGCCAGGTCGCCGGGTACCAGCAGCACCTGGCCAGGGAAACGCAATTCCAGTGCTTGCAAGGGTTCCAGGGTGCGTGCGCTGACAGCCAGACGATGGCCCTGGCTCAGCAACTGCAGTGCCAGTTCATAGCCCAGGCCGCTGCTGGCGCCGGTCAGCCAGATCCGCCGTGGCCCACTCATGCCATGCGCCTTTTCAACCAGGCCACCGCGGGGCCCATCAGGGGCAAGTGTTCATAGAGCATGGCACCGGCATCGAAATAATCGTGATGCCGACTCACGCGGTCATCGCGCCATTGCAAGTGCGAGCAGCCCTGTACGGCGATGGGCTGGCCCTTTTGCAGACGCGGATGACGATAGGTCATGACCCAGCGCAGATAGCCTTCGCCACCGTCGTCGCTGTGCTTGACGTCATCGAAGCCGTGGAACTCGAACTGCAACTGCTCGACGTTGGCGTATAGCTGGGCGAAATAGCGCTGCAGCTCAGCCAGACCGTGCACGTCGTGCAGGGGATCGGTGAAATGGATGTCGACGCTGTACAGCTCGCCGAGGCGCTGCAGGTTGTCCTTGTTCAAGGCACTGAAGCCTTCGGCGAAGCGGTGCAGGAAGTCAGCCATAGAGAGCCTCGGATGCGCGACGGTGGGGCAGGTTCTTGAACGCTGCCAGGGCGCGATCGCGGCTGCTGCCGAGATCGACGATCGGCGCCGGATAATCCAGCGCATCGAACAGGCCGCGACGCTGAGCGCCAGGGTGATGAATTTCTTTCCTGTCCAGTGCATCGAGGGCGGGCAGCCACTGCCTGATGAACACGCCTTGCTCGTCGAAGCGGCTGGACTGCGTGACCGGATTGAAGATGCGGAAGTACGGCACCGAATCGGTCCCCGTCGAGGCGCTCCATTGCCAGCCGCCGTTGTTGGCCGCCAGGTCGCCGTCAATCAGGTGCTGCATGAAGAACCGCTCGCCTTCGCGCCAGTCGATCAACAGATTCTTGGTCAGGAACATGGCGGTGATCATGCGCAGACGGTTGTGCATCCAGCCGGTCGTGACCAGTTGCCGCATCGCGGCATCGACGATCGGGATGCCGGTGCGGCCTTCTTTCCAGGCTTGCAGGTCTTCAGGGGCATTGCGCCAGGGCAGCGCTTCGGTATCGGCCTTGAAGGCGCGGTGGCGCGAGACCCGCGGGTAGCCCACCAGAATATGTTTATAGAATTCGCGCCACAGCAGCTCGTTGATCCAGGTGATCGCGCCCGGGCTGCCGCTTTCAAACTCGCCCATGTTGCCGTTGAGGGCAGCTTGCAGGCATTGGCGGGGTGAGATGACGCCCGCCGCCAGGTAGGCGCCCAGCTGGCTGGTGCCCGGTCTGGCCGGCAGATCGCGCTCGTCCAGGTAGTGGTCGATCTGCTGATCGACGAAGGTATCCAGGCGCCGCTTGGCTTCATCTTCGCCAGCAGGCCAGAGTTGTTGCACGGCTGCGGGCGGCGTGGCAAAGCCGCGGACCTGCGTAGGGATCGGATCGCTGGCGAGGGGCAACGCCGCCTGCTTGCCGGGGCGCGGCAACACCGTCGGCAATGATGCCCGCAAGCGGTTGTAGCAGACCTTCTTGAACTGAGTGAAGACCTGGAAATAACCGCCGCTTTTGGTCAGCACGCTGCCGGGTTGCAGCAGCAGTTGATCCAGGTAGCTTTCAAAGCCGATACCCGCTTTATCCAGCGCCTGCTGTACGGCCTGATCACGGCGGGTCTCGTTGATGCCGTATTCATCGTTGCAATGCAGCGTCTCGATCTGCAGCTCCTGGCATAGGTCGAGCAGCACTTTGGGTGCCTGATCCCAATGATCGGCGTGGCGGAGCAGCAAAGGGATGTGCAACTCGCTTAGTGACGCGCTGAGTGCTTGCAGGTTGCGCAGCCAAAAGTCGACCTTGCATGGCGCATCATCGTGAGCTTGCCATTGCTGCGGGCTGATCAGATACACGGCCACCGTCGGACCCTTGCGGCAGGCATGGTGCAGGGCGGTGTTGTCGTGAATGCGCAGGTCGCTGCGCAACCAGATCAGTTGCATGGGCTTCTCGTTATGGTTGTCGTTCATGCTTCATAACCTTGAAGAAGGCCCAGTTGCTGCAGGCACTGCTGAGCGGCCAGCGGGTCATCGATCAAGTACAAGTCTGCGATCTCCTGGGCTTGTACGAGCAATTCGGCGCGGTGGATCACCACAGCCGGCCCGACAATGAGTTTTTTGCAATGACAGCCCTGCAGCAGGCGCGGCAGGGTGTTGAGGTTGAGGGCGCGGCTCGAATACATCAGTACCGCGCGAGCCCCCAGGCGTTCGATGGCCAGTGCCAGTTCGCCGGGCGGCAGCGGCCAGTCAAAGACTTCCACCGGGCAATCGGCGCTGCTGATCAGCCAGGCCGTCAGCCACAGTTGCGGCTCCATCGGCACGTCCGATTGATTGATCAGCAGCAGTGGCGCGCCACTGAGCTGGCGATTGTTGTGGTAGATGCGCGCGCCGAATTTGCTGCGCAGCCACGAGCAGAAAAACGTGCGCTCCATCTGCGCGCCAAACTGGCCTTGCCAGCGCTGGTCGAGGTCCTTGAGCAGGGGGTGCAGCAGGTGCTCGTACAGGGTGCTGGGCGGATACAGGGCCATCACTCGATTGAAGGTTTCATCGACCTTGCGTTCGGCCAGTTCGCTGATGGCTTGCAGCAGGGCGCGGCGCAACGGCTGCCAGTCGTTCTCGGCCTGGGCGTCGATCAGCTGGGCCGGCGCGTCGAGCAGTTGCTTGACCTGGCTGACGGCCACGCCGCGGGCCAGCCAGGTGAGGATGGTCCGCACCCGCTGCACATGGGCCTGGGTATACAGGCGATGGCCTTTGGCAGTGCGTTGCGGCACCACCAGGCCATAGCGGCGTTCCCAGGCGCGCAGGGTCACCGCGTTGACGCCGGTCAGGCGCGCCACTTCGCGGATCGGCAACCAGCCATCGGCGAGGGCTTGTTGATAGGGGGTAGGGGGGGCGGCCAAGGCGGTAACGGCGTGGGAGCGGCTCATGATTCAGATCGCATTTCGCAGGCTAAGGTTTTCCGGATGCGGCTGCAGGTAGACCTGTTGGCTCACATAGGGATCGGGGTGCAGGCGGAACAGGTGCTTGAGCAGGGTCAGCGGTACCACAAGCGGCACGATCCCTTCGCGATACTGGTCGATCAGCTGGCGCAGTTCGCGCTTGTCGGCACTGTCGATGGCACCGCGCAGGTAACCGCTCAGGTGCAGCAAGACATTGGTGTGTGTGCCACGGGTGGCGCAGCGGGTGAGGGCGGCCATCAGCGCGCTGAAGTAGCGCTGGCCGATCTCGCTGGCATCGCTGCGGCCCATGGAACCGAGCATCTTGCCGATGGCTTTGTACTGCAGGGGGTGGGTGGCCATCAGCTGATATTTATAGCGCGCGTGAAATTCCATCAGGGCGCGGCGGGTCAGGCCTTGCGCCAGCAACGCTTGCCAGTCGGCGTAGGCGTATACGCGGGTGATGAAGTTCTCGCGCAGCACCGGATCGCACAGGCGACCGTCTTCTTCGATCGGCAAGTCCGGGTGGCGCGCGCAAAAGGCGGCGGCATAGATACCGCGTCCGCCCTCTTGCTGCGGGGCGCCGTTTTCGCGGTAGACCTTGACTCGCTCCATGCCGCAGGAGGGCGACTTGTGCATGAAGATGTAGCCACTGATGTCGTGCAGTTCGCTGGCCATCTGCTCGCCGTACTCGGCCAGTTGGCGGGTAACGTTCAGTGCGCGGTTGACCGTGCCGACCGCTTGTGGTGCGTGGCTTTCGCCGACCAGGCGGATTGGCTCGCGTGGGGTTCCCATGCCGATGGCCACTTCAGGGCATACCTGCACGAACTTGAAGTGTTCGCTGAGGGTGCGGCTGCACAGCCGCGATTCCTTGTGACCGCCGTTGTAGCGCACTTCGGCGCCCATCAGGCAGGCGCTGATGGCGATGCGGGGTTTGCTGCTGAGCGGGGTGGACATGGCGAACCTCTGACAAAAATTGTACAGATCACAAGCGCTGTACAACTAGTTTCATCATAGATTCGGATATGTACAAGTCAATTTTTTTGTACAAGAGTTGGCGGTGGAGAATCTGGCGTTGCGGTGGTGCCTGCCCCGGCCCCTTCGCGAGCAAGCTTTGCTCCCACGGGGGCACGGCGCAGATGCGGCATTGCATTGCGGGCTAAGCTTGTTCGCGAACAGACAACCAGCAGCGCCGCATCATTTCCAGCCGATGCGCCAAACCTCAGCATCCTGCAACGCCTGCCAGGGCAGCTGCTGAACATTCCCGGTCATGACCGCCTGCAGTGCCACGCCGATAACCGTCTGCTCGTCGTCATCGAGCAGCAGTTCGGTCACCAGAAAGTGTTTTTCCTTGTTGCGCGGCTGCGCCGCGGTCCATTTCGACAGCAACAGTTTGCGTGGATTCAGGCGGCGTGGCGCGCCGCCAGGCTTATGCATTGAGTGCACTGATGAGTTTGCGGGCCGCTTCCTGGCCACTCAACCACGCGCCTTCGACACGGCCGGAAAGGCACCAGTCGCCACACACATAGATGCCCAGATCGGCATCCGCCAGAGCACCCCATTCGTGGTTGCTCGATGGCCGTGCATAGAGCCAGCGATGTGCCAGGCTGAAACTCGGTGCGGGCACCGGGCAACTGAGCAGTTCGGCGAATGCACCATACAGATGCTCGATCACGGCCTCTTTGGACAGGTCGATGTGCTGACGGCTCCACTCACTGCTGGCATGCAGCACCCAGGTGTCGAGCGTCGCTTCGCGCCCCGGTTTGCTGCGATTGCAGGCCAGCCAGTCGAGGGGACTGTCCTGCACGAAGCAGCCTTGCATCGGGGTGTCGAGCGGGTGCTCGAAACCCAGCGCCACGGCCCAGGTCGGGTCCATCTTGACCCCGGCAGCGACGGCGGCAAGCTTGGGTACCGTCGCCAGCAATGCGGTCGCCTGAGGTGCCGGCACCGCGCAGATCACATGGCTGAACGGCCCGTGGCTGGCGCCGTCGGCGTCGAGCAGATGCCAGTACTGTTTGCCACGGAACACTTCGGTGATGCGGCAGGAAAACACCGCAGGCGTGTCGCCGAGTTCACCGCGGCCGATGGCACCCATGCGCGGCGTGCCGACCCAGCGGGTCTGCTCGTCAGGCGAGGGGCTCAATACGCCAGCGTTGGAGTTGTAGAGCTGCGGTGCCCATTCCTGAACCCAGCCCTGAGCTTGCCATTGCTGGACCTGTGACACGAAACGACGGTCGCGGGCAGTGAAATATTGGGCACCCAGATCGAGCGAGCCGGCATCGCTGCGCTTGCTCGACATGCGCCCACCCGGGCCCTTGCTTTTGTCGAACAGATGCACGGCGTGCCCGGCCTGAATCAATGCCTGGGCGGCGGAGAGTCCGGCAATACCGGTACCGATGATTGCGATAGGTACAGTCATAGTGGCCTCGTAACTTCTCTAAAGCACAGACTACGCTCAAGAACAAACCTGTACAATGGCGTTTTCCGGTACAACTTGACTGTACGCCGTTTTGTCGGTTGCTCTATTGTTTATCTGAGGGGTGGCGTAATACTTAAGTGCCTTCTCTTAATAAAAATAGACTAGCGACGTTGATCCAACGCCACACAAAGGAAGGTCACATGCATATATTGCTGACGGGCGGTACCGGTTTGATTGGCCGGGCTCTGTGCCGGCGCTGGTTGGCAGCAGGCCACCAGTTGACGGTGTGGAGCCGCGATCCCGCGAAGGTGCGGCGCCTGTGTGGTGAAGGTGTGCGGGGTGTCGAGCGCCTTGAGGAGCTTGGTGCGGAACCTGTCGATGCGGTGATCAATCTGGCCGGCGCGCCGATTGCCGATCGTCCCTGGACCGGCAAGCGACGCGCCTTTCTGTGGGCCAGTCGCATTGCCCTGACCGAAAAACTGCTGGAGTGGTTGCAGGATCGCGGGCATCGGCCTGCGGTACTCATCAGCGGCTCGGCGGTGGGCTGGTACGGTGATGCGGGCGAGCGTGAAATCACTGAAGCCTCGACCCCTGTCAAAGAAGATTTCGCCAGCCAGCTCTGCATCGCCTGGGAAGAAACCGCCGAACGCGCCAGCAACCTTGGCCTGCGCGTGGTACTGGTGCGCACCGGCCTGGTGCTGTCCAGTGAGGGTGGTTTCCTCAAGCGCCTGGCGCTGCCGTTCAAGCTTGGCCTGGGCGGCCCTATCGGCGATGGTCGGCAGTGGATGCCTTGGGTGCACATCGACGACCAAATCGCCCTGATAGATTTTCTCCTGCATCAGGCTGATGCTCAGGGCCCCTATAATGCCTGCGCCCCCAACCCGGTGCGCAACCGCGAGTTCGCCAAGCGCCTGGGCCAGGCTCTGCACCGTCCCGCGTTCCTGCCGCTGCCGGCGCCGCTGTTGCGCATCGGCCTGGGGGAAATGGCCGGGCTGCTGCTGGGCGGGCAGCGGGCGCGGCCGACGCGGCTGCAAGAGGCCGGCTTCACCTTCAAATTCACCGATCTGCAACCGGCCCTGGACGATTTGTCCGGGCGCCTCTGACATAGGATGCTGCATGACTGATCATGCTCTGCTGTTGGTCAATCTGGGCTCTCCGGCTTCGACTTCAGTCGCCGACGTAAGAAGCTACCTCAACCAGTTCCTCATGGACCCTTACGTCATCGACCTGCCGTGGCCGATTCGTCGCCTGCTGGTGTCGCTGATCCTGATCAAGCGCCCTGAGCAGTCAGCGCATGCCTACGCCTCGATCTGGTGGGAGGAGGGCTCGCCGCTGGTCGAGCTGACCCGACGCCTGCGCACTCAGGTCGAGCCGTTGTGGGCCCATGGCCCGGTGGAGATCGCCATGCGTTATGGCCAGCCCTCGTTGCAGTCGGTGCTTGGCAAACTGGCGGCGCAAGGCGTGCGCAAGGTGACCCTGGCGCCTCTGTATCCGCAGTTCGCCGACAGCACGGTGACCACGGTGATCGAGGAGGCCCGGCGGGTGGTGGCGGATGATCGCTTGCCCATCGAATTTGTGGTGCTCAAGCCGTTCTACGATCAGCCTGAGTACCTTGACGCGCTGGCCGAGAGTGCCCGTGCCTATGTGGAGCGGGATTACGACCACCTGCTGTTCAGTTTTCACGGGCTTCCCGAGCGGCACATCAAGAAGCTGCTGCCCAAGGATGAGCCACGCCACTGTCTGGCCGATAGTGACTGCTGCATGAAGGCATCACCACAGACCCTCGCCGTCTGTTACCGCGCCCAGTGCATGCACGCCGCACACTCGGTGGCGCAGCGCCTCGGGTTACCGGCGGACAAGTGGTCGGTGGCGTTCCAGTCCCGCCTTGGGCGCGACAAGTGGATCGAGCCGTACACCGAGGCGCGCCTGGAAGCGTTGGCGAAGGACGGGGTGAAGAAGATCCTGGTGATGTGCCCGGCGTTCGTCGCCGATTGCATCGAGACGCTCGAGGAAATCGGCGACCGTGGCCGCGAGACTTTCGTCGAGGCGGGTGGAGAGGAGTTGGTGCTGGTGCCGTGCCTCAACGATGGCGCGCAGTGGGCGCAGGTGTTGACGGGGTTATGCGAGCGGGCTTGATCCTGGCGGCATCCCCTCAGGAGCGGGTTCTGCCCGCCCTTCAAGCGAATGGAATCTAAGCGGTAGAGTACCCGCCCCGCAGGTCGGAAGTGCGCGGGTACTCCGTTGGAGTCGCGGAACGTTTGGGTTTCAGTCGTTAGCCCCATGGCTATGTCTTAGCGCATCGGCAGTAGATTTGTTGCTAAAAATTTAGATAAAGAACGGTGATTTTGAATTTTCGAAAGATTCGCGCAAAGTTCAGCATTCGCCAAAAACGCGCGGTTACATACCATTTGACGCGATGGCCTTCAGAATTTTCCTACAGTACCTTCGGAATAGGCTGATGGCGGAGGTCGTTGGACAGCAGTCACTATCGTTTCCGAGCAAGCGAGCGCTCTACGCCTTGTTTATAGCGTATTGCGTATAACTTTTTGGTTTGGAAATGTTCTATGCAAATACAGTTACCACCCCTTGTTATAACTCCAGGCGGAATTCAGACTTATTCGCCTGATGGAAATGGAGGTGGCTATTTTGACTCCATCCCTCGTCAGCAAGCAGGATTGCCTAGCGCTCTGAGAGACATTATAGGGAAAGCGGATGATCTATATACTTCCGGAAGGAAGAAGGCAGACGAAGACTATGCCGAAGCGGCGAGTGCGCTGCACGTTACCTTGGATTTGGAAATCGAGTCCAAACGAGCGTTGATTGAAAGTGAAAATAATGGGGCGCTCGATCCTGTCGGTGTTGCGCTACGGGTACTGTCTTTGCTAATAGAGGAGAAAGTTCAGGCCTCTCAAAATCAGACGGCGATTGCGCTTTCATACCACGGCTCCGATCCTTTTTTGAATGATTTTAAAATCCCCGAAGGGGTAGACGCATTCGGATACCACGACGCTGTTGGAAGGTGGAACGCTGGAGGACTACCAGCTTCGCGATGATGTAACTCTATTTTATACGAGTGACGCGATAGAGTTATATGATACTCAACTGGAAAAGGAGCATGGCATATGAGCGTTAAATCATTTTTGGACAGCTTCTCTCCCGAAGAAATAGTCCAAGTTCTTTCTGGGGCAGAAGCCGGTATCGACTATCCCCACCTCGATATGCTGCTCACCCAAACGCGCAGCCCCAGCTTGACCCCCGCTCAAGTACTGGCAGTGGTAACCGAACTGCTCAACAGCGGAGTTATTGTTTATGGTGTCAAGGGTGGCCGATATACGAAGGGGCCGCAGTGGACCGCCGTTGATACTTCAAGGCTGAAGAGCTGACTTATCTGCAATACTGCCGATTATCGTGAGATCCCTGCGCCCGCAGAGCAGTTTGAATAGTTCGCGGGCCCAGACCGCCCCCCCCACAAGCGGGGCGGTGCCTTGATCAAAGCTCAGGGGTGTTCTTCTTCCACTCACCGCCACCGGGCAGCAGCAGGTTCAAGGCAATCGCTACAACCGCGCACAGTGCAATCCCCTTCAGGCCGAAGTCGCTTGGCCCCGTCCCGGTACCGATCAGTACCCCGCCAATCCCGAACACCAGGGTCACTGAAACGATCACTAGGTTTCGCGCTTCACCGAGATCGATCTGGTTGCGGATCAGGGTATTCATCCCCACCGCCGCGATCGAGCCGAACAACAGGCACAGAATCCCGCCCATCACTGGCACCGGAATGCTCTGCAGCAACGCGCCGAACTTGCCGATGAACGCCAGGCTGATGGCGAACACCGCTGCCCAGGTCATGATCTTGGGGTTGTAGTTCTTGGTCAGCATCACCGCGCCGGTGACTTCCGCGTAGGTGGTGTTGGGCGGTCCACCGAAGAGTCCGGCGGCTGTGGTGGCGATGCCATCACCCAGCAACGTACGGTGCAATCCCGGTTTTTTCAGGTAGTCGCGACCGGTCACGCTACCCACCGCGATCACCCCGCCGATATGCTCGATGGCTGGCGCCATGGCCACCGGCACGATGAACAGAATCGCCTGCCAATTGAACGCTGGCGCGGTGAAGTGCGGGATGGCCAGCCAGGGCGCGGCGGCGATCTTGGCGGTGTCGACCACGCCAAACCAGAATGCCAGGGCAAAGCCCACCAGCACGCCTGAGATGATGGGCACCAGGCGGAAGATGCCTTTGCCGAACACCGCCACCAGCAGGGTGGTCAGCAGTGCCGGCATGGAGATCAGCATGGCGGTGCTGTAGGGGATCAGCTCGCTGCCATCGCCGGCCCTGCCCATCGCCATATTGGCGGCGATCGGCGCCATGGCCAGGCCGATGGAAATGATCACCGGGCCGATCACCACCGGCGGCAGCAGGCGGTCGATGAATCCGGTGCCTTTGATTTTTACCGCCAGGCCCAGGAAGGTGTAGACGAAGCCTGCTGCCATCACCCCGCCCATGGTCTCGGCCAGGCCAAACTGGCCCTTGGCGAGAATGATCGGGGTGATGAAGGCGAAGCTCGAGGCCAGGAACACCGGAACCTGCCGCCCCGTGACCATCTGGAACAGCAGCGTACCCAGGCCGGCGGTGAACAGCGCCACGTTGGGGTCCAACCCGGTAATCAGTGGCATCAGCACCAGGGCGCCGAAGGCCACGAACAGCATCTGCGCGCCAGACAGAATCTGGCGCCACAGCGGGTCGTTGAACTCGTCCTGCATGCTTAACCGTCCTTCTGCTTGGTGCCGAAGATCTTGTCGCCGGCATCGCCCAGGCCGGGAATGATGTAGCCGTGCTCGTTGAGCTTTTCGTCGATCGAGGCGGTGTAGATCTGCACGTCGGGGTGGGCTTTTTCCACTGCGGCGATGCCTTCTGGCGCCGCGACCAGAACCATGGCGCGAATGTCCTGGCAACCGGCTTTTTTCAGCAGATCGATGGTGGCGACCATTGAGCCGCCGGTGGCCAGCATCGGGTCGATGATCATCGCCAGGCGCTCGTTGATCTCGGGTACCAGTTTTTCCAGGTAGGTATGGGCTTGGAGGGTCTGCTCGTTGCGGGCGATGCCCACGGCACTCACCTTGGCGCCCGGGATCAGGCTGAGCACGCCGTCGAGCATGCCGATGCCGGCTCGCAGGATGGGCACTACGGTGATTTTCTTGCCGGCGATCTTCTCGACCTCGACGGTACCGGCCCAGCCTTCGATGTTGTAGGTTTCCAGGGGCAGGTCCTTGGTCGCTTCGTAGGTCAGCAGGGCGCCGACTTCTTGGGCGAGTTCGCGGAAATTCTTGGTGCTGATATCAGCGCGACGCATCAAGCCGATTTTGTGGCGGATCAGCGGATGGCGGATTTCGCGGATGGACATGTGAAAAAACTCCCTGATCGGTCAGAAAAATGCGGGCTAGATTAATCTATTAGACACAATGTGTCTGTGAGCACATAGGACGTTAGTCCAGAAAAGCTTGATCTGATCGAAGCGGGTGCGTACCTTTGCCCGCTTTTATTCCGCCACCCCCCAGGAGAGCGCCATGTCCGCTGATCTCGAGCACATCCGTCAAGTCATGCGCGAGGCCGATTGCCTGTACAGCGAAGCTGAACTCGAGGCGGCCATCGCCCGTGTCGGCGCACATATCTGCAGCGAACTGGCCGACACCAACCCGGTGGTGTTCTGTGTCATGAACGGTGGGTTGATCTTCGCCGGCAAGCTGCTGACCCATCTGAATTTCCCGCTGGAAGCCTCGTACCTGCACGCCACCCGCTATCGCCACGAGACCCGCGGCGGCGATCTGTTCTGGAAGGCCAAGCCGGAAATCTCCTTTATCGACCGCGATGTGCTGATCATCGACGACATCCTCGACGAAGGGCACACCCTCAGCGCCATCATCGATTTCTGCAAGCATGCCGGCGCCCGTGCGGTGCACACCGCCGTGTTGATCGACAAACTGCACGATCGCAAGGCCAGCCCGGATCTCAAGGCCGATTACGTCGGCCTGACCTGCATCGATCGGTTCATCTTCGGTTACGGCATGGATTACAAGGGTTACTGGCGCAACGCGGCCGGGATCTACGCGGTGAAGGGGCTCTAAGCGTTTCACGCGCCACTGTGGGACTGGCTGCGGCCAGGTAGGCGGATGTCGAGGCACCTCGGTGTCTGCTTCGTGGGCAGAGCCCACTCCCACATTAGAGCGGTCTTTGCCCTTCGGGCTCTAATTCACCGTGCTAAAGTGCAGGCCTGCCGATCTGGAGCCTGCCATGCGCCTTGCCGTTGCCGCCCTCGCTGTTCTCGTCAGCCTGCCCCTGGCTGCCGCCCCTTTGCACTCCCAGTACCTGCCCCCTGATGACCAGTCGCTGCGCGAAGGCGAGCCTGAGCAACAGCAATTGTTGCAGGTGACTGAGTATTCCATCGTCGCGGGCAACGAACGGCTGTCAAATCAGCAGCCGATCCCGGTGACGGCGCCGCTGTTTCTGCGCCTGAAGGGCAAATCCCTGGCCAAGGCGGCGACGCTCAATCAGGTGCTGATCACCTTCGACGGTGAAAGCAAAAGCCTGAAAAAACCAGCGTTCGACGACGACACCAAGACCCTCACCCTCAACTACCCGTTGTCGATGTACCGCAGCCTGATCGACATGCTGCGCAATGAAACGGTCTACGTGCAGTTCCTCACGTACGCCAACGGCCACATCTGGGCCGACCTGCATACTATCGGCGGCCCACGCGCGCGTTGAGTGTGGGCTGCGGGCAGGTATAAACTGCGTGCCCCGTGAAATGACCGCGACAGCAAGTTGGAGTCGGCAATGCGTAAAGACAAGAAGCAAGTGATCGGTGACGAGATTGGCGATGGGCAAATCAAGCTGTTTCTGGATTTCGAACCCGTCGATGCCACTTCGCCTTCGTTGCACAAGCTGATCAAGGCATACCGCGGTTTGCGGGTGGATGATTTCGAGCGTTTTCTGGTGTTCTTCCGCGAAGCCGGCCTTGATCTTGACGGCAAGGACGAGCACGGCCAGACCTTCATCGAGCTGATCAAGGATCAGCGCAACGCGCCGGAATATATTGAATTGATCGAAAAAGCCCGCGGTTGATCGAGCACAGATGGCGCTCTCACGATCCTCTTCGCGGGCAGGCCTTGCCCCCACAGGTGTGCGCTTGACACTGTGAGAGCAGAGCTTGCCCGCGAAGGGGCCGGTACGACCAGCCCATCAGCGTCGGACAGCGTCAGAGCGATGAAACGATCGGCTCTGGTGTCGCCTGAACCAGCTCCAACCGCGTATCACTCTGCGCACTGACCCGGTTGTACAGCTCGGCATCGCTTTCAAGGGCCTTTTCCCGCGCCGGGAAGATTTCCTTGAGCTTGGCTGTCCAGGCTTCGGACCTGTACTGCTCGGGGAAGCAGCGCTCGATCAGCTCCAGCATGATCGACACCGTGACGGACGCGCCCGGAGAGGCGCCCAGCAACGCTGCCAGGCTGCCATCGGCCGCTGACACCAGCTCGGTCCCGAACTGCAGCACGCCGCCTTTCTTGGCATCCTTCTTGATGATCTGCACACGTTGGCCGGCCACTTCCAGGCGCCAGTCTTCAGCCCGCGCGCCCGGATAGAAGCGGCGCAGCGATTCCAGACGTTGCTCCATGGACTGCATCACTTCGCTGATCAGGTACTTGGTCAGGTCCATGTTGTCACGGGCCACGGCCAGCATCGGGCCGAGGTTGCCGGCGCGTACCGACTTGGGCAGGTCGAGGAGCGAACCGTGCTTGAGGAACTTGGTGGTGAAGCCGGCGTAAGGCCCGAACAGCAGCGATTTTTTGCCATCGACCACACGGGTGTCCAGGTGCGGCACCGACATGGGCGGCGAGCCCACGGCGGCCTGGCTGTAGACCTTGGCCTGGTGCTGCTTGACGATTTCCGGGTTGTCGCAACGCAGCCACTGACCGCTGACCGGGAAGCCGCCGAAGCCTTTGCCTTCTTCGATGCCCGAGGCTTGCAGCAGCGGCAATGCCGCACCGCCCGCCCCCAGGAACACAAAGCGCGCATCCAGCTGGCGGGTACTGCCGCTGTTGACATCCTTGATGTCGACGGTCCAGCCGCTGCCGTTACGGCGCAGGCCGGTGACGCGCTTGCAGTACTTGACCTGGGCATCGGCGGCGCTGGCCAGATGGCCAAGCAGCTTGTTGGTCAGGGCGCCGAAGTTGACGTCGGTGCCTTTTTCGACGCGGGTCGCGGCGATGTGCTGGTCGGCCGGGCGGCCGGGCATCATCAACGGCATCCACTCGCTCATCAGCGTTTTGTCTTCGGTGTACACCATGCTGGCGAAGGCGTGGTGCGGCTTGAGCGCCTCGAAGCGTTTTTTCAGATAGGCCACGCCCTTGTCGCCTTCGACGTAGCTCAGGTGGGGGACGGGGCTGATGAACGACTTGGCCGAGCCGAAGGTGCTCTTTTGCGTGAGGTAGGCCCAGAACTGCTTGGACACCTCGAACTGGGTGTTGATGTGTACGGCTTTCTTGATGTCTATCGAACCGTCGGCAGCCTGTGGCGTGTAGTTCAGCTCGCACAGGCCAGCGTGGCCGGTGCCGGCGTTGTTCCAGGGGTTGGAACTCTCGGCGGCTCCCGAATCCATCAGCTCGACGACTTCCAGTCGCAGGGTCGGATCAAGCTCTTTGAGCAGTACGGCCAGGGTGGCACTCATGATGCCCGCGCCTACCAGTACTGCATCGACTGCTTCATTCTGCGCCATTAACGCGTCTCCAAAATCTTCAGCACCAAATTGACAACATGGGATCCTGATTCTGGACAGCCCATGTCCGATTCGTAGCAAAATCCTTGCAGTGTCAGCGGGCGTCTGCTGTCCGTTCAGAGTGAGTATGAACTCACGTCAGCGCGCGGCAGGCAATTCGACCATTGGTCGAGACGGCCGGAAACACTCGATGCGTCACTCTTGTTGTGAACAGGAGCTGCCTGGTCGGTTCATTTGGGTCTGTGCTTGCGACTGGGGCCCCAGACGCGATGGACGGAGTAACGGTGCATTTGCTGATGCAATATTGTTCATTTTGCTCGCCACACTCTTGTGAAGTTGTGAAAACCCGTGTTTTTCACGCTCTTTTGGAGTCGTGAACCTCAAAAAAAGGTTCGCCGTGCAGCGTGTGGCGCAACCCTGGGATCAAGACAAGAGTACCGAACAGGCAGGCACACTGTAATGCTTGACCCTTGTGGGCGGCTCTCTGTGGGCGGTGCGAGGGGGCAAATGCTGAGCATTGGCGGTGCTGCGAGGCCCGATCAGGAGACGTCCTTATAATCGGGGGAAGATTATAACGGCGAACGCCGCGCATTTGTCCTGATTTATGGACTTTTATTGCGTGCCCACATCACGGTCCGGCGAGACCCACGGTACGCGCGGGTTACAGCCCGATGACGGGAACGGCCAGCGGTAACGAGGGTCTAGGAATCGAGGCTGTACCGTGCGGCTGTCGCGCCCGCTATACTGCGCCGCTAGTGCCTAACCCTGGAGACTTGAGCATGTTGCAACGCCTGTTGTTCGGTTTGATCGCAGTGACCACCCTGACGCTGGCCGGTTGTGCCAACAGCCCGCAGCAACTCAGCCCGCAACCTCGCGTGACCGCGCAACTGGCGGCGGTCGGCCACGGCCAGCCAGTGGTGGTGCGCGTGGTCGATGGCCGTGCTTCGCCGACCCTCGGTACTCGGGGTGGCCTGTACCCTGAGACCAGCGCCGTGACCGTCAACGCCAACGACATAGTGCCCAAGCTGCAGGCGCAAACCGAAGCCGCCGTGCGTTTGCTGGGGTTCACCCCGAGCAGCAGCGGCCCGCAGTTGACCGTGACCCTGACGGATCTCAAGTACCAGTCGCCCAAAGAAGGCATGTACGTGACCGAAGCGACCATCAGCGCCAATTTCCGCGCCGATGTACGCAACTCGGGCGGCAGCTACAGCGGCCGTTACGCCGCGTCGCTGAACCAGCGTTTCGGCATGGCGCCGAATCAGGAGACCAACACCAAGCTGGTCGGCGATGTGTTGAGCGACGCGCTGACCCGTCTGTTCCAGGACCCGACCATCGGCCAGAAGCTGTCTCAGTAAGCGCCCACTAAAAAGCCCGCCGCCATCTCATCGATGGGGCGGGCTTTTTAGTGGGCGCGTGATGCCTGGGGCAGCGGCCTGTACGACGGCTCAGGCCGCCTCGACGGAGAAGTCCAGCATGCTGATGCCGGTGCCCGCGTCGAGCTCCGGCCAGTGCTCGTGCTGATGGCCGCCCAGGGCGCAATAGACCAGCCAGTTGCGGTCTTGCACGTTGAAGGCGAGGGCATCGATCAACGCTTCCTGCTCGTCACTGGGGGCGATCAGGTAGAGACGATCCTGGTTCTGGGCGTGCAGCATGACAAGCTCCGTGGCAATCCGGTTCGATTCGGTGCAGCAGCATGGCTTGTTTGAATGACGAGCGTGTGACAGGGGGATTTAGCGGCGCGGTGATATTTTGTTGTGATACTGCTGGCCTCTTCGCGAGCAAGCTTTGCTCCCACAGGTGTACATATGTGGGAGCAAAGCTTGCTCGCGAAGAGGCCCGTGAGGTTACCCTCGAATCAAAGGGGAATACCCGCCTTGACCCGATACTGATTGCGCACCGGCGTGGCGTATTGCAGCACCAGGTAGGGCCGCTGCTCAACCGGGCAGGCATCCAGACGGCGCTGCCATTCGGCTTTGGCGCGCTCCAGTTCATCGGCGGGGAACAGCGTGCTGGCGGCAGGCACCTGCAGCGCCGGGTCGGCTTCGGCCCACTGCGCGTAGGCCAGGTAATGCACCGGGAACAATCGGTACCCGCCCAGGATCTGGCGATCGATCTCGATGGCCAACAACTTGGTGTCCTCGAACGACTCACTGATCGGCGCGGCGAAGTTCACATGCACGCGGCCTTTGTAGCCGGTGATGCCCAGGGCGATGCTGACGTCATCCTCGCCCGGCGCCTTGGTATAGCTGCCGGTGGTGGCCCGGATATACAGCTCGCGCGCCTTGGCCTGATCGCAGGGGTCGTATTCGTAGCTGATCGACACCGGGGTCAGGTTGAGCGACTGAATGACTTCACCGAACGGCTCGTCCTTGCGGCTCATGTGGAACATCTTCAGGATCGCCGACTCGGTACGGTCGTCACCGTCCTTGGCGCGGCCTTCGGCCTGGGCGATCCAGATCGAGGCGATATCGCTGCGGATCGAGTGATTGATGTACGCCGACAGCAGCTGGTAAGCCGCGAGTTTTTCGCGTCGGCCGATGATCGAGCGGTGCACGATGAAGCTCTTGTTCAGGCGCATCAGATCGCTGACGAAAGGCTTTTGCAGGAGGTTGTCGCCAATCGCGATACGCGGGGTCGGCAAGCCGGCGTGGTATACGGCATAGTTGACGAAGGCCGGGTCCATGACGATGTCGCGGTGGTTGGCGAAAAACAGATAGGCGCTACCGGACTTGAACTGCTCGACGCCGGTATAAGTCACACCGTCTGTGGCGCGATCGATGGTGTGGTCGACGTAGAACTCGACCTTGTCCTGCAAGGTAGCGACACTGTCGATGCCGGCGAACTCACGGCGCAGCTTCTTGGCGATCATGGGCTTGAGCAACCAACCCAGGGCACCGGCAAATTTGGGGAAGCGGAAATGAACGAGGATATCGAGAAACGCCTGGTCACTGAGCAGACGCTTCAGAACAGCTGCGACTTCGCTATCGTCGTACGGTCGGATGGCATCGAATTCGCCCATCATGCTCTCTTGTTGGAAACGGCTAATGTAATTAGGCAGGGCTCGAACACCGGGCGATACGCTCTCGGCGGCACGACTGACCCTGCAGCAGACCGCCGATTATACGCATAACTGATCAACGAGGCCCTGATGCTCGAAACCGAACCCTATGATTGCCCGTATTGCGGCGAGCCGGCCGAGGCGGTACTGGACCTTTCCGGTGGCGACCAGCAGTACATCGAGGATTGCCCGGTGTGCTGCCGGCCGATCAGTTTTGTCCTGCAGACCGATGGCCAGGAATGGCAACTCGACGTCTACAGCGAGAACGAGTGATGCAGCGCATCTACGAGCCGGCCAACCTGATGGAAGCCGAGATGCTCCTGTCGATGCTTGCCAGCGAGGGCATCAACGCGCACCTGGCCGGGCGTGATCTGCTGGGCGGCATGGGCGAGCTGCCCGCTATGGGCTTGCTGGGCATGACGGTCGACAATGACCAGGCCGAGTACGCACGCCGGCTCATCGCCGAGTACACTAGTGCCCTGCCGGTCCTGGGCGATGAGCCCGAGAACTACGCGGGCGAGCTGCTGTGTTGAGCTTGCCGGTGTCGATGGCACCCTTTGCCGAGAGTTGTGTTTAGCCATGTGTGGACGTTTTGCCCTTTTCCGCTGGTCGCCGTCGTTCGCCGCGCTGCCGGGGTTCCCCGCCGACCAGCAGGCGCAGTGGAATATTTCACCCGGCGACAACGTGTTGATCCAGCGTGTTGCCGGTGAAGGGCGCGAATTGGTTAGAGCGCGTTGGGGCCTGACCCCGCCATGGCTGACCGATCTGTCGCGCACGCCGGCCCACGCCCGCGCCGAAACCCTGGCCGAGCAGCCGATGTTTCGCGACGCCTTTCGCTTGCGCCGCTGCCTGATCCCGGCCAACGGTTTTTATGAATGGCGCGGTACGCTGCGCAAGCAGCCGTTCTGGCTGACGCCGGGGGAGGGCTCGTCGCTGTTTTTCGCAGCGGTATGGGAGGCTTATCCGGTTGAAGGGCATACCTGGCTGAGTACGGCGGTGGTCACTCAAGCGGCCGCCAGCCAGCGTCGGCCCTTGCTGCTCGATGCGGCGGGGCAAGCCGCCTGGCTCGACCCCGCAACGCCCGTGGCCGTGCTCCATTCGCTGCTGGCCAGCCCGCAGCAGCCGTTGCGTGAACGGCCGCTGGCCAATCTGATCAACGATCCCAAGCTCAATGCGCCGGAGTGTCTGACGCCGGCGTGATGCGCGCAGTTCTGGCATGTGTGCCGATCATCCACGCATGTATCGGATCTGACACCTACTGTTGATTTTCTATCTGAAAACTGGCATCCAAGGCCCGGCCGTCCTAGGCTATCGGTCATTTTTCAGGGAGAGCGTCATGCGTAAGGTTTTAGTTACATTGTCGGCCACCATTGCCCTGGCGGGCTGCCAGGCGGTCAACACCACCCATGGCGACGCCGTAGGTGTTGAGCGCAAACAGTACATGTTCAGCATGTTGTCGACCGATCAGGTCAACCAGATGTACGCCCAGTCCTACAAGGAGACAGTCGGTGAGGCGAGCAGCAAAGGCGTGCTCGAAAAGGACACCGCCGATGCCAAGCGCGTGCAGGCGATCGCCGATCGCTTGATCGCCCAGGCGCCCAAATTGCGTGCCGATGCAGCCCAATGGCAGTGGGAGGTCAACGTCATCAAAAGTGACGAGCTCAATGCCAATTGCGGGCCCGGCGGCAAGATCATCGTTTATAGCGGCCTGATCGATCAGCTCAAACTCACCGATGACGAGCTGGCGGCGGTAATGGGTCATGAAATCGCCCACGCCCTGCGCGAGCATGGCCGCGAAGCCATGTCCAAGGCCTATGGCGTGCAGATGGCGCGTCAGGGAGCAGGTGCGCTGCTGGGGCTGGGCGAGAACAGTCTGCAGTTGGCCGATACGGTGGTGCAGTACAGCCTCACCTTGCCCAACAGCCGCAGCAATGAAAACGAAGCGGACCTCATCGGCCTTGAACTGTCGGCGCGGGCCGGTTATGACCCGAACGCGGCGATCACCTTGTGGAACAAGATGGGCGCCGCCGCCAATGGCTCGGCACCACCGGAGTTCATGAGCACCCACCCGGCGTCGGCCAACCGCATCAGTTCGCTGCAAGCGGCGATCCCCAAGGTGATGCCGCTGTATCAGCAGTCGAAAAAATCCTGAGACCGGCGCCGTCTGCGGCCAGCGATTTAGCCGCGGATGGCGCTGTAGATCTTGAACCCACCCCCCTCGTGCAGCGTCTTGCAGGGCCCGACATGCTCCTGCATGAGCGGCTGATAGCGCAGGAAAGCATTGGCCACGATTCGTAGCTCGCCGCCTTTTTGCAGATGCTCGCGGGATTTTTTCAGCATGGTTTCCGACGCGCGATAATCGGTGTGCACACCGGTATGGAACGGCGGATTGCTGAGGATCGCCGCGAGTGGCTGCGGGGCGGCGTCGATACCGTCACCGATGAGCACTTCGCCTTCCAGGCCGTTGGCCGCCAGGGTCAAGCGGCTGCTGGCCACGGCGAAAGCGTCGACGTCCAGCAGGGTAACCTGGGATTGCGGGTAGCGACGTTTGATCATCGCCCCCAGCACCCCGGCGCCGCAGCCAAAATCAAGCACATGCCCGGTCGGCAAGCCGTCGAGGAAATCGAGCAGCAGCGCGGTACCACGATCCAGCCGGCCGTGACTGAACACCCCAGGCAGGCTGATGACGCTCAGCGGACCGTCGGCCAGCTCCAGCTCGTAACGTTGCGCGAGGCTTTCGAGGGCCAACGGTTGCGGTGCGACCTCGATATCTACCGCCCACAACTGGCAATGCCGGGCGCTGTCGATCTTGCGCGGCTTGCCGAAGTCGTGCAGTTGCTTGGCCGCACCCTCGATGCCACCGCGCTTTTCGCCGACCAGGTACAAGGTGCGGCCCGCCAGGCGCGAGGCCAGGGCATTGAGCAGGTAGTGGGTCAGGTCGCGGGCCTTGGGCAAAAAAAGCACCGCGCCGTCGATCTCGTCATTCGGTGCTTCGGTGCCGAAGTGGCTGCGTCCGGCGAAGCGTGCCTCCAGGGCGGCATGGTCGCCGGCATGCCAGCTCCAGCCGCAGGCCTGGGGCAGTTGCCCAAGCAAGTCATCGGCCGGGAGACCGGCCATCAGCCAGCGACCCTGAAAAGAATCGGCCTGACGAAGCAACACTTCACTGCGCGGGTCCATGAAATGGCTCCTGAAAAAAGTCCGGCAGTCTATCAGTTCACTTGTCGCAGCGGCGTGCCGGCAAAGAACCCTGCGGCGTTGTCCGCCAACTGCCCGACGATACGCTGACGTGCCTCGCGGCTGCCCCAGGCGCTGTGGGGGGTGACGATCAGGCGCGGGATGTCGTCGGCCAGCAGCGGGTTGCCGTTGACCGGCGGCTCGACGCTGAGTACGTCGGTGGCAGCGCCGCCCAGTTGGCCGCGGCGCAGCGCGTCGGCCAGTGCTTGCTCATCGATGATGCCGCCGCGGGCAGTGTTGACGATAAAGGCGCCGGGTTTCATCAGGTTCAATTCACGGGCGCCGATCATGTGCCGGGTATGTTCGTTGAGCGGGCAGTGCAAGGTCAGTGCATCGACCTGGCCCAGCAATTCATCGAGCGGCATGCGGTCGGGGCGTGCCGGGCGGCCGGGAATCTGCCCGGGCAGCACGCGCATGCCGAAGGCTTCGGCCAGCCGCGCGACGGCGCTGCCCAGTTCGCCTTGGCCGAGCAGCCCGAGGGTCTTGCCTTCGAGCTCGACGATCGGGAAGTCCAGCAGGCAGAACTGCCTGGAGCGCTGCCACGCACCCGCAGCGATGGCCTGCTGGTAGTCGCTGACGCGGGTGGCCAGGGCCAGCAGCAGCATCAGGGTGTGCTGGGCCACCGACGGCGTGCCGTAGCCCTGGCAGTTGCTGACGCTGACACCTTGGGCGCGGGCCGCCGCCAGGTCGACGTTGTTGGTGCCGGTGGCGGCGATCAGGATCAGCTTGAGGTCGGGGCATGCCTGGAGCACAGTGGCATCGATCACCGCCTTGTTGGTGATGGCCACGCTGGCGCCTTGCAGGTGCGCGATGGTCTGCTCGGGTAGGGTGCTGGCGTGCAGCTGCAGATCGTCGAAGGCTGCATGCAGCGGGGCGAAATCGAGATCGCCCAGATCCAGTGTGCTGTAGTCGAGAAAAACCGCGCGGCGAAAATTGCTCATCAACTGTACCTGTCCTGATCCGTGGTGGAGCTTCTATGATCGTGTAACGAGGAGGCTTGGCCCTCGCTACAGGGTGTTCGAGATGGGTCATCCTACAAGAATTGTTTCTGAATGAATCGTGAGGTAGTGGCATGTATTGGGCAGAGTTTTTGACCGTGGCGCTGATTCACCTGCTGGCAGTGGCCAGCCCCGGTCCGGATTTCGCCGTGGTGGTGCGCGAAAGCGTAGCCCACGGTCGACGCGCCGGCACCTGGACCGCACTGGGCGTGGGCTCGGCGATTTTCCTGCATGTCGGCTATTCGTTGCTGGGCATCGGCCTGATCGTGTCGCAGTCCATCGTGCTGTTCAACCTGCTCAAATGGCTGGCAGCGGCCTATTTGCTGTACATCGGTTTCAAGGCCTTGCGCGCCAAGCCGGCAGTTGCGGGCGCAGAAACCGTCGCCGCGCTGCCGGTCGAGCGTTCAGCGGGCGCGGCCTACCGTGCCGGTTTCATGACCAACGGCCTGAATCCCAAGGCCACGCTGTTTTTCCTGTCGCTGTTCACCGTGGTGATCAACCCCCATACGCCGCTGGCGGTGCAGGCCGGTTATGGCGTGTATCTGGCGGTGGCCACGGCGGCGTGGTTCTGCCTGGTGGCGCTGTTGTTCAGTCAGCGGCGGGTGCGAGCCGGTTTCGCGCGCATGGGCCATTGGTTCGACCGCACCATGGGGGCTGTGCTGATTGCGTTGGGCGTGAAAATTGCGCTGACCGAGATGCATTGAGCGAGTCAGTTAAATTTGCGTTGGTGCCGATGGCCTCTTCGCGAGCAAGCTTTGCTCCCGCAGAGCAAACAGCACGAGAGTCGAACACCTGTGGGAGCAAGGCTTGCCCGCGAAGAGGCCGGTTCAGACACCATTGTCAGACAGGTCCTACGGGCGAAATTGGCATGCAGTGCTAGGGTAATCATCAGACTCTCGCACTTAGCCAAAGGACTCCCGAGATGCAGACTCGCGTTATTCCACCCGCTGACGGTGCCTATACCTTCCCCCTGCTGATCAAACGCCTGCTGCTGTCGGGCAGCCGCTACGAGAAAACCCGCGAAATCGTCTACCGCGATCGGGTGCGCTACAGCTACCCGACCCTCACCGAACGCATCTCGCGCCTGGCCAACGTACTGGTCGCCGCCGGGGTGCAGCCGGGCGACACCGTGGCGGTCATGGAGTGGGACAGCCACCGCTATCTGGAATGCATGTTCGCCATCCCGATGATCGGCGCGGTGATCCACACCATCAACGTGCGCCTGTCGCCCGAGCAGATCCTCTACACCATGAACCACGCCGAGGACAAACTGGTGCTGCTCAACAGCGAGTTCGTGCCGCTGTTTCAGGCGTTGGCGGGCCAATTGACCACGGTGGAGAAAACCCTGCTGCTGACCGATGGCAGCGAAAAGACCGCCGCGCTGCCCAATCTGGTGGGTGAATACGAGCAACTCCTCGCGGGCGCCAGCAGCCGGTACGACTTCCCGGATTTCGATGAAAACTCGGTGGCCACCACGTTCTACACCACTGGCACCACCGGCAACCCCAAGGGGGTGTACTTCACCCATCGTCAGTTGGTGCTGCATACCCTCGCAGCGGCCACCATTACCGGCAGCATCGACAGCGTACGGCTGATGGGCACCGATGACGTCTATATGCCGATCACGCCGATGTTCCATGTGCACGCCTGGGGCATCCCGTACGTGGCCACCATGCTGGGCATCAAGCAGGTCTACCCCGGCCGCTACGAGCCGGACATGCTGGTCAATCTGTGGCGCACGGAAAAGGTCAGTTTCTCCCATTGCGTGCCGACCATCCTGCAGATGCTGCTCAACGCCAAGGGGGACACCGATTTCGGCGGCTGGAAGATCATCATCGGTGGCAGCGCTCTCAATCGCGGCCTCTACGAAGCGGCCAAGGCTCGCGGTATTCAGCTGACCGCCGCCTACGGCATGTCGGAAACCTGCCCGTTGATCTCCTGTGCGCATTTCAACGAAGAACTCCAGGCCGGCACCGACGAGCTGCGCGTCACCTACCGGATCAAGGCCGGGGTGCCCGTGCCGCTGGTGGATGCCGCCATCGTCGACAGCGACGGCAACTTTCTCCCGGCCGATGGCGAAACCCAAGGTGAGCTGGTACTGCGTGCACCTTGGTTGAGCATGGGGTATTTGCGCGAGCCGCAGAAGGGCGCCGAGCTATGGGACGGCGGCTGGATGCACACCGGTGACGTCGCCACCCTGGACACCATGGGCGTGATCGATATTCGCGACCGTATCAAGGACGTGATCAAGACCGGCGGCGAATGGGTCTCGTCGCTAGAGCTCGAAGACTTGACCAGCCGTCATCCCGGCGTGCGCGAGGTGGCGGTGGTGGGCATGGCCGATGCGCAATGGGGCGAGCGGCCCTTCGCATTGCTGGTGCTGCGTGACGGTCAGACACTGGATGCGCAATCGCTCAAGGCGCACTTGCTACCGTTCGTCGAATTGGGCCTGATCAACAAGTGGGCCATCCCGAGTCAGATTGCGGTGGTCGGCGAGATCCCCAAGACCAGCGTCGGCAAGCTCGACAAGAAGCGAATCCGGGTTGAAGTCCTGGCCTGGCAGGCCGATAACAGTCCGTTCCTGTCGTCATTGTGAGCGATGCAGGTGAGGACCTGATGGCCGTGAAAACTCTTCATTGAGGACCTGCCTTCCTGCATATGGCTTGTTACAATCCCGCTTTCGGGCTTGTCATCGCTTTGACGTTGGCCAAATGACATTATCCGTGGGAGAGGGCCAATGGCCTCAGCACCTTCACTTTGGCAGCTGGCCAAGCTGCCATTGGCCATCGGCTTCGCCTCTTCGCTGGCGGCGCCGGCGTATGGCATCGCGTTCAACGTTGGCGATGTCGAGGGGCAGTTCGATTCCTCGCTGTCGATCGGCTCCAGTTGGTCGACGCAGAACCCTGATCGCCATCTGATCGGCGCCAACAATGGCGGCGTGGGGTTATCGCAGTCCGCAGACAACGGCCGCTTGAACTACAAGGCCGGCGACGCCTTCAGCAAGATCTTCAAAGGCGTGCACGACCTCGAGCTGAAATACGGCGACAGCGGCCTGTTCGTCCGCGGCAAGTACTGGTACGACTTTCAGCTCAAGGACGAAAACCAGCGTTTCGCCGATATCAGCGATTCCGGGCGCGAACAGAGCGCTCGCTCGTCGGGCGCCGAGTTTCTCGATGCCTTCGTCTACCACAATTTCGCCATTGGCGATTTGCCGGGCACCGTGCGCCTGGGCAAGCAAGTGGTCAACTGGGGCGAGAGCACCTTCATCGGCGGCGGCATCAACAGCATCAACCCGATCGATGTTTCGGCGTTTCGTCGTCCCGGCGCCGAGATCAAGGAAGGCTTGATCCCGGTCAACATGTTCTACCTGTCCCAGAGCCTGACCGACAACCTCACCGCCGAGGGCTTCTATCAAATCGGCTGGAAGGCGACGGTCAATGACAACTGCAGCACGTTTTTCTCGCAGTCCGATGTGATCACCGGCGGCTGCAACGACAACCTCGGCGTGCTCGGCACCCAGAGCGCCACGCTGGCGCGCCTGCCTGCCGGGCAGCGCACCGCTGCGGCAGCTGCCCTGGCGGCTCAGGGAGTCAGCTATGGCTCGCCGGACGAGGGCGTGATCGTGCATCGCGGCGCCGATCGCGATGCCCGCGACAGCGGTCAGTTCGGCCTGGCCCTGCGTTACCTCTATGACCCGCTCGACACCGAGTTCGGCGCCTATTTCATGAATTACCACAGCCGCCTGCCGATGTTCAGCGGCCACGCTGCGCCGGCCAGCGCCTACTCCAGCGCCAGCGCGTTGCAGGCCGCCGGGCTGTCGCCGGCCGCGGCCCGGTCGCTGGTGCCGACGGTGGTCACGGCCAACTCCAATTACTACCTCGAATACCCCGAGGACATTCGCCTGTACGGCTTGAGTTTCGCCACCACGCTGCCGTCGGGTACGGCCTGGAATGGTGAAGTGAGCTACCGGCCCAATGCGCCGATCCAGATCAACACCACGGATATTCTGTATTCCGGTCTGGCAGTGCCCGGCGTCTCGCAGTTGACCGGCACGCCGGGCAGCGATCAGCAGGGTTATCGCCGCAAGGAGATCACCCAGGTGCAGACCAGCCTCACGCATTTCTTCGATCAGTTGATGGGCGCCGACCGCCTGACCCTGGTGGGTGAAGTCGGCTGGACCCACGTCGGTGGACTGGACAGCACCTCCAAGCTGCGCTACGGCCGCGACGCCAGTTACGGCCCCGGCCCGCTGGGCAACGGCACCTGTCAGCGCCTCAACAGCGCGACCCTGGCCGGCACCGGGCAGAACGGAGTCAGCCGCTATTGCGAGAACGACGGCTACACCACCACCGATTCCTGGGGCTACCGGGCGCGGGCGATCTGGGAGTTCAACAACGTGATCGCCGGGGTCAACCTCAAACCCAACATCGCCTGGTCTCACGACGTCGACGGTTACTCGCCGGGCCCGGGGGGCAACTTCGAAGAGGGCCGCAAAGCGGTCAGTCTCGGGCTCGATGCCGAATACCAGAACACCTACACAGCGAGCCTGTCGTACACCAATTTCTTTGATGGCAAATACAGTACGGTCGATGATCGGGACTTCGCTTCACTGAGTTTCGGTGTGAATTTCTAGCGCCCGGGGGCTTGATTCGATGAACGCTACCAAAGTCCTGTTACAGATCGGCATCCTCAGCCTGGCCCTGTTCGCCGCTGACGTGTTGGCAGAGGTGTCCGCCGCCGAGGCCAAGCACCTGGGTGCCAACCTGACGCCGATGGGGGCCGAGCGTGCAGGCAATGCCGATGGCTCCATCCCGCCCTGGACGCCGATGGCGAAGACCGCCGCGCCAGTCGACAACCGTGGTTTTCTGGGCAATCCGTACGCCAACGAAAAGCCGCTGTTCGTCATCACCGCGCAGAATGTCGAGCAGTACAAGGCCCGGCTGACCCCAGGCCAGATGGCGCTGTTCAAGCGTTATCCGGACAGCTATCGGATGCCGGTCTACACCTCCCATCGCGGCGCCACGGTGCCGGAGGAGATCTTTGCCGCCATCCGCCGCAACGCGACGCAAACCACACTGGTATCCGATGGCAACGGCTTGCAGGACTTCAGCAGTGCAGTGCCTTTCCCGCTGCCGCACAACGGCCTGGAAGTGATCTGGAATCACATCACCCGTTATCGCGGTGGCAGCATCAAGCGTTCGATCATCCAGGCGATGCCACAGCAAAACGGCTCGTTCAGCCCGGTATCGCTGCAGGAGCAGTTAGTGTTCCGGGATCGCATGAAGGATTTCGATCCGGCCAATCCGGGCAATGTGCTGTTCTATTTCAAGCAGGAAGTCACTGCGCCTGCACGTCTGGCAGGCAGCGTGCTGTTGGTCCACGAGACCTTGGACCAGGTTGCCGAGCCTCGTGAAGCCTGGCTCTACAATGCCGGCCAGCGCCGCGTTCGACGGGCTCCGCAAGCAGCTTATGACGCGCCTGGGACCGCCGCCGACGGTTTGCGCACCTCCGACAACCTCGACATGTTCAATGGCGCCCCGGATCGCTACGACTGGCAATTAGTGGGCAAGCAGGAGTTGTACATCCCGGAGAACAGTTATGCGCTGGATTCGCCCAGCTTGAAATATGCAGACATACTTCAGGCTGGGCATATCAATCAGGATTTGGCGCGCTACGAGCTGCGCCGGGTCTGGCACGTGGTCGCCACACTCAAGCCCGGACAGCGGCATGTGTACGCCAAGCGTGACTTCTACTTCGACGAAGACACCTGGCAAGCGGCGATCATCGATCACTACGATGGCCGCGGGCAGCTGTGGCGGGTGGCCGAAGCCCATGCCGAAAACTACTACAACAACCAGGTGCCCTGGTATGCGTTCGAGGTGCTCTACGACCTGCAGGCCGGGCGCTACGTGGCCTTGGGCCTGAAGAACGAAGAGGCCCGTGGCTACCAGTTCGGCGTGCCGGCCAGCACCAGCGAGTTCACGCCTGCAGCGTTGCGTCAGGAGGGTGTGCGCTAGCAGGCCCGGCCCCTTCGCGAGCAAGCTCGGCTCCCACAGAGGCGGTGTCGTACTCAGGTGCGAGCAAGGCTTGCCCGCGAAGGGGCCGCAACGGACACCCTGATCCTCCATCCATAAATATTTTTTTACCTGCCCGACCCCTCTCCATAGTGGCACCCCGCCCACTGTCACAAAAGCATTCGACTGACTGTCATCAAACTTACACATTCAAAGCATTAAATCTGCAACGTCTTCTCCAGTGGGCTTTCCCACAAATCCCTTGACTGAGGTGTTGCCGTGATTCTGCTGACCAAAAATCGTCTCTCGATTTTGCTGGCTTCGTTGTGCCTGAGTGGCATGGCGCATGCGACTGATGTAACGGGTGCAGGTTCGAGCTTCGTATTTCCGGTGGTGTCCAAGTGGTCCCAGGACTACAGCAAGGCATCGCCTAACCGCATCAACTACCAGTCCATCGGTTCGGGTGGCGGTATCGCGCAGATCAAGGCAGCCACGGTCGATTTCGGTGCTTCCGACGCGCCGTTGTCGGCAGAGGACCTTCAGGCCGCCGGCCTGGGTCAATTCCCTAGCGTCATCGGCGGTATCGTACCGGTCGTCAACATCGAAGGCGTCGAGCCGGGCAAGTTGAAACTGGACGGCCCGACCCTGGCCAAGATTTTCATGGGCGATATCAAGAAGTGGAACGACCCTGCCATCGTCGCGCTGAACGCTGGCGTGACGCTGCCTGACCAGGCCATCACCGTCGTGCACCGCTCGGACGGCTCGGGTACCTCTTTCAACTTCACCAACTACCTGTCCAAGGTCAGTCCCGAGTGGAACGAAAAGCTCAAGTTCGGTACCACCGTGCAGTGGCCAGCGGGTGTGGGCGGCAAGGGTAACGAAGGTGTTTCGGCCTACGTGAAGCAGATCAAGGGCTCGATCGGCTATGTCGAATTCGCCTATGCACTGCAGAACAAAATGGCTCACACCCAGCTGAAAAACGCTGCGGGCAAGTTTGTCGAACCTAGCGCCAAGGCGTTCGGTGCCGCTGCCGATACCGCTGACTGGGCGAGCGCCAAAGACTTCAACCTGATCATGACCAATGCCCCGGGCGAGGCCGCATGGCCGATCACCGCTACCACCTGGATCATCATGTACAAGACGCCGAAGAACGCCGAGCAAAGCAAGGCCGCTTTCGACTTCTTCAAATGGTCGCTGGAAAACGGTCAGGAACAAGCCGCTTCGCTGGACTACGTGGCCCTGCCGAAGTCGCTGGTCGCGAAGATCGAAGGCTACTGGAAATCCGATTTCAACAAGTGATTCGATCCCGTTGAAATCCAAGACTGTAACGCTCTTTCCGGGTGCCCCCACGGGGGTATCCGGATCGGGCTTTTTCTGCGAGTGGACCTGACATGACCGAAAACACTCAATACCTGTCCACTGCGATCTCCAAGAGCGACAGTCCGGGCGACAAGCGTGCCGCCCGCGACCATCGTCATGACGTCTGGTTTCGCCGTACGATGCAAGGCGCTGCCATGCTGGTGCTGTTGTTGCTGGCCAGTATTGCCGGATCGACCCTGTGGGGTGGATTCGAAGCGTTCAAGACCTTTGGCTTCGGGTTTCTGACCAGCACCGAGTGGGACGTCGTAGGCGGCCATTTCGGCGCTGTAGTGCCTATCTACGGGACCCTGGTGACTTCTTTTCTTGCCCTGTTGATCGCCGTACCGGTCAGCTTCGGCATCGCGATTTTCCTTACTGAAGTAGCGCCGCCCTGGTTGCGCATGCCGATCGCTTCGGCCATCGAACTGCTGGCGGGCATTCCATCGATCATCTACGGCATGTGGGGCCTGTTCATCTTCGGCCCGTTCATGGCCGAGTACATGGCCCCCTGGATCAACGACAACCTCGGCGCACTGCCGCTGATCGGCAGTCTGTTTCAGGGCCCGCCACTGGGGATCGGCATGCTCACCGCCGGTATCGTGCTGGCGATCATGATCATTCCGTTCATTACCTCGGTGATGCACGAGGTGTTCCGCACCGTGCCATCGGCGCTCAAGGAGTCGGCCTACGCCTTGGGCGGCACCACGTGGGAAGTGGTCTGGGACATCGTCCTGCCATACACCCGCACCGCAGTGGTCGGCGGTATTTTCCTGGGGCTCGGCCGGGCGCTGGGGGAAACCATGGCAGTGACCTTCGTGTTGGGTAACGCTCACCAGTTCTCTTCTTCGCTGATGATGCCCAGCAGCTCGATTGCCTCGGTGATCGCCAACGAGTTCAGCGAGTCGTATACCGACCTCCACCGCTCTTCGCTGATTGCCCTGGGCTTCCTGCTGTTCGTCGTGACCTTCGTCGTGCTGGCCTTGGCGCGATTGATGCTGATGCGCCTGTCGCGCAAGGAGGGCCTGTGAGTAACGAAAGCATTTATCGCAAGCGCGCGTTGAAGAACCGCCTTGCGATGGTCCTCAGCTGCGCCGCCACGCTGTTCGGCCTGTTGTGGCTGGTGTGGATTCTGCTGACCACCATTATCAAGGGCGCCAGCGCGCTCAATCTCGCCCTGTTCACCGAAATGACGCCGCCGCCCGGCAGCGCCGGTGGCCTGGCCAACGCCTTTTACGGCAGCGCCCTGATGTCGCTGATCGCCTTGCTCATCGGTACGCCGATCGGCCTGGCGGCCGGTGTCTGGCTGGCGGAGTTCGCGCGCCACAGCAAGCTGGGCAATACCGTGCGCTTCATCAACGACATCCTGCTGTCGGCGCCGTCCATCGTGCTGGGGCTGTTCGTGTACACCGGGGTGATTCTGCCGATGAGTGCCTTGAGCAATCATCAGATCGGTTTCTCGGCCTTCGCCGGCTCGCTGGCTCTGGCGCTGCTGGTCATCCCGGTGGTCGTGCGGACCACCGACGAAATGCTCCAACTGCAACCTTCCACCATGCGCGAAGCAGCCCTGGCATTGGGTGTCCCGCAATGGAAGCTGACCTTGCAGATCGTTCTGCGGGCGGCCAAGGCCGGGGTGGTGACGGGGGTGATCCTTGCTCTGGCGCGTATTACCGGTGAGACCGCGCCGCTGCTGTTCACCGCGTTCGGCAACCAGTTCTGGAGCAGCAATCTGCTCAAGCCGATCGCCAGCGTGCCGGTGGTGGTGTTCCAGTACGCCATGAGCCCCTACGACGACTGGCACTCGCTGGCCTGGGCCGGTGCGCTGGTGCTGACCCTGTTCGTGTTGATGCTCAGCTTGCTCTCTCGCCTAATCCTTTTGCGCAATAGGTCTCACTGATGAATGTTCTTCCTGCGGCTCCGCAAACCAAGATTCAGGTCCGCGATCTGGAGTTCTACTACAACGATCAGCGTTCGTTGAAGAAGATCAACATGGACATCCCGGAAAAGCACGTCACCGCCATCATCGGCCCGTCGGGCTGCGGCAAGTCGACCCTGTTGCGCGTGTTCAACCGCATCTACGCCATGTACCCCAAGCAAGAGGCGCGCGGCCAGGTGCTGCTCAATGGCGAAAACATCCTCGACTCGCACTACTCGATGAACCGCCTGCGCAGCAACGTCGGCATGGTGTTCCAGAAGCCGGTGCCGTTCCCGATGTCGATCTATGACAACATTGCCTACGCCGTGCGCCATCACGAAAAGCTCTCGCGCCGCGAGATGGACGAGCGCGTCGAACAGGCTCTGCGTGGCGGCGCGTTGTGGGATGAGGTCAAGGACAAGCTCAAGCAAAGCGCCCAGAGCCTGTCGGGTGGTCAGCAACAACGCCTGTGCATTGCCCGCACCATCGCCTTGCGCCCGCAGGTCCTGCTGCTCGACGAACCGACCTCGGCGCTGGACCCGATCTCTACCGGCCGCATCGAGCAACTGATCACCGAGCTCAAGGAGCAGTTCACTGTGATCATCGTCACTCACAACATGCAACAAGCCGCGCGCTGCTCGGATTACACCGCATTCATGTTCATGGGCGAGCTGATCGAGCATGGCGACACCGACACCATCTTCACCAAACCCAGCAAGACTCAGACCGAGGATTACATTACCGGGCGCTTTGGTTGATGGCGCGGCCTGCCTGGCAGGCCATTCGCAATATCCGGTTAAAAATCTTGTCACGGAATTTTTCTTCACAAATGGGTCAAACTCCAAGCAGAGTTGTGCAGCATCTGTCTTCTGCCTTTCGAATTACTGCCCAGGAGTTTTCCATGTTCACCTCGCATCGCTTGTTGATCGCCGCCACCGCCGTTGCCATGCTGTCGGGCTGTGTTTCGCAGGGCAATCCCTATGACAATCAGGGCCAGGCTCAGCAGGGCGGGGGCGTGAGCAAGACCGCCAAGTACGGTGGCCTTGGGGCGCTGGCAGGGGCTGTAGCGGGTGCGGCGATCGACCATAACAACCGTGGCAAAGGCGCGCTGATCGGTGCGGCGGTGGTCGGTGCCTCGGCGGCCGGCTATGGCTATTACGCCGACCGGCAAGAGAAGGCCCTGCGTGCGAGCATGGCCAATACCGGCGTCGAGGTGCAGCGCCAGGGTGACCAGATCAAGCTGATCATGCCCGGCAATATCACCTTCGGTACTGATTCTTCCGCGATCGCCAGCAGCTTCTATGCGCCGCTCAATAATCTGGCCACCTCGTTCAAGCAGTTCAACGAAAACACCATCGAGATCGTCGGCTTCACCGACAGCACCGGCAGTCGCCAGCACAACATGGACCTGTCGTTGCAGCGCGCCCAGGCGGTCAGCACCTACCTGACCTCCCAGGGCATCGATGCCTCGCGCCTGTCGGTGCGCGGTGCCGGGCCTGATCAGCCGATCGCCAGCAACGCCGATGCCAATGGCCGGGCGCAGAACCGTCGGGTCGAGGTCAACCTCAAGCCGATCCCCGGTCAGCAGTACCAGCAGGCGCCTCAGCAGTAATCGCCGCATCCCAGAATCCCGCTTCCGGCGGGATTTTTTGTGGGCGTGTGGATTATCCGTCGCTGGTTTTCAGCGTGCGTGCGGCCGACGAAAAAGTGCGACAATAGCCCATCTATCTGCTCTGGCCCCGAGCCCCGTGCTGGCCTTGAGCTGCGCCTGCCGAAATGGCACCGCGACCGTCCCTGGAGGCAACGTTCCATGAAAATCCTTGTGGTTGAAGACAACCGCGACATCCTCGCCAACCTGGCCGATTACCTCGGGCTCAAGGGTTACACCGTGGATTGCGCCCAGGACGGCCTGTCGGGCTTGCACCTGGCCGCCACCGAGCATTACGACCTTATCGTCCTCGACATCATGTTGCCGGGTATCGATGGTTACACCCTGTGCAAGCGCCTGCGTGAAGATGCCCGCCGCGATACCCCGGTGATCATGCTCACCGCCCGCGATCAACTGGATGACCGCCTCCAGGGCTTCCGCTCCGGGGCCGACGATTACCTGCTCAAGCCGTTCGCCTTGTCGGAGCTGGCGGCGCGTATCGAAGCGGTCATGCGTCGCGCCCAGGGTGGCGGACGACGCAACCTGCAGGTCGGCGATCTGGTCTACGACCTCGATACCCTCGAAGTGACCCGCGATGGCCGCCTGCTCAAACTCAACCCGGTAGGCCTCAAACTGCTCGCCGTGCTGATGCAGAAAAGCCCCCACGTGTTGCGCCGTGAAGTGCTCGAAGAAGCCTTGTGGGGCGACGACTGCCCAGACAGCGACAGCCTGCGCAGCCATGTTCACCAATTGCGTCAAGTGATCGACAAGCCCTTCGACAAGCCGCTGCTGCACACGGTACACGGCGTGGGCTACCGCCTGACCGAGGGGCGGGATGGAGTTTAAACAAAGCCTCTCCCAGCGCATCATCATCGCTTTCGGCTTGATGAGCGCACTGGTAGCGGGGGCCTTTGCAGGCGGCATCGTGTTGACGGTTCACCTGGTGGAAGAGCGGTTGATCTCCACCGAGCTGGGCGGGGACCTGCAGCGGCTGCTGGCAGCTGACACGCTTGAGGATTGGAGCCATACCCCCGAGCCCAACCAGCTGTTCTACTTCAGTGGCGGCGAGGGCGAGTATCGCCTGCCCCACGACCTCAAGCACCTGTCCACCGGTTTTCACGAAGTGTTCCGCGGCCCGCTGTCCTATCACGCGATGGTGAAATTCGTGGACGGGCGCCGCTACGTGCTGTTGCAGGACCAGAGTGATTTCGAGGACCGCGAGCGACTGCTGTTCGCCGTGGTATTCGTGGGCTTCGTCCTGAGTTTAGGCGTGGCGGCGCTGCTGGGCTGGCTGCTGGCGCGGCGGGTCATGGCGCCGGTCATTCGTCTGTCGCGCCAGGTCCGCCATCGTGATCAGTTGCTGGGGCTGGCACCGCCACTGGGGCCCGACTACGCCGGCGATGAGGTCGGGCAACTGGCCGTAGCCTTCGATGCCGCCCTGGGTCGGCTGCGCCATGCCTTGACCCGCGAGCGGCTGTTCACCAGCGATGTCAGTCACGAACTGCGCACACCCTTGATGGTATTGGCCGGCTCGTGCGAGTTGCTGCTGGAATACCCGATGCTGGATGAGGCTTCGCGCAGCCAGGTGTTGCACATTCGCCATGTCAGCGAGGAAATGCGCGAACTGGTGCAGACCTTCCTGATGCTGGCCCGGGCCCAGAGCAACGAAGGTGTCAGCACCAAGACCAGCCTGGTTCGGGTGGCCGACGATGTGGCCGCGCTGTGGCGGGTACCCGTCGAACGCAAGGGGCTGCAGTTGGTCTACGAGCGGATCGATGTTGACGACACCCACTACAGTTCGACCTTTCTACACGCGGTCATGGGCAACCTGTTGCGCAACGCCTTGCATCACACCGAGCAGGGCATGATTCGCCTGCAGGTTCGCACGCACAGCTTCGTGGTCGAAGATGTCGGCGCCAATGTGGCCGAGTCGCAGCGCGATCTGCTGCTCTCCCAGACGAGCGCTCTGCCCATGGAACGTATGGGTTTGGGGCTGTCGCTGGTGCAACGCATCTGCGCCGACCAGGGCTGGCGCATCACCTTGACCCCACTTGCGCCCGCGGGCTGTCGTTTCCAGGTTGATTTGGAACCGCTGCACTGACATCTGCGTACTGCCTCGCTCAACGAAACTTTCACATAGGCATCACTGCGCTATCACTTCGGCGCGCCTATCGTCGGCCGGCATCATCAAGGACCCGTGGCAGGTGTGGCACCATTCGTCGCTCAGGGCTGCGTCGCGATAGGAATTAATCTACTTTTATCGGACGGCGTTTGGCAGCGTTGTCAAAGGGTTGCAGTCATGAAGCTAGAAATCGCTCGAAGTTTGTTCCTGGTAGCAGCGCTAGCGGTCACTTCGGTCGCCATGGCGGCGTGGCAGGAGCCACGTTCGCAGGTGCTGAGTGCCGAAGACGGTGAAGGAATCGGTGGGATGTCCAAGGCACCAAAAGCCCAGACCACCGAGCGGCCGGATCATAGTCTGCTGCTCCTGATGTTCGGTCTGGCGCAAGGCAAGAAGGCAGGCTGACGTGCTGTAGTCGATGCAACAACTAAAAGGCCCCGGGATGGGGCCTTTTTGCGTGGGGTCAATCACCTGTCGATCTGATCATTCGACCCGGCGGGGCGCGAACTCCAGGACTTTGTCAGGGGCGATGCTCACCACCGTGCCATTGCTCAACTCGGATTGCCCGACGGTGACCACGCGATCGCCTGGCGCCAGACCATCGTTGACCACCACCAAGCCTTCACGTGTTTCGCCGGTATCGATCGAGCGGCGCTCGACGATGTGCATCGGCTGATCGTTGCTGTCAGCTTTGTCGATCACCACGTAGACCGAGTCACCCGACAGGGTATACGCGATCGCACTTTGCGGAACCACGATCTGGCGGCCCTGCCACTGGCGTTGTTCGACGGTGGCGACACCCACGCTGACGGGGGCCTTGAAGGCACTGAACCGCTGGATCTGATGGTAGACGGTAAGGCCCTTGTAGCCTGCGAGGGCCAGCACCAGCAACAACACCACGGCCAACATGATCAGCAAACGCCGACGGAGCATATCCGCTTCCTTGGAAAGACTTTGAAAAACAACACTGCACATTATGCGCGATGAGCAAGGGTTTCCAGTAGCCCGTGTTGCTGGATATGAAACAAGGTCTGTCAGCGCAAGGCGTGCAAGTGGTTGTCCCACCAGCCTGAAGGCAGCGTGAGCGCAGTTGCGATCGGTGTATCCGGCCGGCAATCGTAATAGCGACAGCGACCCTGCCCAGAGGTCACCACAAAGCCGTCATGCACCGCGGCCACCCCTGCACAATCGGGCAGAGGCGCATCCAGGCGCACGGCTGCGGTGTCCAGGTCCCAGATAAAAAAGCGGTTGGCCCTGGGCGCTGTCAGTGCCACCAGGCGCTGGCCGTCATGCACGGCGACGCTGGCGGTGTAGTGAGCCATGGACTGCAGTTGCGCGTCGGCCACGGCAAAGGCGGCGAAGGCGGCGCCCGGTCGCTTGATCGCTAGCAGCGGTGCGACTTCTCGGGCATCGCCCATGAATTGCTGGCATGTGAGAATCGTGCCGTCATCGGCGATGGCCAGGTGGCGCACGCTGTTCATGACCTGAGGCAGGGCTTCGTGGCTGATGAGGGTACCGTCGCGGCGCATCAATACCAGGCTGGGCTGCATGGCGTGCAGGTTCATGTCCACCCGGCTTTCGGCCTCGGTGCGAATGCCGCCATTGGCCACGACCAAGGTTTCGCCATCCGGCAGCCACGCCACTTGATGAGGGCCAATACCATGGGTGGCGATTTCGCCCGTGCGTTGCAGGTGGGGCCCGTCGAAACGGTAGACGCCCAACAGGCCGCGCCCGGGGTCGGTGGTGTCGTTCTCGGTGGTGTACAGCCATTCGCCGCCTTTGTGGATCACGGCATGGCCATAGAAGTGCCGATCGGCGGGTGTGTGCAGCGTCTGCAGCAGGCGCCCGTCGCGCAGGTCCAGCAGATAGCTTTCGGTGCCTGGGCGACGGGCGACGAACAGTGCGATGGGCTGGCTGGGGTGATGGATGATGTCGTGGCACCGCTGGCCGACCTCGGTAGCGAATACCTGCCGGCCGTCCAGCCGATAGCCGACGGCGTAGTGGCGGCCGTCGCTGTCGTCCCGTGCCGACAACAGCAATGGCGACGCCTGGCGGCCCTTGAACAGTTTCCAGCCGCCGAGGGTCACCGCGCTCAGCAACGCGCTGCCCAAAGTGAGACGCTGAGGGATGGCCATATCAGTCACCGTCGTTGGCATTGAAGCCCAGTTGAATGTTCAAGGCCTTGGCCAGTTCGTTCTGGTGCAAGCGATGGACGCCATCGAGGCGCGCGTAGATATCGTCGAGCACTGGCTTGCCGGCGGGGTCCTCCAGCAGCGCGGTGAGCGAGCGGCTGTTGGCATCCAGCGCGTGCAGGGCGGCGGCGTAGGCGCTATCGATTTTTTCCGCCAGCGCTTTTTGATCCGCTGGCAGCAGGCCGCGCAAGCCCTTGCCATCGACCCCCAGCCACACGCTCTGGGCCGCCAGCAGCGAAGCCTGCAGGCTTTTCAGCGATGATTGGCTGCGCCATGCCTCGGCCTGATACGGCTGCGGCACGCCTTTGCTCTGGCGGCCCATGGGCGTGCCGAGTTTTTTCTTGAGGGTGTCGAGTGCAGTCACTTGTACGCGCAAGACTTCGGCGATGGCCTCGTGGGAATCGGCGTAACGCTGGTTGGGGAATTTCGACATCTGCGCGAGTACGCCGTCGGTGCCGGTCCAGCCCGCGAGAATGGCCTCGGCGAGGTGTTTCTGCCGTTCGCCAATGGCTACCAACAGTGGGCAGTAGCTGGCCTTGCGCGTCGCATCGGCCAGTTCCGGTTTGCTGTCGAAAAGGATGTATTCGTAAGCCGACAGGCCCTGGACCACCACGCTGGCGGTGGTCAGGGACTGGGCGTCGATGGGCTGCCCGGCGCTGATCAGCGCCTCGACCTGGCGCCCCACCAGGTTCTTCTTGTCTGGCCAGAACTGCACCGACCAGGCGCGGTTGCCCTCGGCCAGGGGGCCGATCAACAGCGGCTGCAAGGCGGCCCAGGCCTTCTGTGCGTGGAGAAAGTCAGCGCGAGCTGTGGTCAGGTCGGCGGTGCCGGCGCAGAAGGCGAGGGCGCTGATCGCCAGTTGCCGATCGGCCTCGACCCAGCGGGAGTAGGTGGGCAGGATCACCTGATTGGCGATGGCGGCACTGGTGTCGGCCTGTGGGTCCTTGGCCTGTGGCGGCGAACAGGCGCCCAGCGCCAGCGCGGCGAGGGTGGTGAACAAGAGCTTGGGGCGCAGTAACAATTTGTGTGGAGGCATGGAATGGGCGCTCGTGCGGATCACAGTGAATTGAGGAACGCCAGCAGGGCATCGCGCTGCTCGGCATTGAAGGTCAGGACGTGGCGCTTGGCGGGCTCGGCCTCGCCGCCGTGCCAAAGCACTGCTTCGAGCAGGTTGCGGGCACGGCCGTCGTGGAGGAACTGGCTGTGGCCACTGACTGTTTCGCTCAGGCCTATGCCCCATAGCGGCGGCGTGCGCCAGTCGCTGGGGCCGGCCAGGAACTCGGCACGGCCGTCGGCCAGGCCGGGGCCCATGTCGTGCAGCAGCAGGTCGGTGTAAGGCCGAATGATCTGGTTCGCCAGGGCAGGATCGTCGGCGTCGCTGGCGGTGGTGTACTGCGGCACGTGGCAGGCCTGGCAACCGGCCTCATAGAACAGATTCTTGCCGGCGAGCACCTGCGGCGCGGCGACATCACGGCGCGCCGGTACGCCCAGATGGCGGGTATGGAACTGCACCAGGCGCAGGATGTTGTCGCTCACTTCCAGACCGCCGTCCGGCGCGTTGCCATTGGCCGCAGCAATGCAGGCGGTTTGCGCGGCCGTACAGTCATCGGCCGGTTTGAGGCGGCTGGTCAAGCCCATGTCGCCTGCAAAGGCGTGGGCGTTCTGCTGCAGGAGGCTCGGTTGCCCGGCCTTCCAGCCGAAGCGTCCGAGTACGGTGCTGCCCAGGGTGTCGTCCCACACGCGATTGGCTTTGCCTTGCACGCCGTTACCCTGCTTTGCCTTGCACGCCGTTACCCTGCTTGGCCTGGGTGCTGGCGTTGGCCAGGATCGCCTCTTCAGGGATGGCTTCGAGCAGGCCCAGGCCGATCATCGGCGGTGCGATGCGTGCGGACATCTGTGTGTCGGGATGCAGGGGGCCATAGCCAAGTTGGCTGATCTGCACCTGCGGTTTGCGCAACGCCACTCGAAAACCGTCGTCGAACCACACCTCGACCGCGCTGTACTCGACCCGCACCTTGCCCTCCGCAGGCACCCCGGGGATGGCCATGTCCTGCAATTGCGTGCCATAGGTGGGTTCGGGGATCACGCCGGTGCGTTCCAGCAGCGCTTGCTGGCCGGTCGCCGGGGCGATCGAAAGGCGCACCAGCATCGATACCGCATTGAGCGCCTCGGGCCCTGGTGGATGGCCGCGACCGTCGCGGATATGGCAGTTCTGGCAAGCATTGGTGTTGAACAGCGGCCCCAGGCCATCCCGTGCTGTGGTGCTCGATGGCGCGATGACCCAAGGGTTGCGAAAGAAACTGTTGCCCACGCTGAAATCCAGGCGTTGTTCGCGAGACAGATTGGCTGACGGCTGGGAGTAGGCCAGCCGATCCTGGCGCTTGACCGTCGCCTCCCCGGCCGAACGCGCCTCACCGGGCTCGGGCTCGGTGAAGCGCGGTGGCGCATCGCAGGCGCTCAGGCATGCGCTGAGGGCCAGGGCGAATAGGCGAAACCATGAGGCGTACATCGGCGAGCCTGTTGCCGGATAACCTGTGGGAGCGAGTTCTGCTCGCGAAGCTGGCAAAGGCTTCACGGGCAGCGCCGCTCCCACAGGTATTCTCCTTGCAGGATCAAAACTCGTGATCAGCGGTATCCGGGTTCAGATCCGTGATGCCCAGTTTGCCGGCTGCCTGTTCGATGGCACCGGTCTGCTTCACCAGCGCAGCGATGGCATCGCGGACCACCTGATTGCCGGCACTGTTGCCCGGCGCAATCAACTGGTCGAAATGCTCGCCCTTGTTGGCGTGATCGACGATCACTTGCATACGCGCTTCGGTGTCGGCGAGATCGGCCTGCAAGGTGAGGTCGGTGGTCTTGTCGGCCTTGGCCACCAGCGACGACAGACTGGCGCCTGTCAGTTTGCTGCCATCGACGCGGGTGTATTCGCCCAGGTAGATATTGCGGATGCCCTTGGCGTTATAAAACGCCGAGTTGTGGGTGTTATCGCTGAAGCAATCGTGCTCGTCTTCCGGCGAGTTGGCTTCCAGCGCCACCTTCAGGCGTTCGCCGGCCAGCTCACCCAAGGACAGGCTGCCGATGCCGAACAGCATCTTGCGCAAGCCCGCGTCGACGGGTTCCTTGGCCAGGGTGGCGCGGTAGTTGTCGGCCACATTGGGCTGCCATTGGCCGACCATTTCCTTGAGGTCGCTGACCAGCAAATCGGTCACAGCCTTCAGGTAGGCACGGCGACGCTCGTTGTGACCGCCGGTGGCGCCAGCGCCTTCGAGGTAATCGGACGCCGGGCGATTGCCGGCCCCCGGGCCGGTACCGTTGAGGTCCTGGCCCCAGAGGAGGAATTCGATGGCATGGTAGCCGGTGGTGACGTTGGCTTCGGAGCCACCCAGCTCGTTGAGGCTGGCGAGTTTTTCAGGGGTGATGTCCTTGACGTCGACTTTGTCTTCGCCCACCTGGATTTCGGTGTTGGCGATGATATTGGCCGTGGCTGCGGGGTTGCCGAGGGCGTGCTCGTAGCTCTTGTCGGTGTAGTCGATCAGGCCCTCGTCCAGGGGCCAGGCGTTGACCTGGCCTTCCCAGTCATCGATGAGGGTGTTGCCGAAGCGGAAGGCTTCGGTCTGCAGATACGGCACGCGGGAGGCTACCCAGGCGTCGCGTGCGGCCTTGAGGGTCGCGTCGCCGGGCTTGGCGAGGAAGGCGTCGACAGCGCTTTGCAGGGTTTGGGCGGTACTCAAGGAATCGCTGAACGCGGCATAGGCCAGCTCGGCGTAGTGGTCGACCACGACTCTGGCGGCGCTTTCGTCGACGTTGACGGACGCTGTGGCGGTGGTCGCAGTGGCGGTGCTTGCAGCGGGTGTCGGCACCTTGTCGGCCGCTTTTTCCTTGTCGCTGCTGTCACCGCAGCCGGCGAGGGAGATGGCAATGGCCAGCAGACTGGCGCTGGCCAGGGGCATACGAATCATGGCGAAATCCTGCGTCAAAAATGGGCTCGACCGCGCGCTGCAGCACGCGAAACGGCGCCATGATGCGAAGGATTTGCATTTGCTGTAAAGGACGAATATTAAAAATATTTCATGTAACTTTATGTTACCAGGCATGTAACTGAATGTTGCAAGTCTTTATCTAAAAAATCCTTAAATTTCAGAGGGTTACATCGTTAAGGATTTCAGTCTGTCAGCCTGTTTCAGAAAGGCCAGTAATTCGCGAGCGGGCAGCGGTTTGCTGTACAGATAGCCCTGACCTTCATGGCACCCTTCGGAAATCACATAGGCTTCCTGGGCGCTGGTCTCCACGCCCTCGGCGATCACCTGCATGCCCAGGCTTTTGCCCAGTTGGATGATGGCCCGCACGATGGTGGTGTCATCGTCGTCCTGAACCAGATCCTGCACGAAGCTCTTGTCGATCTTGATCTTGTCCAGCGGCAACGATTTCAGATAACTCAGGGACGAGTATCCCGTACCGAAGTCATCGATGGCGATCAACGCGCCGGAGCGACGCAGGCTGAGTAGATGCTGGGCGGCGGTGCTGATGTCTTCCATCAGCCCAGTCTCGGTGACTTCCAGCTCCAGGCTGCGCGGCGGCAGACGGTACATTTGCAGGAAGTTGTTGACCACCCGCGGCAGCTCGTTGTGGTGCAGCTGCACGGTGGACAGGTTGACCGCCATGCGCAGGTTGCTGAAGCCCAGGTCGTGCCACTCGCGCAATTGCTTGCAGGACTGGTCGAGCACCCATTCGCCCAGGGCGATAATGGTGCCGTTCTGTTCGGCCAGTGGGATGAACTGGTCGGGCGGGACCATGCCGTGTTCCGGGTGGGTCCAGCGCAGCAAGGCTTCCACGCCGACCACACTGTGATCGCGATAGCTGATCTGCGGTTGGTAGACCAGGTGCAGCTGGTTTTTCGCCAGGGCCTCGCGCAGGTCCTTCTCGAGCTCGCGGCGCCGGCGCATTTCGCTGTCGACGCTGGCGATGTAGAACTGATAACGATTGCGCGAACGGCTTTTGGCCAGGGTCATGGTCTGTTCGGCTTTTTGCAGCAGTTTTTCGGTGCTGTCGCCGTCTTCCGGGAACAAGGTGATGCCGATGGTGGCGCGCAGGCGGATGTCTTCGAGGTCCAGACCAAAGGGCGCCTCAAGGCCGTCGAGTACATTCTGGGCCAGCTCGGCGGCCTCGTAGGGTTGTTCGATGTCGGCCTGGACCAGTGCGAACTGATCGCCGCCCAGCCGCGCCAGCGCCCCGAGACGGCCGCTGTAGCCGCGCAGACGGTCGGCCAATGCCAGCAGCAACTGGTCGCCGGTCTGGTAGCTGAACTGTTCGTTGATGCCCTTGAAATCATCGAGGCCGACGCACAGCACCGCCACCCGCCGTTGCAGGCGGCCAGCGTCGACGAGGATCTTGTCCAGTTGCTCCTGGAACTGCTGGCGGTTCGGCAGGCCGGTGAGAAAGTCGTACTGGGCCATGCGCAGCAGGCTGTTCTCGGCCTCATGGCGCAGGTGGGTGTTGCGATCGATAGAGGCCAGCAGTTGATTGGCGGTATTGACCCACACGCCCAGTTCGTTTTTCTCGTGGCCCTTGAGCAGCGGAATCTGGTGCTGGCTGGGGCGGTCGGGGTTGATCTGGGTCAGGTGCTCGATGATCTTGGACAGCGGCTTGGTCAGCAACCAGTGGTAGATCAGGTACAGCACCAGCGCCAGGGCGAGTGCCCGCAGGACGCCGGAAATGAAAATGATCACCGAGCTGGCGATGAAATCCTCGCCATAGGTGGCAGTGTCGAGGGTGATGCTGAGATCACCGTAATACTCGCTGTACTGGCCCTTGCCCACCAATTGGGTGGTGAAGGTGCGTTCCTGACCGAGGATCAGGTCGGTCATCCAGCGCAGCGGGAATTGCTGCAGCGGCCGGGATTTTTCCGCCAGCATGGTTTCGTTCGGGTGGCCGATGGAGGCCATGCGCACGGCATCGTTCTGGAACAGGCCTTCGATGACCTGCATGCCCATCTCGCGGTCCAGGCTATACACGGCCTGGGTGGAGGGATCGCGGAACATGTCGAGGACACGATTGGCATCGTTGGCCACGGCCTGACGCGTCTTGTGAATATCGAAGACGATCTGCGCACAACTGAGCACTACGCCCACGATCAATGCCGAGAGCAGCACGACCCTGAGCAGCTTGACCGACAAGCTGTGTTTAAGCTCCAGCTTCAATGGGGTATTCCTTGGTGGGTGCGCTTAACATCATTTAGCCATCATCTTTCGCAATCCCCTGCACTACGTCAAGGGATCGGTCAATGAAACCTAGGGGTTTTGCTCTGATGTACTACAAGGCGCAGCATTGGCTGTGTCTATGTGTCGGTCGCCGAGGGCAGAAACTTGAGGAGCCCGGGGGCAATATTGCCACGGGTTGATCTTAGCGTGCTATGAACTTGGGGCAAGCGTTAATTTATGCGGCTCCAGGCATGAAAAAACCCGGACATGCCGGGTTTTTTCAGGGGCTGCATCGTGATGCAGCGACGGCTTACGCCTTGAAAGTCTTGCCTTCGAACTGCTCGGCGACAAACTTCCAGTTGACCAGGTTCCAGAACGCCTCGACATACTTCGGACGGACGTTGCGGTAGTCGATGTAGTAGGCGTGTTCCCAGACGTCGCAGGTCAGCAGCGGGGTGTCGCCGCTGGTCAGCGGGTTGCCGGCGCCGATGGTGCTGGCCAGGGCCAGGTTACCGTCAGCTTTTTTGACCAGCCAGCCCCAGCCGGAGCCGAAGGTGCCGACGGAAGTCTTGGTGAACTCTTCCTTGAACTTTTCGAACGAACCGAACGCGGCATTGATGGCTTCGGCCAGGGCGCCAGTTGGAGCGCCGCCAGCGTTTGGAGCCAGGCAGTTCCAGTAGAAGGTGTGGTTCCAGACCTGAGCGGCGTTGTTGAAGATACCGCCCGAGGAAGAGACGACGATTTCTTCAAGGGTCTTGCCTTCGAACTCAGTGCCTGGGACCAGGCCATTGAGGTTCACGACGTAGGTGTTGTGGTGCTTGTCGTGGTGGAATTCCAGCGTTTCCTTGGAGATGTGCGGCTGCAGGGCATCATGAGCGTACGGCAGCGCAGGTAATTCGAAAGCCATGGTGGTTCTCCTAATCAGGTCAGTTTGCGAGATACGCTAGGCCGATCACGGGCGGCCTGAGTACGCCGGCGAGTTTGTACTCTTTGCGGCGCAAGCCAAGGATCATAGCACCGGCTGTCCGGTAGAACCACGCAACAACTGTGTGGAATAGCCGCTGCAGACACCTCGTCGCCGAAACGGGCCAAGGCACGTCGACGCGTTCAGCCGGCGATCAATTGCCCTGCCACGACGAACATCATGATGGCCACCAGCAGATCGATCAGGCGCCAGGTCGCCGGTCGTGCCAGCCACGGCGCCAACCAGGCTGCGCCGAGGGCCAAGGTGAAAAACCACAGCAGCGACGCGCTGGCGGCGCCGGCCACATAGGCGCTGGGCGCCGCCTGTTGGGCGCCGAGCGAGCCGATCAGCAGCACCGTATCGAGGTACACGTGGGGGTTGAGCAGGGTCACGGCCAGCGCGCTCAGCAATACCGCCTTGAGCGAGCGCACGCCAGTGTTTTGCCCTTCTTGCAAGCTCTGCCGGCTGAGCGCGCGGCGCAGTGCCTTGCTGGCGTACCAGAGCAGAAACGCGGCGCCGCCCCAGCGTGCGATCGACAGCAGTAGCGGGCTGTGCGCCAGCACCGTCGCCAGGCCGAATACGCCGGCGGTGACCAGCAGCGCGTCGCAGACCACGCATAGCGCCGCTACCGGCAGGTGATGTTCGCGGCGCAGGCTCTGCGCGAGCACGAAGGCGTTTTGTGTGCCGATGGCCATGATCAGCCCGGCGGCCACCAGCAGGCCATTGAGATAACTTTGCAGCATGTTGGCAGGCTCCTTTGAATGGGGGCAGTCTGCGCAGATGAGCGGAATAAGAAAAATCAATGTTGCTGATATCTCATTAGAAAATATGATAACGGCGAGAGCGCTGGGCATCTTCGTTGTCATCAAGCATCATTCCCGGCCCGCGGCGCTGTCGACCCAGCGCGAGCGCCGCACTGGGCCAGGCGCTTGCAGATGCAAGCGCCAGCTCGTTGAAATACTGCAACCGAAACACAGGCGGAGCGCTTCATGAAAATTCTGGTCACCGGCGCGAGCGGGTTTATCGGCGGACGTTTTGCCCGTCACGCCCTGGAGCAGGGCTTCGAGGTGCGCGTCAATGGCCGTCGCGCCGAGGGCGTCGCCCATCTGCTGCGTCGCGGTGCACAGTTCGTCGAAGGTGATCTGAGCGATCCGCATCTGGCCCAGCGCCTGTGCATCGGTGTCGACGCGGTGGTGCATTGCGCAGGCGCCACGGGGCATTGGGGGCGCGCGCAGGATTTCCAGCAGAACACGGTGCAGGCCACCGAGAACATCGTCGAGGGCTGCCTCAAGGAACATGTGCGGCGGCTGGTGTACCTGTCGTGCGCATCGATCTATCGCAATGGCCGCTCGCAGCTGGCGATCAAAGAAGAGCCGCTGGCGCGACGCTTTGCCGATGCGGCTACGCGCAGCCGCCACCTGGCCGAGCAGAAGGTGTTCGGTGCGGCGGAGTTCGGCCTCGAAGTGATCGCCCTGCGCCCGGCCACCGTCATTGGGGCGGGAGACGTCAGCTGGTTGCCGCCTTTGATCGATCTGCAAGCCAGGCGGCGCCTGTCGATTGTCGGCAATGGCTTGAACAAGGTCGATTTCACCAGTGTGCACAACCTGACCGAAGCGTTGCTGAGCAGTGTGCTGGCAGACCCTGCTGCACTGGGCAAGGCCTACAACATCAGCAACGACACGCCGATACCGCTGTGGGACGTGGTCAATTATGCCTTGCGCCAGTTGCAGATGAGTCAGGTGACCCGTTATCGGGGGTATCGCTCGACCTGGCTCAAGGGCGCCGTCAACGAGGGTGCTTGTCTGCTTTGGCCGGGTCGCCCCCGGCCGCAGTGGTCGAGGCATGGCGCGCACAGCCTTAATGCGGATTTCACCCTCGATATTGCACGGGCACGGCATTATCTGGATTATCAGCCGCAGACCACGCTGTGGGCGGCTCTGGATGAGTTCTGCGCCTGGTGGCAGGCGCAGTGAACATCGGGTAACCCGAGCGGTTTATACTGGCGCCCCTGTAGCGAGGGGGCTTGCTACCGAAGTAGCGTCAGCACCCTCTATACGGCTGACGTACTGCGATCGGCGTCGCACGCGCAGCCCTCACGCTACCGATGTTATCGTTTGTCAATTTTCCAAAGGGCTTTTTCAATGCGTAACGATGCTCACGACGATTTCGACGACGTACCCAGCTTGAGCGCCAGGCAGGGTGATGACGACGATGACCTCGTGCCGGCTGCGGCCTTGCGCGATCGCAACAGCGTGACGTCCCGCACCACGCCAGTGGTCAAGGTCAAGGCGCCGGCCAGCGGCCCGTTGTGGGCCTTGGTGGTGGCGTTGTTCATCGCTCTGGGCGGCCTGGGTTGGTGGAGCTTCCAGCAGATATCGCTGATGGAGCAGCAACTGGTGGCGACCCAGGAAAGCTTCGCGCGCATCAGCGAAGACGCGGCCGGGCGCCTGCAGGCGATCACTGGCAAGGTGGCAGCCACCGAGAACCTCTCCAGCACCGACAGCGAAGCCATGAAGCTGCAACTCAAGACGCTGCAAACGCGCATGGACGAGCAGACGCGCCAGCAGGCGGGCGTTGGCACGCAGCAGAGCAGCCTGGACAAGCGTCTGGATCAGGTCTTGGCGCAAGCCGCCAACCAGCAGGCCAGTAACGACCAGGTGCAAGCGCAGCTGAAGTCGCTGGCAGCGGACATGAGCAGCCTGAAGGCGGCGCAGGGTGATCAGGCGCGTTTGAGCGCCGACTTGAAATCGCTGTCCACCGATGTGGCCGCGCTGAAGAAGCAAGGCAACAACAATGACCGGCTGAGCAGCGTCGAGCAGGACCTGATCGTGCTCAAGAGCGAGCAGGACAACCGCCCGGCCGCAGCGGCGCAGGCGGGGCCCAGCACGGCAGAGTTCGACAGCTTCCGCGGCCAGACCACTCGCAATATCACTACCCTGCAAAGCCAGATGCAAAATTTGCAGCAGCAGATCAACGCTCGGCAGTGAGCGCTCAGGCAATCCCTGGGGGACCGGGCTGTGCCCGGGAAGAGGCCATCATGAGCGCTGCATCTCCAGCTATATAGCCTGGAGGTGTATTGCGCGTGATGGCCCTTTCGCGAGCAGAACTCGCTCCAACAGGGAGTGTGTTCGCAGTGGAATCTGAATTTACAACGCCGGGTAGTCGGTATAGCCCGCAGGGCCATCGGCGTAGAACAGTTCCGGACGCGCTTCATTCAACGGCGCACCGGCTTGCAGTCGAGCTGGCAGGTCCGGGTTGGCAATGAACGGCACGCCGAAGGCCACGGCATCGGCGGTGCCGTTGGCCAGCGCGGCATTGGCGGTTTCGGCGGTGAAGCGTTCGTTGACGATGTACGGGCCTTGGAATGCGTCACGCAATTGCGCCGCCAGGCTGTCGTCAGCTTCGCGCTCGCGCGCGCAGATGAACGCGATGCCGCGCTTGCCCAGCTCGCGCGCTACGTAGGTGAAGGTCGCCGCCAGGTCTTCGTCGCCCATGTCGTGCAGATCGGCCCGTGGCGACAGGTGCACGCCCACGCGCTGGGCGCCCCACACTCCAATCACTGCATCGGTCACTTCAAGCAGCAGACGTGCACGGTTTTCCACCGAACCGCCGTACTGGTCGGTGCGCTGGTTGGTGCCGCTTTGCAGGAACTGATCCAGCAGATAACCGTTGGCGCCGTGCACTTCGACTCCGTCGAAGCCGGCGGCCTTGGCGTTCTCGGCGCCGGCGCGGTAAGCCTCGACCACGTCGCTGATCTCTTCGGTATCCAAGGCGCGCGGCGTCGGGAAATCGGCCAGCGGACGCACCAGGCTGACATGCCCGGCCGGCTGGATCGCGCTCGGGCCGACCGGCAGTTCACCGTTCAGGTAGCTCGGGTGGGAGATGCGGCCGACGTGCCACAACTGCAGGAAGATGCGCCCACCTGCGGCATGAACGGCGTTGGTGACCTGGGTCCAGCCGCGCACTTGCTCGTCGTTCCAGATGCCCGGGGTGTTGGGATAGCCGACGCCCATGGGCGTCACCGAGGTGGCTTCGGAAAGAATCAGCCCGGCGCTGGCGCGTTGCACGTAGTACTCGGCCATCATCGCGTTGGGCACGCGGCCTTCGTCGGCACGGCAACGGGTCAGCGGCGCCATGATGATGCGGTTGGGCAGTTGCAGGTCACCGAGGGTGATAGGGTCGAAAATCGTGGTCATGACAAGCTTCCTGGGGAATGGACAAGGGTTATCGAGTCGGTGAATCACCTGAGCCAGCTCAGAGCTGCTGGCTCAGGTGTTCGAGAAACTGCCGGATGGCGTCCTCGTTACGTTTGAAAAAGTGCCACTGCCCGACCTTTTGACTGGTGATCAGCCCCGCGCGCTGCAGCGTGGCCAGGTGCGCCGACACGGTGGACTGCGATAAGCCGCAGCGCTGGTCGATCTGCCCGGCACATACGCCATGGTCATGGCCGTAGTACTGCTCGGGGAATTGCTGAAGGGGGTCCTTCAGCCAATGCAGAATGTCGCGCCGCACAGGGTGGGCGATGGCTTTTATTATGTCGTCGAGGGGCATGGCAGTCGGTCTCGGCTGTTTGAGGCAGGAGCGAATAACGTTATATCGCGATAGGGCGAAATATAAATCGGCACTCGACGATATACAAATACCCATCGCTGCTAAGGTCATTCCGTTTGACGCTATAAGGTTCTAAGTGAGGGGTGTGACAGGAATGCTAAGCTCGCCAGCATGAATTATCTCGCGCACCTGCACCTGGGCGGCCAGAGCCCGGATCACTGGCTCGGCAGCCTGTATGGCGATTTCGTCAAAGGCCGTCTTGAAGGCCGTTTCAGCCCTGAGCTGGAGGCGGGTATCCGCCTGCACCGGCAAATCGATGCCTACACCGACAGCCATCCTCTGGTGCTGACCGCGCTGGAACGTTTCCCAGTAGCGCGGCGGCGTTATGCAGGCATCCTCCTCGATGTGTTCTTCGATCACTGTCTGGCATTGCACTGGCGCGATTATGACGATCGGCCGCTCGCCGGGTTCACTTCGCAGGTGTACGCCGTGCTGGCCGCGCAGGACGAACTGCCGGGGCGGCTGGCGGGGGTGGCGCCTTACCTGATTGCCGGCGACTGGCTTGGGTCCTATGCCGAGTTTGCGGTGCTGGAACAGGTGTTCAACGGCATTGCGCGGCGGTTGAGCAAGCCCGAGGGGCTGGCGGGGGCATTTGCCGAGGTGAAGGCGCTGTATGGGCCGCTGACCGAGGATTTTCGGCGGTTTTATCCGGTGTTGCAGCAGTTTGCGCGAGTGCCTGAGTCGAGGTGAGCCGTTGCGGCCTCTTCGCGAGCAAGCGTTGCTCCCACAGTGTGTCCAGTGCCAGAGTCTTACGCTTGTGGGAGCAGGGCTGGCCCGCGAACCTCTTGAGGCCCTGTGGCCAACCGCGGCTCTTCGCGACTGTCACCAAACAACGCCACCCGCACCGCTTCCTGCGCCTTGAACGCCAGGGCCGCGCGCTCAACGGCGCGAGTCTCGATGGGCTCCAGCAGATAGATATCCACTTCCCCGGCATCGGCCCGGAGCAGGCGCATCAGGTGCGACAGCAGGTCGTCGTCGCCAATGAAGGGCGCGATCGGGTCCAGCTTCGTCCCGCGACCATAGCGGATTGCCACCGGCTGCACTGCCACGCCGACATCGGCCGCACAGGCCAGCAGCCGACCATGGAAGGTCCGCAACTGGCGGCCGTCGGTAGTCGTTCCCTCGGGGAAAATCATCAGCGGGCAGCCGTCCTCCAGGCGCAGGGCCATTTCCCGGCGCAGGCGTTGACTGTCGTTGGCGCCGCGGCGGATGAACAGGGTCCCGGCGTGCTGCGCCAGCCACCCGGCGATTGGCCAGTGGCGCACCTCGGCCTTGGACAGAAACGACAGTGGCGCGATTTGCCCGAGCAAGGCGATGTCGGTCCAGGACACATGATTGCTGACCCACAGCATCGGCTGTTGCGGCACCACACCATGGACCCGTACGGTGAACGGCAGGGCGCGCGTCAGGCGGCCCATGAAACTGCGCGTCCAACGCTGGCGCCGAGTCATCGAGCCTGCCAGCCCCAGCCGTTCGCCGACGATAAAGGCCGCCGCCAGCACCAGGCCGTAGGCCACCACCAGCACGATCCGCCCGACCCGCACTGCCAACCGCAGCGCGCGCATCACACGGCCGCCCGGAAGTGACGGGCGTAGCGCGGGCACAGATCGTCGCGCTTTAGCAGGATGAACACATCGGCGACCTGGAAATCCTCGTCCCAGCAGGGCTCGCCGCAGACTTTGGCGCCCAGGCGCATATAGGCCTTGAGCAGCGGCGGCATCTGCGCCGTGACGTTACTCGGGATCTGCGCCGCCGGCAGGGGCTTGCGCGGTTCGGCGCGCAGGTTCTGGGTGCACAGATGGCGCTCGCGCAAGCGTTGCATGATTGCCTCGGCCTGCACGCCGCCGTCCTGCATCGGAATGCTCGCGCAGCCCATCAGGTAGCTGTAGCCGCCTTCGTTGAGGACTTCTGCCAGTTCGCCCCAGAGTACGGCGATGGTGCCGCCGTTGCGGTAGGCGGGATCGACGCAGGTGCGGCCGATTTCCAGCACCGGGCCTTGCAGGCCGCCCAAGCCATGGAGATTGAATTCCTCTTCGCTGTAAAAGCGCCCCAGATAACGCGCCGCGCGATGATCGAGCAGGCGGGTGGTGGCCACCAGACGACCGTTGCTCAGGTCTCGCACGCCGATGTGCCAGCAGTGGCGGTCGTAGTCGTCACGGTCCAGTCCGTCCTCGGCGCCTTGCAGGCAGGCATTGAATTCGCGGCTGAACACCTCGAAACGCAGGGCCTGCGCCTCCTGCAGGGCGCGGCTGCCGAGCAGGCGTTCGGCGACCAGACGGCGCGCTGCGGGGGTGTCGCCTGAGCATGCGATGTGAGTCATTGCGAGTCTCCAAATTCGGACTTGGGGTTGCAGCCAATGAACTTTGTTGTGCAATCTCAGGCTAAGTAGCAGCAGTGTCGTCACCATGACGTTTGGGTGATGCTTGTATGACAGCCTCCGAGGACCACACGCCATGACCTGGCTCACTTTGCTGAACCTGCGTGAACGCCTGCCGGCGGGCGCTGAAAATACCGAACCCGAAGCCCATCTCGCCGGCGGCGCGCTGGTCAGCGGCGGGGGTGTTTCCATCGCCGACACTTATGCCGCGTTGCTGCAACGCTGGGGCAATCGTTCGCCGTTCGAACTGGCGGTGCTGGGCGGGCATCTGGCGAGCACCCCGGGCTTGGCGTTTCTGTTCGGTTATCAAGCGGCCCTGCGCGCGCTGTGGCCCAGCGCGCCGTTGAGCCTGGGGGCGATCTGCGCTACCGAGCAGCGCAGTTTGCGCCCGGCCGATCTCACTACCCGTCTGCACAACCTGCGGTTGAGCGGGCAAAAGGATTTCGTCACGGCGGGCCATGCCGCCGACTGGCTGTTGGTAGCGGCGCGCAGCGAGGCTGTCGGCGAGGCGCCGCGCTTGAGCCTGGCGGTGGTCTATCCCGGCGAGGTCGGGGTGCGCCTCGAGGCCTTGCCCGCGCTGCCGCTGATCCCGGACATCAGCCATTCCCGCCTGCACCTGGACAACGCGGCCTGCGACCTGCTGGCGGGCGATGGCTGGGACGCTTACGTCAAACCGTTCCGCAGCCTCGAAGACCTTTACGTGCTCAGTGCTCTGGTAGCTTGGCTGTATGGCGTCGGTCAGCAACAGCAATGGCCGCACTCCTTGCAACTGCGCCTGCTCGGTCTACTCGGCGGCTGCGCTGAAGCCACCCGCCAGTGCCCCGATGCCGCCGTCAGTCACCTGTTGCTCGGCGGCCTGTTCGCCCAGTTCGACGCCCTGCAGGATGACCTGGGTGTAGCGCTGGCCAGCGGTGAAGCGGCCAGCGCGCCGATGTGGCAGCGTGATCGTGGCGTACTGACCCTGGCGGCCAGCGCGCGACAGCAGCGTCTGGACAAAGCCCTGCAGGCGCTGGGGTACTGATGGCCGGTCCGATTTTTCCATGGCGCAGCACCAACCGTTTTCAACTGCTGGTCGATGGCCCGCAGTTTTTCCCGCGCATGCTGGCGGCGATCGATGCCGCGCAGACGCAAGTCGATCTGGAACTGTATCTGGTGGAGGCGGGGGCCTGCGCCGATGAAGTCGTGGAGGCGCTGGCCAGGGCGGCCGAGCGTGGCGTCACGGTGCGTTGCCTGTTCGACGGTTATGGCAGCCTGGCGTTTGGTCAGGGGCAGCGCGAGCGGCTGCTGGTCGCTGGCGTCGAGTTGCGCCTGTACAACGCTGTGCGTCTGCATCGCGGGCTGCGCAATCTGTACCGCGATCACCGCAAGCTGCTGCTGGTCGACCAAGCCTTGGCGGTGGTCGGCGGCACCGGTGTGACCGATCAATTCTGGACCCCAGGCGAAACGTCCAGCGAATGGCACGAGGTCATGGTCGAGATGCACGGCCCGCTGGTGCTCGATTGGCAGGCGCTGTTCGACCGCCAATGGCGCGCCAACCTGCGCCGCACTGCCTGGCGCCCGGCCACCCATTTCGGCCTGCCGCACCTGCCGCCCACGCCAGTCACCGGCAGTGGCCTGGGCCGCGTGGCCTACGCCGACTCGCGCCAGCACCGCGATATCCTCCGCTCGCTGGTGCGCAATCTCAACAGCGGGCAAAAACGCATCTGGCTGGCGACCCCGTACTTCCTCCCGACCTGGTCGGTGCGCCGTTCTCTGCGCCGCGCGGCCGCGCGCGGGCTGGACGTGCGCCTGCTGCTCACCGGCCCGCGTACCGATCATCCGTCGGTGCGCTATGCGGGGCATCGCTACTACCCGAAGTTGCTGCGCGCGGGAGTGAAGATCTTCGAGTACCAGCCGTGCTTTTTGCACCTGAAGATGGTGCTGGTGGACGACTGGGTGAGCCTCGGCTCGTGCAACTTCGATCACTGGAACCTGCGCTTCAACCTCGAAGCCAACCTCGAGGCGCTGGACCCGGACTTGACCCGCGACGTGGAGGCCAGCTTCGAGCGCGATTTCGCCGCCAGTCACCTGATCAGCCTCGACGCCTGGCACTCCCGGCCACTGTGGTGGCGAGTGCAGCAGCGTATCTGGGGGTGGCTGGATCGGCTGGTGGTCAACTTGCTGGATCGCCGCGGCTGAACGCCAACTGCGGCGCACTGAAGCCTCACCAGCGATAGGTGACCGAGCCGATCAGGCTGCGCTCATCGCCATAGCGGCAGGTGGTGTTGCAGTACAGGTACTTCTTGTCCATCAGGTTCTGGGCCTTGGCCTGCACCTGCCAATGGCTGTCGACGTCATAGCTGATCAAAGCGTCCACCAGCGTGTAAGCGGGAATCTTGCCGTCGTAGGCGCTGGGCGTGGTCCGGGTGGTGCCGGTATAGCGCGCGCCGCCAGCGACTTTCACCGCCGGCAGGCCGAGGGCCGCGAGGCGATAGCTGGCCCACAGGCTGGCACTGTTGTAGGGCACACCCTCGATGCGCTTGCCGACGTTGCTGGCAGTCTGGTCCTGCAGCACGTGGGTGTCGGTATAGGCATAGCCGGCGCTCAGTTGCAGGTTGTCTGTGAGGTTGCTCTTGGCCTCCAGTTCGACGCCCTTGGAGCGTGTCTTGCCGTATTGCACGTAGGTGTTAGTGGCGGCGTCCAGGCTCAAGGCGTTGTCCTGATCCAGGCGATAGACCGCAGCGCTCAGCAGGGTGTCGCTACCGGGGGGCTGATAACGCAGGCCGGCTTCGTATTGTTCGCCTTCCAGCGGCGCAAAGGCATTGCCGAAGGCCGGGTTGCTGACGCTGGCGGGCTGGAACGACTGGCTGTAACTGACGTAGGGCGCCAGGCCGTTGTCGGCCAGATACACCAGACCGACGCGCCCGGTGGCTTTCTGATCGGTGCGGCCGGCGCGGGCACCGCTGGCGAACGTGGTGGTGACGCTGTCGGCCCAGTCCTGACGGCCCCCCAGCAACAGCACCCATTTGTCGTCGAAGGTGATCTGGTCCTGCAGGTACATGCCCGCCTGGGTGCTGTGTAGGTCCGAGCCACTGTCGGCGGCGGTGTTGGCACCGACGCCGGTGTACTGCGGGTTGGCCAGATTCAGCGACGGCGCCAGCTGCGCCACGGTCGAGCTGATATAGCGATGCGAGTCGTAGGTCTTGTGGTAGTAGTCCACGCCCACCAGCAGGTCATGCTGCCAGCGGCCTTGCTCGAAGGTGAAATTCAGATTGTTGTCGGTGGTCCAGCCGGTTGAGCGTTCCTCGCGGGCGCTGTAACGGCGTAGCAGGCGGGTACCGGAGATCGCCTGGGGGATCAGATAGTCCCAGTCGGTATTGGCCTGGAAGTACCGCAGGCTGTGATTGATGCTTAGGTGTTCGTTGAACTGGTGTTCGAACAGATAGCCCAAGGTGTCCATGCGGTTGTTGAAGTGGTCGTAACCGGGCTCGCCGACGAACTGGTCGCGGCCGATCCTGTAGCCGGGCGTCGAGCTGTAGGTACTCATGCCGTAGCTCATGGGCGGGGCGAAGCCTGTGTAGGTGTCCTGATGGCTGGCAAGCACGGTCAGGGAAGTATCCTCATCAGGCTTCCAGGTCAGCGCCGGGGCGATATAGCGGCGATCGTCACCGATATGATCGACCTGAGTGCCGCTGTCGCGCCACAGGCCGGTCAGGCGATAGCTGAACTGGCCTTGATCGTCGAGGGGGCCGCCGAGGTCGACGGTGTACTGGCGCCGATCATAGTTACCGACCTCCACGCCGATTTCGTGCAGCGGCGTGTCGGTGGGCCGCTTGCTGACGGTGTTGATCATGCCGCCCGGCGACAGCTGGCCGTAGAGCACCGAGGACGCACCCTTGAGCACTTCCACGCGCTCCAAGCCATAGGCATCGACACTGCCGTCATAGGGGTTGGATTGCAGCTTCATGCCATCGCGCAGAATTCCGCCTGTGCCGGACCCGACATTGAAGCCGCGCAGCGTGTAATCGTCGGCGGTACGGCTGAAACCACTGGGCTGGCTGCTGAAACCGGGGGTGTACTTGAGCGCGTCGGACAGGTTGTCGCTCTTGCGGTCATTGAGTTCGTCGCGGGTGACCACCGAAACCGACTGCGGTATTTTCACCAGCTCGGTGCGCGTCTTGGTGCCGACGCTGGAGCGGTGGGCCACATAGCCGCTGCTCTGGCTGTCGTCGGTGTTGCCATTGGCGTTGATGCTGGTGGCGTCCAATGTCAGGGCATCGCTGACCACCGGTTGTACGTTGAGCGCACCGCTGGCCGTCTCCCGCAGGCTCAGATTGTTACCGCGCAGGGCCATGCGCACCGCATCGGCCGCACTCAGACGGCCTTGAACGGCGTGGGCCTGATAACCGCTGACATCGCTGGGGATGAATAGCACTTGGCGACCACTGAGCTGGCCGATGGCGATCAAGGTCTGGGCCAGCGGGCCGGGCGCGAGGCTGAAATCCTGGGAGGATTCGGCGGCCATTGCGCTGCCGCTGAGCAGGCAGCTACCGATCAGCAAGGGAAAGATGAAATGGTTGTGCATGGTCAAGGCTCTGTAGGGCAGTCGGGTTTGCACGCTCGGTGCGCTTCTAACTGTTCTGTGAACCGCGGCCGGGATTTTTTCAGGGGGCGGTGAACATATTTATTCGACCTTGGTTCATGCGTGGTCGACCCGTGTCCACCAGCCCAGGTACTGATCGATGCGTAACGGCAGTACATCCTTGAGTGCGGCCAGCGCCTGCTGGCTGTCGTCCAAAGTGAACACGCCGGAAATTCGCAGTCCGGCGGCCCGCGAGGAGACTTGCAACAGGCCCGGATGATAAGGACGCAAGGCATCGATCACGGCAGAAAGAGGCTGGTCGTGCACTTCGAGCAGCCCCGATACCCACGCACGCTGATCGATATAGGCATCAGACAGTGGTTGCCAGCCATTGCCCGAGGTGTCGAAGCCGCGCCCCTGGCCGGCCTTCAGGCGTTGCCGGGTGCCTTGAGCGCGCAATTCCAGTTCGCCCTCCAGGGCCCACACTTGCGCGCTGTGAGGTTGCAGGCTGAGCAGGCAACGGCCGCCGTCGAGCCATACTTCAGCCCATGGGCACTGCACAACGAAGGCGCGTGAGGCTTCTGCCTGAACTTGAGCGAGAACGTCACCGCGTAATAACTGCACGCGTCGTTGCTTGGCGCTGTAATGCAGATCCACGGCGCTTTGCGCGTTGAGCAGCAGGTCTGAACCATCCGCCAGAACGAAGTGCCGACGTTCGGCAGTCGCCGTGCGCAGATCCGCGCCCCAGCGCTCGTGCAGTGGCCAGCCGGGACGGGTCAGCAGGTGGCTGCCCACCGCCAGAGTGCCCAGTCCCAGTGCGCCACGCAGCAAGGCACGACGCTGGCGCCCGGAGTGGCTGAGGGCCTGGCGCGCACCTTGCTGGCGGGCCAGCGGCGCGAGGTTGCGATTCAATTGTTGATTCAGTGCGTGCCAGGCTTCGCGATGGCTAGGGTCCGACTCGAGCCAGCCTTGAAAGCGCTGTTGCGCCTCCTGATTGAAACTGCCGGAGCCCTGCAGCGCGTACCACTCGATGGCTTGGGCGATGGACGGCGGTACCGCGTTCAAGCGGTGGCCCGGTAGCAGGCGGTCAGCCCTTGTACAACGTACTGATGCACACGGGTCACCGATACACCCAACTCCTGGGCGATGTGCGCATAGGTCAGGCCATCGAGCTGGCTGTAAAGGAAGGCGGCGCGGGCCTTGGTCGACAGTCCGTCGAGCAAGCGGTCGATCTCCATCAGCGCTTCCATCACCACCCAGTGTTCCTCGGCGCAAGGGGCCACTGCCTGGGGTTCAGCGGCCAGGGCGTCAAGGTAGGCGCGTTCGATGTCGCTGCGTCGCCAGCGGGCGAAAATCAGGCGCTTGCCGATGGTGCTTAACAAGGCGCGGGGTTCGCGGATGGCATGCGGGTCCGGCAGGGCCACGACCTGAGCGAAGGTTTCTGCCGCCATGTCCGCCGCATCGTCACGACAGCCCAGCCGCGCACGCAGGCGCTCGAGCAGCCAACTGTGGTGCTCGCCGAAGAGGCGGTGAAGAACGAGATTGCGCGAAGCCAGCCCGGATGCGCTTGAGGAAGACGCCGTCATGGCAGTTCCGCTAATGAAAATGATTATCAATAGTGGCGTTTTTGCCGGCGAATAGCAATATACCGTGCAGATGTAGCGAGGGGGCAACGCAACCGCGCCCGCCAGGGCCCGGTCGCGTCGATACAACGCTGTGTTACTTGATTTCGACCGCCAGGCTTTCAGCGATCTTCTTCTGCCAGATCGCAGGACCGGTGATGTGCACCGACTCACCTTTGCTGTCCACGGCAACCGTGACGGGCATGTCCTTGACCTCGAACTCGTAGATGGCTTCCATCCCCAGCTCTTCGAAGGCCACCACGCGCGATTTCTTGATCGCCTGAGCGACCAGGTAGGCGGCGCCACCGACGGCCATCAGGTACACGGCCTTGTAGTCCTTGATCGCTTCGATCGCGGTGGGGCCGCGTTCGGATTTGCCGATCATGCCCAGCAGGCCGGTTTGATCGAGGATCTGACGGGTGAACTTGTCCATCCGCGTGGCGGTGGTCGGGCCGGCTGGGCCGACCACTTCTTCGCGTACCGGGTCGACCGGGCCGACGTAGTAGATGAAGCGGCCCTTGAGGTCCACCGGCAGCTTCTCGCCGCGGTTGAGCATCTCGACCATGCGCTTGTGCGCGGCGTCGCGGCCGGTGAGCATCTTGCCGTTGAGCAGCACGGTCTCGCCTGGCTGCCAGCTTTGCACGTCTTCCGGGGTCAGGGTGTCGAGGTTGACGCGGCGTGCCGATGGGCCGGCTTCCCAGACGATTTCCGGGTAGGCGTCCAGGTCCGGCGCTTCGAGCTCGGCCGGGCCGCTGCCATCGAGCACGAAGTGCGCGTGACGGGTGGCGGCGCAGTTGGGGATCATGCACACCGGCAGGGACGCGGCGTGGGTGGGGTAATCCATGATCTTGACGTCGAGCACGGTGGTCAGGCCGCCGAGGCCCTGGGCGCCGATGCCCAGTTGGTTGACCTTGTCGAACAGCTCCAGGCGGATCTCTTCGATACGATTGGACGGGCCGCGGGCCTTGAGCTCGTGGATGTCGATGGACTCCATCAACACTTCCTTGGCCATGACCGCGGCTTTTTCGGCGGTACCGCCGATGCCGATGCCGAGCATGCCCGGCGGGCACCAGCCCGCGCCCATGGTCGGGACGGTCTTGAGCACCCAGTCGACGATCGAGTCGGACGGGTTGAGCATGGCCATCTTGGACTTGTTCTCGGAGCCGCCACCTTTGGCCGCCACGTCCACTTCCACGGTGTTACCCGGGACGATGGAGTAGTGGATGACCGCCGGGGTGTTGTCCTTGGTGTTTTTGCGGGCACCGGCCGGGTCGGCCAGAATCGAGGCGCGCAGGACGTTTTCCGGCAGGTTGTAGGCGCGACGCACGCCCTCGTTGATCATGTCATCGAGGCTCATGGTGGCACCGTCCCAGCTGACGCTCATGCCGACGCGCACGAACACGGTAACGATACCGGTGTCCTGGCAGATCGGCCGATGGCCGGTGGCGCACATGCGCGAGTTGATCAAAATCTGGGCGATGGAATCACGGGCTGCGGGCGATTCTTCGCGCAGGTAAGCCTCGTGCATGGCCTGGATGAAATCCACGGGGTGATAGAAGGAAATGAACTGCAAGGCATCGGCGACGCTCTGTATCAGGTCGTCTTGTTTGATCACGGTCATGGCGCGCGCTCCTCTTTAAGGCGGGAACATTCATTAAGGTGACTCAGCCAGGGCCGACTCATCCTTCAAGGTGCGCCGACCCCTAGTGGTCAACGCAAAAAGGCGCGGCAGTATACCGCGCATCCATTCGTCGCACACGCGCCTAAGGTCTTGTTGCGGGCGTTTATCGGTCCTGTCGTGAGGGTGTACGGCAGGAGGCAGGGAGCACAGAAGTTGTACAGAAGGTTAAAAATTGGATAGTTATTTTCGGGCCACGGCACTAAAGTGGCATCTGGCCATAAGCCCATCGGCTGCCAATCAGGGATGGAGTCCCTTAGCGTACGGTGAGTCAACGAGTGACCGAAAAAGCCACACAAAAACTACTTCTGAAACGCTTTATCCTTGCCGCAGGCACCTATTGCATGGTGCTGGTGCTGATGTGGGTAGCGATTCTAGGCGATTACTTCCAAGCCGCCATTTTCACTGCCGTTGTGGGCAGCGGCCTAGTGCTGCTCAGCCAATCGGTGCTGCTGGTGTTGTTCCTGCGCGGTGACAACCAGCGTTTCAGCGACCCCAGCCTGACCGAGATCCAAGTGGTCATGGCGGTGTGCTGGCACACCTGGTTCCTGGCCCAGTTGCAGGCAGCTCGGGGTTCGTTGCTGGTGTTCTACGTGCTGATCCTGCTGTTCGGCCTGTTCCACCTCAAGCAGCGGGTGTTCATGCGTTGCGCGGTGTTGGTATTCCTGGCGTTCTCCGGCCTCAACCTGTGGGAAGGCTACGCGGGAAGCCTGGGCGATCCGGGGCTGGCGTCGCTGCAGGTGTGCGTGCTGTTCGTGGTGCTGGTGTGGCTGTGTCTGTATGCCAGCTATGTGCAGGCCTCTCGCCATCGCATGCGCCAGCGTCGCTTTGCCTTGCAGGCTCACCAGGACACCTTGCGCGGCATGATGCGCCAGCTCGAGGACCTGGTGGCCACCGACGAACTGACCGGCCTGTTCAACCGGCGTCATTTTCTGCGTCTGGCGTCCCGCGAGTTGATGCTGTTAAGCAACGGCGCGCGCCACGGCATGGCGCTGATCGACCTCGATCACTTCAAGCGCATCAACGATATGCATGGCCACGCGGCGGGCGATCAGGTGCTGCAGGCCTTTGCCGAGGTCGCCGCGGGCTGTCTGCGCGAAGGCGACATCCTCGCCCGTTACGGTGGCGAGGAGTTCGTGCTGTTGCTGCCCAACTGCGACAGCGCGCACCTGGTGGCCTGCTGCGAGCGGTTGCGGCTGGCCTTTGCTGGCTCGATGCCGCTGGGTGACAAGATCGATGGCTTGAGCCTTTCGGCGGGTATGACGATGCTGGCTCCCGGCGACGATCTTGATGATGCCTTGCAAAGGGCCGATCAGGCGCTTTACCGTGCCAAGCGAGGGGGGCGCAATCGGTGCGCCGCCGCCTGGGAAACCGCGGATGCCTGAATTGAGTGTGGGCCCGCAGCGTTGGCCGGTCGCACCCGGCAGCAACCTGCTCGATGCCCTTAACGATGCCGGCCTGAATGTGCCGTACAGTTGCCGCGCCGGCAGTTGCCACGCGTGTATGGTGCGCTGCGTGGCCGGCGAGCCGCTGGACAGCACCCCTGGGGCGCTGACGGCTGCCCAGCGCCAGGCGGGCTGGCGGCTGGCCTGCCAATGCCGAGTGACGGACGATCTTGAAGTGGCGCTGTTCGACCCACGCCGCGATGGCCTGGATGCCGAACTCATCGCCTGCGACTGGCTCAGCGCCGGGGTGCTGCGTCTTCGCGTGCGCCCGGAACGGCCCTTGCGCTATCACGCCGGTCAGCATCTATTGCTCTACAGCGGCGTGGTGGCCCGACCGTACTCGATCGCCAGCCTGCCCCAGCAAGACGATTTTCTGGAATTCCACCTCGACTGCCGCCGGCCGGGGGCTTTCATTGATCGTGCGCGCAGCTTTCAGGTAGGCGACCACCTGCGCTTGGGTGAATTACGCGGTGGGGCGCTGCATTATGACCCCGACTGGCAGCAGCGCCCCTTGTGGTTGCTGGCCGCCGGCACCGGACTGGCGCCGCTGTGGGGCGTGTTGCGCGAGGCTTTGCGTCAGGAACACCAAGGGCTGATTCGCCTGGTGCATGCGGTGCAGGAGGACGGTGAGTACTACCTGGCCGAACCGCTGCGTGCGCTCGCGGCGCAATACCCACAACTGGAAGTCGAGTTTCACGCTCCGGCAGATCTGCCTTCGGCGCTCAGTCGGCTGCGCTTGCCGTCGCGCCAGACCCAGGCGCTGGTGTGCGGTTCACCGGCCAGCGTCGAAGCCTTTTCACGCAGGCTATTCCTGGCGGGACTGCCCCGTAACCAGTTGCTGAGCGACGTTTTTACCGGCCGAGCCTGAGCGGGGGCTGCAGCCAACAATGGCGGGTGTGGTTTACCTGTCAGTTCTGCTAGTTACGTCGATCTTCCATAGCCGCTTGAATAGACGGGCAATTTCTTGCCCAACTACTCAAGGATTCGACATGACCACTGTGACCGCCCCGCGCTCGAAAACCCGCGCTGATGGAATGCTGCCGATTGACGGCGACATCGTTTCCATTCTGCAACTGCCCGAATCGACTAAAAAAATTCTGGCGATCAATCAGGGCTACGAATATTGCGTAGCCCGCGTCGATGATCAATTGAACCTGGACCCTTCATTCGGTCCCAATGGCACCGGCTTTCTGGAAGACACCTTTTCCCAGGACAGCTTCGGCTTCCCGGCGCTGGCTACGGTCTCTCGGCAAGGCGACAAGTTGCTGGTCGTCGGTGCCTTTTTCGATCTGATGACCTCCCTCGACTGCCTGGCGCTGGCCCGCTATGACAGCGAAGGCAATGTGGATAGCAGCTTCGGTGACAACGGCAAGGTGATCGTCAACCTGCCGCACGCTAGCCGCCGACGTCGACAGGCGGGCGTACAGCGTGCTCCCGGGGTGCAAATCTGCCGAGATCCCGTGGTACAGGCCGATGGCAAGATCGTGTTCTTCTTCCTCGAGGTCAGTGACGAGTACCGCGACGGCCGGGCATTCCTGATTCGCCTGACCGCCGAAGGCGACCTGGATTCAAGCTTCAACGCGCAGGGTTTCACCCATGTCACCTTTGGCGAGGATGAACTCAATCCCAAGGGTGTGTGGGTCCAGGCTGACCAGAAGCTGTTGGTCTACGGTGGAACCCAGCCGGACGCCGGTGGTACCAGCACCGCTATCATCGGTCGATTCAACAGCGATGGCAGCCTGGATCGCACCTTCAATGCTACCGGTTACGTGGCCGTGGGCACGGTGGGCGTCGTCTCGCGCTTCACTTCGCTGCTGATCGACGGCCAGCAGCGAATCGTCGCGATCGGCAATGATGATGATTACCTGCTGATGACGCGTCGTCTGGCCAATGGCCAAGCCGACGGTGACTTCAACGGCGGTGCACCATTGGTGCTCGATCTGCCGATGGCCGTGCAGGCGCTCCCAGGCTTGCTGGAGCAAGACGGTGCGCTACTGGTCGCCGGGACGTGCTCCACCGTCGATGGCCGCGAGGACAGAGGGGTGCTGTTGCGTCTGTTACCGACTGGCGAGCTGGATGGCCGCTTTGCTGACGGCGCAGGCTATCGTATGGCCGAGCAGGAGTCGGAGTGGCTGGATCTGGCCATTGAGCCTGGCGGTAAGATCGTCACTGCTGGCTATGCTTACGAGCAAGGCTATGTCGCGTGGATTCAGCGGGTTGGCAAGGACGGTTGAGCCTGGGCTGGTCGTCGTGAAGATGGCCATGGTTGCAGGGCTTTTTTATCGGCGCATACAGGGTCTGGGGAACTTGAGGAGGCTGGGGTCGCCGCCCCCACCATTGGCCCTTCGCTGACGCTCCGGGTTCCCGCGTGAAGGCACGCTTGCGGCCTGCTGAAAGGGGACGGCGACCCCAGTGGCCGACTCGAAAGCAGAACACCCAAATCCCAAACTCCCAAGCCAGCGGGCCAAAAAGAAAAAAGCCCTGACACTCACGCGTCAGGGCTTCTTTCGTTACAGCATGTGCATCAATCCAACTTGTCACCCACGTGGAGGATCTTCATGCCATTGGTGCCACCGATCGTGTGATAGGTATCACCCTTGGTGAGGATCACCCAATCGCCTGGCTCGACCACGCCACGCTTGAGCAGCTCGTTGACCGCTGCCTGGCTGACTTCGCTGTGGGGCATCGACGACGGATCGAAAGCCACCGGGTACACGCCGCGAAACATGGCCGCGCGGGCCTGGGTGCCACGGAGCGGCGAGAACGCGTAGATCGGCACCGAGGAACGCAGGCGCGACATGATCAACGGAGTGTAGCCGCTCTCGGTCAGGGCGATGATGGCCTTGACGCCCTTGAGGTGGTTGGCCGTGTACATGGCCGCCAACGCGATGCTTTCGTCCGGACGGGTGAACTCGGTGTACAGGCGGTGGCTGGATTTCTTGCCGGTAGGGTGCTTTTCGGCGCCCAGGCAAACACGGGCCATGGCCTGAACCGCTTCGATCGGGTACGAACCTGCAGCGCTTTCAGCCGACAGCATCACGGCGTCGGTGTTGTCCAGCACGGCATTGGCGACGTCGGACACTTCGGCACGGGTCGGCATCGGGTTCTGGATCATCGACTCCATCATCTGAGTCGCAACGATCACCGCCTTGTTGTGGCGACGGGCGTGCTGGATGATCTTTTTCTGGATGCCAATGAGCTCGGCGTCACCGATTTCCACACCCAGGTCGCCGCGGGCAACCATGACCGCATCGCTGGCCTTGATCAGGCCGTCGAGGGCTTCGTCGTCGGCGACCGCTTCGGCGCGTTCGATCTTGGCCACCAGCCAGGCAGTGCCACCGGACTCGTCACGCAGGCGACGGGCGTATTCCATGTCGGCAGCGTCACGGGGGAAGGACACCGCGAGGTAATCGACTTCCATTTCCGCAGCGAGCTTGATGTCAGCCTTGTCCTTTTCGGTCAGGGCGGGCGCGGTCAGGCCGCCACCCCGGCGGTTGATGCCTTTGTGGTCGGACAGCGGGCCGCCGACCAGTACCGAGCAATGCAGGGCATCGCCAGTCGCAGTCTCGACACGCATGACCACGCGGCCATCGTCGAGCAGCAGCTCGTCGCCCACGCCGCAGTCCTTGACCAGGTCCGGGTAGTCGATACCGACGACTTCCTGGGTGCCTTCGGTCAGCGGATGGCTGGTGGAAAAGGTGAACAAGTCACCGACTTTAAGCTCGATCCGCTTGTTGGCGAACTTGGCAATGCGGATTTTCGGGCCCTGAAGGTCACCGAGAATCGCCACATGCCGGCCGTGCTTGGCCGCGATTTCGCGAATCAGGCGCGCGCGAGCCTTATGCTCGTCTGGCGTGCCATGGGAAAAATTCAGACGGGCGACATCCAGGCCAGCCAGAATCAACTGTTCGATCACTTCCGGCGAGTTGCTCGCAGGGCCAAGGGTGGCAACGATTTTTGTACGGCGAACGGTCATGCACTGACTCCTTTATTGAAGCGCAGCGCAAGGCTACTCCTCAATCGCCCTGTAGTCATTGTTGTGCTGCACTACGAGGCATTGATTGTGATGATGGAAGTGGGGCAACGGCAATTGACGAGCCATTATGGCTGAAGTTTTTCCCGGATGAGTCGATACACTGCCAAGTACAGGAGAACCCCCATGCGCCTTTTTCTCGTTTTTGCCGTCACCCTCAGCCTGGTGGGCTGCACCCGCTATGCGATGAACACCCATCTGAACAAAGCCTATCTAGCTTACGACTCGGGTGATTGCGCGACTGTGACACTGGAATTGTCCAAGGTCGACCGCGACAGCCGTGCGCGCCCTTATGTATGGCCGGAGGTGTCGATGCTGCGAGGCCAATGCCTGGAGCGCCAGAACCTGTTCGTCGATGCCGCCCAGACCTATCAATACATCATTACCCAGTTCCCGCAGAGCGAATATGCCTATCGCGCCCAGGCGCGACTGGTAACGCTGGAGCAGCTGGGGCACTATCGTCCTGGCAGCAGCCCGGTACAAGTCCGACCAGTGGCGTACTAGAGAGCTGCATTGGCAGATGGCATTAGGCTAGCTATGCGCTAGTCTCTCTATCAGGATGTATTGACCGAGGTTGCACTTTTCGGTGGGCCGTATGGTCCACTTTACTATTCAGACCCCCAACACAGTGACGCGAGCATGTTTATCGAACGCCGAATCGAACGACATCAGTTGCCGTATTTTCTGAAAGTCTTCAACCGTCATACCGACCAGCCCATGGGCTACCTGGGCAATGTCTCGGAAACCGGGCTGATGCTCATCAGCCAGTTGCCATTGCTGGTAGGGCCCGTGTTCGCCTTGCAGATCAAGGTGCCCGAGAATGATGGCAGCGTGAAGCTCATCGATCTCGATGCCCATTGCCTGTGGTCCCGCGAGGATGCCACGCCTGGCAACTACGACTCCGGGTTCAAGCTGGTCAGCACGCCCCCGGAATACGAGCAGTTGGTCAGCGCCCTGCGCGGGTATTTCAGCTTTCGCCCCATGAGCGCCTCCGCCTGATTGGTGCTTGCCGAGCCGCTATAGCAGTCCGGCTTTCTTCCAGCTCAGATACCGGCTGATCAGTCCAGCCCCCAGCTCGGCTGGTCTGGCGTCCATGAGCGCCACGCCGTGGGCCTTGAGGCTGTCGTTAAGCGTGTCGCGAGTCTGCAGATAATCCACCGCCCCGCAGTAATCCAGTGCCTGCTGCCAGGTGTGCAGTGGCGCTTCCCGGATCTGATCCAGTACGCCTTCGCGCAGGCTGGCGACCAATACTCGATGGTAGCGCCCGATCTGCTTGACGGCGCTGAGCAGTTGTTCGTCGTCTTCGTCACCCAGGTTGCTGACCAGTACCACCAAAGCGCGACGGCGCTGGCGCTGCAGTAACTGGCGAGCGGCTTCGCTGAAGTCGGCCTGGTGCCGAGAGGTTTCGAGGTCGTGGACGGCATCGAGCAGGACGTTGAGTTGGCGTTGGCCTTTTTGCGGCGGTACGAAGCGCCGCGGCTCGCTGGCGAAAGTCAGCAGGCCGACCGCGTCGCCCTGACGCAGCGCCACGTGACTGAGCAGCAGACAGGCGTTGAGGGCGTGGTCGAAATGGCTGAGGCTGTCGTCCTGGCTGCGCATGCGCCGACCGCAGTCGAGCAGGAAGATGATTTGCTGGTCTCGCTCGTCTTCATATTCGCGCACGATCGGTCGGCTGTGCCGCGCCGTTGCCTTCCAGTCGATCTGGCGCAGGCTGTCGCCGTCGCGCAGTTCACGCAGTTGATTGAACTCCATGCCCTGACCGCGGCGCGGTTGCTGGCGTACGCCCAGTTGATTCAGCCAGCTGTCCACGGCTGACAGGCGATCGCCTTGCAGGCCGGCGAAGTCGGGGTACACGCGCGGCTGGTCGGCGAGGGGCAACGCCCGTGCCTGGCGCCAAAGCCCCAAGGGGCTAAGCAGCTCCACCTCGCAGTGGCTGAAAGGCTGGGGGCCGCGTCGTTGTGGGCAGATGCGGTAACTCACGCGAGTGGATTGTTCCGGTTGCAAGGTCACCGCGCGGGGCAAGCCCTCGAACTGCAGGCCGGGGGGCACGTGATCGAAGACGCTGACCTGCAGTGGGCGTTTGCCCGCAGGCTGCAGGGTCAGCTCGACCTCGGCCCACCGCGCCAACGCCAGGCTTGCGGGCAGCCGGCGGGTGGCAAGGGGCGAGGGCAGGCGTGCCAGCCACAAGGCATCGCCCAAGGCCGCCAGCAGCAATAGCACGAGCGCGCTCCAGACGACCGCATCCATGGTGGTTTCGTCCAGCCAGCCCAGGGCCTTGGCGCTGCCTATCGATATCAGCACCAGCAGGGGCACAAGCAGCCAGGCGAGCAGTCGGCGGGCGGGGCGGATCAGCATGGGCGGCGCCTCACACCCGCGGCGCCGGCACTTGGTCGAGCAGCTGTTGCAACAGCTGATCGACTTCCATGCCGTCGATTTCCAGCTCTGCCGACAGCCGCACGCGGTGGCGCAGCACTGCCAGTGCACAGCCCTTGACATCGTCCGGCAGCACGAACTCGCCACCGCGCATCAGCGCCCGCGCCCGCGCACCCCGCACCAGCGCGATGGAGGCACGCGGGCCAGCGCCGAGGATCAGCCCTGGCCAGGTGCGGGTCGCGCGGGCCAGACGCACGGCGTAATCGAGCACGCGCTCGTCCATCGGCAATTCGCTGGCCAGGCGCTGCAGGATGACCACGTCCTTGGCCACCAGGACCTGACGCACCGGCTGCACATCAAGCATGTCGGCACGGGTCGAGCGGGTGACCTGGCGGACCATGGCCAGCTCCTGCTCGGCATCGGGATAGCCCAGACGCAACTTGAGCATGAAGCGGTCGAGTTCCGCCTCGGGCAGCGGATAGGTGCCTTCCTGCTCGATGGGGTTCTGGGTCGCCAGCACCATGAACGGCTGGGCGATCGGCAGGGCCGTGCCTTCCAGAGTGACTTGGCGCTCCTGCATGGCTTCGAGCAGCGCGGCCTGGGTCTTGGCCGGCGCGCGGTTGATTTCGTCGGCCAGCAGCAGATGGGTGAACACCGGGCCCTTGCGCAGGTTGAACTGCTCGCTCTGGCGGTCGTACACGGCATGCCCGGTGATGTCGCTGGGCATCAGGTCGGGGGTGAACTGGATGCGCGCGAAATCGCCGGCGAAGCAGCGCGCCAGGGCTCGTACCAGCAGGGTCTTGCCCAGGCCGGGGACGCCTTCGATCAGCACGTGGCCGCCCGCCAGCAACGCGGTCAGGACGTCATCGATCACCGCATCCTGGCCGATCAGCACCCTGCGCAATTCGTGTTGCAAGGCGTGGATGCGCTTGGTGGCGCGCTGACGTTGTTGGGCGGCATGTTCTTCTTCGGTTTCTGGAGCGGCGGGTTGCGGTGCGGAAGTCTGGTGATCGCTAATATCTGCCGCCTCGGCATCCACGGGCGCAGGTGCCTCATCGACCGCAGGCGCGCCGGACTCGCCGTCCAGATGCGCGTCGGGTGCGGCGACGCTGTGCTCGGGGGCATCCAGGCCGGTGTCGGTCAGGTGTTCGTGGTGCTCGTGTGGCGCATCGCGCTCGCTGGGCTCAGCGTGCTCATCGAGTGGCGGCTTGCGGTCGTCGGTCATAGGGCATTCCTGATGCGTTGCAAATAGCCCACTTGGCGGGTGAATTCGCTTTGGGACATCTTTTGCGCCGGACGCGGGCGCAAGGCCTGGCCCACCGCGCTGGGAGTTTCGCCGGTCAGCCGGGCCAGGACGTGCCATTGCTCGGCGATGGGCAGGCGTTCGAAGCCAGGATGACGCTGGCGCGCGCGGCGCACGATGTCGTGCTGCAGGCTGCGCAGCAGGCGCTGATGGCCACCGTGGCGGAGCATGAATTGGGCGCTGGCGTGCAGGTATTCGCGCAGTTGTCGGCGCGCCAAGGGCGCGGGCTGGCTAACCGGGCCATGGCGCGCGCCGCTGTACCAGGCAAACAGCAGCAGCCACACCAGCGACAGCGTCAGAGCTTGTGGGAAATAGCGCCACAGCTGGTTGGCCAGCGTGTCGTGCTCGGTCTGGTAGATCAGCGCCACGTCGCGGTTCTGGTTCAGGTACCAGAGCAGCCAGGCGTTGTCGTAGCGAATCAGCGAAGAGTTGCGCCATAGATCGGCATCGGTGACCACGGTGATCAGCCCGGCGCCGTAGTCCAGCTGCATCAGGTGGGTGGAATCGCTGCTGTTGGCCCACGAGCGAGTGATGTCGGTGGGGTCTTCGAGGTGGAAGGCCGGATTGAAGCTGAAGTACGCCGGCGCCTCTTCGTTGTCCAGATACAGCTTGGTCAGGCGCGGATAGGGATCGTCGGTCGGCTCGGCGGGCGGCAGCTTGCGGGTCTCATATTGGCGCAGTTGCAGGCGGTCAAGCAGCAGATCGCCGCTGCGGCCCTTGCGCTCGTCCCAGAGCGCTTCGGCGACGAACAGCAGGCGCCCGCCCTGGCGCACCCAGGCGAGGACTTGCTCGGCCTGGCGGGGTGTCATGCGACTGCGATCGCCCAGCAGCAACAGGCTGGTGGTGGCCGCGGGCAGGCGCGGCAGGATGTCGAGGCGGTTGGCCTGATCGACCCGCAAGCCGCGTTGGCGCAGGAAGCTCTGCGCTGCCAGGTACGGGTTGGCGGCTACTGCAGGGGCGGCGCCCTTGTCGACGGTTTCGCTGTAGCGCTCCAGATGCAGGGACAGGTAGATGCCCAGGGCGAGCAACGCCAGGGCAAGCATTAGCGTCACTATCAGATAGCGTGGCTGCGATCGCCAGGCCGAGCTGCTCATGCCTGTACCTTCTTGTCGTGACTCGGCTTGTCGAACAGCGCTCGCCAGTCGGCCAGCAATTGCTGTTGCTGGATGATCGTGACTGGCCGGTGGCCATAAGCGAGGGCCTGCCAATGCTGGGTCAGGCGACGGCTGAAGTCTTCCAGCGCAGGCTGTCGCAGGCGGACGACCTGGGCGAGCACCTGGCCCTCGGTGTCAGCGCTGCGTAGCAGCAGATGATGATCGGTCTGCAGGCGCGACAGCAACCCGCGGTACAACAGGCTCAAGGCTTCCCGTGGCTGGCTCGCCCACAACTGTTCGGCGGTGGCCGCGATGTCCAGGGGCAGCACGCTGTCGGACACGATTGCCTGATGCTGTACCAGACTGGCAACAGGGCGAGGCTTGCGTCCTGCCTGCAGACGGCTGACCAGGGTCGCCAGCCATTCGCGCCGACGCCACACCAGTAGGATCGCCAGCGCCAGCAATAGCCCCCACAGCAGCACCTCGACGACCTTGGCCAGCCGTTGCGGCCAGACGGGCAAGTGCGGTGTCAGCGTTGCCGCGGGCAGGTGGGTGTCGTTGTTGTCGTCGGATTTCCAGCGCCAGCGATTGACGGTCTGCATGTTCTTGAACGGCGGCGCCTGCACGATGGACTGCGCCGTCTGCCGCGCTACCTCGCTGGTCAGCGCCTGGTGCAGCAGGCGCGGGCTTTGCGGGCCAGCGACGGTGTCAGCCGGGGCCAGCGGCGAGGGGGGCAAAGGCACCGTGGTCAGGGGCGTCGGGTTCAAGGGCGTCGGCGCCGCTGCCTGGGAGGGGGCCGTCGACGCTGGAATGGTCATCAGCGGGACGGGTTGCGCCCAGGCTTCGTGGCTAGGATTGGTCAGGGCGGTCAGCACTGCCAGTGTCGCCAGCAGGGCTGGGGTTTTGCCGACGCCGCTGGTGAGGCGCTGGCGCAAGCGCCGGAACTGCAACTCGATGTCCCAGGCTTCAAGTACGGTGCGCCGATTGAGGTAGAGGGTAAAGCCACAGGCCACGTAGATCGGCTCCCAGATCAGCAGGATCACTACATAGAAGGCGTTGCGCAGGTGGATCAGCCAGGGCGCTTCGACATACTTCGCATCGAGTACCAGTTGCTGGTCGGCGAAAGAGCTGAAGGCATGGGGCGTGAGCATGTACAGCAAGCCCACGGCGCCCAGGCTCAGGATCAATTCCAGATGAATGCCCACCAGCGTCAGCCAGCGCGCGGCGCCACCGTTCTGACGGCGTAACACTGCCAGGCGGCGCAAACGCTGTTGGCCGCCCAGGCCTTCGAGTTGCAGCACCGGCAGGGTAAAACTGCGGCTCAGGCTCAAGCGCCGCCAGGTCAGGCTGGCCACCAGTTGCGGGCGCAGCAGGCGCACCCATTGGCGTAAAGCCTGGCGTACGCTGGGCGCGGCCCCGAACAGCGACTGCGCGAGAATGTGCAGCGGCAAGCGCTCGAAAGCGGGCTTGAGCCACCAGATCAGGGCAATGACGATGCTCGGGTGATCCCACAGCAGCAGCGTCAGCAGCGCGAACAACGGCACGGTGGCGATCGCCCAGCTGCTCAGTAACAGGCGCCAGTGCCGCGCCGCGAGCAGTACGCCGAGGTCGATGGCTTCCCATGGATTGCGCGGGCGGATGACCAGGGTGGTTTCATTCAGCTGCATGCTGACCTCGGCCGGCACGGCTCAAGTAAAGCATCAGCAACAGCCACAGCGTGGCCCCTACGGCATATTTCAACGCGGGCGCTATGGCCGTCTTGGCCGACCAGTACGCCTCGACGAATGCTGCGAGCAGGAGCATCAACAAGGCGCCGTAGACCAGCTGCATGCTGGCTTTGGCGGCCACCCGCAATGCCTCGCCGCGGGTAAGCCGCCCCGGGGCGATCAGCGCCCAGCCGATGCCCAGCCCGGCGGCGCCGGCCAACACAATGGCGGGCAGTTCGAACGCACTGTGGCCGATCACGAACGACCAGAAGGTCTGGCCCGAGCCGATGTGGGTGAGATGGCCCGCAGCGGCGCCGATGGTCAAACCATTGAACATCAGGAAAAACACACTGCCCAGGCCCGCGAGCAAGCCGCCGGCGAACGTCTGGAAGGCAATGCCGACGTTGTTCATCACGTAAAAGCCGAACATCTGCCAGTCCTGAGCAGCAGGGCGCTCGGCACCTAGGCCCAGACGACTCAGTTGCGGATCATATTGATGCTCCATGGCGCTGACCTGGGCCGGGTCGAGCAGGCTGTAGACTTGTTCCGGGCAGCAGTAGATCCACAGCGCCGAGCCCAACAGCGTCAGCCCCAGCAGCAGCCCGGCCAGCAGTACCAGGCGCCATTGGCTGCGCACCTGGCGAGGGAAGTCGGCCAGCACGAAGGCGACTATCTGCGTGCCAACCTGGCTGCGGTGGCGGTAGAGCTGGCGATGGCCACGCAGCACCAACTGCTCCAGGTGGTCGACCAGGCGGCTGCTGTAGCCGCGCGAACGGGCCAGCGCCAGATGTTGGCACAGGCGCCGATAGTCGTGGCTGAAACCCTCGCTGTGGGCGGTGCGTGCCTTGCCGCTCTCCAAGGCCTTAAGGCGCAGGCTGAAGGCTTGCCAGAGTGGTTGATGGCGAGTTTCGAAAGGCTGCTGTTTCATGTCGGCCCCAACAAGCCCTGTGCCAGGCTGTCGAGCCGGGTGCGGGCGAGGGACGCCGAGCTGACGCCCAGCGGTTCGGCCAGAATGATTGCCAGTTCATCGGCGCGGGCACGGCTCAGTTGCTCCTGGCGTTCGGCGAAACCCAGGATCGCGCGCTGATCGGCCAGTGTCAGGGTAAAGGTCGGCAGCAGTGGCGCGGCAGCCAGCCGGGGCGGTGCCGGGCTGGGTGGCTGATCCTGGTAGACCACCATACTGCCCGCCGCGAGGTCTCCGAGGCGTCGAAAAGCCGGCTGATACAGGCAGCACAGCGCACCCAGGCAATAGCCGAGGGGCAGCAGGTCGACGACGCGCAGCAGATTGCGAATCAGCGACGCCGACCAGCCCACGGCGGTGCCGTCTTCCATGACCACCGCGAGCTTCATCCATTGCTTGCCCGGTGTACGTCCTTGATTGAGTACTTCGAACAGCACCATGTACCACCAGTTGAGCAGAAACAACAGCAAGGCACCCAGGCCCATGCCAAACTCGCCCAAGGCGTCCAGCAAGAAATACAGGCCGATCAGCAAGGCGCCGCGAATCAGCAGGTCGATGCTGAACGCGATGGCCCGGACCACCAGCCCGGCCGGCCTCAGGATCAAATCGATCCCCTCGGGGGTTTCCACCGCCTGGCGGGTATCCAGGGGCAGCGTTGCATTCCTTGGCGTTGCTGAAGTCTGGGGCATCGGAGTCTTGGCGTCTGCGCAGAGGGCACTCAAGTCACCGACGATACCTGTCTGCGCGCCCGCTGCCCAGCGCCCGCTGGCCCTGTCACCGGGCAAAGCCTAGAATTCCCGCAAACTTTGTACAGGACCACCCCGTGACCACGAGCATTTTCTGGTACGACTACGAAACCACCGGTATCAACCCGCGCAGCGACCGGCCGTTGCAGGTGGCGGGTATTCGTACCGATGTCGACCTCAACGAAATCGCCGCCCCGGTCAATCTCTACTGTCGGCCCAGCGACGACATCCTGCCCCATCCCATGGCCTGCATGATCACCGGTATCACCCCCCAGCGCCTGGCCGAGTCCGGGCTGGGCGAAGCCGAGTTCATGACTCGGGTGCATGCCGAACTCTCGGCGCCGGGGACCTGCGGGGCCGGTTACAACACCCTGCGTTTCGATGATGAGATGACCCGTTACAGTCTTTATCGCAACTTCTTCGATCCCTATGCGCGGGAGTGGCAGGGCGGTAACAGCCGCTGGGACCTGATCGACGTGGTGCGCACCGCTTATGCCTTGCGTCCCGAGGGTATCGAATGGCCGCAGCATGACGGCCGCGTCAGTCTCAAGTTGGAGCTGTTGACGGCGGCCAATGGCCTTGAACATGGCCAGGCCCACGATGCCTTGTCGGATGTTCGAGCGACCATTGCCATGGCGCGACGGGTACGCGATCGCCAGCCGCGGTTATATCAATGGCTGTTCGAGTTGCGCAGTAAACACAAAGTGCAAGAGCAAATACGCTTGTTGCAGCCATTGGTACATATTTCCGGGCGCTTCTCGGCGGCGCGTCATTACTTGGGGGTGGTATTGCCACTGGCCTGGCACCCGCGCAATCGCAACGCCCTGATCGTCTGCGACTTGCACCTGGACCCGCAGGGCATGTGGCAAGACAGCGCCGACTCTTTGAAGGCGCGCTTGTACACCCGAAGCGAAGACCTGCCAGAAGGGCAACTGCCAGTGCCTTTGAAGTTGGTACAGATCAATCGTTGCCCTGTGTTGGCGCCACTCAGTGTGTTGCGCCCTGAAAATATCGAGCGATTGCAACTGAACTTGCCGTTGTATGAAGCACGGGCCGCCGCGTTGCGCGAACATCAGGCTGTTTGGCAGGAGCATCTCGGATTGATTTATCAGGACGAGAAGTTCGATGCGGTCGAAGACCCCGAGCAGCAGTTGTACGATGGATTTATTGGGGATCGTGACCGTCGGCTATGCGAGCAGCTGCGATTGGCTGAACCGGAAACACTTTCTTCGTCGCGCTGGATGTTCGATGACGGGCGTTTGCCGGAGCTGCTCAAACGTTATCGGGCACGTAACTTTGCCGATACCTTGAATAGCGCTGAACATGAGGCATGGCTGGCATTCTGTCGCGATCGCCTGACCCGTCCGCAGGCGGGGGCGCCTCATACGCTGGAGGCGTTCGACCTGGCCATGCTGGAGGCGCTGCCCCGTGCTGATGGCGAGCAGCAGGCTGTATTGCAACAGTGGCAGGCCTATGCCCAGGCATTGCGCACCAAGTTGCAGATATGAACAGCAGTCATTGAGGCAATAAAAAACGCCAGCAAGCTGGCGTTTTTTATCAATTGTAACCAGCTGAATTAACCCAGCAGGTTTGCCCAGCTTTCAACCACATCACCGCCCCACTTGGCTTTCCATTCTTTCAGGGTCTTGTGGTTGCCGCCTTTGGTTTCGATGATTTCGCCATTGTGCGGGTTTTTGTACTGCTTGACCTTGCGCGCGCGCTTGGTGCCAGTGACTTTGACAGCGCCGCTACGGGGTGCCTTGTTGAACTTGGCTTCTGGGTCCAGCAGGGCAACGATGTCACGCAGCGATTTTTGATATTCGCCCATCAGCGTGCGCAGCTTGCCTTCGAATTCCAGTTCGGTTTGCAGTTTGTCGTCTTGCGACAGGTTCTTCAAACGCGCTTGCAGTTCTTTGATGGCTTCTTCTGTGGCGCGGTATTCGTTGATCAGGGACATATTGATGACCTTCGCAATTCAGGGTGGCAGGGAGTCGATGACTCAATAATAGACACTGTATTTAATGAAGTAAACATCCAATCAGCAACGCGACAAAATAAGCTGCCTGCGCTAATTACAGGCGACTCTGCTGAGAAATGAATGTTGCTAAAAAATAATTGCAAAAGGTTTCACGTTGCGAACGGGTTGAAGGGTCGATTAAACAATCTGTTCAGATCGTTTATACGCGCGGCTACCCTTGCAATCAGGTCCGTCCTGCGCATTGATCGCAGCGGGTCGTCGGCACCGCTGGAGTTTTGCCCCGCAGTCGCTAGAATGGCGGCCTTTGCGAAGTTCTGGAGTTTAGCTAATGCGCACTTTTCGGCTGGTCATCGCGTGCCCCGACCGCGTCGGCATCGTGGCCAAAGTCAGTCACTTTCTGGCGTCCCATAATGGCTGGATCACCGAAGCCAGCCACCACTCCGATGATCAGAGTGGCTGGTTTTTCATGCGTCATGAAATTCGCGCCGACAGCTTGCCATTTGGTATCGAGGCATTTCGAGAGGCTTTCGCGCCGATCGCCGACGAGTTCTCCATGGTCTGGCGGGTCACCGATACCGATCAGAAAAAACGCGTGGTGCTGATGGCCAGTCGCGAGTCCCACTGCCTGGCAGATCTGTTGCACCGCTGGCACAGCGACGAACTGGACTGCGCTATCGCCTGTGTGATTTCCAACCACGACGATCTGCGCAGCATGGTCGAGTGGCATGGCATTCCTTACTACCATATTCCTGTCGACCCCAAGGACAAGCAGCCGGCCTTTGCCGAGGTGTCGCGCCGTGTTGCCGAGCATCAGGCCGACGTGGTGGTGCTGGCGCGCTACATGCAGATCCTGCCGCCACAGCTATGCCAGGAATACGCGCAGAAGGTCATCAACATCCACCACAGCTTCTTGCCGTCGTTCGTGGGCGCCAAGCCTTACCACCAGGCGTCGATGCGCGGCGTGAAGTTGATTGGCGCGACCTGCCACTATGTAACCGAAGAGCTCGATGCCGGGCCGATCATCGAGCAGGACGTGGTGCGTGTCAGCCATAGCGACAGCATCGAGGACATGGTCCGCTTCGGTCGCGATGTCGAGAAGATGGTGCTGGCGCGCGGCTTGCGTTATCACCTCGAAGACCGTGTACTGGTGCACGGCAACAAGACGGTGGTGTTCTAACCGATGTGAAGCGAGGAGGTTGCGATGAGTGATCCACGTGACAAGGCAGCCTCCAAAGCCCCACCCACCCTGGGCGAGGGCTGCTTGAGCCGCTACGACCCCGAGGCCCTCTCGGAAGACGACGGCACCGAGTTCCCTGGTGCCGCTGAACTCTGGGAGCGCACCCAGCGTCCCCAGAAGCCTGCCGACTCCGACGACAGCACCGCCTAGCCGCGCTTGCGGCCCATCAATTTACTCAGCAGCGGGCGCCCGAGCATCAGCACGAAGATCGGGCCGCCGACGATCAGATAGAAGTAATAGGTCACGCTGCGCCAGATCAGAATGGCGGCGGCCGCTGTCGATTTGCCGACCATCGGTGCCAGCAGCGCTGCGCTGGTGAGTTCGGCCGTGCCGGCGCCGCCGGGCAGCAGACTGAATTGCCCGGCGCTGAGTGAAAGGATCTGGATCAAAAAGCTCCACGCCCATTGAAAATCGACCCCCAGGCCCTGCAGCGCCAGGTACAGGATGCTGTAGCGCAGCCCCCAGTGCACGCAGGTCAGGCTGAACACCATGATCAGCGTGCTGCGCGGCAGCTTCAGGGCGTTGGTGAACGCCGCGATGAAGCGCAGCCATTTGCGGGTCCAGCGCCAGCGCGTGGAGGATTTGAGCCTTACCCGGCGCATCAGGCGGCCGATCAGCAGCATCACCTGGCGGTGCCAGAGCCCCAGCGCCACGCAACCGACCAGACTGCCCGCAACCAGGCAGGTGCTGATCACCAGCATCATCTGCTGGCTTTGGCTGATGCTATGGGCCAGCGCGTAAAACAGCACGCCGATGAGCGCACAGAGGAAGAACAGCAGATCGCTGAGTTGATCCATGGCGAACACCGCGCTGGCCTGGGCAGGCCGCACGCCATAGCGGCTCAGCAAGGCCATGATGGTCAACGGGCCGCCACTGCCGGCCGGGGTCGCGCACCAGGCGAACTCGGCGGACATCACCACGCCCAGGCTCTGCAGACGAGTGACCTGGTCGCGTTGATCGCCCAGCAGCAGGCGCAGGCGCAAGGTATTGAGGACCCAGCACCCAAGGATGATGCCGATCAGGCCGAGCATCCACGACAATGGAAAACTGCGCAGGCGCGCGAAGATCGCCGTGCCGCCCAGCAGCATGGGGATCAGTACCGCAGCGACGATCGCCACCAATAACCACGGCAGGCGCCTCATGCGAAGGTTCCGGTGATCGACACCGGCCACAGGGCGTTTGGCAGACAGACTGGGCGGGCGGGTAATAGGGGAAGAATCATCAGCACGGTTCGGCAAACTCTCGAGTCGGGGCAGTCCACAGGATTGACCTCCGGCAGACGTACATGTTCGCCATGATACATCGCGCGAGTCTCGGACGACTGCCCGGCTGTGCCTATAATCGGATATCGCTGCAGTGCGCCATTCGTTGGCAAGCGGGTCTTTCAACCGGATACAAGGATTTGAAACATGGCCGATAGCGCACAACTTCTGCTGGGTGCCGACCTCGATGGAACGCCTGTGGCGCAGGCCATGCGCCTGAGCAATCGCCACGGTTTGATCGCCGGCGCGACCGGTACGGGCAAGACGGTCACCTTGCAGCGCCTGGCCGAAGCCTTCAGCGACGCCGGTGTGGCGGTGTTCGCCGCCGACATCAAAGGCGATCTGTGTGGTTTGGGGGCGCCCGGCCAACCCACGGGCAAGATTGCCGAGCGGATTGCCGGCATGCCGTGGCTTGGGTATCGGGCCAAAGCCTGCCCAGTGACGCTTTGGGATGTGCACGGCGAGAGCGGCCACCCGTTGCGCACCACCCTCAGCGAGATGGGCCCGCTGCTGATCGGCAGCCTGCTGGAGCTGACCGACAGCCAGCAGGCGGCCCTGTATGCGGCATTCAAGGTGGCTGATCGCGAAGGTTTGTTGTTGCTCGATCTCAAGGACCTCAAGGCGCTGCTCAATCATCTCAAGGACAATCCGCAGTTGCTGGGCGATGACGCGGCCCTGATGACCACCGGTTCCAGCCAGGCCTTGTTGCGGCGCCTGGCGACGCTCGAGCAGCAAGGCGCCGAAGCGCTGTTCGGCGAACCGGCCTTGCAACTTGAAGATCTCCTGCAACCCGATGCCGACGGGCGCGGGCGTATTCATCTGCTGGACGCCAGCCGCCTGGTGCACGAGTCGCCCAAGGTCTACGCGACGTTTTTGCTGTGGTTGCTGGCCGAGTTGTTCGAGCAGCTCCCGGAGCGGGGCGATGCCGACAGGCCGTTGCTGGCATTGTTCTTCGACGAGGCCCACCTGTTGTTCGCCGATACCCCCAAGGCGCTTCAGGACCGGCTCGAGCAAGTGGTGCGGCTGATCCGCTCCAAGGGCGTCGGGGTGTATTTCGTCACTCAGTCGCCCAGCGATTTGCCCGATGGCATCCTCGCCCAGTTGGGGTTGCGCTTGCAGCACGGCTTGCGGGCGTTCACCGCCAGGGAGCAGAGATCCCTCAAAGCCGTGGCAGACGGCTTTCGACCCAATCCGGCGTTCGACACCCTCACCGTGCTCACCGAACTGGGCATTGGCGAGGCGCTGGTGGGGACGTTGCAGGACAAGGGCACGCCTGCGATGGTGCAGCGCGTACTGATCGCGCCCCCGCAGTCGCGTATCGGCCCGCTGACCGCGGCCGAGCGCTCGGCGTTGCTGGCGAGCTCGCCGTTGCGAGGCCGTTACGACAAGCCTATCGACCGCGAGTCGGCCTATGAAATCCTATCTGCACGCAGGCTGCAGCCGCCCACGGAGGAAGCCAAGGCGGCTGCGGGCGACAGCCTGGTGGACAAGGCCACGGAGTTTCTCGGGACAGCGGCGGGGCAGGCGATCAAGTCGGCGGTGCGCCAGGCTGCCGGGCAGTTGGGGCGGCAGCTGGTGCGTGGTCTGATGGGGTCGTTGCTGGGCGGCAACAAGCGTCGATAGGCGTGAAAAAGCGCCCCGTGGGAGCAAGCCTCGCTCCCACGGGTGTACGGCTCAGGTCCGGATTGTGAAAGCAAGGTTGCGCGTTCGGCGGCGCGGAGGCCAGTCGCATGGATGCAACACCCGCGGCCAGCCATGAAAGCGCCTACGACAGGCCGCGTATCAACCCGAGATCAGGTCCCGAGCACCTTGGAGGCCAGCCAGAACAGCCCGGCCGCCAGTGCCATCGAGGCTGGCAGGGTCAGCACCCAGGCCAGCAGGATGGTCTTGATGGTGCCCCCCTGCAGGCCGCTCTTGTTGGCCACCATGGTACCGGCGACCCCCGACGACAACACATGGGTAGTCGACACGGGGAGGGCGAAGATGTTGGCCAGGCCGATCATCGATGCCGTGACGATCTGCGCCGACATGCCCTGGGAGTAGGTCATGCCTTGCTTGCCGATCTTGGTACCGATGGTCAGGACCACGCGCTTCCAGCCCACCATGGTGCCGATACCCAGGGCCAGGGCGACAGCGACCACCACCCAGAACGGGGCATACTCGGTGGTTCCGGTCAGGTCCTTGCGCAGCTTGTCGAGGTCGGCCTTCTCGCGAGCATCGAGTACCGGCAGCTTGCTGACTTTTTTCGCGGTGTCATCCAGGCACAACAGATAGCGGCGCACTTCGATGCGCTTTTCTGGCGCGAGCGTGTGGTAATCCGCTACGCCCTCGAGGTTGCCCAGCAGCGCGTGGATGGTCGGCTCGGTCTGCTTCGGGTTACAACTGGACTGGGCCGGCAGATCGCTGTCGGACGCCTTGCCGAGGGCCAGAAACTCGCCCAGGGTGGCGCTGTTGCGCTGATAGAACTGGTTCAGGTGCACGGTAGCGTCGCGGGTGCGTTCGATCTGATAGGTGGTGCTGGTGAGGTCCAGCACGAACTGGCTCGGCACGATGCCGATCAATACCAGCATGATCAGGCCGATGCCCTTCTGGCCATCGTTGGAACCGTGCACGAAGCTCACGGCCATCGCCGAAATCACCAGTACCAGACGATTCCAGAACGGCGGGTGCTTCTTGTCGTCGAGCTTTTTGCGCTGGTCCGGGGTCTTGTGCATCTTGGATGCCGGGCGCCATTTTTTCAGGATCAGCAACCCGACGGCCGCGGCCAGGAAGCCGGCCACCGGCGAGAACACCAGCGAAGCGCCGATGTCGATAGCCTTCTGCCAGTTAACGCCGTCGGCCAACGGAATGTTGTTGAGCAAGGCGTTGGCCAGGCCCACACCCAGTATCGAGCCGATCAGGGTATGGGAGCTGGAGGCCGGAATGCCGAAGTACCAGGTCCCCAGGTTCCAGGCGATCGCGGCAGCGAGCAGCGAGAACACCATGGCCAGCCCATGGCCGGTGTTGACGTTGATCAACAGTTCCACCGGCAGCAGATGGACGATGGCATAGGCCACGCCGACACCGCCCAGCAACACGCCGAGGAAGTTGAATAGCCCCGAGAAGAGTACCGCCAGTTGTGGTGGCATGGCCTTGGTATAAATGACTGTGGCCACCGCGTTGGCAGTGTCATGAAAGCCATTGATGAACTCGAAGGCGAGGACGAACGTCAGGGCGAGAATGAGGCTTATCACCACCCAGGCGTCGAGGCCGCTGAATAATTCGATCATGAAGGTTTTGTGACCAGTTCAAAGGGGGCGCGATTATGCCAGAAATCCTTGGCGTTCGATGCACCACTGACCCACCGTTCGAGCGGTTCGGAGTTTTCCGAGCGAGACACTGCGTTGCACTGATGTGCAGGGCGGGGCACTCGGATACCTGGAATACCCCTTGAAATCGGGGGCTCGACTCAGGTGGATCGCTTTCAAACGGCCGTATGAAAAAAGTGTCGAGACCGCTTACTTCATGACCTTAAAAATGTTGTTGCATTCAGCGGCCTGCAGGCAGTCAACGACAAATCTGCCGCACCCGCCTGTGGCCATCGCGGCGCAGTGTCATTGCTCAGCCGGCTCCTGCTTGAGTTCCTGCTCGATCTTTTGC